>NZ_JCAFSQ010000008.1:0-230753 GCF_059369375.1 Stenotrophomonas sp. YJH_SMC_48-3 | reverse complement strand
GGCCCATCCTTCAACGGCCGATTCACCACCGCCCCATACGGCTCATACACCGTACGCTCGATGACGTTTCCGCTGGCATCGGTGATCGCCACCGGTGAACCCAGTGCATCAGTGTGGATGTACTCGACGACTTCCTGTGCGGCCGCCGGAGCTACACAGGCCGCCAGCACCACCACCGTGAGCACCGCCCGAATCAACAGCAAAGAGAGTCCATTCATGGCTTAGTCCCAGCTCAGTACGCCGCGGGTGACGGGATGATCGGCCGACCACGGCGAGCAACCACCGGCATTGCAGGCACGCACGCGATAGTCGCCGGCGCAGTAGGCATTCCCGTCTGCACTCACGTAGGCGTTGGGCCCGGTATACAAACGCTTTCCTCCGCCGCCACTCTCAAGCTGGTACTCGGTGGCATCAGGCACTTGATTCCATCCCACCGAGCACTGCACCTGATACGGTGCCTTGCGAGTGGTCAGCCATTCCGCAAGATAGAAGTAGGGTGTCCCTGGCGGAAGTGCGACCACAACCGTCGCAATGCCCGAGTACGGACTGCACCCCGCGAAATTGCACGCCCTCACGCGATAGGCGTAGCTGCCTTTGCCACGGCTGGCACCAAAGCTGTTCCCGCCGCCGTTATGCACCACCGTCCAGCCACCACCGTTGGCACTCTCCTCCAGCACGAAGCTCTCGCTGTTGGCCGGCACCGACCAGCTCAGGCTGTACTGCGGCACGTTCACCAGGCCCGGCGCGCTGATCACCGGCTCGATCGTCGGCGGTCCGATCACCGCTACCGTCGACGTGGCCGACCAGGGTCCGCAGCCCGCGCCGTTGCAGGCGGCAACCCGATAGCCGTAGTTGCCCACACCACGCGCGGCGGTGGCATAGGAACCCGCGTTGCCGTCGAACAGCGTGACCCATCCACCACCATTGCTGCTTTCCTGCAGGGTGTAGCGCGTGGCACCAGCCACCCCGTTCCAGCCAATGCCGATACTGCCCGGCGCAGCGCGTGCCGGCGCAGAAAGACCTGGCGCAGTGGCAGGCGGATACACCACCGTCACCGCAGCCGTTGCGCTGTATCCCGTGCACCCCACCGGGTTACATGCGCGAACCCGGTAGTTGTAGCTTCCCGCTGCCTTGCCACTGAAGGCCTTGGACTGACTGATGGCGTTGTGCACCTGGGCCCATGCGCCACCATTGGCGCTTTCCTCCAGCTCATAGCGCTCGGCACCGGAAGCCGCAGACCAGGCCACGTTGTAGCTGCCGTTGAAGGCCGTGGCAGGCAGGTTCAAGGTCGGCACAGTGGATGGCGCCAATGCCACGGCCACTGATGCGACATTGCTCCATCCGCCGCACACCGCCCGGCAGCCGCGCACGCGGAACTGATAGGTTCCCGTGACCAGGCCGGTGCTGGTGAACGATTGCGCCGCGCCATCAAAGACCGTGCTCCAGGTGCCCGCAAGGGCACGCTGCAGCTCATAGCGGTTGGCACCACCGGCCGGGCTCCAGGTCAGGTTCACGCTGCCCTGGGTGATGTAGCCCGGCGCACTCAGCGCGGGAACGCCGGGTGCGGCTTCGCCATGCACCTGGGACACCAGGCTGCCTGACAGGTAGAGATAGTCGGTCTGTTTGCCGGTACGTTCGTTGCGCTGGAATCGCAGCACACCGCCGTTGTCGTAGAACGAGTAGATTGCCCCCTTGCCACTGGCGCTGGCCTTCACCCGGCGCCCGTGGGCGTCATACTCGTAGCTCTCTGCTGTACCCGCCGCACGCAGCCGGTTGCCGTAGTCAAACGCGAAAGCCTGGCCATTGCGCACCGAAAGATTGCCCTGCACGTCATAGCCAAGACCGGTCACGGTTGCCCCGGTTCCGGTTTCGATCACGTTGACCAACCGATTCGTCGGATCGAAATAGTGCGTACGATCGCGGCTGCCGACCTTGGCACGGCGCAGGTTGTCCAGCGCATCATACTCATACAATGCGTTGCCGAAGCCCGGTGCAGTGACCGTCCGCAACCGGTCCAGGCCGTCATAGGTCATGTCCCGGTTACCGGGCGCCCCGGGCAGGCCATCGGAAATGGCCATCACGTTGCCGCCGGCATCGTAGTCGTAGCTGTCATCCAGCACTGCGGCCGCTGCGGTGGCATCGCGGCTGCGGTCGGGCAGCCCGCGGGCATTCTGGGTCAACGTGTGCACGATCCCGTTGCCATAGACGAAGCGGGCCAATGCGCCGTTGGCGAAGTAACTGGCCTCTTTCGCATAGCCACCGACCGTCGTCGCCCGACCCAGTGCATCCGGCGTATAGCTGACGACGCGCCCCCCCGGTAGGTATTGCTGGCCAGTGTGCCGTTGGCATCGTAGCCATAGGCCAGGCTCAGGCTTCCCAGATCCGGATGCTGCAGGGTTTCGCCGCTGAGCAGGCGGCGGCGGTTGTACTGGTAGCGGTTGACGACCATCGGCCGGGCCGGGTCGTTCTGCGTACTGATCTCGGCAGGCAGGCCATCAGGCGCGTAGGACCAGTTCTGATTTCCGCGCCCATCCGGGAAGATCAGGGTCGACAGGCGGTTGGCAGCATCGTAACTACGCTTCACCGCACGTCCACTGGCCAGCGCTTCACTGCGGTTGCAGTCGGTGGTGCTGGTCAAACCCGTGCCAGCCGCCGACCACAGCACGTTGCCTGCCGCGTCGTAGTCCTGCACGGTCGCGCCGGTTTCCGGTTCGATGGTCTTGCACAGCTGCTGGTAGCCGTCATAGACGTAGCGGCGGGTCAGCGACTGGCTGCCGTCTGCACTGCGGCGGGTGATCGCCAGCGGCTTGCCCAACGTGTCTCGCTGGATCTCGGTCACCACGCCTTCCGGATGCTGCAGCGTCAGCGGCATCTCATAGCTGGGCTGGTCGTACGCAAGATGACGGGTCGTCGTGGCCTGGCCGCGTGGATTGGTCACCTTCACCGACAGATTGCCCACGTACTCGGTGCGGGTAACCAGTGCCCCCAGCTCGGACGATTGACTGACCACGGTGGGGCGGCCCAACGCGTCGTACTGCGTCGTGGTGCCGGTCAGGGTGGCATTGATATCGGAGAACTGCCGCGTGGGATACGAGGCAAACACGGTCTTGCCGCTGGTGTCGTAGCGGGTCACCACGGCGCTGTCCAGCACGTTGTTGGCGTTTTCGGTCACCAGCACCGGGCGGAACATCGCATCCAGGTAGGTATCCGTGCGCCGCCCGCCCTGCGTGCGGGAGTGCTTCCACGCACCAGCGGGCACCCCCAGCTGCGCGCCCCCCAGTCGTTGCAGGTCCATGGTCACGCCATTCCAGTTCACGCTGTCACCGCCTGGGAACTGCTGGCTGCGCAGCCTGCCCATGCTGTCGTAGCTGAAGCTGGTGGTTGCGCCGGTTTCGTCGGTCAGCGAGGTGATCCAACCGTTGTCGTCGACGGCAACCGTGCGCACCGCGCCATTGGGCGCTTCGGGCGTAGCCGGCATGCGCAGCTGCTGCGGAACGCCACGCTTCCATCCCGACAGATGGCTGGTATTGCCGCGGCCATCGGCCACCGAGGCAACCGTGCCGTCGGCTGCGTAGGTCACCTGCTGCGCCAGGCGGCCGAATGCATAGGCGCGCAGCGGCAGTGCTTTGGCCGTATCGAATTCGGTTCGCGACTGCTCGATGCCATTGAGCACACTGCGCGCCACCTGGCCGTTCACCCACAGCGCGGGATTGTCGTAGTAGCTGGTGCTGCTCGTGCGACTCTGGCCGGCGGAATTCGCTTCGACAACGGTGACTTCGCGCGCAAATGCATCAAAGGCCTGCACGGTGCGGGTGAACTGCACGCCATCCTGTTCCACAACGGTGGATTGGACGGGGCGGTTGTAATGGGCCTTGAGATCGTTGGCACCGTACTTGAAGTCCTTGCCGGCCTCCTTCGGGAAGGGCGCCGCATCCAGCTGGGCATCCGGATAGTAGTTGTTGCGGTCAATGCGCACGACCGAGCCGCCCGATCGCGTTGTCGTGGACAACAACAGGCCATCGTTGTAGGCAACTTCCTTGCCGAACTCATAGACGCGAACGACACCATCGGGCAGCGTTTCGGTGGTGATCTTCGGCTCTGCCTGGCCCACCGGGATTACTGGACCGCCCAGGTCCTGGGCGAAAGCACCGTTGAGATTGGTGTATTGATAAGTCCACTGTGCAGTGGGCATGCCCGGACCGCTGATGGTCTTGGTCACCAGCGACATTGCGTCACGGTAGACCGGCGTGTAGTTCCAGCCATCGGCAAACAGGTGATTGTCGCCAGAGGTCTGGCAATCCAGCTTTACATTCTTGCGCCCGTGGCGGAACGGGCGGAACAGGAACGTTCCCAGCGCACCCGACGGATGCTGGATGCTCAGGGTGATCTCGCTGGGCACGATCTTGTTGACGCGCGAGCATGTGGCCGGGTAGTCCATGTACTCCCAGATGCTCTGCCCGATGTAGTCGGCATACTTGTGGGTGACTGACAGCGGCGGCAGGTTGTAGACCCATTGGGTACCGTCCGGCAGCGTCACTGTCCGCAGGATATCGGCCTCCGTGTACCCATAAGTCCAGGTGCGCCCTGCAGCGGTTGCGGACGCGATCAGTCCTTTCGCGTTGTAGCCCAGGCTGATCTCGCGGCCATCGTTGGCAACCATGCGCAACAGCCGGTCGCCACTCCACTCGTAGCGCACCCAGTTGCCGAAGCGATCCACAACCTGCGATGGGTACAGGAACACACGCTTTCGATTCAGCAGTGCATTGCTTTCTGGCCCGTAGGGTTGCAGCGTTGCACCGTTGTGGGGCTTGGCGACCATCCAGTCGAAGTAGTACTTGGTACCGTCGGGCGCATGACCAAGGAAGCCTTGTCCCGGCTGTCCGCTCTTCAGGGCGGTCAGGCAACTGAACGTCCAGCCGCCCTTGGTATTCCAAGGCGCCGGTTCGCCAAACTGTGGCTGCGGCTGGCGCGCATCACCGCTGCCTCCCAGGACCGGCTCACTGCCACCGCCTGGCAGGGAAAGGCGCACGCCATCCCAGAATGTAGTGGGACTGAAATTGACGGTCTGGGTTTGGCGACGGTTCCAGACCTCCAGCGCTGGGGGCGCCGCCACCGTACTGCAGCGCGCAGCAGGCGCCCAGTAGCCGACAGCAGCGGTCTCCGGCAGATCACCATAGACGCCGGACATGGACGGAATATCCAGATCCCAATCCGAGAATGGGCTCTCACTACTGCCATCGCCATCGCGGTAGCTGCGGCCCAAGGTCATCGTCAGGCTGCCATTGCCCGGAATCGAAACATCCGTGGCCTTGAAGCTGATCGAGCCGTCGTAGAGATTGACCTGCTCGCCGAAGATCTCGCCCTTCAGCGGTTCGACAAGGTCCCCGTACTTCAGTCGCTTGTCGTACTCCTGCCGCCAGGTGGGAACGATCTGGGCGGAAACGCCGACCGGTGCCAGCACGCACAGGGCAACGACACCGAGAAGCAGACCCTTGGCAGCCATTGCCGCGCGCGGATGAGAAATGAGGCCACACTGCATGCAGATCCTCCCTGGATCGACGTCCCTGTGTGCCCCACCCGCGCCGAACGGCAGTTGGCCTTCGACCAGGCGGCACCCACGCCGGCAGACAGCCACGCGTTGCTTCACGGTGGGCGGGTGCTGGTCACAGATATGAACGAATAATGAAGATGGCGTCAAGTCCACGCATTGGCCACACTCGGCAAAGTCACGTCAGCCAGCAGCCTCCCGTGCCCTTCCCTGCTCCACCTAGAATGTCCCCATGAGCACCCTGACCTTCCGCGCCGCCACGCCGGCCGACATCCCCGCCCTCATTGCCCTCGTCACCTCGGCCTACCGCGGCGATGCCAGCCGCGTCGGCTGGACCACCGAAGCCGACCTGCTGGACGGCGCCCGCATCGACGCCGAAGGCATCCAGGCCGACCTGGACCGCCCGCGCTCCACCATCCTGCTGGCCGAGCGCGGGGACCAGCTGGTGGCCTGCGCCCATGTCGCCGATGTCGACGGCAAGGGCTACTTCGGCATGTTCTCGGTCGACCCGGCCCAGCAGGGTGGCGGCGTTGGCAAGCAGCTGATGGACGCCGCCGAAGCGCACGCCGCACGCGAATGGAACGTGCCGGTGATGCAGATGACGGTGATCGACGTGCGCGACGAACTGATCGCCTTCTACGAGCGTCGCGGCTACAGCCGCACCGGCATCAAGAAGCCGTTCCCGTATGGCGACGAGCGTTTCGGCATCCCCAAGCGCGACGACCTGCGCTTCGAGATCCTTGAAAAGCCGTTGACCGGAGCCGTCGCGTGAGCGAGGCCTGGACCTTTGTCTGTGCCGGCGCCGAGCTGTTGCCGGGCGAAATGAAGAGTGTGTTCGACGAGGTGACCGGCACGCCGATCGTGGTATTCAACCTCGACGGCGAGCTGTACGCCCTGGAAGACCAGTGCACGCATGAAGAGTTCGAGCTGTCCTCGGGCGAGTTCAACACCACCGAAGGCAGTGTGGAGTGCGTGCTGCACGGGGCGCGCTTCGACGTGCGTGACGGGCGCGCTTTGTGCGCGCCGGCCTACAGCCCTGTGCCCAAGTTTCCGGTGAAGCGCGAGCACGACGCCATCTGGACCCGCGACGACCGGGATTGAGGCGGCGCTCCGCCCGGAGAGATCATTCACGGGGCGCCCCGCCAGAGAGCATCAACCCATGGGGTGGATCTATCGGAAAGCCATGAGGACCCTTCCAGGGCGCCCCGTGGCCGCCTCGGGGGGCCGCCACGCCCCGTACATGCGAATCATTATCGTTGATGTTATTCTACGTAACATCTTCGTAACGACTCCGCCCCTCGCGCCATGGCTTCGCCCGCGCCCACCGCCACGCTGTGCCAGCTTGCCCGTCAAGGGTGGCCGCTGCTTGTGGCCGTGCTGCTGACGCTGCTGCTGGGCTGGTCGGCACTGCACGAAGGACGCGACAACGGCACTGCTGCCAACGGCTGGCAGGCACAGGCTGAAGATCTGCAGCAGGTCATGCCGATGCCGGCCCCGCCGGCGGACGAGTGCCCGCACCCTGCCGCGCCAGCACCGGAGCCGCCGCTGGATGGCGAGGGCACCACGCCCTGTACCGGACTGGCTCCCCCGCGCGCCGCCCTGGTCGTGCATGTTCCGCTGTGGCGCTCCAACGCCCTGCGCTGGCAGCTGCACGATCCCGCACTGCGGTTGAACCCCGGCCACGCACCGCCCGCACCGCACGCCAGCTGAGACGCCCTGCGGCTGTTGCCGTGCGTCTGACGTCATTCGCCCATAGCCGAGCATCGGCTCGGCTCTACAGACGAAGCCCTCCACGTGCCCACGCGCTGCCTGCGCTGCGGCTCTCCCCCTTTCCCGATCCACGCCACGACCCATCGCCATGACCTACATCACGTCCCGCAAGCACGCCCCGCGCGTTTCCCTGCTCGCCACCGCCACCCTGGCCGCGGGCTTCGCGCCGCTGGCTGCGCAGGCCGCCGACAGCGCCGACGCCGGCTCCCGCAACGCCACTGAGCTGGACAAGGTGCAGGTGCGCGGCAGCTGGTTCAACCCGTCCTCGCCGAAGTTCACCGCCGAGCTGCTGGACACCCCGAAGTCAGTGTCGATCGTGTCGGAGAAGCTGATCGCCGAAACCGGTGCGACCAACCTGCAGGATGCGCTGCGCATGGTGCCGGGCATCACCTTCGGTGCCGGCGAAGGCGGCAATCCGACCGGTGACCGCCCGTTCATCCGGGGCTTCGATTCGCAGAGCAACGTGTTCGTCGACGGCCTGCGCGACGTCGGCTCGCAGACCCGCGAGATCTTCGACCTGGAGCAGGTGGAAGTGGTCAAGGGACCGAGTTCGGCCTACGGCGGCCGTGACTCCGGCGGTGGCAGCCTGAACCTGGTGAGCAAGACGCCGAAGCTGAAGAACGAGACCAGCGCCAGCATGGGCATCGGCACCGACAGCTACGCACGCGGCACCGTGGACGCCAACTACGTGCTGGGCGACGGCATCGCCGCCCGCCTGAACCTGATGAAGCACGCGTCTGACAGCGCCGGTCGTGATGCGGCCAATGTCAGCCGCTGGGGCATCGCGCCGTCGATCGCGTTCGGCCTGAACGGCCCGGCGCAGCTGATCGCCAGCCACTACCACATGCAGAGCGATGACCTGCCCGATGCGGGTGGGTTCCCCTACAACAATCCGTTCTCCAGCGGCCCGAACGTGGCCAAGAACGGTGATGGCCGCCCAGTGGTGCCGGACCGCAACAACTACTACGGCCTGGTCGACCGTGACTTCCAGCGCACCCGCGCCGACATCAGCACTCTGGACGCCAGCTACGACTTCGGTGGCCACAAGCTTCGCAACATCGCGCGCCTGGGCAACACCAGCAACGACTACCTGTGGACCCAGCCGGACGACAGCAAGGGCAACCCCAACCTGTACGGCACCTTGTGGCGTCGCACCAACACCCGTGCGGTCGACGTCAAGAGCTTCGCCGACCAGCTGGGCCTGACCGGTGCGTTCCAGACCGGCGCGCTCAAGCACAGCTACAGCGCGGGCCTGGAGTACAGCGACGAGAAGATGACCCGTGGCAGCTACCTGATGTCGCCGGGCACCGCCAATCCCCTTGAAAACAGCGCCAACAGCACTCGCTGCCAGGTGTCCGGCGCGGCCACCGGCTACAACTGCACCGACTTCAACAAGCCGAACCCGAACGATCCGTGGGCGGCCGGTCAGATCGTCTATCGCAGCGACAAGGCGCTGGACGTCGAGCAGCGCACCAGGACCACCTCGGCCTACGTGTTCGACACCATCGAGCTCAATGAGCAGTGGATGATCAACCTCGGCCTGCGCTACGACGACTTCCGTACCACCCTGACCACGCCGGTGGCCGGCAAGGCACCGACCCGCGTGCGCAACAGCAACGACTTCCTGAACTACCAGGCCGGCGTGGTGTTCAAGCCGGCCGCCAACGGCAGCATCTACCTGTCCTGGGGCACCTCCTCGACCCCGCCGGGCATGGACGGTGGTGACGGTTCGGACGGCCTGAGCGCGGCCGTTGCCGACCTCAAGCCGCAGGACACGAAGAACCTCGAACTGGGCACCAAGTGGGACCTGCTGGACAACCGCCTGAACCTGACTGCTGCGATCTTCCACACCGTGATGAACAACGCGCGCGTGACCATCGACAACGGCACCAGCCAGAACGCCGGCAAGAAAGAGATCAACGGTTTCGAGCTGGGCTTCAACGGCCAGTTGACCGAGGCCTGGAGCCTGTACGGCGGCTACACCTACCTCGATTCCGAGCTGAAGGACAATGGCTTTGTCTGTGGCGCACCGGTGGGCCGCACCTGCCCGTCCAACGTCTACGTGCCATCGCCGAACAACGGCAACGAATTCCCGAACACCGCCAAGCACAGCGCCAACCTGTGGACCACGTACCGCTTCCCGATCGGCCTGACCGTCGGCGCCGGTGCGTTCTACTCGGACAAGCAGTACGGTGATGTGGCCAACACCAAGTGGATTGCCAGCTACACCCGCTTCGACGCGATGGCCAGCTACGCGATCCAGGACAACATCAGCCTGCAGCTCAACGTGCAGAACCTGACCGACAAGACCTACTTCACCAAGGCCTATGCCTCGCACTACGCGAGCATCGCCCCGGGTCGCTCGGCCACCCTGGCACTGAACGTGAAGTTCTAATGTAACTGCGCTCCACCACGGCGGCAGGCTCTCCTGCCGCCGTTTTTGTTTCCGGCGATACTCACCCCATGGCAACCCGTACCCCCATCGACAGCGACGCTCTGGCCGCGCTGCTGCAGCACGATCCGCAGGCTGCCTTCGCACGCGTGCGCGACGCCGCGCAGGCCGGACAGGTCGAGGCACAACTGCTGCTCGCGCAGATGCACATGGAAGGCAAAGGCACCGCACAGGACGCCTCGGCGGCACGGCTCTGGTACGAAACCGCCGCCAACAACGGCGCGCCGATGGCGATGAACATGCTGGGCCGCTGCCACGAACTGGGCCAGGGCACCGCCCCCGACCCGGCGCTGGCCGCGGTGTGGTACCGCCGCGCGGCCGATACCGGGCTGGACTGGGGCCTGTACAACCTGGCCAACCTGCTGGCCACCGGTCGCGGCGTGCCGCTGGACCGCGCGCAGGCGCTGGCGCTGTACACGCGCGCCGCGCACCTGGGCCACGCCAAATCGATGAACCTGCTGGCCCGCCACCTCGAAGACGGACTGGAGATCGAGCGCGATCCGCAGGCGGCGCTGGACTGGTACCAGCGCGCGGCCGAGGCCGGTGATTTCCGCGGCCAGGCCAACTACGCCTCGATCCTGCTGCAGGCCGGCCAGGTCGAGCAGGCCGTGCACTGGCTGCGGCTTGCACTGGCCCACGGCAGCCCGGCGTTCATGGCGCATCTCGTGCCGGAACTGGCCGCATCGCCGCATCCACAGGTGCGCGCCCTGGTCGCACCGCCGTCCCTCTGAGGAGTCCCGCATGCTGCTGCACATCCCCGACGTTCTCAGCGCCGACCAGGTGGCCGACTTCCGCCGCCGGCTGGATGCCGCCGACTGGACCGATGGCCGCGAGACCGTCGGCCATCTGGGCGCGCAGGCCAAGCACAACCAGCAGCTGCCCGAGGCCTCACCGCTGCGCCGCGAACTGGGCGAGATCATCCTCGTCGCGCTGGCCCGGCATCCGCTGTTCTTCAGCGCCGCGCTGCCACTGAAGTACCTGCCACCGCGCTTCAACCGCTACAGCGGCGGCGGCACCTATGGTTTCCACGTCGACGGCGCGGTGATGAACCTGGCCAACGGCGAACAGCTGCGTTCGGACATCTCCTGCACCCTGTTCCTCTCGGCGCCGGACGAGTACGAGGGCGGCGAACTGATCATCAGCGATACCTACGGCGAGCATGAAGTGAAGCTGCCCGCTGGCGACCTGATCGTGTACCCGTCCAGCAGCCTGCACCAGGTGCGGCCGGTCACCCGAGGTGCGCGCGTGGCCTCGTTCTTCTGGGTACAGAGCATGGTCCGCGACGATGTGCAGCGCCGCCTGCTGTGGGAAATGGATGGCGCGATCGAGCGCCTGCGGCAGACCGGCGGCGACGCCGAGGCGATCCTGCAGCTGACCGGCGTGTACCACAACCTGCTGCGGCGCTGGAGCGAAGTCTGAGCCTTGCCGGGCCGGCCTGCGACATTTTGGCAATCATTCTCATTTGCAACGGCTAACAGCTCTCATTACAATCACGCCCCGTTGATGCCGGCCGCTGCCGGCAGACCCTTGGGGACCCCTGCTTGCTGCGCCCGCTTCGCCCTCGCCCACTCATCCATCGCAAGATGGGCACCGCCATGCGCGGCCAGCGTCCTGCGCTGGCCAGCCTGCTGGCGTGGGTGGCGATGCTGGCCTTGCTGCTGGGCACCCTGCCGCTGCTGCCACACGGCCAAGCCGGAATGGCCGTGCAGATGCCGCTGGAAGAGCGCGGTGGCGAAGCCCCCCTGCAGGAAGAAGCCCCGGCCAAGCTGCGCCGCTGTGCTGCCGCTCCGGTGAAAGCGGCCGAGAAGGCACACCCGCCGCTGCTGCTGGCCAGCCAATGGCTGCGCACTGAGCTGGAACTCGTACCCGCTACGCCGGCCATGCCCGGTGTGCGCCCGGACTGGCCGCTGGCCGCTCCGGACACGCCCTGGGCCGATGCGCCCGGGCGCCGCCAGCAACGCGGCCAGGCGCCGCCGCTCGCCTGATTCACGGCCCCGCGTGACCGCCTGCGCGGTCGCGTCAGCGCGCCGCTGCCTGCTTCATCCCTGCCGCCCCTGACCGGGCCTCCCCGTGCATGCCGCGCCGTTCGCGCCTGGCATCGCACCACCCTGCATCCTTCGAGGTTACTGCCATGGCCCAGCGCCATCGTATCCGTTCGTCCCTGTCCCGTACCCTGCTGACCAGCGCCGTGCTGGCGGCCATGACCGCCCCTGCCCTCGCCCACGGTGACGCTTCCGGCGCGCCACAGACGCTGGACAAGGTGGTGGTCACCGCCTCCGGCTTCGAGCAGAAGGTGGTCGATGCACCGGCCAGCATCAGCGTGGTCAGTCGCGAAGAACTGAGCAAGCGCCCCTACACCAACCTGGTCGACGCGCTGCGCGACGTCGAAGGCATCGATGTCGGCCTGGAAGCCAGCGACAAGAACGGTCGTGCCACCATCTCCATGCGCGGCCTGCCGTCCGAGTACACCCTGGTGCTGATCGACGGCCGCCGCCAGAGCAATGTCGGCCAGCTGTATCCGAACAACTTCGGTGGCGGCCAGTTCGCCTACCTGCCGCCGCTGGACGCGATCGAACGCATCGAAGTGGTGCGCGGCCCGATGTCCACGCTGTATGGCTCGGATGCAATGGGTGGCGTCATCAACATCATCACCCGACGCAACCAGGACAGCTGGCACGGCGCCGTGACCCAGGGCTTCACCGTGCAGCAGGATGACCAGTTCGGTGATGCGCGCACCACCGACCTTTACTTGAGCGGCCCGCTGCTGAAGGACCGCCTCAGCCTGGCGGTGCGCGGCAGCTACTACGACGCCAAGGCCTCCAACCCGGAGTGGGATGCACTGACCCTGCCCGACGGCAGCCTGTGGGAGCGCAGCATCGGCTTCGGCGGCGGTGGCAAGTCGGTGGCCAACACCAACTGGAACACTGGCGTACGCCTGGATTTCCGCGTCAACGACGATCACGAACTGTGGCTGGACTACGACGTGTCGCGGCAGAAGTACGACAACAGCGAAGGACAGACCGGCACGCTGGACAGCCTGGCCAGCCTCTGGCGCGTCGGCAACGCGGTCATCCCCAACCCGAGCGGCAGCGGCACCGTCACCCGCCGCGTGGTGCAGCCGCGCGTGGGCTACACCGCCTACCAGCGCTACGAGCGCGACCAGCTGTCGTTGACCCACCAGGGCCGTTACAGCTTCGGCACCTGGCAGACCTCGCTGACCCACAGCAAGAGCAGCAACCTCGGCCGCTCGCTGCCGCTGACCCTGGACGAGCGCGCCAACCTGCAGACGCTGTGGAATGACGTCTGCCGTCGTACCGGTGCTGCCAACAACTGCGCGGCCGGCCGTGGCAATGCGCTGACTGCGCTCAATCCCAGCGAGATGGCGCGCCTGCAGGCGTTCCTGCCGCGTCCGCTGCGCACCATGGAACTGGAAGGCTACGTGCTTGACACGATGCTCGACCTGGACTTCGGCGCGCACACGCTGACCGTTGGCGGCCAGTACAACGACACCGACATGATCGATGGCGTGTTCGGCATGGATGGCGCCGGCTACCGCAGCAACACCAAGCAGAAGCACCGCATGTGGGCGCTGTTCGCCGAGGACAACTGGGCGCTGACCGATACCCTCACCGCTACCTTCGGCCTGCGCTACGACGACCACAACGTGTTCGGCAGCCATGTCAGCCCGCGCGGCTACCTTGTGTGGAACGCCAGCGATGCGTGGACCTTCAAGGGCGGCGTCAGCACCGGCTACAAGACCCCGCGACCGGACCAGCTGTTCCCGGGCATCACCGGCTTCGGTGGCCAGGGCGTGCTGCCATTGGTCGGTTCGCCGAACCTCAAGCCTGAAACCAGCACCAACTACGAGCTGGCCGCCTACTACGAGGGCCAGCGCTGGGGCTTCAACGTGACCGGCTTCTTCAACAAATTCGAGGACAAGATCGCCAGCGGCGGCACCTTCCCCAACTGCGAAGTGGCGCCGGCCGGCAGCGGTTACTGCGTGGACATCGGTCCGGGTTGGGCCGCGCTGGGCTACAGCACCTTCACCCAGAGCGTGAACATCGACAAGGCTGAAACGCGGGGTGCCGAACTGGCCGCCCACGTCGACCTGCTCGACACCCTGCAGCTGCGCGGCAACTACACCTGGACCAGGAGCGAGCAGACCAGTGGCGCACAGAAGGGGCTGCCGATCAGCGGCACCATGCCGGCAAAACACATGGCCAACGCCAGCCTCAACTGGCAGGTCAACGAAGCGGTCAGCCTGTCGCTGATCGGCGAGGGCCGCTACGACCGCTACCGCGACACGCTGCTGGACGCCAACGGCGCCAGCCACACCCGCTACTACGAGGACTACACCATCTTCCATCTCGGTGGCAGCTGGAAGGCTACGCCCTGGCTGACGGTGAACGCACGGGTCAACAACCTGCTCGACAAGGATTTCGTCTCGCAGTCGTGCCTGTTGATCAGCCAGAGCGAATTCAACTGCGTGGACGACTACGCGACCAAGGACCAGCGCCGCAGCTACTGGATTTCGTTGAACGCGAAGTTCTGACCGCCACGCACCGGTAGTGCCGGCCGCTGGCCGGCAATCCGACGTTGTTTCCCGGAACCCCGGTAGTGCCGGCCGCTGGCCGGCAATCGCCCTCCAGGGATACAGAACGACACGCAATTGCGAGCCATTCTCATCAATGATGTAATGGGCAGTCCCCGTCCGCCTCGAACCGTGCCGTGAGCCGTCCTGCCTCTTCCACCGTGCAGCAGCAACAGAACCGTGGCTTCTGGCTGCGGACGCTGCACCAGTGGCACTGGATCAGCTCGGCGGTGTGCCTGATCGGCATGCTGCTGTTCGCGGTGACCGGCCTGACCCTCAACCATGCAGCGAAGATCGAGGCCAAGCCCGAGGTGCAGAACCAGCATCTGGAGCTGCCGGCCGAACTGCTGGGCCAACTGGGCACGCGCGAGGACGGCAACGCACCGATTCCGCGCCCTGCCCGGCAATGGCTGGACACGCAGCTGGGCATCGCCATTGGCGGCCGCCCGGCCGAGTGGTCGACCGAGGAGATCTACCTGTCGCTGCCGCGCCCCGGTGGCGACGCCTGGCTGAGCATCGACCGCGAGACCGGCGCGGTGGAATACGAATCGACCTCGCGCGGCGCGGTGTCCTACCTCAACGACCTGCACAAGGGCCGCAACGCGGGCCCGGCGTGGGGCTGGTTCCTGGACCTGTTCGCCGTGGCCTGCCTGGTGTTCTGCATCACCGGCCTGTTCCTGCTGCACCTGCATGCGCGGCAGCGGCGCATGACCTGGCCGCTGGTCGGCCTCGGTCTGATGATCCCGCTGCTGATCGCCCTGCTGCTGATCCACTGACTTTCCTTCGTTTCCGGAGCCGCCCCATGCGCGTCACCCTGACCATCGCCCTCAGCGGCCTGCTGGCCACCTCGCCGGCCTATGCCACCACCCTCGACATCAACGTCGAAGTGCCCAAGCTCAACGTGGCCGAGTACCACCGCCCGTACGTGGCAGTGTGGCTGGAAGGCGCCGACCAGAAGGTCGCGGCCAATCTGTCGGTCTGGTACCAGCAGACCAGCAACAGCGAAGGCCACGGCACCAAGTGGCTGCCCGACCTGCGCCAGTGGTGGCGCAAGAGCGGCCGCACCCTGCAGGTGCCGGTGGACGGCGTGACCGGCCCGACCCGCCCGGCCGGCAAGCACGCGCTGTCGTTCAACGACAAGCAGCCGGCACTGAAGCAGCTGGCCCCCGGCAACTACACCCTGGTGGTCGAGGCGGTGCGCGAAGTCGGCGGCCGTGAACTGCTGAAGATCCCCTTTACCTGGCCGGCCACCGCCGCGCAGAACGGCAAGGCGCAGGGCGCCACCGAACTGGGCCAGGTCACCCTGTCCGTCAAACCCTGAGAGGGGACGGAGGGGATCAAGTCGTAATCCCCTTCTCCTTGCCGCATCACCCCGCATCCACTGGAGTCCTCCGCATGAAGCGCACGCTCGTCCTCGCCGCCGCCCTGGCCGCTGCCCTTCCCTTCTCCGCCCTGGCCCACAAGGCCTGGCTGCTGCCCTCGCAGACCGTGATCGCCGGCAACGCACCGTGGATCACCGTCGACGGTGCGGTCTCCAACGACCTGTTCTACTTCAACCACGTGCCGCTGCGCCTGGAATCGGTGGTGATCACCGCGCCGGACGGCAGCACCGTGCAGCCGCAGAACGCAGCGACCGGCAAGTACCGCAGCGTGTTCGACATCGAACTGAAGCAGCCGGGCACCTACCGCATCGCGTCGGTCAATGACGGCCTGTTCGCCACCTACGAGCAGAACGGCGAGCGCAAGCGCTGGCGTGGCAGCGTTGCCACTTTCGGTGAACTGCCGAAGGATGCGAAGAAGCTGGAAGTGAGCCAGTCGGTCGGCCGCGTGGAGACCTTCGTCACCAACGGCGCGCCGAACGACACCGCGCTGAAGCCGACCAACCGCGGCATCGAGCTGGTCGCCGTCGGCCACCCGAATGACCTGTTCGCCGGCGAGGAAGCCACCTTCCGCGTGCTGGTCGATGGCAAGCCGGCCGCCGGCCTGGAATTCGAGATCGTGCGTGGTGCCACCCGCTACCGCAACGCACAGGACGAACTGAAGGTCACCAGCGATGCCAAGGGCGAGATCAAGGTGACCTGGCCGGAAGCCGGCATGTACTGGCTGGAGACCGGCACCGAGGACAACAAGACCTCGGTGAAGCAGGCCGCCAAGCGCCGCCTCAGCTACGTGGCCACGCTGGAAGTGCTGCCGCAGTAATGTGGACCGCGATGCCGGGCATTCCCCGGCATCGCCGCCGCAACGCATCACCATGACCGATTCCCAGCTCGACATCGCCCGCCTCGGCGGCACCACCATGGGCACCACGTGGAGCGTGTCGCTGGTCGCGCCGCGCCAGCGCGACCTGCACCCGCTGCATGCCGGCATCCAGGCGCGGCTGGATGCGGTGGTGGCGCAGATGAGCACCTGGGAGCCTGGCTCGGACCTGAGTCGCTACAACCGCGCCGACGCGGGCCAATGGTGCGTGCTGCCGGCCGAGACCCGCCACGTTGTGGCCTGCGCACAGGCCATCGCTGCCGCCAGTAGCGGCGCCTTTGATCCCACCGTCGGCCCGTTGGTGGCACTGTGGGGTTTCGGTGCACATGCCGGCGAACGCCGCCAACCCGACGCCGCCACCGTGCAGGCCACGCGCGAGCGCTGCGGTTGGCAGCGCCTGCAATGGCGCGGCGATGCGCTGCTGCAACCGGGCGCACTGGAACTGGATCTGTCGGCGATCGCCAAGGGGTTCGGCGTCGATCACGTCGCCGCCTGGTTGCGCGATCAGGGCATCGCTGCTGCACTGATCGAGGTCGGTGGCGAACTGGCCGGCTATGGCCGGAAACCGGATGGCCAGCCGTGGCGCGTGCTGGTGGAGTCCGCACCGGAAGAAGATGCGCGGACCGATACCCCACCTCGCGTGCTGGCACTGGATGGCCGGGCGGTGGCCACCTCCGGCGATCGCTGGCACCAGTACCACGCCGATGGCGAGGCCTACAGCCACAGCCTCGATCCGCGTACCGGCAGGCCGGTGCGCCAGGTCGCCGCAGCGGTCACCGTGGTGGCCGACGACGCCATGCACGCCGATGCCTGGGCTACCGCACTGACCGTGCTCGGCCACGAACAGGGCTTGGCACTGGCCGAGCGCGAAGGCCTGGCCGCACGCTACCTGGAACGGGCCATCGATGGCCCGCGCGAATACCTCAGCAGCGCCTTCCAGCGCCTGCTCGACGAGCAGGCCGCATGAGCCGCCGGCCGTCGCGCGCCGTACTCGGCAACCTGATCGTGATGGTGCTGCTGGCCGTGGCCGGCTACGCACTGCTGCGCCTGCACCTCGGCCAAACCTGGTGGCAGGGCGCACCGCCTGCGCGGCATTGGCAGGGCGCGCTGCTGGCGACCGCGCTGTACGCGCTGGCCTGCACCGCCCTGTGGTGGCGCGGCCGCCCGCGCGATGACGCCGCCGGGGGTGATGTCTCACCGCTGCTGCTGGTGTGGTCCAGCCAGACCGGCTTCGCACGCGAACTGGCCGAACGCAGTGCCGAGGCATTGCGCGGTGCCGGCGTGCCGGTGCGTGTGCGCGGCCTGCATGAGGTCGACGCCACGCTGCTGGTCGACAGCCAGCGTGCATTGTTCATCGCCAGCACCACTGGCGAAGGCGACCCACCCGATCATGCGCTGCCGTTCCTGCGCGGCGTGATGACCTCACCGCCTGCGCTGCAGCACCTGCAGTACGGCGTGCTCGCACTGGGCGACCGCAGTTACGGCCACTTCTGCGGATTCGGCCACCAGCTCGACCAGTGGCTGCGCCAGCACGGTGCGCATCCGCTGTTCGATGCGATCGACGTCGACAACGCCGATCCGGCCGCGCTGCGCCATTGGCAGCAATTGCTGGGCCAGCTCGGCGGCGGCGCCAGCGAACTGCCCGACTGGAGCCCGGCCGAATACCAGCCGTGGACGCTGCTGCAACGTGAGCATCTGAACCCGGGCAGCCCCGGCGGCGCGGTGTATTGGCTGCGCCTGCAGCCCCCGGCCGATGCAGATGCGCAGTGGCAGGCCGGTGACATCGCCGAGATCGGCCCGCAGCACGCACCGCACACCGTGCGTGCCTGGCTGGACGCACAACGCTTCGATGCGGATACCGTGCTGGATGACGGGCAGACGTTGCTGGCACGCGTCGCGCGCTCGCACCTGCCCTCATTGGTTCCCCCGGGTGATCTGCCCGCATTGCTGGCGACCCTGCAACCGCTGCCGCATCGCGAGTACTCGATCGCCTCGGTGATGGCCGACGGTGCGGTCGAGCTGCTGCTGCGCCGCCAGCTGCGCGCCGACGGAACACCCGGCATCGGCAGTGGCTGGCTGTGCGACCACGCGGCCATTGGCGAGCCGGTGCAGCTGCGCCTGCGCCGCAACGACAATTTCCACGGCGTCGCCGCCGAGGTACCGCTGCTGCTGATCGGCAACGGCACTGGCATCGCCGGCCTGCGCGCACACCTGCACGAACGCGTGCGCAGTGGCGCCCGCCGCACCTGGCTGCTGTTCGGTGAGCGCACCGCCACGCACGACTTCCACTTCGGTGAAGAACTGCAGGCGATGCTGGCCGACGGCACGCTGGCGCGGCTGGATGCAGTGTTCAGCCGCGATGGCGGTGCGCATCGCTACGTGCAGGACCGGTTGCTGGCCGAAGCGGCAACACTGCGGCGGTGGGTGGATGAGGGCGCGACAATCCTGGTCTGCGGCAGCCTGCAGGGCATGGCCCCGGCGGTGGATGCGGTGATCGAGCAGGTGCTGGGGACTGCGGACAAGGAAGCGCTGCTGCTGGCCGGTCGTTACCGGCGCGATGTGTATTGAGGTCGCCGCATCCACGCATGGCGTGGATCTACTGAACGCACCGACGCCTGCGAACCGCCTTCTGGTGGGTGCGAACCTTGGTTCGCACCATGACGCAGCATTGGCGGCCGTATCCACGCATGGCGTGGATCTACTGCGCGGCGTGTCCAGGCATGGCAACTACACCCCAGTAGATCCACGCCATGCGTGGATTGAGCCACCGGCGCCCAGGCATCATCCCGCCGCCGCACTGACCCGGATCACCAACAACTCGCCCCCGCCCTGCAACGCGTGCCGCTGACGTTCGCCGGCCGCCAACCACGCGGTATCGCCGGCCTGCAGCGGCGGCAGGCCACTGTCGGCACCGAACGCCGCCTGACCGGCCAACAGATGCAGCGCCCAGGCCACGCCCGGTTCGCAGAAGAAGAACATCGCGCCCACCAGCGGCCGATGCAGCAGTTCGGCCTGCAGCAGATCGCGTTTCCACATCAGGTTGAAATCGTGGGTGGTGCCATCCACCAGTTCGCCGTGCAGCCTTTCCTCTCCCGCAAAGCGCACGCGCCCGTGCGGCGGCAGCACCTGGGCCACGCGGCCATCCTCGAAATGCAGGCGCACGCCATTGCCCTGCAGCAGCACCAGTTCTCGCTCCACGCCGGGGAAGGCGGAGAACGCGGCGTCCTGTTCGATTTCGGCCACCGACAGGCGCAGCGCCCAGTCATCCCCCTGCGCGGGCAGGCGCAGGATCTCGCGGGTCCAGCCCAGGCCGTTGCGCCAACGTTCGCGGCGGTAGTCCAGGCGGGCGATCAACTGGCTCGGAGTGTGCAGCAGGGAGTCGATGTTCATCGGCGCATTGCATCATGCCGCGCGCCGTCGTGCATCACCGCGTGGCGAGCGTGCCCTGGCCACCGCACCCGCCGGCCAGCAGCTGCGAGTGCTTCAACCAGTCCTGGTCGGGGTAGTAAGCAAACACCATCGTGCCACCACGCAACGCATCGATCAGCGGCTTGGCCACCGACAGCCGCACCGCCGGGCAACCCAGGCTGCGTCCCAGCCGCCCCTGCAGCTGCGCGGTGGCCGGGTTCACATACGGCGCACCATGGATGACGATCGCGCGATCGCGCGCACGGTCATTGAAGCCCGGTTCCAGGCCGGCCAGGCGCAGCGAATAGCCGTTGCCGCCCATGTAGGTCTCCTGCGCGGTGAACGCGCCGAGGCTGGACATGAAACTGCCGTCGCGGTTGGAGAAGTGCTCGGTGCGGTTCTCGCCGCTGTTGCGGCCATGCGCCACCCATTCCTCGAACAGCAGGCGCTGGTGGGCCAGGTCGAACACCCACAGGCGCGGCTCGGTGGACGGGCGCGAGTAATCGATCACGCTGAGCCGATCACCGTTGATGCCCAGCTCCGGCCGCTGCAGCGCGCAGCGCATGGCGCGCGCCGCCAGCTGCAACACGTGGCGGTCGGCCTTGGGCGCACTGCGCGACAGCAGGGCAGCCAGATCATCGGCAGAGGTGGCGAGGGCGGGCGTCTGTGCCAGCGCCGGGGCGCTGGCCGAGGTCGCCAGCAGGCCGAACGCGGCCAGCCGGCACAGGCGGGATGCAGTCATGGGCACAACGAGGGGACTCAGTTGCCCTTGAGGGTGGACCCTGGCGGCTCGGATTCCAAGACCGGCTGCATTCCAGATTCAGCCGGGCTTGGGCGGACCGCCGGCAGCGAGGTCACCAGCAGGGTCGTGCCCGGCACCAGCACCTGGTACAGCTGGCGGGCGAAATCGGCCGGCAGCGCCATCGGCAGCGAGGGCGTGGCCAGCAGGTCCGGCGTGGCCTGGGCGCGGTCCTGGCCCAGCAACGGGTAGGCCGTCCACTGGTGCAGGCGCTGGTTCACGTCCAGCGGGCTGGGGGTGTCGCTGTAACCCTGCCCCATCACGAACAGCGTGGTCCCTTGGAAGGCCGGCAGCGCGTCCGCCTTCAACGGCGACTCGCCGATCATCACCCCATCGCGCAGCACGTACAGGCGCTGGTCGTGCAGGCTGACCAGGATGCCGACCTGCCCGGCCGGGGCCACGCTGTCGTTCCACCACGCCTGCGCCGGCGCTCCGCCCTCTGCCTCCGGCAGGGCCTGCCCACGCGCATTCACGGGTGCCAGTACCGACGGATAGGCCAGGGTCATCGGCGAGCTCTTGGCGTCGGCCACGACCACGGTATCGCCACGCTGGGTTTCGCTGAACAGCTTCTGCGCGAAGGCCTGCGGCAGGCGCACGCAGCCGTGCGAGGCGGGATGCCCGGGCAGGCTGCCGCCATGCAGAGCGATACCGTCCCAGGTCAGCCGCTGCATGTACGGCATCGGCGCGCTGTTGTAGAGGTTGGACCTGTGGTCCTTGTCCTTCTGCAGGATGGTGAACACGCCGGTTGGCGTCTCGTGCCCAGCCTTGCCCGAGCTGATCGTGGTCAGGCCGATGGCGATACCGTTGCGGTAGACATAGGCGCGCTGCTCATCGAGGCTGACCACCAGCACGATCGGGCCGGTCGGCGAGATTTCCGGATGCCACAGGTATTCGCCCGGCTTGAGGTCGGTCGGTCCGCGTACCTCGGCGGTGGCCGCAGCGGCAGCTGCAGGCTTGGCGGCCGGCGTAGGCGCAGCGGCGTGGGCCTGCAGTGGCAGGGTCAGTGCCAAGGCGAGCATCAGGGTGGTGGGGCGGTGCACAAGCATCCAGCGGGGTCCTTTCCATGCGGAGCGGCCACCGTACACCATCGGCCCGTGGTGGCCGCGGCAAAACCAGGCGCCGGAAATGAAACTGCCCGGCGACACAGCCATGTGTCGTACCGGGCAATCGTTACGTCCTTGTCGGCCTGCTGCCGCCCCCTCGCATCCTGCGCTGTGGGGGTAGCGTTGCATCCTGCACGCGGCCGCGTCTGTCCTGTTTGTATCTCAGCCCCTTCCACAGGTCTGTGATGCCACCATCCTGGTGAGTGGTGCCGCGTCCTGCGGCGGTCGGTGGTCACGGGCGTCCTGTCCGTGACCGGTGAACCAGCGTCCTGCCGGTTCCGACGATTCCTGCTGTCAGCGCCTCGGTACGGTTCGCACCGGTACCGATCCGGGTACCGGATCCGCCGGCAACAACCTGTTGCCTACGGTGATCCGCTGTCGATTCCGTTCGACGATGGCTTTCCCTATCCCCTTCACCTGCGCCAAGTCCTCGACGCGATGAAACGGGCCGTGTCTGCGCCGGTGCTCGACGATCGCCTCGGCCTTGGCGGCTCCGACCATCGTCAATCCCTGCTGCAGCGCCTGGGCATCGGCGCGGTTGATGTCGATCGGTTCGGCGGCATGCGCCCCAGCGATCCACACGACCAGCACCAGTGCCCTCAACACGACACTCCAAGGCACGACGTGTATCTCCTTGTGATTCTGGACGTCCCGACCGGCAATCCCGTCGGTAGGAACAGTGTCCGTCACCACATGCACACAGCCTATCGGTTTCCTGGATTTCTAAAAGCCAGCCAAATACCCGACGTGATGTAGGAAAAACCCTACCCGTGGCACAGGCGTAGAATGGCGGGATCAGCCCATGCAACCGGAGTTTCAGATGGACAGCGCCAAGCTCGGCCAATTCGTCAATGACAAGTGGGACAGTGAAATCGTCCCGCAGTTGGTCGACTACATCCGCATTCCCAACAAGTCGCCGATGTTCGACGCCAATTGGGTGCAGAACGGCTACATGGAACAGGCGGTCACGCTGATGGAGAACTGGGCCAGGGCCCAGCAGCTGCCCGGCCTGAAGGTTGAAGTGGTGCGCCTGGAAGGCCGCACCCCGCTGATCTTCCTGGAAATTCCGGCCTCCGGCCCGGAAACCGGCGACGACACCATCCTGCTCTACGGCCATCTGGACAAGCAGCCGGAAATGACCGGCTGGGACGACGATCTCGGCCCGTGGACCCCGGTCCTGCGCGGCGACAAACTGTATGGCCGCGGCGGTGCGGATGACGGCTACGCCATCTTCGGCTCGCTGGCCGCGGTGCTGGCGCTGCAGGCCCAGGGCCTGCCGCACGCCCGCTGCGTGGTGCTGATCGAAGCCTGTGAAGAATCGGGCAGCTACGACCTGCCGGCCTACGTCGACCACCTGGCCGACCGCATCGGCAAGCCGTCGCTGGTGGTCTGCCTGGATTCGGGCTGCGCCAACTACGACCAGCTGTGGTGCACCACCTCGCTGCGCGGCCTGACCGGCGGCAACTTCACCGTGAAGGTGCTCAACGAAGGCGTGCATTCCGGCGATGCCTCCGGCGTGGTGCCGTCCAGCTTCCGCCTGCTGCGCCAGCTACTGTCGCGCATCGAGGACCAGGACACCGGCCGCATCCTGATCGACGGCATGAACGTGGAAATCCCGGCCGAACGCCTGGAACAGGCCAAGCGCGCGGCCGAAGTGGTGGATACCGAGATCTTCGAGAAGTTCCCGATGGTCGACGGCCTGCGCCCCATGAACGAGGACCTGACCGAGCTGGTGCTCAACCGCACCTGGCGCCCGGCGCTGTCGGTCACCGGCGTCGGTGGCATGCCGCCGCTGGAATCGGCCGGCAACGTGCTGCGTCCACAGACCTCGGTGAAGCTCTCGCTGCGCCTGCCGCCGACTGCCGATGGCAAGACCTGCGGGGAACTGCTGAAGGAAGCGCTGCTGCGCGACCCGCCGAACGGCGCGCAGGTCACCCTGGACCTGGAAAAGGCCTCCACCGGCTGGAACGCACCGGCCATGGCGCCGTGGCTGACCCAGGCCATTGACGACGCCAGCCAGGCTTTCTTCGGCAAGCCGGCGATGTACATGGGCGAAGGCGGCTCGATCCCGTTCATGGGCATGCTGGGCGAGAAGTTCCCGGGCGCGCAGTTCATGATCACCGGCGTGCTCGGCCCGCATTCCAATGCACATGGCCCCAACGAGTTCCTGCACATCCCGATGGGCAAGAAGGTCACCGCCTGCGTGTCCAAGGTGATCAGCGAGCACTATGCCGCCAGCCTGCGCGGCGAGACCAGCGGTTCGCCGGTGGCTGCCGACAGCGGCACCCGCCACGGCGACCACGGCTGCTGCTGATTACGGCACACCGTGACGGACGCAGCCTGGCCTTGCTAGGCTGCGTCCACCCAAAGCGGAACACATGCACATGAATGGTCTGTTCGGCAGCAGCAGCTGGCTGTACATCCTGCTGGTCGGCTTCGTCGTCGGCCTGCTCGGGCGCTTCTTCATGCCCGGCAACAACCGCATGGGCTGCCTGCTGACCATCGTGCTGGGCATCATTGGCGCGCTGGTGGCCGGTTGGTTCGGCCAGTACATGGGCTGGTACGCTCCCGGCGAACCGGCCGGTTTCCTCGGTGCGGTAGTGGGCGCGGTGGCCGTGCTGGCCGTCCTGCGCCTGTTCAGCGGCCGCCGCTGACCCCGTCCCTCCTTCCCCCCTGCTCCCGACGTTGGCGCGCCCGGCGCGCCCGGATATGCCCGCATGACCGAACCCGCCTCCGATCCCCAGCGCAGCGCGCAGCGCCTGCAGTGGGCCCGTACCCAGCTCGATGACGCCAACGCGGTAGTCGAACGCGCTTCGGTGGATGCCGGCATGCGCAGCTACTGGCGTACCACCAGCACGCGCGGCAGCCACATCGTGATGGACGCTCCGCCGCGGCTGGAAGATCCGCGGCCGTGGCTGCGCATGCGCGGCCTGCTGCACGACAACGGCCTGCGCGTACCTGCATTGCTGGCGCAGGACGTGGAAGCCGGCTTCCTGCTGCTGGAAGATCTCGGCGGCCCGACCCTGGCCAGGATCCTCGACGAGCGCAACGCCGATGAATGGTTCGGCCGTTCGATCGAACAGCTGCTGCGCCTGCAGGCGATCCCGGTACCGGCCGACTTCGGCCAGTTCGGCGAAGCGCTGCTGCAGCGCGATGCCGGCCTGTTCGACGAATGGTTCCTGCAACGCCACCTGCAGCTGGAACTGGACTGCGGCGAGATCGAAGGGCTGCAGCTGGTACACCGCCGGTTGATGGACAACGCATTGGGCCAGGCCCAGCTGATGACCCACCGCGACTACATGCCGCGCAACCTGATGCCGGTCGACGACGGCCCCGCGGTGCTGGATTTCCAGGACCTGGTGCGTGGCCCGATCGCCTACGATGCGGTGAGCCTGTTCAAGGACGCCTTCCTGAGCTGGCCGCTGCAGCGCGTGGACGAGTGGCTGGCGCAGTACCACGAGCGCGCACGCGACGCCGGCCTGCCGGTACCCGACCGCGCCACCTTCCTGCGCGATGCCGACTGGATGGGTATCCAGCGCCACGTGAAGATCCTTGGCCTGTTCTGCCGCCTGCGCTACCGCGACAACAAGGGCCATTACCTGGACGACGCGCCGCGCTTCATCGGCTACCTGGATGAAGTACTGCCGCGCTACCGCGAGCTGGCACCGCTGCAGCAGCTGCTGGACGAGCGCATCAAGCCGGCGCTGGCCGAGCTGGGTGCACCGATGCGCGTGGCCCGATGAAGGCGCTGGTCTTTGCCGCCGGCCTCGGCGAGCGCATGCGCCCGCTGACCCTGCACACGCCCAAGCCGCTGCTGGATGTGGCTGGCAAGCCGCTGATCGTCTGGCACCTGGAACGCCTGGCCGCACTCGGCGTGCGCGAGGTGGTGGTCAACACCGCGTGGCTGGCCGAGCAGTTCCCTGCAACGCTGGGCGATGGCAGCCAATGGGGCGTGCGCCTGCATTTCCTGCACGAAGGGCCGACCCCGCTGGAAACCGGCGGCGGCATCCTCAACGCATTGCCGGTGCTGG
This sequence comes from Stenotrophomonas sp. YJH_SMC_48-3, assembly GCF_059369375.1. Classification (NCBI taxonomy): domain Bacteria; kingdom Pseudomonadati; phylum Pseudomonadota; class Gammaproteobacteria; order Lysobacterales; family Lysobacteraceae; genus Stenotrophomonas; species Stenotrophomonas sp. YJH_SMC_48-3. The sequence continues at coordinate 204,795 of NZ_JCAFSQ010000008.1, read as the reverse complement.
GCGATGCCCCGTTCCTGGTGGTGAACGGCGATATCTGGACCGATTTCGATTTCGCCACGCTGCCGCGCGAGCCGCAGGGCCAGGCACACCTGGTGCTGGTCGACAATCCGGCGCAACACCCCGACGGTGACTACCGCCTCGATACGCAGGGGGTGCTGCACCATGACCGCGAAGGTCCCTGCCTGACCTATGCCGGCATCGGCGTGTACCGTCCTTCGATCGTGGCCGACTGGCGCGCGGTGATCGGCGATGCGCCGGGCAGCGAGCGGCTGCCGCCGAAGTTCTCGGTGGTGCCGCTGCAGAAGCATTTCATGGCGCAGGGGTTGATGACGGGGCAGCACCATCGCGGGCGTTGGACCGATGTGGGCACCGTGGATCGCCTGCGCGCGCTGGATGCTGAGTTGGCGGCGAACGGCTGAGCCCCTCGTGGCTGGACTCATTGAAAGCAGAAGCCGTGCTTGGCCGGTCGGCGTGGGCTGCGCAGGGGACGCTGCAAGTCCCCCTCCGGGGCCCGGCCCAGCCGCTGGCGGCTGTGCGTTCAGGCGCTTGCGAAGCAGTGCTTCGCAAGCAAAGCGCCCTCACCCCTGTAAGCTCGGTCGCCGCATCCATGCGGCTCACGCCCCTGCGCAGCCCACGCCGACCGGCCTCTGACAGTTTCCGTGCGCGTCCAGCCACGGAAGAAAGAAAGAAAAGCAAGAGCGGGTCGCTTCGCTGCGCTTGCTCTGGTGACGACCAACGGTCGTCACCCACCACAAGCAAGACACGTGTCGACCAAGGTCGACACCCACCAACAGCAGTGCAGTACGCAGTTCCGGCAGATCGCGGGAACCTGTCGAAGGCGGGGTGGCTCAGGTTGCGGGGGCGTGAGCGCCATGGATGGCGCGATCGAGGCTACAGGGACGTACTTGCGCCGTCCCCCGCAACCTGACCCACCCCGCCTCCCCTCAGGAAGCCCGCTTTTGACGTTGCTGTTGAAGCTGCCGGCCAGCGGCCGGCACTACCGCGGGTGCAGGGCGCAGCCCTGCAAACAAACCCCACCCTCAGTAACGGGGCCGGCCTTCTTCCAGCACCTGGCGCAGGAACGGCACGGTGATCCGCCGCTTCGCCGCCAGCGATTCGCGGTCCAGCCAGTCCAGCAGCGTGATCAACCCACCCAGCTCGCGCCCGGTGTGCGACAGCAGCCACTCGATGGCCGCTTCGTCGATGGCCAGGCCGCGTCGCAGCGCGCGCTCGCGCAGCACCGCAGCACGACCTTCCTCATCCAGCGGCTGCAGCAGCACGCGCACGCACTGGCCCAGCCGCGAACGCAGGTCCGGCAGTACCAGGCCCAGTTCTTCCGGCGCCTTCTGCGCCGTGTACAGCACGGTCACGCCTGCTGCACGCGCGCGGTTGTGGAAATCAAACAGCGCGATCTCGTCCTCGCGGTTGCCGGCAACTTCGTCCAGCCCGTCCAGCGCCACCAGTTCGCGTGCGTCCAGCCCGTCGAGCGCTGCACGAACGCGGCCGGCGGCGCTGGCCAGTGGCACGTACGTCGGCAGGCGCCCGGCCTGCTCGGCGCTGGAGCACGTCGCCAGCGCCTGGTGGGTCTTGCCGGTGCCCGCCGCGCCTTCCAGGTAGACCCAATCGTGGCTGGCGCCGACCGCGATCGCACGCAGCTGCGCCAGCGCGCCATCCGGCGCGCCGATGAAGGTCTCCAGGCGCTGGTCCCGCGGGTAATGCAGGGCCAGCGGCAGTTGCGGCACGCCCATCACTTCAGGTCGGGGCCCTTGTCGGTCGGAACGATGATATGGGGGGCGTCGACCACGCCATCAAGCACGATCGCCGGCTTCTCGCCCACGTACAGCTCGCTCTGGCGGTAACGCTGGTGGGCATAGCGCAGCAGCACGTTGGTCACCGCCGCCACCGGCAGCGCCAGCAGCATGCCGAGGAAGCCGAACAGCTGGCCGCCGGCCATCACCGCGAAGATCACCGCCACCGGATGCAGGCCGATCTTGTCGCCGACAATGCGCGGGGTCAGTACGTAGCTCTCCAGCAGCTGGCCCACGGTGAACACCACGCCGACCAGGATCAGCAGCTTCAGGTCGAAGCCCTGTGCCTGCACCAGCGCGGCAATCACCGCCATCAGCACGCCGGTGGTCGCGCCCAGGTAGGGGATGAAGCTGATCAGGCCGGCAATCAGGCCAATCAGCAGGCCCAGCTTGAGGCCTACCAGCGACAGGCCGCCGGCGTAGATCACGCCCAATGCCAGCATCACCAGGAACTGGCCGCGGATGAACGCCCCCAACACCTCGTTGGACTCACGCGCCAGCGCAGTGATGGTGCCGATGTGGTTGCGCGGAATCACCGAGGCCACCCGCTCGACCAGCTTGTCCCAGTCGCGCAGGAAGTAGAACGCCAGGATCGGCAGCAGCAGGATGTTGACCACCCAGGTCACCATCGCAAAACCCGATCGCGAGACGTAGCCCATGAACGTGGTGGCGACGCCGCCGGCCTGCTGCCAGTGGCTGCGCACCCACTCGATCAGGCGGTCCGGATCCAGCCACTGCATCACTTCCAGGCCGGTCTTCTGCTCGAACCAGGGAATCCCCTTTTCCATCAGCCACGCCTGCGCCTGCGGCGCGACCGCGATCAGGGTGGTGATCTGGCGCTCGATCATCGGCACCAGCACCAGCAGCAGCGCCACGATCACCAGCACCATCGCCGCGAATACCAGCACCACGCCGGTCATGCGCGAGCGGCCGGTGGCCTCGATGCGGTCCACCAGCGGGTCGCCCAGCCAGGCCAGTGCCAGCGCCAGCACGAACGGGGTCAGGATCGGGGCCAGCAGCCACACCACCCAGCCGACCAGGCCGGCGAACAGGATGTACTTCAGCCGGCGCAGGAACTGCGCGATTTCCGCTTCCGGGGTCAGGGTCATCGCAGGCGGTACTCATTGCTGACCGGTGCTGCGACCGGGGCACCGGTGGTGTCGTCGATCGGCGTCGGCAGGGCCGGCAGCGGCGCGCTCGGCACCAGTACACCGTTGTCGCCCAGCATGCGGTTGAAGCCGGCCAGGCCGGTGGTCATCTCCAGGCTCAGCTCCAGCTGGCCGGCCGAAGCATGCAGCGGGGTGACGTTGCGCACCACCGGCACCTCGCGCAGGCCGGCGGCAAGGCGCAGGTAGTCGTCGGCACTGTTGATGCCGGTGACCACCACGCGGTAGGTTCCGGCCTGGCCGACGGCGGCGCCGGCCTTCGCATAGCGCCTGACCAGCGCATCGGCGGCGCCATCGGCGCCGGCCGCCATCGCCCGCATGGCGTTGGCGTCCTTGCTGGTCCACTTGTTCAGCTCACGGCCGTTGTCGACGAACACCCAGTCCGCCTGCCAGCCGCCGTTGGCGCGGTAGAGCTTGCCGATCAGCTGCATCGGCGGTGAGTAGCGCGAGGAGGCGCGGGCCACGGCGGCACTGTCCTGGCGCCAGATGGCACCGGCCAGCGCCTGCTCGGCGGCACCGCCGCTGGGCAGGCCGAGCTTGTAGCCGCGCTCGATGGCGCGGTTCAGCAGTGGGCGGGCGGCATTGGCCTGCTGCACGCTGACCAGGCGCGGTCCGCTGCCGTCATCCACGGCCAGCCACACCACCGGCTTTGGTCGCGGCTGCGGCCACAGCGGCAGGCCCAGCGCCGAGACCAGCGAATCGACGTCGTCCTCGCGGAAACGGGCCACCAGCAGGGTCCGGAAGCTCGGCGCGCCGCTGGCGCCTACGCTCTGGTCCTGCTTGTAGTCGTAGCTGGCCACGTAGTCCTTGGCATTGCGCAGTGCCTGCACCACACCGGGGCGCGACATCACGTTGCGATCACCGGACAGCTTGCCCAGTACCACGCTCAGGGCGCGGGCCAGGGCGCCGTTGCGATCGGCTTCGGCTTGGCTGTTGACGGGCACTTCGGCCTCGTACGCGCCACTGGCGGTGGCGACATCACCCTCGGTGCGAAGGCCGCTCTGGGCCATCGTGGCCACCGGCAGGCTCAGCGCAAGGAGCAGGGTCAGAATCAGGCTGCGGCGCATCAGGACATCCATTGGCTCGACGTATCCGGGGGAATTGTTGCCCGAATACGGCCTTTGCGCCAATGCGGCCTGTTAAAATCGCCCGTTCAACCCCTGCCAGCGCCGACGCCCGTGACCAACACCCCGTCTTCCGCCCCCTCCCCCCTTACCTATCGTGACGCGGGTGTCGACATCGACGCCGGCAACGAGCTGGTCGAGCGGATCAAGCCCCTGGTCAAGCGCAGCTTCCGGCCGGAAGTGATGGGCGGCCTGGGCGGCTTCGGCGCCCTGTTCGACCTGTCCAACAAGTACCACGAGCCGGTGCTGGTGTCGGGTACCGACGGCGTGGGCACCAAGCTGAAGCTGGCGCACCAGCTGAACCGCCACGATACGATCGGCATCGACCTGGTCGCCATGTGCGTGAACGACGTGCTGGTACAGGGTGCCGAGCCGCTGTTCTTCCTGGACTACTTCGCGACCGGCAAGCTGGACATCGACACCGCCGCGGCGGTCGTGGGCGGCATCGCCAACGGCTGCACCGAGGCCGGCTGCGCGCTGATCGGTGGTGAAACCGCTGAAATGCCCGACATGTATGCCCCGGGCGAATACGACCTGGCCGGCTTCACGGTGGCCGCGGTCGAGAAGAGCGAGCTGAAGGACGGCGCCAGCGTGGCTGCCGGCGACGTGCTGATCGGCATCGCCTCGTCCGGCCCGCACTCCAACGGCTACTCGCTGGTGCGCCGCATCTACGACCGTGCCGGCCGCCCGGCCGATCTGGAGCTGGAAGGCGGCGTGAAGCTGGTCGATGCGCTGATGGCGCCGACCCGCCTGTACGTCAAGCCGATCCTGGCGCTGCTGAAGTCACACGGCGAGGCCATTCACGGCATGGCCCACATCACCGGTGGCGGGCTGACCGAGAACATCATCCGCGTGGTGCCCGACGGCCTCGGCCTGGACATCCAGGCCTCGTCCTGGACCCTGCCGCCGGTATTCCAGTGGCTGCAGAAGGAAGGCGCCGTGGCCGACAGCGAGATGTGGCGCACCTTCAACTGCGGCATCGGCTTCGTGCTGATCGTCGCGCCGGACCAGGAGGCTGCCGTGTCCGAGGCGGTCAGGGCGCAGGGCCTGGAGCACTGGACCATCGGCCAGGTGGTCACCGCCGAAGGCGCCGAGCGCGTCCACATCGGCTGAGCCCGGCAACCAGGAGCCCGCATGGACGCAACGCCCCCCCTGGCACCCACCCCGGTACCACCGCCGTTGGCGGCGGTGCCGGTCTTCAGCAGGCAGGACGCTGACCACCTGCGCGCGCTGTCCATCGCCCACTATGTGTTCGGTGGCCTGATTGCGCTGCTCTCGCTGTTTTTCATTCTGTACATCGTGCTCGGCATCAGTGCGCTGAGCGGCCATCTGCCGATGAACTCCGGGGGCCAGCCCTCGTCGCCGGCCGAACAGCGCCTGTTCGGCTGGGTGTTCACGGTCCTGGGGACCGTGTTCGTCGCCGGCGGCCTGGGCATGGCCGCATTCGTCATCCATGCCGGCCGCTGCGTGGCCCGGCGGCGTCGTTACCTGCTGTGCCTGATCGTGGCCGGCCTGCTCTGCCTGTTCGCGCCGCTGGGCACCGTTCTAGGGGTGTTCACCCTGGTCACACTGCTGCGCCCGCAGGTGAAGGCCGCCTTCGATGCAGCTGGCACGGCTGCATGACGATGCCGGGCGCGCCTCCGCCATTGCCACAGCAGACCCTGGCGCAGCTGCAGTTGGCCAGCCACCTGCAGACGCTGAAGGTGCTGTTCTACGCGCTGGCAGGTTTCCACTGGCTGGCCGCGTTGGCCTTCCTCGGTTTCATCGGCCTGGTCGCCAGTTCCCGGGGGTTGGACGAAGGCGCGGCGCTGGCCACGGTCTACGGGGTCATTTCGTTGTTGGCGGCGGCGCTTGGCTTCGTACAGCTGCACACTGCGCGCCTGCTGTCGCGCCGCACCGGGCTGGCCTGGTGCCAGCGCGCGGCATGGCTGGCAGTGCTTGCCGGCCCGTTGGGCATGGCGCTGACGGCCTATGCCCGGGTGTTCCTGTCCAAGCCTGACATGGCCGCATTGTTCGACCGCGGCGACCACCTCAGTGCCTGAGCCCGCAGGCAACCCATCGCTTCCTCCTGACCGATCCGACATGTCCGCGCCCGCCACCGCCGCAAACGCCACTGCCCGCGGCTATCGTGTTTCACTGCCCAAGAAGCTGGCCTTCGCCGCCGTACTGGCCGTGTTCCTGGTCAGCTGGATCGATCCGCTGTGGCCCGTCGAACAGGCCCTGCACAGCTCGCTGACCGTCGTCGGCCTGGCTGCCCTGCTCTGGGTGGACCGGCGTGGCTGGCTGGGCAATGGCGCCTTCATCGCGATCTGTGGCTTCATCGCACTGCATTGCGTGGGCGCGCGCTGGCTGTACTCCAACGTGCCCTACGACGCTTGGGCACAGGCGCTGGCCGGCTGGTCGCCGAATGCCGCCTTCGGCTGGCAGCGCAACCACTTCGACCGTCTCATCCACTTGTTGTTCGGCGTCTGCTTCACCCCCGCGCTGCTGCAGCTGGCCCGGCATGCCTGGCCGGCGCTGCGCCTGGGCCAGGCCTTCAGCCTGGCGGTGATGACGGTGATGTGCGCCAGCCTGGCCTACGAGTGGTTCGAGTGGGCCATCGCGCTTGCCCTGTCGCCCGACGCCGCCGAGGCCTACAACGGGCAGCAGGGCGACATGTGGGACGCTCATGCCGACATGCTGCTGGCGACCTTGGGCAGTCTGCTGACCTGGCCGTTGATCCGCCGGAGTGCCCGGCAATGAGCACGCCCACCCGCATTGCCGTGCTCGCCTCCGGCCGCGGCAGCAACCTGCAGGCCATCCTTGACGCAATTGCTGACGGCCGCCTGCCCGCCGAGGTTGTCGGCGTGTTCTCCGACCGCCCAGCCGCAGCCGCGCTGCAACGGGTCGGCGACAGCCTGCGCTGGGCGCATGCACCGAAAGAATTCGGTGACCGCGCCGCCTACGAGCAGGCCTTGGGCGATGCACTGGCCGCGGTCGCGCCGGATCTGATCGTCTGCGCCGGCTACATGCGCATTCTCGGCGCCGACTTCGTGCAGCGCTTCAATGGCCGGCTGGTCAACATCCACCCCTCCCTGCTACCGCTGCACAAGGGGCTGGACACGCATGCGCGGGCGCTGCACGCCGGCGATGCGGAGCATGGGGCCAGCGTGCACCTGGTGGTGCCCGAGCTGGATGCCGGCGCCGTGCTGGCCCAGGCGCGGGTGCCGGTGATGCCCGGCGATGACGCCGACAGCCTGGCGGCGCGTGTGCTGGCGGTGGAGCATCCGCTGCTGATCGCCACCCTGCAGCTGCTGTGCGCCGGCCGCCTGGCTGAACGGGAGGGCCAGCCACTGCTGGATGGTCACCCCCTGTTTAGCCCACTGGTCCTAGATTCCGCCGGGAACCTGAACCGGTAACGCCCACGCACACGCCCCGCTGACTGCGGGGCTGGCATCCTGCCCCCCTCCTGCAGCTCCTGTCCTCCATGAAGACCACGACCCTGCTGTCCACTTCATTGCTGCTGTCGCTTGTCGTGCTTCCCGGCGTGGGTTGGGGCCAGGCACAGGCGCCTGCCTCGCCGGTTCCGGCGCCAGCGGTGCAGCCGCCGGCCGAAACGACGGCCCCGGCCCTGCCGGCATTGGCGTGGGAACCGCCGCCGCTGCAGCCGTTCAGCGCCACCTACCAGGCCTTCTACAAGGGCAAGGAGGCCGGCGACGCCAGCATGCAGGTCACCCACACCGGCGGCAACCAGTGGCGGGTGGACATGCAGGTGGTCGGCCGCCGCGGGTTCGCCAGCGTGCTGGGACTGAACATCGAGCAGAGCACGGTCTTCGAGGAGCGCGCTGGCAGCTATGCACCGCTGAGCCAGAGCACGGTGCGCAAGGGCCTGTTTCTCGGCAAGAAGGCGGTCGGCACGTACAACTGGCAGGCCGGTACCGCGCAGTGGAGCGGCGATGTCGAGAAGAAGCGCGCACAGCCGATTCCGCTGCAGCCGGGCGACCAGAGTGCGCTGCTGATCAATCTGGCAATCATGCGCGACGCCCGCCCAGGCGCCGCGATGCACTACCGCTACGTGGACATGGGCAAGGTCCGCCAGCATGACTACCAGGCCGCGCCGCAGACCGAGAACGTCGAGGTCGGCGACCTGTCCTACAACGCGCTGCGGGTCTACCGGACCAACGGCGGCAAAAATGAAACCATCCTCTGGATCGCCAACGGGGTCCCCACCCCGGTGCGCATCCTGCAACGCGAAGACGGCGAAGACCGCGTCGATCTGCGCCTGATCGAATACCAAGGAGTCTGAGCATGAGCATCCCGACCCGCCCCCTCGCCTGGATCGCGGCCGCTGCCCTGTCCGTGGCCAGCCTGCCGGCCATGGCCCTGCAACCTTTCAAGGCGGATTACCTGGCCAGCTACATGGGCATGCAGGCCAACGGCACGATGACCCTGTCCAACGAAGGCAGCAACAAGTGGCGCTACAGCCTCCAGGTGAAGAACCAGCTCGCCGACCTGAGCCAGAGCACCGTGTTCGAGGAAGTACGTGGGCAACTGCGCCCGCTGAGCAGCCAGGACCGCTCGGCGCTGCTGGTGAAGAAGCGCAACGTGCAGGCCAATTACAACTGGACCAGCAACCAGGCCACCTGGACCGGCGACATCAAGCCGGACCGTGCCGGCCCCATCGCGCTGAAGGCCGGTGACATGGATGCGCTGCTGATCAACCTGGCGATCACCCGTGACCTGGCCGCCGGCAAGCCGCTGACCTATCGCATGGTCGACGAAGGCCGCATCAAGAACATGACCTACCGCGTGGTCGGCAAGGAATCGATCACCGTGGGCGGCAAGAGCTACGAGGCCACCAAGGTCTCGCGCGCCGACGGCAACAAGGAGCTGATCGCCTGGATCGTGCCGGAGTTCCCGGTGCCGGCGCGCATGCTGCAGCGTGAGGGCGGACGCGATGCGCTGGACCTGACCATCAAGGCGCTGAACTGACCGGAGATCCACGTCATCCACGCATGGCGTGGATCTACTGGAAACCTGGAGTAGATCCACGCCATGCGTGGATGGACGCCCCGGGAAAAACGCCCGCTTTCGCGGGCGTTTTTCTTACTTCTTTTCCTCGGCCGCAGCGGGCTTGAACTCGGTGCGGCAGTCCACGCGGATCTGCTCGCCGGTGCTGCGCCAGACGAAGGTGCGGCAATGACGGTTGCCGTCCTGGCTGTCGTTCACCGCGACCGCGTAGAACGACTCGATGATCTCGTCGCGCGAGACCGTGCCATCGCCGTTCCAGTCCATGTCCCTCTGCTCGATGCCCTGGGTAATGGCGATGTTGGCGTACCAGGCATAGCCCAGCCACGCCAGCACGATCAGCACCAGGGCCAGCAGTGCCTTGCGACGCGGGCTGAACTTGCCACGCAGGATCATGGCACGCGCCGGATGGTGGCGCCGAGCGAAGACAGCTTCTCTTCGATGTTCTCGTAGCCACGATCAAGGTGGTAGATGCGGTCGATGGTGGTCTCGCCGCTGGCCATCAGGCCGGCCAGGATCAGCGAGGCCGACGCACGCAGGTCGGTGGCCATCACCGGCGCACCGCTCAGGTGCTCGCTGCCACGCACGATGGCGGTGTGGCCTTCAACCTGGATGTCCGCGCCCAGACGCAGCAGTTCGTTGACGTGCATGAAACGGTTCTCGAAGATCGTTTCGTTGATCACGCCCACGCCGTCAGCCACGCAGTTGAGCGCCATGAACTGGGCCTGCATGTCGGTCGGGAATGCCGGGTACGGCGCGGTGGTCAGGTTGACCGCCTTCGGCCGCTTGCCCTGCATGTCCAGGGTGATGGTGTCGTCGGTGGTCTCGATCTTCGCACCGGCCTCGACCAGCTTGGACAGCACCGCGTCCATGGTGTTCGGGCGCGCACGGTTGACCGTGACCTTGCCGCCAGTCATCGCTGCGGCCACCAGGAAGGTGCCGGTCTCGATGCGGTCGGGCAGCACTTCGTGGCGGCCACCGGACAGGCGCTCGACGCCTTCGATCACCAGGCGGGCGGTGCCCAGTCCTTCGATCTTCGCGCCCAGCGCGATCAGGCAATGCGCCAGATCGGTCACTTCCGGCTCCATCGCACAGTTGTCGAGGATGGTGGTGCCTTCGGCCAGCACCGCGCCCATCAGCACGTTCTCGGTGCCGGTGACACTGACCATGTCGAAGGTGAAGTGGCCGCCCTTCAGGCGCTTGGCGCTGGCCTTGATGAAGCCGTTCTCGACCACGATCTCGGCACCCAGTGCCTGCAGGCCCTTGATGTGCTGGTCGACCGGACGCGAACCGATCGCGCAGCCGCCCGGCAGCGACACTTCGGCCGCGCCGAAGCGGGCCAGCAGCGGGCCCAGCACCAGGATCGAGGCGCGCATGGTCTTGACCAGCTCGTAAGGTGCCACGTGCTGGTTGACCGAACGCGGGTCGACCACGATCGCGCTGCCGCGCGACAGCGTGCCCTGGTCGATGGTGACCTTGGCACCCAGTTCGCCCAGCAGCTTCACCGTGGTGACCACGTCGTGCAGGTGCGGCACGTTGGTGATCTCCACCGGCGCATCGGCCAGCAGGGTCGCGCAGAGGATGGGAAGGACGGCGTTCTTGGCGCCGGAGATGCTCACTTCACCGTGCAGCGCAGCGCCGCCGGTCACAACGATCTTGGCCATGTATTGGGAATCTTCTGCGGTTCAGCCGGCTTCGGCCGGGGTCACGGTTTTCAGCGCCAGCGCGTGGATCGCGCCGCCCATCAGGTCGCCGAGGGTGGCATAGACCATCCGGTGGCGGGCCAGCGGCATCTTGCCGGCAAAGGCCTCGCAGACCACGGTCGCTTCGAAATGCACGCCATCGTCGCCACGCACATCGGCGCGGGCGCCAGGCAGGCCGGTTTCGATCAGATTGCGGATGGTGTCGGCGTCCAACGGGCTTTCCTAATAAAATGTGCATCCATTCTACTTCCGCTGCGTGGCGTCCGCATGGCTGAATCCCTGTTGCCCCCCCGTTCTGCCGACCCTGCCGGCCTGATCGCCAGTGGCCGCCGCGTGTTCGAGATCGAGCGGCAGGCGCTGGAGGCCGTGGCTGACCGCCTCGGCGAGGCCTTCCAGCAGGCCTGCCAGGCGATCCTGGCCAGCCGCGGGCGTGTGGTCGCCACCGGCATGGGCAAGTCCGGGCACATCGCCCGCAAGATCGCCGCCACCCTCGCCTCCACCGGCACCCCGGCGTTCTACGTGCACCCTGGCGAGGCCGGACACGGTGACCTGGGCATGATCACCGAGGACGATGTGGTGCTGGCGCTTTCCTATTCGGGGGAGTCGGACGAGCTGCTCATGCTGTTGCCGGTGCTCAAGCGCCAGGGCAACCTGCTGATCTCCATGACCGGCCGCCCGCAGTCCAGCCTGGCCACCGCCGCCGATATCCACCTGGACGTCAGCGTGCCGGCCGAGGCCTGCCCGCTGGCGCTGGCGCCGACCTCCAGCACCACCGCCTCGCTGGCGATGGGCGATGCGCTGGCCGTGGCCCTGCTCGACGCACGCGGCTTCACCGCCGACGATTTCGCCCGCTCGCACCCGGCCGGCAGCCTCGGCCGCCGCCTGCTGCTGCACATCACCGACGTCATGCATAGCGGCGAGGACCTGCCCAGCGTGGGTGCCGACGCCAGCCTCAGCGAGGCGCTGGTGGAAATGAGCCGCAAGCGACTCGGGATGACCGCCGTGGTCGACGCCGATGGCGTGCTGATCGGCCTGTTCACCGACGGCGACCTGCGCCGCGCGCTGGACAGCGCGCTTGACGTGCGCACCGCGAAGATCGCCGACGTGATGACCCGCAACCCGCGCACCATCGGGGCCGACCAGCTGGCCGTAGAGGCCGCGCGGCAGATGGAAACCCAGAAAATCAACGGCCTGATCGTGGTCGATGACCAGGGCCGTGCGGTAGGCGCCCTGAACATTCATGACCTGTTGCGGGCCCGGGTGGTTTAACCGACAGTCCGTAGACCCCATTCAGTCTGTAATGCCCCACCCGACCCCACCGAGCCTGCTGCCCTGATGCCCTGGTCCCCGCTGCCCGCCTTCCCTGCCCACCTGCATGCCGCTGCGGCCCGCGTCCGCCTGGCCTGCTTCGACGTGGACGGCACCCTCACTGACGGTCGGCTGTACTACGACAAGGAAGGGAACGAGAGCAAGGCGTACTTCGTGCAGGATGGCCTGGGCCTGAAACTGCTGCAGCAGCACGGCATCCACCCCGTGCTGATCACCGCGCGCAACAGCCAGTCCGCGCTCAAGCGCGGCGCCGACCTCGGCATCGACACCCAGATCGCCGTGGGCGACAAGCTGGCCAGCGTGCAGGCGCTGTGCGCGCAGCACGGCGTCGGCCTGGAGCAGGTGGCCTTCATGGGCGACGACCTGCCGGACCTGGCGCCGCTGGGCGCGGTCGGCCTGGCAGTGGCCCCGGCCAACGCCCACCCGTGGATCGCCGAGCGCGTGCACTGGCAGACCCGCGCCGACGGCGGACGTGGCGCCGCCCGCGAACTGTGCGACATCCTGCTGGCCGCACAGGGCCACGTGGATGCGGTGCTGGCGAGGTTCGGCGCATGAGCCTGCCGACACTGAACTGGCGCACCCTGCTGGGCGTCGGCCTGCTGCTGGCGGCGCTGCTCAGCAGCTGGGCCGCCCTGCGCAACCGCGACAAGGGCCCGGCCAACGACAGCCAGGAGCCGGGTGTGGACTACGTTCTGCACGACTTCCAGATCGTGGCCCTGGATGAGCACGGCAAGGAGTCGACCACCCTGCGTGCGCCGCGGCTGGAGCGCCAGCGTGGCGACCAGACCATCAACATCGCCACGCCGCTGTTCGAGATGCCGGACAAGGATGGCAAGCACTGGACCCTGCGTGCCGAGACCGGCTGGCTCAGCGCCAAGGGCGACCAGATGAAGCTGCGCGGCAATGTGGCCGGCGACAGCCCGGCCGATCCGGGCGTGGTGCCGACCACCTTCCGCACCGACCATCTGGACGTGTTCCCGAAGGAGAACCGCGCCCGCACCGACGCCCTGGTGACCATGACCCGCCCGGGCATGGAACAGTCCGGCGTCGGCTTCGAAGTGGATTCGAAGAACAACACGTATCATTTCCTCAGCCAGTCCAAGGGCCGTTACACGCCCAAACGCTGATTCCGCCGCCAGCCCGCGACGTCTCCGGACAGGCGCAGGGCCGGCAGCCCCACCCTCCGCCCCCGGCCCGCCCGGGAGGCCCCCACCGGTAGAACGGACCCCGATGAAGATTTCCTTTGCCGCCGTACTCGCGCTCGGTCTTCTTGTCCCCAGCGCCGCCTTCGCCAAGTCCACCGACCGCAACGAAGACATGCACATCGATTCCGGCGCCCAGTCCGGCACGCTCACCGGCGACGGCAAGACCGTGCTGTCGCAGGGCGTGATCATCACCCAGGGCACGCTGGACCTGCGCTCGTCCGAGGCCGAGATCTACCTCAAGGATGGCGAAGCCGTGCGCGCGGTGTTCACTGGCAAGCAGGCCAAGATGAAGCAGCAGCTCGATGACGGCACCTGGATGGATGCCGTTGCCGACCGCATCGACTACGACATCAAGACCGAGATCATCACCCTGACCGGCAACTACAAGGTCACCAGCGCGCGCGGCACCAATGCCGGCCAGCGCATGGTCTACAACACCCGCACCGGCGAAATGAACTCCGGTGGTGACGGCAGCCGTGTGCGCACCGTCATCCCGCCGAAGAACAAGACCCCGGCCGCGCCTGCGGCACAGCCCAAGGCCACCACGCCGGCGCAGCCGGCCGGGAGCAGGAAGTAATGCTCGTCGCCAAGGGCCTGCGCAAGAAGTACAAGCAGCGCGAAGTCGTCAAGGATTTCGGGCTGACCCTCGACGCCGGCGAAGTGGTCGGCCTGCTGGGCCCCAACGGTGCCGGCAAGACCACCTGCTTCTACATGATCGTCGGCCTGGTTGCGGCTGACGCTGGCAGCATCGTGCTCGACGGCAAGGACATCACCGGCGACCCGATGTATACCCGCGCCAAGCAGGGCGTGGGCTATCTGCCGCAGGAACCGTCGGTATTCCGCAAGCTGACCGTGGCCGACAACATCCGCCTGGTGCTGGAGCTGCGCGAAGACCTGGATGCGGCCGGCCGCGAGCGCGAATTGAACAGCCTGCTCGACGAACTGCAGCTGGGCCATGTTGCCGACCAGCTTGGCGCCAGCCTGTCCGGTGGCGAACGCCGCCGCTGCGAGATCGCCCGCGCCCTGGCAGCGCAGCCGCGCCTGATCCTGCTTGACGAGCCGTTCGCCGGTGTCGATCCGATTTCGGTCGGCGAGATCCAGCGCATCGTCACCCATCTCAAGCAGCGTGGCATCGGCGTGCTGATCACCGACCACAACGTGCGCGAGACCTTGGGTATCTGCGACCGCGCGTATATCCTCGCCGAGGGCAGCGTGCTGGCCCAGGGTTCGCCGGAAGCGATCCTGGACAACGCCGATGTACGCCGCGTCTACCTCGGGGATTCCTTCAAGCTGTGAAGCAGTCGCCGGGTCCCTTTCCTTCCTTTCGGCACAGGCATGAAGACTCGGCTGCAGACATCGTTGGGACAGCAACTGGTGCTTACGCCCCAGTTGCAGCAGGCGATCAAGCTGCTGCAGATGTCCACCACCGAGCTGGAGCTGGAAATCGCCCAGGCGGTGGAAAGCAATCCGCTGCTGGACTGGGCCGACAGCAGTGACAGCAGCAGTCCTGCCGGCGAAGGCGACGACAACGGCAACGATGCGCCCGCAGAACGCGCCGATGCCGGCGACGACTGGGCGCCGGCGGAACTGGACTGGAACGCGTCCGGCAGCGGCGGCAGCTTCGACGATGACGACGACAATGGCAGCGCCGCCGAGCGCGTAGCCGAAACCGAAACGCTGGCCGACCATCTGCTGTGGCAGCTGCATCTGTCGCATCTGTCCCCACGTGATCGCAGCATCGGTGCCGCGCTCATCGATGCACTGGACGATGACGGTTATCTGCGCGAACCGCTGGGCACCATCGCCGACACCCTGTTGCCGGCGATCCACGCCGGCGAGGACGAGATCCTCGCCGTGCTGCATCGCATCCAGCGCTTCGATCCGGTGGGTGTGGCTGCACGCACGCTGGGCGAATGCCTGCTGCTGCAGCTGGATGTGCTGCCCGGCGAAACGCCCGGGCTGGCGCTGGCGCGACAGATTGCCGCAGGCCCGCTGGAACGGCTGCCACGCAGTGGCGTCGCCGGGCTTGCTCATGAGTTGAAGCAGCCGATGGACGAGGTCGAGACTGCCGTCGCACTGCTGCGCTCGCTGGACCCGCGCCCGGGCACGCAGATCGCACCGCTGTCGCAGGACACTTACGTGGTGCCGGACGTGGTGGTATGGCGGCAGAACGGCGTGTGGCGCGCTGCACTGGCCGCCCATGCCGGGCCGAAGGTGGTGATCCACCGCGGCTACGAACAGCTTATCCGGCGTTGCGGCGACGCCGATGCCGGCTACCTGCGTGCCCAGCTGCAGGAAGCACGCTGGCTGCTGAAAGGCCTGCAGCAGCGCGGCGAAACCCTGTTGCGCGTCGTGCGCAGCCTGATCCTGCAGCAGGCCGGCTTCCTTGAATTCGGCGAGCAGGCGCTGCGCCCACTGACCCTGCGCGAGATTGCCACCGAACTGGGCCTGCACGAATCCACGGTGTCGCGTGCGATCGCCCGCAAGCACGTGCGCACCCCGCGCGGCACCCTGCCACTGCGGGCCTTCTTCGCCTCCGGCATCGATACCGAAGGCGGCGGCGAGGCGTCCAGCACCGCCATCCAGGCGATGATCCGGCGCCTGATCGACGATGAGAATCCGCGCAAGCCGCTTTCTGACGCCAAGCTGGCTGACCTGCTCAAATCGTCGGGAATCCCAGTAGCGCGGCGCACCGTGGCGAAGTATCGTGAAGCCATGAACATTTCCGCCTCGCACGAAAGGGTCAGAATCGCTTGACGCGCCGCCGCGCCCGGCGGAGAGGTTCATTGGCACATCCGAACACAGGAGAAACCCGATGCGCATCGAAACGTTTGGCAAAGATGTCGAAGTCACCCCGGCCCTGCAGTCCTATGTGGAGGAAAAGCTGGCCCGGATCGGAAAGCACTTCGACCAGCACTGCGAAGCGCGGGTGACCCTCAAGCTGCAGAAGACCGAACACCATGTCGACGCCAGCCTCAACATCCCGGGCCAGACCCTGCACGCGGAGGCCAATGCCCAGACCATGTATGCCGCGATCGACCTGCTTGCGGACAAGCTTGACCGCCTGGTGATCAAGCACAAGGAGAAAAAACAGCAGCACGCGCCGCTGCCGGTGGGCGACAATGGTGGCTGATCGCCACCGTTCCCCGCAGACATGCCCCTGACTGACCTCCTGGCGGCCGTGCAGACCCAGCTCTGCACGGCCACCGACCGTGACAGCGTCCTGCAGGCCGCCGCCGGGTTGCTGGCCTGCCGCCAGGCCAATGCCGAACAGATCTATCTGAACCTGTGCCAGCGCGAAGCCTTGGGCAGCACCGCGATCGGCCACGGCATCGCCATCCCCCACGGCCGCGCGCCTACCCTTGATCGCCCCCGTGGCGCCCTGCTGCGATTGGCCGCCCCGGTCGATTTCGGCGGCGACGAACCGGTGGACCTGGTGTTCGCCATGGCCGTCCCCGCCCACTACACCCACCAGCACCTGATGCTGTTGTCCGAGCTGGCCGAACTGTTTTCCGCGCCGGACATCCGCCAGGCCCTGCGCGAAGCGGGCGATGCCCGGGCGCTGCGCGAGGCGCTGGACATGACCCCTCCTGCGAGTGCCGCATGAATACCAGCATCACCGCCCGTGAACTGTTCGAACAGCAGCGCGAGCGGCTGGGGTTGCGCTGGGCCGCCGGCAAGTCCGGTGAGAAGCGCGAGCTGGAGGCCGGCAATACCGTCTCGCGGCGTCCCTCGCTGGCCGGCTACCTCAACGCGATCTATCCCAACAAGGTGCAGATCCTGGGCACCGAGGAACTGTCCTGGCTGGATGCACTGGAACCACGCCAGCGCTGGGAGACCATCGAAAAGATCATGCAGTCGCACCCGCTGGCGCTGGTGCTGACCCGCAACCAGCCCTGCCCGGAAGACCTCCGCGCCGCTGCTGACGAATCCGGCACGCCGCTGTGGCTCTCGCCCAAGCGCGGCCACGAACTGCTCAACCACCTGTCCTACCATCTGGCGCGTACGCTGGCGCCGCGGGTGATCCTGCACGGCGTGTTCATGGAGATCTATTCCATCGGCGTGCTGATCACCGGCGAGGCCGGATCGGGCAAGAGCGAGCTGGCGCTGGAGCTGCTCACCCGCGGCCATCGCCTGGTCGCCGACGATGCCCCCGAGTTCACCCAGATCGCCCCGGACGTACTCGACGGCACCTGCCCCGAACTGCTGCAGGACCTGCTGGAAGTGCGCGGCCTGGGCGTGCTCAACGTGCGCGAGATGTTCGGCGACACGGCTGTAAAGAAGAACAAGTACCTTCGGCTGATCGTCCACCTGACCAAGCCGATGACCGAACCCACCCCACATGGCTACGAACGCCTGACCGGCGATTCGGGCACCCGCCATGTGCTGGACCTGGACGTTCCGCTGATCACCCTGCCGGTGATGCCCGGCCGCAACCTGGCCGTACTGACCGAAGCCGCGACCCGCCTGCACATCCTGCGCACCAAGGGCATCGACCCGGCGGCTATGTTCATCGCCCGCCACAGCAACCTGCTGGAACGGCGAACACCCTGATTTCCCTGCCCCTCGAAGAGCCTGTCCATGAGCACCGTCACCCCCTCCGCCCCGACCCTGATCATCGTCAGCGGCCTGTCCGGCTCGGGTAAATCCGTCGCCCTGAAGACCTTCGAGGACCAGGACTACTACTGCTCGGACAACCTGCCGATCAATCTGCTGCCCGACTTCGTGCGCAGCCTGCTGGCCAACCATGACGGCAGCGCGCCGCGCCGCCTGGCCGTGGGCATCGACGTTCGCGGACAGGCCGATCTGAGCCAGCTGGGCAACTGGCGGCAGCTGGCCACTGACGCCGGCGTGGAAGTGAAGGTACTGTTCTTCGAGGCCAGCGATGAGGCTGTGCTCAAGCGCTACGCCGACACCCGGCGCCGTCATCCGCTGAGCCAGCTGGGCCTGTCGCTGCCCGAAGCGATCGCACGCGAACGTGAATTGACGGCACCGCTGCGCCGAGAGGCCGATGCGGTGATCGATACCAGCAACCTCAACGTGCATCAGCTGCGGCGGCGGATCATCACCGAGTTCACGCTGGACCATGCCACCGGACTGTCCCTGCTGTTCGAATCGTTCGCGTACAAGCGCGGCGTGCCGGCCGAGGCGGACTTCGTATTCGATGCGCGGGTGCTGCCCAATCCACACTGGGACCCCGATCTGCGTGCGCTGAGCGGCCGCGAACCGGGCGTGCGCGACTATCTGGAAGCACAGCCGGACGTGCAGCGTTACCTGGCCCAGCTGATGGATTTCCTCGATACGTGGCTGCCGAAACTGGGGGATGGCACCCGCAGCTACGTGACGGTGGCGTTCGGCTGCACCGGCGGCAAGCACCGCTCGGTGTTCCTGGCCGAGCGCCTGGCCCGGCATGCCCGCGAGATGGGCTGGGAAGATGTGGCCACGTATCACCGCGAACAGGATTGAGGGTGGTCGGCCGGGCTGCGCCCAGCACCCGCCGGTAGTGCCGGCCGCTGGCCGGCAACAGCAACAGCAACAGCAGAAGCGGCATTCCGTGGGATGGCGGGGCGGTGTGGATCTGCAGCACACGCCGTAGACCCCGCTCCGCGGTCCGGCCCAGCCGCTGGCGGCTGGGCGTTCGGGCGCTTGCGAAGCAGTGCTTCGCAAGCAAAGCGCCCTCACCCCTGGGGGCTCGATGGCGCCATCCATGGCGCCAACGGTCCTGCAGACCCACACCGCCCCACCTCTGACAGATTTCTGCTGCTGGTGGGTGTCGACCCTGGTCGACACGATGGATCCACGCGTGCGTGGATGAATCGCTGTCAGGCATCGAAAAACGGATGGGGTCGGATCTCTTTCTCAACTGAAAGGCTCCCCTTGCGAGCAACGCTGAATACGGGACACAGTGCCCCTCATCTGCTGCTATCGCCAATTCACCCTGACCTGTTAACGTGCAGTAATGACCTGTGGCATTCTCCTCGTAACACATCCGGGGGTCGGGCCCGCCCTGCTTGAGGTGGCGACCCGGCTCCTGCGGCAATTGCCGCTGAAAACCGAAGCTTTCGAAGTGCCGTTCGACGCAGACCTGGACGCCCTGCTCCCGCTCGCCTCGGCCGCCCTGCGGCGGGTCGATGCAGGGGATGGCGTGCTGATCCTGACCGACCTGTACGGCGCCAGCCCCGCCAACCTAGCCGGGCAGCTGGCCCGGTTGGGGACCCCGGTTCGCCGGGTATCGGCGCTGAGCCTGCCGATGTTGCTGCGGGTGATGAATTATCCGGAACAGGGACTGGATCAACTGCCCGCCACAGCCGCGGCGGGCACCCGTAATGGAGCGATAGTCGACGATGCTTGAACGAGAACTCACCGTGAGCAACCGCCTGGGCCTGCACGCCCGGGCCACCGCCAAGCTGGTGCAGACCCTGGCGCCGTTCCGCTGCAACGTGACCATGGCCGCCAAGGGCCGTGAGATCAACGCCAAGAGCATCATGGGCGTGATGCTGCTGGCCGCCGGCCAGGGCACTCCGGTCACGGTGCGCATCAACGGCGAGGACGAAGCCGCCGCGATGGAAGCGGTGGTCGGTCTGTTCGAGCGCCGCTTCGACGAGGACAGCTGAGCGTGCAGCGCGCGCGCGCCGGCCAGGCTCCTTCCGGCCAGCGGCCGGTCCAGCTGCTGGCTGGGCACGGTGCTGCCCGTGGCGCGGCGATGGGCCGCGCACGGGTACGCCTGCCGCATGCGCTGGAGGTGGCCGAGCAACGCATCGGCGCCCACCAGGTCGAGGCCGAGCTGGCCCGCCTGCATCGTGCGGTGGATGCCGCGCGCACGGAAATGCACGAACTGCGCCAGCGCCTGCATGGCGCATTGAACCAGGAAGTGGGCGAGTTCCTGGACCTGCACGCGCTGCTGCTGGACGATCCCGAGCTGTTGTTCGGGCTGGACGAGCTGATCCGCAGCGGTCCCTACAGTGCCGGCTACGCATTGCGCCTGCAGCGTGACCGCCTGGCCAAGGTCTTCGATGGCATGGACGATGCCTACCTGAAGAGCCGCATGGACGACCTGGACCATGTCATCGGCCGCATCCACGCGTTCCTGCAGCCTGAACGCGCGCCGGTGATGAAGGGCCTGGCCGGCGAGATCCTGGTCTGCGACAACATCGCCCCGTCCGAACTGGCCCAGCTGCAGGCCCAGGGCGTGGTTGGCATCGTCACCGCCGCCGGCAGCGCGCTGTCGCACAGTGCGATCCTGGCGCGCAGCCTGCATCTGCCGTTGATCGTGAACGTTCCGCAGCTGCTCAGCCGCATCGCCGATGGCGACGTGCTGATCATCGATGGCGCCGACGGCAGCATCACCGCCAACCCGCAGGCCGACAACCTGCGTGACTATCGCGCGCGCCTGAAGGAGCATGCGCGCGAGCAGCGCGAGCTCGGCCGCCTGCGCAGCAAGCCCAGCCGCACCCGCGACCAGGTCGACATCGCCCTGCTGGCCAATGCCGAATCGCTGGAAGACGTCACCCAGGCGCACGCGCTGGGCGCGCAGGGACTGGGCCTGTACCGCACCGAGTTCCTGTTCCTGCAGCGCAACGAGCTGCCGGATGAAGAAGAACAGTTCCAGACCTACCGGGATGCCGCGTTGGGCATGAGCGGGCGACCGGTCACCATCCGCACGCTCGATCTGGGCGCGGACAAGGCCGACCGCACCGGCCTGACCCTCAGCAATGAAGAGAACCCCGCCCTGGGTCTGCGCGGCGTACGCCTGTCGCTGGCACGCCCGAAGGTGGCCGATACCCAGCTGCGCGCGATCCTGCGCGCCTCCGCCTACGGCAAGCTGCGCGTGCTGGTGCCGATGGTCAGCACCCGCGAGGAACTGCTGGCGGTGCGCCGGCGCATGCTCAAGCTGACCGAACAGCTGCGCGGCGAGGGCCACATGGTGTCCGACCACGTGCCGCTGGGCGCGATGATCGAAGTTCCTGCGGCAGCACTGGCGCTGGAGAGCTTCATCGACCTGGTCGATTTCCTGTCGATCGGCACCAATGACCTGGTGCAGTACCTGCTGGCCGCCGACCGCAACAACGAGGCACTGGGCGAACTGTATTCGCCACTGCATCCGGCCGTGCTGCGACTGCTGCAGATGGTGATCGAGACCGGCGCGCGTCACCGCATCCCGGTGGCGGTCTGCGGCGAGATGGCCGGCGACGCACGGATGACCCCGCTGCTGCTGGCGCTGGGCCTGACCGAGTTCAGCCTGCACCCCGGCACGCTGCTGGAAGTGCGCCGTGCGATCCGCGATGCCGATCTGGCCGCATTGCGCGCGCGCGCGCCGAAGCTGCTGGCCGCACGCGACCGCCGCGCGATCGAGCGCTGGCTGGCGCTGGTGGCCGAAACGGCCTGACTGCCGAGGGTAGTGCTGGTCGCTGGCCGGCAATCTCGTGGACTTCGATGGGGACGATTGCGGGCCAGCGGCCGGCGCAACCACCGCCCCTCGGCTATGCGTTGAAACATCCCCTTGCGATAATGACGCGCTGAACACCCCTGTTGCCGCATCCTTGCCGGGATCGCGGCTTTTCTTATCCCGCGGGAGCTGCGATGGCTGAAGCCGTACGCCACGACAAGACTGCGCGCCAACTGCGGATGCTGTCCGACGCACTGGACAGCGGTCGGCTGGGCCCGGTGCGTCGCCTGGTCAACACCCTGGCCCCGGCCGAGATCGGCAACCTGCTTGAATCGCTGCCGCCGGGCAAGCGTGAGGTGGTGTGGGGCCTGGTCGATCCGGAAGATGACGGCGAGGTGCTGGTCCACGTCGGCGACGACGTGCGCGAGAGCCTGCTCGCGGACATGGACCCGGACGAAATCATCGCCGCGGTCGAAGACCTGGACATCGACGACCTGGCCGACCTGGTCGAAGACCTGCCCGATACGGTCATCGACGAAGTCCTCAAGTCGATGGACCGCGAGAACCGCGAGCGCCTGGAACAGGTGCTGTCCTATCCCGAGGACAGTGCCGGCCGCCTGATGAACCCGGACGTGGTGACCGTGCGCGCCGACGTCAACGTGGACGTGGTGCTGCGCTACCTGCGCCTGCGCGGCGAACTGCCGGACCACACCGACCACCTGTTCGTGGTCAGCCGGCGCCATCAGTACCTTGGCCGGGTGTCGCTGGCGGCACTGGTGACCCACGAGGACACCACCCCGATCAACCGCCTGATCGACGACGAGCAGCCGGCCATCGACGTCGGCGAGAGCGACCAGGAAGTCGCGCGGCAGTTCTCCGACCATGACTGGATCTCCGCACCGGTGGTGGACGAGAACAACATCCTCGTTGGTCGCATCACCATCGATGACGTGGTCGACATCATCCGTGGCCAGGCCGAGCACCAGGCGCTGGGCGCCGCCGGCCTGGACGAGGACGAGGATCTGTTCAGCCCGGTCTGGCGCGCCATGCGCCGCCGCCTGATGTGGCTGTCGATCAACCTGTGCACGGCCTTCCTGGCCTCCAGCGTGGTCGGTCACTTCGAGGGCACCATCGACAAGCTGGTGGCGCTGGCGGTGCTGATGCCGATCGTGGCCGGCCTCGGTGGCAACGCCGGCACCCAGGTGCTGGCGCTGATGGTGCGCGGCCTGGCGCTGGGCCAGGTGGGCGCCTCCAACGCGCGCACCCTGCTGTGGAAGGAAGTGCGTGTTGCGCTGCTGAACGGCGTGATGCTCGGCTCGGTGCTGGGCCTGATCGTATTGGCCTGGTTCCATTCACCCGGGCTGTCTGCGGTGATCGCCATCGCGCTGACCTGCAACCTGCTGTTCGCAGCGCTGGCCGGCGTGCTGGTGCCGCTCACACTGAAACGCTTCGGCTTCGATCCAGCGCTGGCCAGCGGTATCTTCCTGACCGCAGTGACCGACTCGATGGGCTTCTTCACTTTCCTCGGCCTGGCCACGCTGGTGCTGCTGCACTGACCGCATCGAGGATCGGCCCCCGCCACGCGGGTCGTTGACTCCACCCAACCGGAACACCCATGGCAACAACGATCGAAAACTATTTCCAGCCCGGCTGGCGCGACCAGCAGCACACCTGCCCGGCCTGCGAGTGGAAGGGCAGCTCGCGCGCCATGGAGATGGAACTGGACGAGGACGCCACCGAGTATGACTGCCCGGTCTGCGAGAACCCGCTGCTGGTGGTCCTGCACCCGGATATGGCGCAGGTGCAGGCTGCGGCGGCGGCAGGCAATGCCGATGCGCAGGAACAACTGGACATCATTGCCAGCTTCCCGCGCCCGCAGTGACGCGGCGCACGATGCCGCGCTGGCGACAGCGGACTACGATGCAGGCGATCTCGCCACTTCGGGAAACCCCATGGTCCGTTTGCTGTCGCGCTGGCTGCCACTGCTGGCCCTTCTGTTGATGAGCGCCTGCACGTCGCTGCCGGATGGCGCGCGGGGTCGCTTCGAAGCCCGCGCCGTGAAGGTGGATGGCGAGACGGCCTACTACCAGGTATTCATTCCGGCCGCATCGGCGCGTACACCGGGCTCACTGCCGGTCGTGCTGTTCCTGCACGGTTCGGGCGAGCGCGGCGCCGATGGCGTGAAGCAGACCCACGCGGGGCTGGGACCGTACCTGCGCGAGCAGGCCGCCGATTTCCCTGCGTTGGCCGTATTTCCGCAGGCGCCGGGACGCGGGGAATGGAGCGGGCGCAACAACCGTGTGGCCCTGGCCGCGCTGGATGCAGCGATCGCCGAGTTCGGTGCCGATCCGGCGCGGCAATACCTGACCGGCATGTCGATGGGTGGCTACGGCAGCTGGAATATCGCCTTGGACAACCCGCACCGATTTGCTGCGATCGTGCCGGTATGCGGCGCGGTGCTGGCGCCGCGCGCGGTACGTCCGACCCTGTTCGTCGAACAGGTGGCCGGTGAAACCGACCCGTATGCGGCCATTGCCCAGCGCCTGCGGCAGACGCCGATCTGGATCTTCCATGGCGCGCTGGATGACGTGGTGCCGCCGGATGACGACCGCCGGCTGCACGCCGCATTCCAGAACGCCAACGCGCGTGACGTGCGCTACACCGAATACCCGGAAGGCAACCACAATGCCTGGGACGCCACCTACGCCGACCCGGCGATGTGGGAATGGATGTTCGCGCAGAAGCGCTGAGCCATAGCTTCTGCTGGGAAACATCTGTGGGTGGATGCCAACCGTTGGTCGGCTTGGGTATTGGTGGATGCCAACCGTTGGTCGGCTTGGGTATTGGTGGGTGCCGACCGTTGGTCGGCTCGGGTATTGGTGGGTGCCGACCGTTGGTCGGCACTATCTCTCCGCTTCGGGGTAATCCATTGCTTGGTACCTCCCATCGATCTCCCATCTGCACCAGGCATACGGATACTCTCCCACGCAGCTCGCCAAGTTCGCCCTGACCGGGTTGGCGACGATGTACATCGCATGGCGAAACAGTGATTCTTCAGAACGCATGGCGTGATCGTGATAGCTCGATTGCCAAAATGGTCCTGTCTTACCCAGCATGCGGTTGATCCGCAATGCACTGCTCGATTTGAAGCGTTGCATGATGTAGTCCAGCGAGAACGCACGGATCTCCACAAGCCAATGGATGTGGTCCGGCATGACCACATAGGCAAGTGAGTGCGTCAGGCCATCATCATCAATGCGACGGAACACATCCATCACCTCCTGTGCCGCAGTGGCATCATCGAAGTAGCGTCGACGTTCCTGGGTGACGGTGGTCAGGATGTAGGATTGCCCGATCCGGGAATGACGGCCAAGGCGTAGGCGTGCGCGGTTCATGGGCCCAAGCGTGCGCCTGCCGGTATCCCTCTTCTATCGGGCAACCACGTCAGTACAGGTAGGCCCGGAACCATTCAATGGCCAGGCCCGCACTTCACCGCACTGATGGTTCGGTGCCGACCAACGGTCGGCACCCACCGGGTCGGATGAGGACAGATCTGCCGTGCCGACCAACGGTCGGCCCCCACCGGGTCGGATGAGGACAGATCAAGCGCGCCGACCAACGGTCGGCACCCACCAAAGTGGTCAGCCCAGCAGGGTTTCCAGCACGGCCATGCGCACGGCGACGCCATTGGCGACCTGGCGCAGCACCCACGACTGCGGGCCGTCGGCCACGTCATCGGTGACTTCCACGCCACGGTTGATCGGGCCCGGATGCAGCACCGCAGCGTCCTTGCCGGCACGGGCCAGGCGTTCGTTGGTCAGGCCGTACTGGGCGTGGTACTGCTCCAGCGACGGCACCAGGCCTTCTTCCATGCGCTCGCGCTGCAGGCGCAGCATCATCAGCGCGTCGGCGCCTTCCAGCATCGCATCGAAATCATCGCCGACCACGCAGCCCTTCAGGGTCTCGTCGTCCGGCAGCAGTGACTGCGGGCCGCACACGCGGATCTCGCCCACCCCCAGCGTGCGCAGCGCATGCAGGTCGGTGCGCGCCACGCGCGAGTGCTTCACGTCGCCGACGATCACCACCTTCAGCTTCGAGAAATCCGGGCCCTTGGCCTGGCGCAGGGTCAGCATGTCCAGCAGGCCCTGGGTCGGGTGCGCGCTGCGGCCGTCGCCGGCGTTGATCAGTGCGGTGCCCTCGCCCGCCGCCTCGGCCAGCGCGGCCACGGCGCCGTCATCGGGGTGACGCACCACGAAGCCGCGCACGCCCATTGCTTCCAGGTTGCGCAACGTGTCGCAGGCCGTTTCGCCCTTGCGCGTGGACGAGGTCGACGCGTCGAAGTTCAGCACATCGGCGCCCAGGCGCTGCGCGGCCAGCTGGAACGAGCTGCGGGTGCGCGTGGACGGTTCGAAGAACAGCGTGCATACCGCAGAACCGGCCAGCACGTGGCGCTTGTTGCCGACACGGCCGACTGCGGCGTCACGGATCTGCCCTGCCCGGTCCAGCAACTGCAGCAGTGTTTCGCGCGGCAGGCCCTCCAGGGTCAGCAGGTGGCGCAGGCGTCCGGAGGCATCGATTTGCTGGGCAGTCATGGCGGGAGTCGTGCAGTCAGGGAATGGGGGTGGCGTCGTCGGGGGACGACAGCCAGCGGTCGATGATCACCGCCGCGGCCACAGCATCGAGGGCGGCCGCATCGCGGCGGCGCTTGCGTCCTTCGGCGCGCTCGACGGCGAAGCGGCGTGCGGCCTCGACCGAGCTGGAACGCTCGTCGATCATCACCACGGGCAGCTTGAAACGTTCCCGCAGCTGGCGGGCGAAGCCCTGCGCGCGCTTGCGGTTGGGCTGGTCCTGGCCGTCCAGCGTAAGCGGATCGCCGACCACCAGGCCGTCGGGCTTCCATTCCTTGAGCAGGCGCTCGATCGCGGTCCAGTCCGGGCCGTTGCCGTGCACATCGACCACGGCCACCGCGCGCGCATGGGCGGCGAAAGCACTGCCGATGGCCACGCCGATGCGTCGCGAGCCAACATCGAAACCCAGAACGGTGCCGTCACGGCGGATCGCCGGGGCAGCAGGAACCGGTGCGGGCGCGGCCGGCTCAGACATGGCCGCTGTAGTCGGTCAGCCGGAACAGGTCCACGCCGATGCGGGAAGCCGCCCCCTGCCAGCGCTGCTCCAGCGGCAGCTGGAACACCAGCTCGGCATCGGCCGGCACTGTCAGCCAGCTGTTCTCGGACAGCTCGCTTTCCAGCTGCCCTGCGCCCCAACCGGCACAGCCGAGGGTGACCACCGCATTGGCCGGGCCTTCGCCACGCGCCATCGCTTCGAGGATGTCGCGCGAGGTGGTCAGGTACAGGCCGTCGCCCACGGTCAGGCTGGAATCCCATGCGCGCGCGTCGTCGTGGATGACGAAGCCGCGTTCGGGATGCACCGGACCGCCATTGAGCACCATGCGCGCCTGCAGCTCGCCATCACCGGTGGTGATGTCCATCTGCGCAAGCACTTCACCCAGCGTGTATTCGGAAGGCTGGTTGACCAGTACGCCCATCGCCCCGTTCTCGTCGTGCTGGCAGATCAGCGCGACGCTGCGGGCAAAGGTCGCGTCGAGCAGCGACGGCAGCGCGACGAGCAGGTGATCGGCAAGGGAGGTCGGCATTACAGGCATGGGTCCATTCTACCTGCTGGGGGCGGGATGGTCGCGCGATGGCGCCGAACCGCGATGGGCTAGGATGGTGCTTTGCCATGGAAGGTCATCGATGCAGTCTTCATCGCCCCTGACCCTGCCGGCACGCAGCGCCATCGTCCTGATCGCCCTGCTGCAGGGTCTGATGCTGTATGCCGCGCAGGAATTGTCCGATGCGTGGCCGTTCCGCGATATCGGCTGGCGCTACTGCTGGTACGCCTGGGTGCTGGCCATTCCCAGCGCGGTGGCGCTGAGCCTGGTCGAGCTGGGCCAACGCCGCCTGTGGCTGCAGGCGGCGCTCGGCTCGGTGGTGGTGCTGGCACTGGCCGCCTGGATCGGCTGGAACCTCAATGGCGAGGCCGCACTGGAATCGGGCGCGCTGCAGTTTCCGTTGACCCTGGGCATGGGCGTGGCGGTGTTCGTGGCCCTGCCCTGGTGGCAGTTCCAGCTGCAGCACGGTCAGTGGCGCGCCAGCTACCCCGAGCTGTTCGAGCGCGCCTGGCAGAACGGCTTGACCCTGGCCCTGGCGGCGCTGTTCACCGGGCTGACCTGGCTGCTGCTGTGGCTGTGGGCGGCGCTGTTCCAGCTGCTGGAGGTCACCTTCTTCCGCGATCTGTTCCGCCAAGATGCTTTCATCGCACTGGCCACCGGCAGCCTGGCCGGGTTTGGCGTGCTGATCGGGCGCACCCAGCATCGGGCGATCCAGATCACCCGCCAGGTGCTGTTCGCGATCTGCCGCGGGCTGCTGCCACCGCTCTCGTTCATCGCCGTGTTGTTCGTGCTGAGCCTGCCGCTTGCCGGGCTGGAACCACTGTGGAAGACCCGTTCGGCCGCCAGCCTGCTGGTGGTGGTGTCACTGCTGCTGGTGACGTTCACCAATGCGGTCTACCAGCAGGGGGAAGACTCCGCGCCGTACCCTCTCGTGCTGCGCCGTCTGGTCGAGGCCAGCCTGCTGGCGCTGCCGGTCTACGCCGCGCTGGCGCTGTATGCGCTGGGCCTGCGCGTGGTGCAGTACGGGTGGACAGTGGACCGGTTCTGGGCACTGCTGATCGCGCTGGCCGTGGCCGGCTATGCCCTGGGCTATGCGCTGGCGGTACTGCGTCGCCAGGGCCGCTGGCTGCAGGCGCTGGAACCGGTCAACCGCTGGATGTGCTGGGTGGTGCTCGCACTGGCCCTGCTGGGCAACTCGCCCCTGCTGGACCCGGTGCGGCTGACCCTGTCCAGCCAGCTGGAGCGCCTGCGCGCGGACCCGCCGGCGATCACCAGCAGTGACGTCAACGTGCTGCGCTTCGATCTTGGCCGCCGTGGCGTGCAGGCGCTGCGCGAGTTGCAGCGTGATCCGGCCATCATCGCCGATGCCAACGCGCCACAGGTGGTCGCGGCAGCACTGGCGCGTACCTCCCGCTGGGACGACGGCCACCGCCTCGACAAGGGGCCGCAGGACGTCGCCGCCCTGCGGCGCGCACTGAAGCTGGCCGCCGGATCCAGTTCGCCACCGGACGACTGGTGGAAAGCTCTGGCCACCCGATCGATCAATGGCGAATCCTGCGCACAGAGCGAGCGCGACTGCCTGATCGTGCATCGCGACCTGGACGGTGATGGTACCGGCGAAGTGCTGCTGTGCGAGCTGTACACCCACCGTGGACCGGACTGCGTGCTGTACGCACGTGGCAGCGATTCCCAGTGGCGCCGGGCCGGTGCGCTGTTCGGCACCGTCAGCGGGCCGGCCGAGGCGATCAACCAGGCCCTGCGTAACGGCAAACTCACGCTCGTGCCACCGCGCTGGCCGATGCTGTCCATCGGCGGGCACCCTGCAGTGGCCATCGATCCCGAACCCGAATCCGAATCCGAATCCAACGAGCCTTCCCCATGAGCGGTTACTGCCTGATTGCCCCCGGCCATCCGGTGCACGACTACTACCACGCCAACGAGTACGGCTTCCCGCAGCGGGACGAGCGTGAACTGTTCGAGCGATTGGTACTGGAAATCAACCAGGCCGGTTTGAGCTGGGAAACGATCCTGAAGAAGCGCGAGGGCTTCCGCGCAGCCTATGACGGCTTCGATGTGGACCGCGTGGCGGCCTACGCCGAGCAGGACATCGCGCGCCTGCTGTCGGACCCGGGCATCATCCGCAACCGCCTGAAGGTGCTGGCGGCGATCCACAACGCGCAGGTGATCCAGCAGCTGCGGGCCAGCCATGGCAGCTTCGCGGCGTGGCTGGATGCGCACCACCCGCGCAGCAAGGCCGACTGGGTGAAGCTGTTCAAGAAGACGTTCCGCTTCACCGGCGGCGAGATCACCGGCGAATTCCTGATGAGCGTGGGCTACCTGCCCGGTGCGCACGCCGAGGATTGCCCGGTGCATGCGCGGCTGCTGATGCTGTCACCGCCGTGGCTGCAGGCCGCCGTACGTTGAAGGACGGCCGCCGGGCATGGCCCGGCGCTACCGGAACCGCCACGTAGTAGCGCCGGGCCATGCCCGGCGAACGCGGAGAGCGCGATCACACACCCATGTAGCGGCCAGGGCGGTGGTTGAACATCAGCACAAGGCTGAGCACCACCGCGCCGATGGCCGAGTACAGCACCTTGGAAGGCGACAGCACGAAGAACGCGGCCACCATCAGGCAGGCGTCGTAGGACATCTGCACCTTGCCCGCGCTCCAGCCACGGGTGCGCTGCAGGTACACCGCCAGGATGCCGATACCGCCGAGGCTGGCACGGTGCCGGATGAAGAACAGGATGCCCAGGCCGGACAATGCGCCACCGACGATCGCCGAATACAGCGGGTGGATGTGCGAGAAGTCGATCCAGCGCGGCAGCAGGTCGGTCAGCACGCCACAGGCGGTGACCGCGGCGAAGGTCTTCAGGGTGAATTCCCAGCCCATGCGCCGCACCGCCACCCAGTAGAACGGCAGATTGACCAGCACGAACACCACGCCGAAGTTCCAGTCCAGCGCGTAATGCAGCAGGAACGCCATGCCTGCCATGCCGCCGATCATCAGTCCACTCTTGGCGAAGATGGCCAGGCCCAGCGAGGCCACCATCGTGGCCAGCACCATGCCCTGCACGTCCTCGGCGATCGAGTGACGCAGCGCTTTTTCGTCGGCGGTGGTACCGGCGCTGTCGGGCGGCGGGGTCAGCGGACCGGCGGTGACCAGGTGGCCGTCAGCGTCGTCGCACGGCGCGGGGCCATGGGAGGGAAGGGACATACGGGTGGGGAACAGCAGGTGGGGAGCGGTATTAGACACGATCTGCATGACAGTTGCAGATGAAATCGTTCAGCTGAATGCGCCCCGCCCTGCCCCGGGCCCGCCGCTGCTCAGCCCTTGCCGGCCAGATGGTGCGCCACCAGCGCGTTGGCATGGCCATGGCCCAGCCCATGCTCACTTTTCAGGAAGCTGACCAGTTCCATGTGTTTCAGGCCCTTCTTCCCTGCCAGCAGCCCGAGCCACTGGGCGACCGGCTGCCCATAGGTCTTCTCGATGGAGGGGAAGTACGAGGCCGGGCCCTTGGGCTTGGTGTCAGTGCTCATGTGCAGCTCCCGTTGAAGTCATTCATTCGACGAACCACAGACGCAGAAATCGACATACCCACACGTCCGACCCAGTGCCGACCAACGGTCGGCACCCACCAAAGCAGAATGCCGTTCCAACAGCTCGCGGGAAATTGTCGAAGGCGGGGTGGCTCAGGTTGCGGGGGCGTGAGCGCCATGGTCCCGAGGCATGCCTCGGACGGGTTGGGCAGGACGCCCAACCCCGGTCTTGCCGTGTGCGCAGGACAGCGCACACGAGCAAGCGCGACCGAGGCTACATGGGTGAGGGCGCTTTGCTTGCGAAGCACTGCTTCGCAAGCGCCCGAACGCACAGCCGCCAGCGGCTGGGCCGGGCCCCGGAGGGGGACTTGCGCCGTCCCCTGCAACCTGAGCCACCCCGCCTCCCACGGGAAGCCAGCTTTTGACGTTGCCGTTGACGTTGATTCGGCAGCTGCCGGGCGCAGCGCGGCCGTATCATCCTCTCATGCCCCGCGAAAACCTCAACGACCTGCAGGCCTTCGTCCACGTTGCCCGCGAGGGCAGCTTCACCAAGGCTGCCGCCCAGCTGGGCGTGTCCCAGTCCGCGCTCAGCCATGCCATGCGCGGACTGGAGCAGCGCCTGGGCGTGCGCCTGCTGACCCGCACCACCCGCAGCGTGTCCACCACCGAAGCCGGCGCCCGCCTGCTGGAAACGCTGGCCCCGCGCCTGGCCGAGATCGAGGATGGGCTGGCCGCGCTGGCCGAGTACCGTGAACGCCCGGCCGGCACCATCCGCATCAATGCCACCGGCCACGCCGCCGAGTACATCGCCTGGCCCAGGCTGGCGCCGCTGCTGCAGCAGTATCCGGACTTGAAGGTGGAACTGGCGGCCGACTACGGGTTGGCCGACATCGTGGCCGAGCGCTACGACATCGGCATCCGCCTGGGCGAGCGGCTGGCGCGCGACATGATCGCCGTACCGATCAGCCCGCCGCTGCGCATGCGCGTGGTCGGGGCGCCCAGCTACTTCCGCCAGCACCTGGTGCCGCGGCACCCGGACGACCTGGCCGGGCACAACTGCGTCACCCTGCGCCTGCCCACGCATGGCGGGCTGATGCCGTGGGATTTCGGCCAGGACGGCAATGAACTGAGCGTGCGTGTGAGCGGCCAGTGGATCTTCAACAGCATGGGCATGACCCGCGCCGCCGCACTGGCAGGCAGCGGGTTGGCCTGGCTGCCGGAGGACCAGGTACAGCCGATGCTGGACGACGGCCGCCTGCTTTCGGTGCTGGACGACTGGTGCCCGCACTTCGATGGCTATTACGCGTACTACCCCTCGCGCCGCCACGTGACCGTGGCGATGCGGACGGTGCTTGATGCGCTGCGTGGGCCGATGGGGTGAGGATCAAGGAGTGCGGACCAACGGTCCGCCCCCACCACCAACGGTCCGCACCCAGCTGTTGATCAGCCCTTGGCCTGGGCGGCGCGCTGCGCGTTGTAGCGCTCGCCGACGATCGACACTTCGTCCAGCGCCTGTGCGATGCGTTGCAGCTCCTCCGGTGCCAGCTGCAGGTCGGCCGCGCCCAGGTTTTCCTCCAGACGATGGACCTTGGTGGTGCCTGGGATCGGCACGATCCACGGCGCCTGTGCCAGCAGCCAGGCCAGCGCCACCTGCGCCGGGGTCGCACCCCGCGCCGCCGCGATCGTGCTGATGCGATCCACCAGCGCCTGGTTGGCGCGACGCGCTTCCACTTCGAAACGCGGCACGCTGTTACGGAAATCGTTGGCGTCGAAGGTGGTGTCGGCGTTGATCGCACCGGTCAGGAAGCCGCGGCCCAGCGGGCTGAACGGCACGAAGCCGATGCCCAGCTCCTGCAGCGTCGGCAGCAGTTCACGCTCCGGTTCGCGCCACCACAGCGAGTACTCGCTCTGCACCGCAGCCACCGGCTGCACCGCATGCGCGCGACGCACGGTGGCAGCACTGGCCTCGGACAGGCCGAAGTGGCCGACCTTGCCCTCGGCGATCAGGTCGCGCACGGTACCGGCCACGTCCTCGATCGGCACGTTCGGGTCGACGCGGTGCTGGTAGAACAGGTCGATATGGTCGGTACGCAGGCGCTTGAGGCTGGCTTCGGCCACGGCACGGATGTTCTCCGGGCGGCTGTCCAGGCCGGCATCGGTGCGCGCGTCCCTGAAACCAAACTTCGTGGCGATCACCAGCCTGTCGCGGTAGGGTGCCAGGGCCTGGCCGAGCAGGTCTTCGTTGGTGTACGGGCCGTACACTTCGGCGGTATCGAAGAAGGTCACGCCGCGCTCGACGGCAGCGTGCAGCAGGGCGATGCCCTGGCTCGGTTCGACCGGCTGGCCGTAGGCATGGGTCAGGCCCATGCAACCCAGGCCCAGAGCGGAAACCTTCAGGCCGCTGCGGCCGAGTTCACGTGTCTGCATCGTCGTACTCCAGAGGGGGAGTGCTGACGATACGCCTGCAGCGGCGATGGATTGAGCCGGTTGGACGACAGTCGGTCATGACTGGAATTCATCAATCGCCTGCGCGCCCAGTAGAGTCGACGGGTAGAGTCGACGGGTAGAGTCGACTGTTAGTCGACTGCGCTTCCTGACAGTCGACTCCACACATCGCCAGGTCACCGGATCTCGGAGATCTCCACCCCATCCAGGCCCTGCGACAGCGTGCGCGCGTCGCCGCCCTGGCTGAGCTTGATGCGCAGGCGCACTTCGTTCTGCGAGTCGGCGTAGCGCAGTGCGTCCTCGTAGCTGATCTCGCCGGCCTGGTACAGCTCGAACAGGCTCTGGTCGAAGGTCTTCATGCCCAGCTGAACCGAGTCCTTCATCACTTCCTTCAGCTTGTGGATCTCGCCGTCGCGGATGTAGTCCTGCACCAGCGGCGTGCCCAGCAGGATCTCCATCGCCACCTTGCGCGAGCGGCCGTCGGGCGACGGCACCAGCTGCTGCGCGACCACGCCCTTGAGGTTCAGCGACAGGTCCATCAGCAGCTGGTTGCGGCGGTCTTCCGGGAAGAAGTTGATGATGCGATCCATCGCCTGGTTGGCATTGTTGGCATGCAGCGTGGCTAGCACCAGGTGGCCGGTTTCGGCGAACGCGATGGCGTGGTCCATGCCTTCGCGGGTACGCACCTCGCCGATCATGATCACGTCCGGCGCCTGGCGCAGGGTGTTCTTCAGGGCCGCTTCCCAGCTGTCGGTATCGATGCCGACCTCGCGCTGGGTGATGATGCAGCCCTCGTGCTTGTGCACGAACTCGATCGGATCTTCGATGGTGATGATGTGGCCGGTCGAGTTCTGGTTGCGGTAGCCGATCATCGCCGCCAGCGATGTCGATTTGCCGGTACCGGTGGCACCAACGAACAGGATGATGCCGCGCTTGGTCATCGCCAGCGTCTTGATGATCGGCGGCAGGCTCAGCTCTTCCACGGTCGGAATGCGCGTCTCGATGCGACGCAGCACCATGCCCACCTGGTTGCGCTGGTAGAAGCAGCTGACGCGGAAGCGGCCGACACCGGACAGGCCGATGGCGAAGTTGCATTCATGCGTCTTCTCGAACTCCTCGCGCTGCGCAGGGGTCATCACGTTGAGCACCAGGTCGCGGCTCTGCTGCGGCGTGAGCGGAGTCTGCGTGATCGGCGAGATCTTGCCGTTGACCTTCATCGCCGGCGGCATGCCCGCAGTGATGAACAGGTCCGAGGCGCGCTGGTGCGCCATCAGCTTGAGGAACGAAGTGAAATCGATGGTGGTCGCGGTGGTGTTCACGGCAGGCTCCCGGAAAAGCGGTTTACCAGGTAACGGTCGGTGGAGGAAACAACACGGAGCGGCGGCGCCATTGCACGCGCCGCCCGTGGCTGCCCTGCCTTACTCGAACAGGCGCTTGTCCTTGGCGTAGTCGCGGGCCTGGTTGCGGGTGATCAGGCTGCGCTTGACCAGGTCCTGCAGGTGCTGGTCCAGGGTCATCATGCCGTACTGCTGGCCGGTCTGGATGGCCGAGTACATCTGCGCCACCTTGTCCTCGCGGATCAGGTTGCGGATGGCCGGCGTGCCGACCATGATTTCCCACGCTGCGGTGCGGCCACCGCCGACCTTCTTCAGCAGCGCCTGCGAGATCACCGCACGCAGCGACTCGGACAGCATCGAGCGCACCATCGGCTTTTCGCCGGCCGGGAACACGTCGATGATGCGGTCGATGGTCTTGGCCGCCGAGCTGGTGTGCAGGGTGCCGAACACCAGGTGGCCGGTCTCCGCAGCGGTCAGTGCCAGGCGGATGGTTTCCAGGTCGCGGAGTTCGCCGACCAGGATGATGTCCGGGTCCTCGCGCAGTGCCGAGCGCAACGCTTCATTGAAGCCATGCGTGTCGCGGTGCACTTCGCGCTGGTTGATCAGGCACTTCTGCGAGGTGTGCACGAATTCGATCGGATCCTCGACGGTGAGGATGTGGCCGTATTCGTTCTTGTTGATGTAGTCGATCATCGCCGCCAGCGTGGTCGACTTGCCCGAGCCGGTCGGGCCGGTCACCAGGATCAGGCCCTGCGGCTGCTGGATCACTTCACGGAACAGCGGCGGGCAGGCCAGGTCCTCGAGGGTGAGCACCTCGGACGGAATGGTACGGAACACCGCACCGGCACCGCGGTTCTGGTTGAACGCGTTCACACGGAAGCGCGCCAGCGACGGGATCTCGAAGGAGAAGTCCACTTCGAGGAATTCCTCGTAATCGCGGCGCTGCTTGTCGGACATGATGTCGTACACCAGCGCGTGGACCTGCTTGTGGTCCAGGGCCGGGATGTTGATCCGGCGAACATCGCCGTCCACGCGGATCATCGGCGGCAGGCCTGCAGACAGGTGCAGGTCGGACGCTTTGTTCTTTACGGAAAACGCCAGCAGTTCGGCGATATCCATGAGCGGCTACTCCCCAATAACGGCTTCGACTGGAAGGATCTTTCCCCGGGCGGCAGTATAGCCTCCTGATTCAATGGAACGCGTTACGTGGCCACTCCCCTGCCCCAGATCCTGAGCAACCTGCATGCCGCCGCCGAGGCGGCCGGCCGGCCCGATCCGCGCCTGCTGGCCGTGTCCAAGACCCAACCGGCCGAGGCCGTGGCTGCGCTGGCCGCACAGGGCCAGCAGGCCTTCGGCGAAAACTATGTGCAGGAAGCGCTGGCCAAGATGCAGGCGCTGCAGCACCTGGCGCTGGAGTGGCACCTGATCGGCCACCTGCAGTCGAACAAGGCCGATGCCGTGGCCACCCACTTCGACTGGGTGCAGAGCGTGGACCGGCCCAAGCTGGTAACGGCGCTGGCGCGCCATCGCCCGGCCGCATGCGGCCCGCTGAATGTGCTGATCCAGGTCAACATCGACGATGAATCCAGCAAGCACGGCTGTGCACCGGAGGAAGTGGACGCACTCGCCGCCGCAATTGCCGCCGAACCCACCCTGCGCCTGCGCGGACTGATGGCGATTCCCGCGCCGTGGCCCGAGGCCGAGCGCCGTCGGGATGCATTCGTGCGCATGCGCACACTTTTCGAGTCGCTGGCTGCCCAGCACGTGCAGATCGACACGCTGTCGATGGGCATGAGCAGCGACTACGCCGAAGCCATCGCCGAGGGCGCCACCCTGGTTCGCATCGGTACCGCCCTGTTCGGCGCGCGCCCGCGCCCAGCCTGACTTTCCAAGGAGCTTTCCATGGCAGCTGATTCCATCACTTTCATCGGCGGCGGCAACATGGCGCGCAGCCTGATCGCCGGCCTGATCCGTCAGGGCACACCCGCCGCGCACATCCACGTCGCCGAACCGGTGGCCGCACTGCGCCAGGCGCTGGCCGCCGACTTCGGTGTGCAGGTGCATGACAACGCGATTGATGCCGCTGCGCAGGGCAGCACCTGGCTGCTGGCGGTGAAGCCGCAGGTGCTGCGTGAGGTCTGCCAGTCGCTGCAGACGCTGGCCCAGGCAAACCAGCCGTTGGTGGTGTCGATTGCCGCCGGCATCACCAGTGCGCAGCTGCAGCGCTGGCTGGGAGGCGACCAGGCAGTGGTGCGCGCGATGCCGAACACCCCTGCCCTGCTCGGCGCAGGTGTGACCGGCCTGTTCGCCACACCGTCGGTGGACACGCAGCAGCACGCACAGGCCGAGAAGGTGCTGGCCAGCGCAGGCCGCACCGTCTGGATCGACAGCGAGGCGCTGATGGATTCAGTGACTGCCGTATCCGGCAGTGGCCCGGCCTATGTGTTCCTGCTGGCCGAAGCGATGGAAGCGGCGGGTATTGCCCAGGGCCTGCCAGCCGACGCCGCGCGCACGCTGGTGGTGCAGACCCTGCTGGGTGCCTCGCGCATGCTTGATGAAGCCGGTGAGAGCCCGGCCGAGCTTCGCCGCCGCGTGACCTCGCCGAACGGAACCACCCAGGCCGCGATCGAGAGCTTCCAGGCCGGTGGCTTCGAGGCGCTGGTGGACACCGCACTGCGCGCCGCGCAGGTGCGTGGGCAGGAACTGTCTGCGGCGAATGATTGATCCCGATGCGTGCCGACCAACTGTCGGCACCCACCGTCATCCACGTCTGGCGTGGATGCTCATTGCCCCAACGTGGTCATGACGAAATCGACGAAGCACTGCAACCGCGGGCGCGGCCTGCGGTCGGGCAGGTAGATCAGGTGCATCGGCCGTGGTTCAGGCAGATAGTCGCGCAGCAGCGGCTTCAACCGCCCTGCCGCGATCTCGCCGGCCAGCAATGCGGTCGGCTGCAGCACCAGCCCCGCGCCGGCGACCGCCGCTTCGCGCAACGCAAACCCATCATTGCAGGTCAGACGCGCCTCCCAATCCACCTGTTCGCCATTGGCCAACTGCCAGCCGTGGCCACCGCGCCAGGCCAGATGGCTCAGGCAGTCATGCCCTGCCAGATCGGCGGGCGTACGCGGCGTGCCGCGCCGGCGCAGGTAAGACGGCGCCGCGCACAGGCTCATCGCATACGGCGGCAGCGGCCGCGCCACCACCTCCTGCGATGGCAACGGCCCGACCCGGATCGCCACGTCGAAGCCGTCCTCGATCAGATCCACACGGCGGTTGCTCAGGTCCAGTTCGATGTTCAACTGCGGCTGCGCGCGCAGCAGGCCGGCCAGTTGTGGCGCCAGCACGCAGCTGCCCCAGGTGGTCGGCGCACTGACCCGCAGCAGGCCACGTGGCTGTACCTGCAGACCGGCCACATCGGCCTCGGCCTGCTGCACCTGCTCCAGCACCTGCCGGCATCCGGCCAGATAGGCGCTGCCGGCTTCGGTCAGGCGCTGGCGGCGGGTGTTCCGTTGCAGCAGCGCGGTGCCCAGATGCGCCTCCAGCTGCTGGATGTACTTGCCGACCATCACCGCCGACACCTGCAGCTGTTCGGCGGCCCCGGCAAAGCTGCCGCGCTCGGCCACGGCGACGAAGGCCTGCATGCAGCGAAGGGTATCCATTGCTAATCCAGAGTTAGGAATCTGCGAATCATACGCCGCTTACCTAACCCCAATATGACGGCGCAGACTGCGCTCACACCCTCACGCAAGGAACCGCCATGAAGATCCTCCTCGTCGGTGCCAGCGGCACCCTCGGCCAGGCAGTCGCCCGTCAGCTCGGCCAACAGCATCAGATTCTCGCCGCCGGCCGCAGCAGCGGCGAACTGCGCGTGGACCTGACCGATGACGCCAGCGTCGCCGAACTGTTCTCGCGTACCGGCGCAGTCGATGCGGTGATCTCCACCGCCGGCTCGGTGCATTTCGGACCGCTGCAGGAGATGACGCCCGAGCAGTTCACTATCGGCCTGCAGGACAAGCTGCTGGGACAGGTGCGGCTGGCACTGGCCGCGCAGCACCACCTCAATGCCGGTGGCTCGATCACCCTGACCAGCGGCATCATCAGCGCGCAGCCGATCCGCGACGGCGTCAACGCCACCGCAGTGAATGCCGCACTGGAAGGCTTCGTGCGCGCCGCCGCACTGGAGCTGCTGCCGCGCGGCCTGCGCATCAACGTGGTCAGCCCGAACGTGCTGATCGAATCGATGGCGGCCTACGGCCCCTACTTCCCGGGCTTCGAAGCGGTAAGCGCACAACGCGCCGCACTGGCCTTCCAGCGTGCAGTGGAAGGCATCCAGAGCGGCGAGACGATCACGGTCTGGTAAGAAAAAGGGGACGGAGGGGATTAAGTCGTTTTCGTCCGCCGGGCATGGCCCGGCGCTACCGGGAGCGCGTTCCCTTTTTGTCGCTCACTCCCAGCGCATCGGGCCGTCGCCGCGTTCGCCGAGGACGTCGCCGGGGTTGGCCAGGCGGCAATGCTGCAGTGACAGGCAGCCACAGCCGATGCAGCCGGTCAGTTCATCGCGCAGCAGCTGCAGCATGTGGATTCGCACTTCCAGCTCGGTGCGCCAGCGCGCGGACAACCTGGCCCAATCCGCCTTGGTTGGTGCGCGGCCGTCAGGCAGGCTTTCGAAGGCACGGCCGACTGCTTCCAGCGGCATGCCCACCCGCTGCGCCACGCGGATCACCGCCAATCGGCGCAGCACGTCGCGGCTGTAACGGCGTTGGTTGCCCGAGGTGCGCAGGCTGCTGATCAGCCCCTTGCGCTCGTAGAAATGCAGTGCGGAAACGGCCACGCCACTGCGCTGGGAGACCTCGCCAACGCTGAGTTCCTGGGATGCCATTGCTTGACCTCAACTATAGTTGAGGTGGCATGCTGCTATCTTCGCCGCCCGTTGACAAGCGCGGCCCGCACCTGACCCGTATGACCCCGACCCTCTCTCCCGCCGACACCCACCTGCCGGCTGACAGCTCGATCCTGTCCGCGCGCTACCGCGCCACGACCATCGGCATGGTCGCACTGGTCGCGCTGCACGCCTTCGAAGCACTGGCCGTCGCGGCCGCGATGCCCACCGTGGCCGAAGCACTCGATGGACTGCGCCTGTACGCGCTGGCCTTTGGCGGCACCCTGGCCACCAGCGTGATCGGCATGACCCTGGCCGGACGCTGGGCCGACCGCCAGGGCCCGGCACGGCCGCTGTGGTACGGCCTGGCCTGCTTCGTGCTGGGCCTGCTGCTGGCCGGCTTCGCCGTGCGCATGGGCATGCTGGTGGCCGGGCGCCTGATGCAGGGCCTGGGCGCGGGCGCGATTTCGGTCTCGCTGTACGTGATGGTCGGCCGCAGCTACCCCGAGCACCTGCGGCCGAAGGTGTTCGCGGCATTCTCGGCGGGCTGGGTGGTGCCCTCGATGGTCGGCCCGGCGCTGAGCGGCCTGATCGTCCAGCATCTCGGCTGGCGCTGGGTGTTCCTGGCGGTGCCGCTGCTGGCAGTCCCTGCTGCCCTGTTGCTGCGGCCTGCGCTGGCGCGCATGCAGCCCTCCGCCGACAGCAACGACGACGAGGGGCGCGGCAACCTCGTGCGTTGGGCCAGTGGTGCATCGCTGGCGGCGCTGCTGCTGTACTTCGGCGGCCAGCAGCATGGTCCGACCGCCCTGCTCTGCATCGGCGTGGCGATGCTGGCGCTGCTGCTATGCGTGCATCGCCTGCTGCCGGCCGGAACGCTGATCCTGCGCAGGGGCCTGCCCAGCGTGATCGCACTGCGCGGCATCGCCGCTGCCGCATTCTTCGCCAGCGAAGCCTACCTGCCGCTGCTGCTGCAGCGCGAACGCGGGCTCCCGCCCAGCTGGGCCGGCGCGGTGCTCAGCCTCGGCGCACTCGGTTGGTTCGCCGGCTCCTGGCTGCAGGGTCACCAGCAGCGCGGTTGGTCACGCCAGCAGCTGCTGCGCGTCGGCACGGCGATGATGACGGTCGGCATCGCCGCAACGCTTGCGGTGTTGTTCAATGCAGTGCCATTGCTGGTGGCCCTGGTGGGCTGGACGGTCACCGGTTTCGGCATGGGCATGATCTACGCCAGCCTCTCGGTGCTGACGCTGTCACTGTCAGCAGCGCATGAGCAGGGTGCCAACACCTCTGCCCTGCAGCTGAGCGAGGCCCTGTCGGTGACCACCGCGCTGGCGGTCTCCGGTGCGTTGTTCGCGCTGTTCGTGGAAAGCGCGCCGCACACCGGCTACCTGCTGTGCCTGGCGATCACCTTCGGCCTGGCGGTGCTGGCTGCGGTGATCGCGCGGCGGGTGTAGCGCCGTCGGGTTTCGGTAGTGCCGTCCGCTGGCCGGCAACCTCCGCGCACGCGGGAATCCCATGATGGTGCCGGCCAGCGGCCGGCACTACCGGGTCCCCGTGCCTACGTCATCGATGTCCCGGTGCAGGATGCGCCGCACTTCCAGCACCGCCTGCGGGGTCTCCTGCACGCTGTGGCCGGAAATGATGACCTTCTCCGACTGTGCACCCGGCAGGTGCGCACTCCAGTACGGCACCAGTCCGTCATCGGACTTTTCCACCGGCAGCTCCGGCTTGCGCTGGGCGATGATCGAGTGGTACTTCAGTCGCGCTTCGATCGGCAGCTGCGCTGCGGCCTTCACGAATGGATCACTGGCCTTGAGGTTGTCGATGCTGTTGGGGATCTTCGGCTTGGCGGTGCCGTCGACCTGCTGCTCGGCCTGTGCCAGCGCCATGAACACGTCCTCGAATTTGCCGAGAATGGTCAGCGGCAGGCGTACCAGGCGACCGATCAGCCGCCCGACCCTGTTGCCGGCGATATCCGTGCCCTGGTGCGGCGCGGCGATGAAGATCGCGCGTTCCACGTTCGGCTGCGCCTTGAAATGCAGCAGTGGCCCCAGCTTGGCCTGCACCCGCTT
The DNA here is from genome assembly GCF_059369375.1 of Stenotrophomonas sp. YJH_SMC_48-3. Classification (NCBI taxonomy): domain Bacteria; kingdom Pseudomonadati; phylum Pseudomonadota; class Gammaproteobacteria; order Lysobacterales; family Lysobacteraceae; genus Stenotrophomonas; species Stenotrophomonas sp. YJH_SMC_48-3. The sequence goes on along the minus strand of NZ_JCAFSQ010000008.1, from coordinate 163,126 downwards.
CAGCCGCTCGCCCTTCAGGTCATAGTTGGCCAGCAGGTCATCCCACAGCACATCACCCGAGTCGCTCACCAGCAGCCGCGCCAGCACGCCGCCCATGCTGTGGCCGATATAGACCATGTCCTTCGATGCGCACGTGCTGCCGTTGGGGTCGAAGTGCTTGAGGGTGTCATTGAACGCGTTGGCGATCTCGTAGCGGTTCAGCGCGATCGGCGCGTTGGTCGGGTAGTAGACCTGCCACACCTGGAACTGCTGGCGCAGCTCGGGGTCGCCCATGATCTCGTTGGCCAGGTTCACCCAGGCTTCCGGGCTGCTGGCCAGGCCGTGCAGCATGAAGATGATGCGGCGGTTCGGGTCCCACGGCTGCATCAGGTAGATGTGCGGTTCGCCGATGCTCTCGCTCATGCCGAACAGGGTGCGCAGTGATTGCCGGGCGAAACCGCTCTGCGCCAACCACAGGCCATAGGCGGCGGTGAAGTTGCCGGCCAGCGGCACCTGCTCGCCATGCAGGGTGATGCGCTCGGTCGCTTCGGGCGAATAAGCGTCCAGCTCGACCCGGCGCGTGCGCATCACATCGTCCAGGTTGCTGCCTTCGAAGCGCAGCAGTGCGGTGACGTTGATCGAGGACATCTCACTGAACTCGGGCACCGAATCGTCGTGGCGATGACGGCGGCCACGGCGTGCGTCGTCCTCATCCTCCTGCGGCGCCTCAGCCTTGGCGCCCTCGGGTGCGATCACCGGTGCGACCAGCTTCGGCGGGTCCATCACCATCACCAGTTCGGCACCGAAGCCATCACGGCGATAAGTACTGCGCAGCCCGACGAAGCTGACCGTGCCGGCTGGCACCAGCTGCGCGGGAATGCTCTTCAGGTTCAGCTGCTGGTAGTTGGAAGCCAACGACCAGCTGCCGACCGAGATCGGCTTCGTGTAGTCCTCGCCCGCCAACGCAGCGGCGCGCGCGCGGACGAACAGCACCACCGCCGCCTTCTCGGCCGCGTAGTTGTAGTAGTCACGCACCTGTGTCTGCCGGTCTTCGAAGGCGCGATCCGATGGTGAGCGGCCGCTGTAGAACAGGTAGGCATAGGCGTAGCGCGCGGCTTCCAGCCAGGCGTCCAGCGCTGCGTCGCTCATCGGCGGATCACCGGCTGCGGTCTTCTTCGGCGTCAGCGCCAGCGCGGTCTTCACCCACAGTTCGGACAGCGCCGACAGCCGCTGCTCGACATTGAGATCGTCGGTCATCAGCAGCGTGCTGCGGCAGACCAGGAAGTCCTTCTCGCACTGCGATTCGTCCAGGCCTGCCGCGCTGAGCGTCTCTCGCGCGGCGGGGCTGAGCTTGCCGGTATTGAGCACGTCGGCACGCTTGTTGACCAGCGAATCGCTGGACTTGACCTGCTTGACGGTGACCATCGCGCAACCGCTGCTGACCAGCAGCAGGAAGGCGACGAACAACACCGGCAGCGCACGCTGCCAGCGGATCAGGAGGAGTCGAGTCATTACTGCGGGTCCTGCTCGGTGCCAGGTACGCCCTGGCGGATCACGGTGGAGAAGTGTTCGCCGCTGCCCAGGTCCAACGCACGCTGGGTGATGCGGCCCTTGTCGTGCAGCTCGGCGTACGGCACACCCGGGGTCAGTGCACCGACCTCCTGTGCGTACTCGGCCAGGTAGCCGGACAGCAACAGGCGGTAGTCCAGCGGCAGGCGCGGCGCGATCTGGCGGGCCAGGTCGAAGACGATCGTGGTGCAGTTGCTGGTGAGTGTGTTGTAGAAGCCCGGCTTCGCATCCAGTTCGCGCGCCTGCGCGATGTACGCGGCGAACAGCTCCTTCAGCTGCGCACGGTCCATGCCGTGCAGGCGGTACAGGTAGACATCCTCGCCACGCGCATTGGTGCGGGTGCGGATGATGTCGGTCTCCTCCGCGGCCACCAGGGTCATCTCGAACTTGCGGAAGAAGCCACCCAGCGCCGAGAAGGATTCGCCGCGTTCCTTGCGGATCTCCAGCGAGAACACCACGTGGCGCCCATCCTCGAAGCCAAACGAGATGAGGGTGTGGGCGATCGCCGGGCCCATCCAGTACGACAGCACCAGGTCGGCCGAGCGCAACTGGTCCAGGTCGTACGCGCGGCGCACCCAGTGCGCGTCGTAGTCGGTTTCGCTGCGCCAAGTGAAATCACGCACGTTGTCGAGCACCACGTGGCGCCCGTCGAAGGACACCACATGCAGGCGCTGGGCCACGTCATCGGCCCATACGCGGTCCTGGCGCGGGGTCAGCAGCAGCCACCACAGGCCGGCCAGCGCCAGCGACGCGCCGAACGCCATGCCCAAGCGACGATGGCCACGGCCACGCGCGACCTGCCACGACGCCCACAGCGCAACCAGCAGCCACAGCGCAGCGGCACCGGTGGACAGCCAGCCCGGCCCCGGCACCTGATAGGCCAGCAGCCCGGTCACCCACAACGCCGCCAGCGCCATGGCACTTCCTGTCATCCAACGTCCTGCGGCTCTCACTGGCATCCTGTCGCGGTCCCGAAGCCGCATAGTTAGCCACAAGCGGGTTCACCGTGGCATCTACGGCCCGTTCAGGCACGCCGGCGCACCGTCTGCTGCGGCCCGACGGCCAGATGGATCACACAGGAGCAACGATGGGCATCACTTCCGTGGCCGGCGTTCCGGTCCAACCCCGGCACCGCGCGACCTGCCACTGCGGCACGGTCGAGCTGCTGCTGGACCTGCCGGACGGGATCGTCGATCCCCGCCGCTGCGACTGCTCGATGTGCCGCCGCCGTGGCGCCATCGCCGCCAGCGTCCCCCGTCAGGGCCTGCAGGTGCTCCGCGGGCAGAACCACCTGCAGAAATACCAGTTCAATACCCATGTGGCCGAGCACTACTTCTGCGGGGTGTGCGGCATCTACACCCATCACCGGCGCCGCTCCAACCCCGACCAGTACGGCTACAACGTGGCCTGCCTGGAGGGCATTGATCCGTTCGCGCTGGGGGTTATTCCGGTCAGCGACGGGGTCAACCACCCGTCAGACCGCACCGGCTAGTGGCGCGTGCGCCGCGGCGGCGTGGCGATCTTCTGCCAGGGCGCCATGCCGCTGCGTCCCGCCCGCGCCGGGCGTTTCAGCCAGGGCCGGCGTGACGGTGCCTGTGGCGCGTCCTCGACCGGGGGAGGAAGGGGTCGACGGCCGGGCCAGAGATGGTCGAGCAGCCACATGGCAGGTCTCCGTGGGGGGACGGGGACGATCAAGACTAGGCCCGGGTGGGCATAGGCGACGTGAGCGGGACACGACAACGGGATGACGGCGGAGGCGGCGATGAGCCTGCTACACCATGTTCCCGACCAAGGCACCCGTCCTTTTCCGCAACAACAGGCGCAACACGGCGGCACAGGCGGCGGTCAGCAGCGCCAGTACACGCAGCAGTGTCGCCAGCGCCTCACTACTGGCGTGCTGCAGCTGCATGCCGCTTATCGTCGGTAGCAGTGCCTGCGCCTGTTCCCGCGCCCCCGTGGCCAGATAGGCACCGGCACGCACCAGCGATGCCGGCGACGCGCCCTGCAGCTGATGGCCGATCAGCAGCGCAAGGAAGGCAGTGACTGTGGCCAACGCGATGCCTTCGCCGGCCACCCGCACGGTTCCGAATATGCCTGCGGCCATGCCGGCACGCTGCACCGGTACCACGCTCACCGACAGTCCATCCATCAGCCCCCACGGCAAAGCCGTGCCTGCGCCGACCAGCATCAGCAGCGGCACCCACTGCGACGGCGACGGATGCGATGCGTGGCGCGACAGCAGGTACAGACCAGAGGCACAGACCAGCAGGCCCAGCGTGCACAGCCGCGCACTTCCAACGCGCTCCGCCCAGCGCGCGGCCAGCATCGGCAGCACCAGCATCGGCGCGGACAGGGCCAGCATCTGCAGTCCCACCAGCGTCGCGCTCTGGCCATGCACGCCCAGCAGTTGCAGAGGTAACACGACCAGCAGCACCACGTAGCCGAAGCAGGTCGCCACCGGCAGCAACTGGACACCAAGGAACCCCGGTTGCGAGAACAGTGAGAGGTCCAGCAACGGTGAGGGGTGCCGCCGTTCGATGAAGACGAACACCCCGCCCGACAGCAGCGTCGCCAGCAGCGCCAGCTGCACGCGCGCGGCATGCAGGCCGAACTCGCCCGACCACAGCAGCGCCAGGGTCAACGCCGCCAGCGTCAGGCTGAAACTCAGCATGCCGCCGATATCCAGTGGTCGGCGCTCGCCATGACTTTCAGGCAACGCGCGTGCCCCCAGGCCGAAGGCCACCAACGTGAGCACACCGCCCGCGGCGAACACGCTGCGCCATCCCAATGTCTGCAGCAGCAGGCCCGCGAGCAGGGGCCCCAACGCCAGCCCCATGCCGAACGTGGTGCCCAGCAGGGCGAAGACACGGGCACGCGCCGGCCCCTGCCAGGCCTGTGCCAGCAGCGCCGTGCCGGATGCCAGCGCCGCCGCCGCGGCAACGCCCTGCAACCCGCGCGCCAGATCCAGCCATAGCAGCGTGCGAGCAAGGCAGACGGCGGCGGTGGCGGTGGTGAAGCCCGCCGTGCCCAGCAGGAACAGCCGCCGACGGCCATATTGATCGGCCAAGCCGCCCGCAGCGAGCAACAGACTGCCGAAGGTGAGCATGAAGGCGTTGGTCACCCAGGCCAGCGCGGTGGGCGATGCCGCCGCGGAACGGGCCAGCGCCGGCACCGCGACTGCACCGGCAGAGAAGGACAACGGCAACGCCAGCGCGGCCAGGCAGACCGCAAGCAGCGCCCAGCGCTGCTGCGCGCGGACAGGTACAGGGAGCATCGAATCCGGGGCCATGCGGGCCTCCATCCATCAGGGGCATTGATGATGGACAGGCCGCTATTCCAGAAAAACAGGCTCGGTGGACGTTGATTGCGGCGAGATGTTCCGCAATCATCCAAGCATGGACTCCATCTCCGCCCTGCTCGCCTTCGTCCGCACCGCGGAGGCAGGCAGCATCGTCGGTGCCGCCCGCGTACTCGGCCTGTCAGCCTCGGCCGTCGGCAAGCGCATCGCCCGGCTTGAACAGGAACTCGGCACGCGCCTGTTCCAGCGCACCACCCGCCGCGTGCATCTCACCGACGAAGGCGAACTGCTGCTGCAACGCTGCCGGCGTGCGCTGGATGAGCTTTCCGAAGCGCAGGCGGACCTAGCACAGCGACAGCACGCCCCCAGCGGACTGCTGCGCATCGGCCTGCCCACCATCGGCTACCGCTTCCTGCTGCCGGTGCTGCCCGGCTTCCAGCAACGCTATCCGCAGGTGCAGCTGGAACTGGACTTCAACGACCGCATCGTCGATGTGGTCAGCGAAGGCCTGGATGCAGTGATACGCAGTGGCGAACTGGCCGATTCCAGCCTGACCGCACGGCGGCTGGGTGGTTTTCGTTTCATCCTCTGTGCGGCGCCGGGCTATCTGCAGATGCATGGAACGCCCGGCGATGTGGGCGACCTGCGCATGCATACCGCGCTGCGCTTCCGTTACCCCACCACCGGAAAGCTGCATCCGTGGCAGCTGCCGGGCATCGAAGGCGACGCCGGGGCGCGCCTTCCCACGGCGATGACCTGCAACAACATGGAGGCCGTGCTGGCCGCTGCGATCGGATGCATGGGCCTGGCCTGGATGCCTGACTTCCTCGCAGCCGACGCGCTGGCCGATGGCCGCCTGCAACAGGTGCTGCCCACACTGCCCACGCACCAGGGGCAGTTCTCGCTGCTGTGGCCCGGTGGGCGCCATCCCAGTGCACGCCTGCGGGTGTTCATCGACTACGCCGTTGCGCACCTTTTCCGCAGCACCCCGGAAATGGGGACGGAGGGGATTAAGTCGTAATTGGTCCTGCTGTGCCTGAAACGACTTAACCCCCTCCGTCCCCTTTTTCCTGGCGGCTGAAGCGGCGCGCGCCGGCGACGCAGATCACTGCGACCAGAGTCACCAGCACCATGCTGAGGCTGACCGATTCGTGCAGCAGCAGCGCGGCCAGGGCCAGGCCGAAGAAGGGCTGCAGCAGCTGCAGCTGGCCGACAGCGGCGATGCCGCCCTGGGCCAGCCCGCGGTACCAGAAAAGGAAGCCGATCAGCATGCTGAACACTGCCACGTAGCCCAGTGCCCACCACGCCGAGGCACCGACCGCCGAGAGCGAGGCCGGGCGCATCAGCACCGTCATCGGCAGCATCACCGGCAACGCCAGCAGCAATGCCCAGCTGATCACCTGCCAGCCGCCCAGATGACGGGCGAGCCGACCACCTTCCGCGTAGCCCAGCCCGCACACCACGATCGCCGCCAGCATCAGCAGGTCGGCCTGCAAGGAGGCTTCGATGCCGTTGCGCGCGGCATAGCCGACCACGCAGGCACTGCCCAGCAACGAGAACAGCCAGAACGCCGGGCGCGGCCGATCGCCACCGCGCAGCACGCCAAACACCGCTGTACTCAACGGCAGCAGGCCGAGGAACACGATGGTGTGTGCCGACGAAGCATGGCGCAGCGCGAGCGCGGTCAGCAGCGGGAAGCCGACCACAACGCCGAGGCTGACCACCACCAGCCCCGGCAGGTCGCCGCGCCGCGGCCACGGTTGGCGCAGCATCAACAACAGGCCCAGGCCGAGCACCGCGGCGATGGTGGCGCGTGCGGCGGTGACGAACCCGGCATCCAGCTGCAGCACCGCCAGGCGGGTGGCCGGTAATGAGCCGGCGAAGATCACCACACCGATGAAGCCATTGATCCAACCACTCGCCGACCGTTCCACGCCTGTACTCCTGAAGGTGCCGGACGATGCCCGGCTGCACCTGTATGGAAGCATCCAGCGCGGAACGACCCCAGCTACAATCCAGTACAGCCGCAAGTAACTGTACTGCCTACACTTCCACTACGGTTCCACCATGCCGCGCCCGCTCACCCGCATCGAATCGGTCATCCAGACCGTCCGCACCCGCATCAGTGCACGGGTGGATGGCCCCGGCTCCCGCCTGCCTTCGGTACGTGCGCAGGCAGCGACCATGGGAGTTTCAGTCTCCACCGTGGTCGAGGCCTACGAGCGCCTGGCGGCCGAAGGCCTGATCAGTGCACGCGCAGGCTCGGGCTTCTACGTCAGTGGCCCGGCCGCACCGCTGACGCTGGCCGAAATGGAGCCGCGGCTGGATCGCGCGGTGGATCCGCTGTGGGTATCACGACAATCGCTGGAAACGCCCGCGGGCGATCTCAAGCCAGGGTGCGGCTGGATGCCCAGTGACTGGCTGTATCACGATGGCGTGCGCCGCGGCCTGCGCGGGCTGGCGCGTGCCGATGCCATGCAACTGGTGGACTACGCCGGCCCGCTCGGGCTGCCCGCGTTGCGCCAGCTGCTGCAAAGGCGCAGCGCCTCGCTTGGCATCGATGCACCGATGGAGCAGATCCTGCTGACCGAATCCGGTACGCACGCGGTCGATCTGCTCTGCCGTTTCCTGCTCAAGCCCGGCGACTGCGTGCTGGTCGATGACCCGAGCTACTTCAATTACCACGCGCTGCTCAAGGCGCACCAGGTGCAGGCCATCGGCGTGCCGTACACGCACAGCGGCCCGGACCTGGAGGCGTTCGCGCAAGCCCTGCAGGCGCATTCGCCGCGGCTGTACCTCACCAATTCCGGACTGCACAACCCGACCGGCGCGGTGCTTTCAGCCAACATCGCGCACCGCCTGCTGGGCCTGGCCGAACGCAGCGAGCTGATCATCGTCGAGGACGACATCTTCGCCGACTTCGAACTGCAGCCGGCACCGCGGCTGGCCGCGCTCGATGGACTGTCACGGGTGATCCACGTCGGCAGTTTCTCCAAGACGCTGTCGGCAGCGTCGCGCTGCGGCTACATCGCTGCGCGCCACGACTGGATAGAGGCATTGACCGACCTGAAGCTGGCGACCAGCTTTGGCGGCGGCCATCTGGCCGCGCAGTTGATGCACATCGCGCTGACCGATAGCGGTTACCGCCGCCACATGCAGTCCATACGTTCGCGCCTGGCCGATGCACGCCGGCACACACTGCGGAAGCTGCAGGCGCTGGGCATCACGCCGTGGCTGCAGCCGGAAGCCGGCCTGTTCCTGTGGTGCCAGCTGCCCGACGGCCGCGACGCCGCCGCACTGGCGCGGCACTGCCTGCGCGAGGGCATCGTGCTGGCGCCGGGCAACGCGTTCAGCCAGTCGCAGCGCGCGGCCGACTATCTGCGCTTCAACGTTTCGCAGTGCCAGGACCCGAGAATCTGGCAGGTACTGGCGCGCGCGCTGCGCTGAGCCGGGAATGCGCGACCAGCGCAGCCACCACCATGCGTACGCCCCGCAACTGGCCGCGACGATGCGGCAGCGGCGCGCAACGCCTCTTGCGCGCCGCGCTACAGTGGCATGTCCCCCGCCGCAGGAATCCGCGCATGTCCACGTTCTCCGATCCGCAGGCGGTGGCCCGCTATGCCGAAGCGCCGCTGCGCCAGGTGCCCGGTTTCCTCGCGTTGCAGCAGATGACCCGCCTGCTGCTGGCCGAACACGTTCCCGCACAGGGCCGCGTGCTGGTACTCGGCGCCGGGGGCGGGCTTGAGCTGAAGGCCTTTGCCGAAGCGCAGCCGGGCTGGCAGCTGCTGGGTGTGGATCCGGCCGCGCCGATGCTGGCCCTGGCCGAGCAGACACTGGGTCCGCTGATGCCGCGCGTGCAGCTGCTGGAAGGTTACATCGACGATGCACCCGATCTGCGCTTCGATGGTGCCAGCTGCCTGCTGACCCTGCACTTCCTCGACGCCGCGCAGCGCCTGCACACGCTGCGCGAGCTGCACAGGCGCCTGCAGCCCGGCGCACCGCTGGTGGTGGCCCACCACAGCGTGCCGCAGGATCCGGCCGGCAAGCTGCGCTGGTTGCAGCGCTACGCCGCGTTCGCCGAAGCCTCGGGGGTTGCCCACGCCGATGCACAGCGCGCGATCGACGCCATTGCCGAGCGGTTGCCGCTGCTGGCCCCCGAACAGGAGGTCGCGCTGATGCAGGAGGCCGGCTTCGATGGCGTGGAGCTGTTCTATGCGGGCTTCAGCTTCAAGGGCTGGGTGGCGTACGCCGGGTGATGTCTACGGCACCACGGTGATGCCGATCCGCTGCATCAACAGCGCCACCTGCTGCACGTCCAGCGTGGCGCCGCGCAGGTTGGTGCTGCGCAGGTCCAGCTCGCCCAGATCGGAATTGGTCAGGTCGCAGTCGGTGAAGTTGGCGCTGTTCCAGTCGATTCCCTCGAACTGGCCACCGGACAGGTCCGAGCCCGCGAAGCTTGCGCCACTCACGTTCGCACCGTCCCAGCGGTTCTCCCACAGTTCGCATTTCTCCAGCGTGACCCGCGAGAAATTGGCATAGCGCAGGTTCGACTTCTTGATGAAGGCGCTGCAGAACCAACTGCGCGTGGTGATCTGGTTCATGAAGCTGGCGTTGCTGAAATCCGCACCCTGCGCGCGGCACTCGCTGATCTCCAGGCCCAGCGCCTTGATGAAGTTGAAGTGGCACATGCTGATGTCGCAGCTGCGGAAGCTGGCCTCCTTCAATGTGGTGCCATTGAAGCGGCAGCCACTGCGGCTGTCGGCATCGTAGAAGCTGCAGTTGATGAACTCGGTGGCGGTCAGGTCGACACCGGAAAAATCGCACTCATGGAACTGCTGGTCGACCACTTTCTGGCCGGTGTACTGGTCCGCGCCGATGCGCAGCTTGCGGTGAACGGTGGGGGACATCAGGGATTCCATGCCAGGTGCCCCGCCATCATGCCGGGCCGCGAGGGCGATCCATAGACGTGGGCGCGGGCGGATTCACCGGCAGTCCAGCCGCCCTGCGTCCCCCAATGCCGAATGCACGTTGTTGCACGTTAATGCACGAACGTGCAGACTTGCAGCATGAGCTCCGATCCCAGCCCCCTCCCCGCCCAGCGCACCCGGCAGATCCTCGAGGAACTGCGCCAGCAGGGCCGCGTAGTCGCCGCCGAACTGGCGCGCCGCTATGCCGTGTCCGAAGATTCGATCCGCCGCGATCTGCGCGAACTGGCCGCACAGGGCATGTGCCAGCGCGTTTACGGTGGCGCCGTGCTGCCACCGCCCAAGGAACGCCCGCTGCGCGAGCGCCTGACCCGCGACCGCGGCGACAAGGCCGAGCTGGCCGCCCGCGTCTGCGCGTTGCTGCACCCCGGCCAGGTCGTACTGCTCGATGCCGGTTCAACCAACCTGGCGATCGCCCAGCAATTGCCGGCCGCCCTCGGCCTGACGGTGATCACCAATGCCCCGCAGATCGCCACCGCCGCCAGCATGCTCGAAGGTACCTCGGTGCAGCTGATCGGCGGACGCCTGGCCAGCGGTGGCGGTGCGGTCGGCGCCGAGGCATTGGCCCAGGTGCAGCGCCTGCGTGCCGACGTGTACCTGCCCGGCCCCTGCGCGGTGGACGGCGACACCGGCGTGTGGGCAATGGATGCGGAAGAAGCCACGCTGAAACGCGCGATGGTGGCCTGCAGTAGCCGCGTCATCGTCGCCGCCACGACTGAAAAGCTCGGTGCCCGCGGCAACTGGCAGATCGCCAGCCTCGACGAGATCGACGACCTGGTGCTGACCACCACCGCGCCGCCCGCATTGGCGGCACGCTTCCGCGCCGCCGGCATCGCGGTACACCCCACTCCCCCCTGACCGTACCGCTCATGTCCGTTGCCAACCGCGCGCGTGCCGAACAGCACGCGACCCGCGCTGCGTTCTTCATTCCCGGCTTCGCCACCGCGCTGTGGGCCACCCTGGTGCCGTTCGCAAAGGCACGCACCGGGATCAACGACGCCACGCTGGGGCTGGTGCTGCTCTGCCTCGGTGCCGGTTCGCTGCTGGCAATGCCGTTGTCCGGCGTGCTGGCCGCGCGCCTCGGTTGCCGGCGGGTGATGGTGGCCAGCAGCCTGCTGATCTGCCTGACCGTGCCCGGCCTGGCGCTGGCCGGTTCGGCCTGGACACTCGGGCTGGTCCTGTTTGTGTTCGGTGCCGCCGTGGGCGCGATGGACTGCACGATGAACGTACAGGCCGTCATCGTCGAGCGCGAAGCACGGCGCGTGATGATGTCCGGCTTCCATGCCTTCTTCAGCATCGGTGGTTTCCTCGGCGCGGCCACCATGACCGTGCTGCTGTCCGCACAGCTGCCGCCCTTGGCATCGGTGCTGATCGGCGTCGGCGCCATGCTGCTGGCGTTGCTGCTGTCAGCGGCGTACTGGCACAGCAAACGCATGCCGCACGACACACCGATGCTGGCCCTGCCACACGGCATCGTGCTGTTCATCGGCGTACTGGCGTTCGTTGCGTTCCTCGGCGAAGGTGCGATGCTGGATTGGAGCGCGGTGTTCCTCAGCGATGTGCGTCGCGTCGATGCCAGCCTCGCCGGCGTCGGCTATGTGACCTTCACCCTGACCATGACCATCGCCCGCCTGTTCGGCGATGCACTGGTGGTGCGCGTGGGCCGCCAGCGCGCGATCGTTCTCGGCGCTCTGCTTGCTGCCGCTGGCGTGCTGGTGCTGACCCTGGTCACGCCATGGCAGGCGTCGCTGGCGGGCTATGTGCTGGTCGGCCTTGGCTGCGCCAACATCGCGCCGGCGCTGTTCTCGCTGGCCGGCCACCAGACCCGCATGCCGGGTGCGCTGGCGATCACCGCCGTTTCCACGCTGGGCTTCGCCGGCATCCTTGCCGGACCGGCGCTGATCGGCTTCGCCGCCAACCATTTCGGCCTGATCGCCGCATTCATCGGCGTTGCCACGGCCTTGTTGCTGGTGGCGATGTCCACGCGTTGGCTGCGGGTGTAGCCCAAGGCATCAACGCCGCCTGCGCCGCAGCTTCATCCGCAACCGCCGATAGCCGATCACCGTCGCCGTGGCACACAACGCGGTGCCAGCAGCACTCAGCAGCAGCAACACCGCCAGCCGGGCACCTTCCTGGCGCAGCATCGCCGGCAGGTCCCAGCTGTGCAGGAAGTAGAACAACCAGCGCCCCACCCGCTCGCGATGCCCCATCGTCAGCAACGGATCGCCGGTCGCCAGATCGAGATAGACGCGCGTCGCCTCCGCATCGCCAAAGTCCACCACTGCCACCGGGAAGCGGCGTACCGCCGCACCATTCATGGCCTCGGGCGCACGCGGATAGAAGTAGGCATCCGGTACATGTCGGACCACGAAATCCTGCATCGGCGCATCGGACAGCGCCCGCACCTTCTGCTGCAGCCACGCGGCCGGCAGCAACCGCGCAACCTGCAGGCGCCCATGGGTGCTGGACACGATGCGGGTGCCGCCCTTCCCATCCAGCAACACCGCGAACAGCTCACCACCGATGCGCCGCCACTGGATCTCCACCGGCCGGAAGCGCCCAGCATCGGCCACAGCCATAAGCCTCGCCGGCTCAGCCAACGTGCCATCCACCGCCACCGCGCCGCCACGATAGTGCTCAACATCAATCGCTTCATGCGTGCTGCTGAAGACGCCCAATGGATTCATCGACATCAGGCCGCTGAAAATCCAGGTGAACACGAAGGCCGCGGCACACAATCCGATCAGATGGTGCCAGCGCATCCACGGCTCGACGTACGGCGTCTTCGCACCGGAACGATAGTGCCCACGGAAACGCCAGCGCCACACTCCCACCACGATGCCGCTGATCGCCGCCACGGTGCACAGCGCGGACAGCACGATCACCACCCACGTCCACACAGGGTCCACCGACTGCATGCGCAGGAAGTACAGCCAGTGCAGCCAGGCGCCCACATAGTTCCAGCGCTGCTGCACATGAGGGGCGTCCAGCACCACTTCGCCGGTACGCGAGGACACGTACAGGTCGCCCGGCTGCGCGCCGCCCACCTCGACGCGATACAGCGGCCGATGCACATCCAATGCGCGCGAATGCGTCCAGCGGTCCTCCTCCACGCGCATCGCACCCACAAAGGCCGGGCCTCCGGCGAACTGTGCAGCGGATGCTTCGGCGCGCTGTGCCGACACCGGCAGCAGCGCCTGGCCGGTCACGGCAGACCAGGCGCCCACATTGCTGCCACTTCGCACCACATACGCCGGCTCGCCGCGTAGCGTGGTCAATGCCACAGCCTCCGGCTCGGCCTGCACGGCGGCAGGCAGTACCGACAGCTCCTGCAGGTCGCGGGCCTCACCCAGCACCGGCAACGCCGCCAGCCGCTCGCCGGGCGTCAGCTTCGGGTAACCAATGAACAGCATCACCATGCCGCTGACGAACCACAGCAGCATCAGCAGGCATCCGCCGATGCCCAGCCAGCGATGCACCAGGTAGGTCCAGCGCCTGGCGGTGGATCGCAGCGTCATGGCCGGCCTCCTCAGAAGCGATGGTCGACGGTGAATTCGACGCGCCGGTCCGCACCCAGCAGCCATTGCGTGCTGGTGTAGTACGCGGTGGCGTAGTACGCCTTGTCGAACACGTTGAACAACCGCGCGGACAGCCGCGTGCGCGGTGCCGCCTGCCAGGTCAGTGCCAGGTCGGTGGTGCTGTAGCCGGGCAGCTCCAGTGTGTTGGCGTTGTCGGCGTAGCGCTTGCCGACGTAACGCACGCCACCCGCCGCACTCCAGTCCGGTGCGAACTGCCAGTTCAGCCACATACTGGCCAGGCGCTCGGCTACGTTCGGCGGCACGTTGCCATCACGCGATACCAGCACCGCCGGCGAACCCGTGGTTTCCAGGAAGTCCTCGAACTCGGCCTTCAGCACCGTCGCGTTGGCATCGAGCGACCAGTGCGGCGCGACGTTCCAGGTCAACGACGCTTCAATACCGCGCGAGGTCTGCGCCCCCACCTGCACGCGGCGATCCGGCACCAGCGGATCACGGCTGAGCAGACCGGTCTTGCGGATGCGATACGCCGCCAGCGTCCACTCGCCGCCATCGAAGGCCTGCTTCAGGCCCACCTCGATCTGCCGGCCCTTGGCCAGATCGAAGGCACCGTTGGCTGGGCTGATCATCAGCAGTCCACTGACCGGGTCCGCCGCCTGTGAGTACTGCGCGTAGAGGCTCAGCGCCGGCTGCAGCGCGAATACGGTACCTGCACGCCAGCCGGTGCTGCTGTAGGTCTTCGAGAACGCGTTCTGGCCACTGATCAGATCGGTGCGATCGATGCGCGCGCGGTCGTGGCGCAGCCCACCCAGTACCGACCAGCGTTCGCTCAACGCCAGCCGGTCCTCCACGAACAGCGCGTACTGCTCGGCGCGGTTGCGATAGCGCGGCAGGTTCGGCGCGTCGCTGGCGAACTGGCCCGGCACCGGATCGAACGGATCGACCGGGCCCGAGCTGCCGGCATAGGTGTTGTTGGTGTGCTTGAAGTGCGCGCGGTTGGCATCCAGGCCCACCGCGAAGTTGTTCTGCAGGCCACCCGCCGTTCCCTGCACGCGCAGCGTCGAGGTCAGTCCGGTCTGGTCCTGGTTGTGGGTGATCTCGGTATTGCCCGAGCGATCGATCAAGCCGGTAGCGCGGTTGTAGACATAGGCCTCGGCATTGCGCCAATCACGCTGGCTGTCGATCTGGTAGACGCGGGTTCGCCATTCCACGTTCGCGTTCGGTGTCCACAGCGCGTCGAGCTGGGTCCAGCGGTCGCGGAAGCGGATCTCGCTGTCATCGACGTTGTAGTTGCGGTGGCGCAGCGCGTCCAACTGGCGTCCCTCCACCAGCGGCGTGCCGAAGTAGCGCATCGGCTTCTGATGGCCCTGCGCGTGGGTGAAGGTCAGCTGCAGGTCGGTGCGCGGCTGCCACAGCAGCGCGCCGGAGAAGGTGGCATCGCCGTTGCGTCCCCGATCGACCCAGCCACCGCTGTAGTTGCCGCTCACATCCAGCCGGTAGGCCAGCTCGGGCGTCAGCGCGCCACCACTGCCGAAGCCCAGCCGCGCGGTGTCCTCGCTGCCCACTGTCACACTGATCTCGTTTTCGATGGCACCGCGCGAGGGCTTCTTCGGCACGATGTTGATCACCCCGCCGATCGCACCGTCGCCGTGGATGACCGAGGCCGGCCCGCGCAGTACTTCGATGCGCTCGATCGACCAGGTATCGAACGGGAAGGTGATGCCCACGCCGCCGTACTGGCGCAGCCCGTCGTACAGCCGCATCACCGAGGCACCATCGGTGAAGCCGCGGGCGGACAGCGCGCTCAGGCCGTTGCCCGGGTGCGGCATGGCACTGATCGCACCCGCCCGGCTGATCGCATCGTTGAGGTTGCTGTCGCCGCGCTGCTCCAGTTGTTCGCGCGAAATCACAGTCAGGCTGGCCGGCGTCTGCAGCACGCTCAGGCCCAACACAGAGCCGGCGCTGGCGGTGGACGACAGCTCGCCGCTACGGGCATCGACCACCCGCACGGTCTCCAGCGTGGTCGGGGGTGCCGCGTCGGCGGCAAGCAGGGGCGCAGCATGCAGGAGCAACGCGCACAGGACAGGCAGCGTCGCCCGGCGCAGGCGCGCGGAGTTGGGGTTCGTTTTCATTTTTTCACGGCATGCAAGGCCACCCCGCGATGGCAGGGCAGCAATCAGAAAGGGACAAACACGCGCGTGCGGGTACCGGCCGTGGCCGGCAACCTCATGGAAAAACGATCAATGCAACGCGCGTGCGGCTCAGACGGCCATCAAGGCCGGCGGCCCACGCGCTCCCAATGTGCCGCTGATCCGTTGCGGCAACGTCTGCACCGCACCGCGCAACGCGCGGCACACCGGTGCCATCGGCGCCAACAGCAGCACTGCCGCCACCAACAGGGTGATCAGCCGTGCAGCGATCAGGCAGTAATCGCAGTCCACGCCCATCTCATGATCGGCATGCGGATCGGCGGGCGGCTTCTTTGCGGTCTCGCCGTGCGGCATCGCCATCGCGTGATGGTCGCGGTGCCCTTCCATCGCGTGCTGCGCATGCTCTGCGTGTATTGCGTGGTCCATGGCTACCACCGGCGCAGCGGCAGCCACGTGACCATGCGCCAGCCAGCGGCTCACCAGCGGGGCAAGCAGCACCAGCAGCATGGCAAGCCAAGCCAGGGCCTGGAACCGGCGGTGGAGGACAGAATGACGCACCCGGCCATTCTACGGGCCTGTGCCCAACCTTGGACCCCGTTCAGGGTTTGCCCCCTGCGACACGGTGACGCAGGAGCTCGCCTCGCGCGGCGACATGTGAATGCACCACACCGCGGTCCCTGCGCTTGCGGGCTCTGCCTCGCCAACGTTAGGGTTCAATTGGCCACGGCAAGGAGCCAGAGGAATCTGCATGACCACCCGCATCACACACCGGCAGCGCATCAGCCTGCTCGGCCTGACCGCGCTGCTTGCTGCCTGCGCCGACAAGGGGCCGCCCCCACCGCCAGAGCCGCTGGAACTCTCACATCCCATCGCCGTGGACGCGCCCGGCCAGCAGGTGCAGTTCGAGTTCGAAACCACGGCGCGCAATTTTGCCAGCTACCGCACTTATGCGGTGGAACTGGATCTGCAGCACGTCTCCCCATCGCCAGATGCTGCTTCTCCGCGCGACCTGCACATTCCTTTACGCGTTGGACTTCAGCAATGGTCCGGCGGCACTTGGCAGCCGCTGGCAAGCCCCGACGCGTATCAGATCGCACAGTCGCAATCTGGCCAGCCACTGCCAGACTGGCACCGCGGTAAGGGTCTGAACTACGCCCAGATCCAACGGGGCAGCGATGGCGCATACCGATTGCATGTCGCGTTGCTGCCGTTGCAGGCGCATGGCCGGTATCGGGTCCAGGTCAGCACGGTTGAAGACATCGCACCACTTCGTGGCGCAAGCGCCAGGATGCTGATTCACGAATCGCGTCCGCTCGCCAAGTAGCGCAGCGCCTTCGTACACCTTCCAGGAGGAACACCACGCACATGGACAAGCCACGCTACATCGTCGATATCGTCATTGCGGCACCGGGTACACCGCTTCTCGACCCCGTAACGCAGCAGCCGCTGAGCAATCCGGATGGTTCCCCGCAGACATCCGGGCCCGGTCACATGTTCTACGTCCTGCGAGCACCGGGGAAAGATCCAGCGAGCTACGGCTTTGCACCGATCAAGCACGGCAGCATGAACGGACCTGGCGACATCGTGGACAGCGATGCAAAGACCTACAAGAACCCGCATTACACGCGCTCTCTGGAAATCACCGAAGCCCAGTACAACAAGCTCAAGGCGTTCGGCGACGATCCAGTGGCGCACGGCTTCAGCAAGCACTATGCCGACGTGCGCCACAACTGCGTGGACTTCACCTGGGGCGCATTGAATCATGCCGGCATCCAGCGCAAGCACAGCCTGGACGTGAACAGCATCGGCGGCCCCGTCGGCCAGTTGCTGCCCGATGTCCGCATTCCGCTGGGCGTCCAGTCACAGGGCAAGGACGGCTATCGTCCGCTGCGCAACATCCATGGCGTGGACAGCATTGAGCCCCCTTTCCCCAACAGCGAACTCAACCGCACCACCACTCATCCCTTGCCCGAGCGCAGCTTGAAGCAGCGTCTGCTCAGCGAAACCGATGGCATTGATGGCCCCTTGAGCGAGCGTCTGGCTGCGGACGCGCGCGCACCGGGGCACAGCCTTCATGCCTTGGACCAGAAAGTGCGTACCGCACTCGCCCAGGCCAGCGAACAGCAGGGACTGCCCTCCGGCCAGGAGCACGAACGACTGGCCGGCCATCTGACCCACGCGGCGGTGCAGGCCGGCTTCAGCGAAAAGGACACGCTGCAGGTGGCATTCAGTTCAAACAGCACCGCCGAGGCACCCGGCTACGTATTCCTGCATCGCAGCGGCGACACCGCCTCGCCGGACCCTGCCGCCAATCGCCAGCGCCTGTCCCTGCTCGATACGCAGCAGGGCGACGCGGATACGCTGTATCAGCAGGCCAATGTGCAGCAGCAATCCCGCGACGCAAGCCGGCTGGCGCAGGACGAGCAACAGGCACAACAGCAGGCCTCGCCGCGCATGGCCTGACCCAGCCGCATCAGGCGCAGGCACCGTTCCCGCATCAACTCACGTACTGCGCCTGACCGTTCCCGAACGACCAGTTCTCCTTCTTCACCTCCACCAGGTTGATGAACACGTCCTCGCGGCGGATGCCCACCGCTGCATGCAGTCCATCGGCGATGCCGGCGTACAGCGCCTTCTTCTGCTCCAGCGTGCGCCCTTCGTTCCAGGTGATCTGGATACAGATGAAGTCGTCGGTACGGTCCACACCCAGGTAACCCGGGTCGTAGATCAGCGTGCCAGGTGCGTGCTCCTGGAAGATCTGGAAGCGATCGTTCTCCGGCACGCCCACCGCGCGCATGGCCTGGTAGATGGTGTCGCCGACGCGTTGCAGGTAGTCGGCGGATTTACCTTTGCGAAGATCGATGCGGGCGAGCGGCATGGTGGTACTCCAGGGTGGAAGGGCACGGCAACGGGCTGAGACTACGCCTGCCCGGGGCGGCGGGACAGCGCAGGGATGGAACCCTCTGGCTCCATGCGTGGCATGGTCCCGCCTCCGCCGCGCGGGGTGACGCGATTGCCGTGGCGGCGCCGCTCTGGAGTCGTCTTGTGCACCGTCGATAGGGGCGGCGATGTGCGCCATCAGTGATGGGCCGCACTACTCGCGCGTGTCGAACGGCACACATCGGAAAACGTCTGGCCTGCCTAGGGACAGTTGAGAATTTTCCTTACAGACCGATGTGATTGCCCGGCTTGAAGATCGCCGCGCCGAGGCAAGACGCCTTGGACGGGATTGGCGTCTCGAAAAAGCAAACCGAACGGATAGGTTGCGCAGCAGTGCGTAGCCGCAAGAATGCACCAACTGCCCTCAATGGCGGGCGGTGTGTGGGGATCACTCGATCCGCCGGGTGATTTCTCACTCCGTTGTGTTTGCCCCGGTACGCCAACCCGCACCGTCCGCCACCTTCACTCCGGAAGGTGGCCCTACGCCAGTGAGGGTTTCGCCATGACCAACCGCACCGCCGTCCATCCCCGCCTGTACACCCTTATCGGCGACGTCGCCGCCGATGTGCCCGAAGACCTCGCACGCGAGATCGAGTGCGCCCTGAACGCGCAGAATTTGCCCGCGCAGCTGCCCACTTTCTTCGCCCGTCTCAATGCGATCAACCATGCTGACGGCGATGACGGACAGCCGTGCATCAGCCTCACCCTCGGCGCCAGCAATCACGCTTCGTTGCGCCGCTCGCTATCTGGGCTCGGCGCATTGCTCGATCTGCTGCAGGCCGCCGACCATGCGCGCAACGAAGGCGGCCCGGACGAACAGTTGGGTGCCTTCCATGTCGACGGACTGATCGTGGCCGCACGACAACTGGTGCGCGAGGCACATCATTGCCTCTCCGGCGGCGACGCCTGAGCGGCCCGGATACGCTCCCGCTACAATCGCGCAGGGAGCGCAGGAGACCGCAATGGACGCCGAACACCTGGAATACTTCAAGGCCGCACTGGAAGGCCGCGCAACCGTGGGCTGGAACGTCTGGTTCGCTGCCAACCAGCACGCGCTGGCACAACAGCTGAGCCGCCCTGCACTGCTGCGCTTGAAGTTCAGCACACTGGATGAAGCCGAACGCCTGCTGGCCGAGGCCGGCATCGTGCCCCGCAGCACAGCGGGCAAGCGCTACGAAATGTACTGCGCGCAGTTCTCGCCGGACGTGGTGGACGCGAACGGTCGCCCGCTACCGGCCCTCTGGCGCGCGGCGCACGGCGGTGCCATCGGCCTGCTGGCCGACGGTGAGCAGGAAGCCGGCCAGGCGAAGCTGCTCGCGGAGTTCCGCCGCGTCCGCAAGCGCGGGCTGCAGCAGGCCCATGAATGGTTGGCCGATCTGTGCTTTGAAGGCGAGATGGAGCTGACCAGCGGCAATGCCGAGGTGGGCCGTAGCCTATTGGCGGTGGTGGTGCAGGCGGGTAGCGGCCATGACCTGCTGGATGCCACGGCGATGATCGCGCGCGAGCTGCTGGAGCGGCACGGCTGAAAGGGCGTGTGCTTCCAGCTGATCTTGCTGGATCGCTGGTAACAAAAAGCCCCCATTTCTGGAGGCTTCTTTCGTTCTGCAACATGGTGGGCGGTACAGGGATCGAACCTGTGACCCTTGCCGTGTGAAGGCAATGCTCTACCGCTGAGCTAACCGCCCGGTGTGTTGCTGAGCCGCTCATTATAGGGGCTTTTCAGAGGCCGTCAACAGTTTTTCACATTCGCATTCACGGCTGTCTTCGGGCAACAGCAGCCGAGCATGGCTCGGCTCTACAGGACCGCGCCGCACCGCCTCACATCGTATGGGTCGGCTTGTCCGAACCGGTCAGGCCCGCCAGCAGGGTCTCGATCTTGTGGCGCACGCCCTCGCCTTCGGCACCGTCGGCCAGCTGCACGCCGATGCCGGCGGTGCGGTTGCCCTGTGCGCCGGCCGGGGTCACCCAGATCACCTTGCCGGCCACCGGCAGGCGCTCGCTGGAATCGGGCAGGGTCAGCAGCAGGAACACCTCGTCGCCCAGGAAATAGCGCTTGGGTGTGGGCACGAAGATGCCGCCATTCTTCACGAACGGCATGTACGCGCTGTACAGCGCGGCCTTGTCCTTCACAGCCAGGGACAGGATGCCCTGGCGGGCGTTGCTGGCACTCATCGATTTCCCCTTGCGGCAGGCCGCTCGTTCACCTTGTTCCAGGCCAGCAGCAACTCGACCACCGCGAGGTCTGCACGCACCGTGGTGCGCAGCAGGTCGCGGGTGCGGTTGGCCGCATCGAACCAGGCTGCAAGCTTGTGCAATCGCTCCGGCGTGGTCAAGGCATCGGTACTGGCCTGGGCCAGCGCCAGATCGGCAGCGAAGCGCAGGCGCAGCGACGCGTTTTCATCGCCGCACCACTTCTGCGCCAGCTCCACCGCGCCGGTCTTGCCGGCGGCCAGCTGTTCCAGATCTCGACCGACTTCGCGGCGCAGGCTCAGGCCGTCTTCGCGCAGCCAGTTGTCGGCCTGGCCGGGATGGCCGCGGGCGGCCTCCAGCGCTTCGCGCGCCGATGCTTCACTGTGGCCCAGCTGCTGCAGCCAGGCCAGTGCTTCGTGCTGCGGCGGCAGCTTGAATTCCAGTCGCTGGCAACGGCTGCGGATGGTCTGCGGCAGGCGTGCCGGATCGCTGCTGATCAGCCACAGGTAGCGGCCGGGCTGCGGCTCCTCCAGCGTCTTCAGCAGCGCGTTGGCGGCCGAACGGTTGATCGCATCGGCCGGATCGACGATCACGACCTGCGCCACGCCGTACTGCGGGGTCAGCGCCAGCTTTTCGGTGATCTCGCGCACCTGCTCGATGACGATCTCGGTACGCAGCTTGTCGCCGCTCTTGTTCGGAATGAAGCTGACCAGCTGCAGGTCCGGATGGGTGCCGGCGGCGATCAGCTGGCGCGTGCGCGTGGCGTGCGTTGCATCACCCTGCGCCAGCACGTGGTCGGCCAGCGCCAGCGCCACCTCGCGCTTGCCCAGCCCGGCCGGGCCGCAGATCAGCAGGCCATGACCGAGGCGACCGGCGTCGAGCGCGGCCACGGTCTGGTCGAACGCGCGCTGCTGCCACGGCGAAAACGTGCTCATGCGCCCTCCCCGTCCTGCAGCCAACGCTCGATACGTGCGACCACATCGGCGGCCACGCGTTCCTGCACCTGGCCGGCGTCGATCAGCGCGAAGCGCTGCGGGTCCTGCTGTGCGCGGCTGCGGAACACGGCGCGCACGCGCTGGAAGAAATCGTCCTGCTCGCTCTCGATGCGGTCCGGCCACAGGTCACGGCCATTCGCGCGGGCGCGGCCCACCGCCACATCTACATCCAGCAGCAGGGTCAAGCCCGGCAGCAGGCCGACCGCGCGGCGCTCCAGGTCGGCAATCCACTGCGGATCCAGGCCACGGCCGCCGCCCTGGTAGGCGTAGCTGGAATCGGTGAAGCGATCGCTCAGCACGTAGGCACCGCGCTGCAGCGCCGGCCGGATCACCTGGCGCACATGCTGGGCGCGTGCGGCGAACACCAGTAGCAACTCGGCTTCGGCGCTGAGCGGCTCGGCAGCGATCTCGGCATCAGGCTTCAGCACCAGGCCGCGGATGCGCTCGGCCAGTGGCGTACCGCCCGGCTCGCGGGTCAGCACCACCTCGTGGCCGTGGCTGCGCAGGCAGTCACGGATGGCATTGATGGCGGTGGTCTTCCCCGCGCCCTCGCCGCCTTCCAGGCTGACGAAACGCGGGTGACGAAGCAGCGCGGGACTCATTGCGCCGGGATCTCCTGGGTACGTTGCTGGCGCAGCTGCTGCAGGTAGCGGGCTACGGCGGCGTTGTGCTGCTCCAGGCTGGGCGAGAACACGTGCGCGCCGCTGCCGTCGCCCACGGCGACGAAGTACAGCGCGTCACCGGCGGCCGGCTGCGCGGCGGCCATCAGCGCGTCGCGACTGGGCATGGCGATCGGGGTCGGGGTCAGGCCCGCACGGGTATAGGTGTTGTACGGCGTATCGGTGGTCAGGTCGCGGCGGCGGATGTTGCCGTCATACGCGGCACCGATGCCGTAGATCACGGTCGGGTCGGTCTGCAGGCGCATGCCGATCTTCAGGCGGCGCATGAACACGCCGGCGATCTGCGGGCGCTCGCTGGCCAGCGCGGTTTCCTTCTCGATGATCGACGCCAGCGTCAGCAGTTCGTAGGGCGTGTTGATCGGCAGGTCCGGCGCGCGGCTTTCCCAGGCTTCGTCCAGCGCCTTTTCCATTGCGGCGTGGGCGCGCTTGAGCACGTCCAGATCACTGTCGCCGCGCTGGTAGACGTAGGTCTCCGGCAGGAAGCGGCCTTCCGGGTGCTGGCCACCGAAGCCGAGGCGCTGCATCAACGCGGCGTCATCCAGGGTATCGGTGGTGTGCAGCAGCGGCTCGGCGCGCTTGAGTGCAGCACGCAGCTGGCGGATGTTCCAGCCCTCGACAATGGTGACGCGGTGCTGCAGCACCTTGCCGGCGCGCATGCGCAGCAACAGCTCGCGCGGGGTCAGCTCGCCACTGAGCGCGTACTCGCCCACCTTCAGCTTGCCGGCCGCATCGAGCTGGCGCGCCAGCAGTTGCCACTGGGTGTCCTGGCCCTCGTCCACGCCGGCATCGCGCAGCTTGCGCAGCACGCTGTTCATGCCATCGCCGCTGGCGATGACCACGCTCTCGGCGGTCGGGGTGATCGGGGCATCGGCGAACCGGGTCTGCTGGTAGAAGAACCACGCGCCCGCGCCGGCCACGACGGCGGCCAGCACCACCACCAGCGTTACCACGAACAGACACCCGCGCTTGGCTCCCGCCATGGACTACCTCTGAACTCGATTCCGTCGTGCAGGATACCGTGCCGGTGGATTGGGGTCATGACCGGGGTCGCGCCTGCGTGCCGACCAACGGTCGGCACCCACCGTGGGGGAATGGCGTTGCCGGCCAGCGGCCGGCACTACCGGTGCACGCCTAGCCCTGCTGGCCCAGCGCACGCAGCAGGCCGCGGGCCTTGGCGCGGGTCTCGTCCAGTTCCTTGTCCGGGTCCGAATCGACCACGATGCCGGCGCCGGTGCGGAAGCTCACCTCCTGGCCGTCCACTTCGGCGGTGCGGATCAGGATGTTCAGGTCCAGGTCGCCATCGCGGTTCAGCCAGCCGAACGCGCCGGTGTAGGCACCACGCGGCACCTGCTCCAGCTCGCTGATGATCTGCATGCAGCGCACCTTGGGGCAGCCGGTGATGGTGCCGCCCGGGAACGTGGCGGCGATCACCTCGCCGGGCGTGACCTCCGGGCGCAGGTGGCCGCTGACGTTGCTGACGATGTGGTGCACATGCGCGTAGCTCTCCACGGTCATCAGCTCATCGACCACCACGGTACCGGGCAGGCAGATACGGCCCAGGTCGTTGCGCTCCAGGTCGATCAGCATCACGTGCTCGGCACGCTCCTTGGGGTGCCCGACCAGTTCCTGGATGCGCGCGGCATCATCGTCGCCCTCGAAGCGCGGACGCGTGCCGGCAATAGGACGCGTCTGCGCGTGGCCGGCATGCACCGACACCAGCCGTTCCGGCGAGGAACTGACCACGTGGCGGCCGTGCGCGCTGAACAACCCGGCGAACGGTGCGGGGTTGGCACGGCGCAGCTGCGAATACAACGCCTGCGGGCTGACCGGCGCGGCGAACTGCGCGCTCCAGCGCCGCGACAGGTTTACCTGGAACACATCGCCGGCACGCAGGTAGTCGATCACCCGGCGCACGCCATCGGTGAAGCGCTGTGGCGCATCCTCGCCGACCGACTGCGGCGGCTGCCAGCCCTGCCCGGCCTCCGGCAATGCCTGCGACGCCAAGGTCATCAGCGCCTCCAGCAGGGTCTGCTCACCGGCTTCGGCGATGACGAAGCTGGCGTCGTTCTGGTGGTCGTGCAGCACCGCGGCCGGGCAGCGCAGCGCCAGCGCGGTCGGGCGGCCGTCCGCGCGCGCGCGCGCCGGCAGCACCGGTTCGATCTGGCTGGCCACTTCGTAGTCCAGCATCAGCGCCCAGCCGCCACGGAACGGCAGGCTGTGGCTGCCGTCGTGCGGCAGACGTTCGTGCTGCCAGGCGCGATCCAGCGCCTGCAGGAACGTGCCGGGCTGCACGGCACCCTGCAGGTCGCGCACCTGGCCATCGGCGTCCAGCCGCAGGCCCTCGCCCTGCGTGGCCAGCAGCAGGCTCCAGCGGCCCTGGGCGGTGCCCGAGGCAGTGGATTCCATCAGCAGCGGGAAGCGCGCCGGGTCATGCTGCTGCAGGGCCAGCAGATCGATCGGGTGCGGCAGCGGGTGGATCAGCGGTGCGTGGGTCATGGCGGCCAGGTCGGGGGTTCAGATGCACGGAAGCCGCCTTGCGGCGGCTCCGTAGAACGCGGCATCGAGCATGGCCCGACGCTACAACTCGGTCAGACGCGCTTGAAGATCAGCGTGCCGTTGGTGCCGCCGAAGCCGAAGCCATTGGACATCACCACGTCGACCTTGGCCTGGCGTGCTTCGTTGGGCACGTAGTCCAGGTCGCAGCCTTCGCCCGGCTGCTGCAGGTTGATGGTCGGCGGAATGACGTTGTCCTGCAGCGCCATCACCGAGAAGATCGCTTCCACGCCGCCAGCAGCGCCCAGCAGGTGGCCGGTCATCGACTTGGTGGAGCTGACCATCATCTTGTAGGCGTGGTCGCCGAAGGCGGTCTTCATGGCCATGGTCTCGCCCAGGTCGCCCAGCGGCGTGGAGGTGCCGTGCGCGTTGAGGTAACCCACCTGTTCCGGGGTCACGCCCGCGTCCTTCATGGCCATGACCATGCAGCGCGCGGCGCCTTCGCCGTTCTCGCTCGGTGCGGTCATGTGGTACGCGTCGGAGCTGGCGCCGAAGCCGGCCAGTTCACAGTAGATCTTTGCGCCACGCGCCTTGGCGTGCTCGTACTCTTCCAGGATCAGGATGCCGGCGCCGTCGCCCAGCACGAAGCCGTCACGGTCCTTGTCCCACGGGCGCGAAGCCTGTTCCGGGGCGTCATTGCGGGTGCTCATGGCCTTCATCGCGCAGAAGCCACCCAGTGCGGTCGGCGACGAGCCACGTTCGGCACCGCCGACCACCATCACGTCGGCGTCGCCGTACTGGATCATGCGCATCGCGGTACCGATCGAATGGTTCGAGGTCGCGCACGCCGACACCGCCGAGAACGACGGGCCCTTCAGGCCGGTGATGATGCTCAGCTGGCCCGGCAGCATGTTGATGATGGTCTTGGGCACGTAGAAGGGCGAGATCTTCTTGCCCTCGTGGAACTCGATGGTCTGCTCTTCGATGCCGAGCAGGCCGCCGATGCCGGCGCCGACGATGGCGCCGATGCGCTCGGCATTGGCGTCGGTGATCTCCAGGCCCGAGTCGTGCAGGGCCATGAACGAGGCACCGAGGCCGTAATGGATGAACGGGTCCATCTTCTTGGCATCCTTGCCGCTGACCCGGAATTTGCCGAACAGTTCGTTGTCGGCGGTGATGTCAAAGCCCTTGACCTCACCTGCAATCTTGGTGGTGAACCGATCCAGGTAGGCATCAGAAATGTTGGTCAGCGGACCGATGCCCGAACGACCGTGGGTGATGCCTTCCCAGCTGCTGGCCAGATCATTGCCCAACGGCGAGACGATACCCAGGCCGGTTACGACGACGCGACGCTTCATTGCTGATTCTCCTGACCCGAAGGTTCAATCGGGTAACACGGTTTGCTTCGGTGTGATGCCCAAACACACGGGGCCGCAACTGCGGCCCCATGGGGTGCGGTGCGCGGCGAGCGTGAGCCCGCGCGCGCACTGCCGTCTGACATCAGGCCTTGACGTGGGCCTTGATGTAGTCGATGGCGGCCTGCACGGTGCTGATCTTCTCGGCTTCTTCGTCCGGGATCTCGCACTCGAATTCTTCTTCCAGGGCCATCACCAGCTCGACGGTGTCCAGCGAGTCAGCGCCCAGGTCATCGACGAACGATGCGCTGTTGGTGACTTCTTCTTCCTTGACGCCAAGCTGTTCGACGACGATTTTCTTGACGCGTTCTTCGATGGTGCTCATGGGATCTCGCTCCAGATGGAGTTGTGGTTCAAAAGTGGTCGCCATCAAGGGCGATGGCCGTGGGATAGTGTAGTGGAAACCGGCGCGGCCTTGCATTGCAGCAAAAACCCCCGCAGATCAACCACTTGCGGCGCAATCCCTGCGCCCCTTGCTTACGGCATGTACATGCCGCCGTTCACATGGAGGGTTTCGCCGGTGATGTAACCGGCAGCCGGGCTGGCCAGGAAGGCCACCGCATGGGCGATGTCTTCCGGCGATCCCAGGCGTTCGAGGGCGATGTCGTTGATCAGCGCGGTGCGCGCTTCTTCCGGCAACGCCTTGGTCATGTCGGTGTCGATGAAGCCAGGTGCGACAACATTGACGGTGACGCCGCGCGAACCGATTTCCTTGGCCAGCGACTTGCTGAAGCCGATGATGCCGGCCTTGGCCGCGGCGTAGTTGGCCTGGCCGGCGTTGCCGGTCACGCCCACCACCGATGCGATGTTGATGATGCGGCCCTTGCGTGCCTTCATCATGCCGCGCATCACCGCCTTGCTGGTGCGGAACACGCTGGTCAGGTTGGTGTCGATGATCGACGCCCAGTCCTCGTCCTTCATGCGCATCAGCAGGTTGTCGCGGGTGATGCCGGCATTGTTGACCAGGATCGAGATCGGGCCGAATTCCTTGGCGATGCCATCGAGCACGCTGTCCAGCGCGGCGGCATCGGTGACGTTCAGCGCGCGGCCGTGACCGCCGTGGGCAGCCAGGCGTTCGCCGATCGCGGCAGCGCCGGATTCGGTGGTGGCGGTGCCGATGACGGTGGCGCCCTGGGCGGCCAGCAGATCGGCGATGGCGGCGCCAATGCCACGGCTGGCACCGGTGACCAGTGCGATTTCACCCTGCAGGGGCTTGCTCATGATGTTTTCCTCAGACGGGAGCGGCCGCCGCACCGTGCCGCTTGCAGCGGCCACCGGTACGGCCGGCAGGAACAGGGAAGGTCAGGCCGACCATGCCTCGCGGGCGGCTTCGAAGTCGCCCGGCGTGGCCAGCGGACGGCCGTCGATGGCCTTGTCGATGCGCTTGACCAGGCCGGTCAGCACCTTGCCTGGGCCGCACTCGGCGATCTGGGTGATGCCGCGGGCGGCCAGCGCCTGCACGCAACCGGTCCACTGCACCGGCTGGTACAGCTGCTGGACCAGCGCGGTGCGGATGGCGTCCATGCCGTCGTGCACCTGGGCATCGACGTTCTGCACCACCGGCAGCTGCGGCGCCTGCCAGGACAGGCCGGCCATCACTTCGGCCAGGCGGTTGGCGGCTTCGCGCATGAGCGGGGTGTGCGAGGGCACGCTGACGGCCAGCTTGACCGCCTTGCGCACGCCCTTCTCGGCCAGCAGCGCCAGTGCACGGTCGACCGCATCGGCGTCGCCACCGATCACGATCTGGCCCGGCGAATTGAAGTTGGCCGGCACCACCACCTGGCTGCCTGCGGCTTCGGCGCAGACGTCCAGCACCAGCTGGTCTTCGGCACCGAGCACGGCGGCCATGGCCCCGACACCGGCCGGTGCCGCTTCCTGCATCAGCTGGCCACGCAGGCGCACCAGGTGCGCACCGTCATGCAGGCTCAGCGCGCCGGCGGCGACCAGGGCGGTGTACTCGCCCAGGCTGTGGCCGGACAGCACCGACGGGCGCGGGCCGCCCACGGCGTTCCAGGCGCGCCACACGCCGATGCTGGCGGCCAGCAGGGCCGGCTGGGTGTATTCGGTACGGTTGAGCATTTCCTCCGGGCCGCCCTGGGACAACGCCCACAGGTCGACACCGGCACCATCGGATGCCTCGGTGAAGGCTTCACGCACCTGCGGGTGCAGTTCGGCCAGCTCGGCCAGCATGCCCACAGACTGCGAGCCCTGGCCGGGGAAGACAAAAGCGAGGGTGGATACGGTCACGCGGTCATCCGCTTGTTGCAATCGAAGCGGGCCATGATAAGGGGGAATCCGCTGTGTCGTCTGTACGTGCGCGTATGCAGGCGTATGGAGCAATGACAGGGTCAGATCCCTTTTCCACCGGAAATGGGATCTGACCCCGGCCGACGATCAGCAGAACAGCTGCAGGACGTCCAGATCGCCGTCGGCGAGGAAATCTACGCACAGGCCCACCAGCATCAGCACGCCAGCAGTGCTGGCACCGTGGGTGATGAAGATCGAATGGGCCAGCGCGCGCGCTGACCGGCCCAGCTTCATGCAGACCCTGGCCAGGCTGCGCAGGCGGCCACTGACCGCATGCACGTGCTCGCGCACCGGTGCCTGGGCACCGCCCATCGCCTCGGCCATCATCGCCTGCAGGTGCTCGGGGCGGTCGGCATAGTACTTGGCCACGCCATAGCCGAACATCAGCCAGTCGCGGGCCTGGGCTTCGGACAGGTCCATCACTTCCAGTGGATCTTCCTCGAAGTCGATGAAACCGACCTTGTCGCCATCCCAGGTGAGGTTGCGCGGCAACGGCTGGCCGAAATAGGCGCCGCGCGCATGCGCTTCGGCAATGGCCTGCATCGCCGCCATGACCAGCCGATCACGACCGGCCTCGTCGGCCTGGCGCAGGCAGGTATTGAACGAGCTGCCGTTGTCGCCGATTACCAGCGCGGCATGGCCGGTGCCCAGCACGTCAGGCACGTTCACACCCTGCGCCTGCAGTTCTGCAAGGCGGCGGGCCTCGGTTTCGCGTGCGGCGTCGCCGCCACGGTGCGGAGGAGGACGAAGGGCATCGAGGTGGAAACGACGGGCAACAAAATTGAGCAGGCCAAGGGCCAGCGCCCGGCTTCCCTTGCCGTACTGCTTCAGCCAGGCACGTTGCCCTTCGATGACGATGGGCTCAACCATGACAGGTCCTCCTTAAACGCGTTACGGCCCCGGAGGGCCGCAACGACAAAGCTTCACATTGTCGTAACTTGCACTATCAATAGCGCAACAGAGCCGAACCCCACGTGAAGCCACCACCGAAGGCCTCCAGCAGCAGCAGCTGGCCGCGCTCGACCTTGCCCGAACGCACGGCGGCGTCGAGCGCCAGCGGCACCGAGCCGGACGAGGTATTGCCATGCTTGTCGACAGTCACCACCACCTGGTCCATCGACATCTCCAGGCGCTTGGCGGTGGCTTCGATGATGCGCAGGTTGGCTTGGTGCGGAATCAGCCAATCCAGGTCGGACTTGTCCAGGCCGTTGGCGGCCAGGGTCTCGTCCACGACCGAGTCCAGCGCCTTGACGGCGTACTTGAACACGTCGTTGCCCTTCATGTTGATGGTGCCGCCACCGTTGGCGCCGTCCTTGAAACCGCTCGAGACGCCGACCGGGTTCCACAACAGCTCCTTCTTGCTGCCGTCGGCATGCAGGTGGGTGCTGAGGATGCCGGTCTCTTCGTCGGCCTTGAGCACGACGGCGCCAGCACCATCGCCGAACAGTACGCAGGTGGTGCGATCGTTCCAGTCGACCATGCGGGTCAGCGTTTCGGTGCCGATCACCAGCACGTGCTTGCAGTCACCGGAACGGATGAATTTATCGGCCACGCCCAGCGCGAACACGAAGCCCGAGCAGGCTGCGTTGACGTCGAAGGCGGGGCACCCGGCCACACCGAGCTTGGCCTGGATCAGGCACGCGGTGGACGGGAAAATAAGGTCAGGCGTGGTCGTACCGACCACTATCATGTCGAGCTGCGAAGCGTCGATGCCTGCGGCTTCCAGCGCGCGCAGGGCGGCGTTGTAGCCAAGGTCGCTGGTGGTTTCGCCTTCGGCCGCGATGTGCCGTTCACGAATGCCGGTGCGCGACTGGATCCACTCGTCCGAGGTTTCGACCATTTTTTCCAGGTCGGCGTTGGTCAGGACTTTTTCCGGCAAATAGCTGCCGGTGCCCGCGATCCTCGAGTAGATCCGCTTGCTCATCATGTTTCCTGTTGCGCGGGCCGCCGATCACCGGCACGCCCGGGAAAGAAGGCAAAGGCCGCTGCCCGGAGGCAGCGGCCTTCCCGGCACATCAATCTTCTTCGACGGCCGAGGTCTTGGTCTGGATGACCTTCTTGCCGCGGTAGAAACCATCGGCAGTGATGTGGTGACGCAGATGCACTTCGCCGGTGGTCGGGTCGGTCGACAGCTGCTTGGCGCTCAGGGCGTCATGCGAACGGCGCTGGCCGCGGCGGGACGGGGTAACACGGGATTTCTGGACAGCCATGGGATTGCTCCAAACTCGGTTCGTTTTGCTTCGTCGTTTCGTCGCACAGGACGCCAGCGCCCAGCACACTTTTCGCTTTCGCCGCAGCCGCCGACGACAACCGGCTGCTATTGTTTCTTCAATGCCGCCAACGCCGCAAACGGGTTGGCCTTCTTTGTTTCTTCTTCGCTCGGCGCCCAGTCCTTGTCGACTGCTTCACCGTCGGGCGACAGCGGTACCACCGGCACCGCCAGCACCAGCTCGTCCTCGACCAGATCCAGCGGCTTCAGCTGGCCATTTTCCGGCACCAGCAACGCCTCGTATTCCTCCGGCAGGGACGATTCCTCGTCCTCGTCGCGGATCAGGCCAAGCCTCTGGGTCACCTTCACCGGCAACAGGAATCGCTGCATGCTGCGCTGACAGGTCAGCGGCAACGCGGTGTCGATGGTCAGTTCCACATAGGATACCCGCAAGACGTCGTCGCGACCGAATTCAAGCGAGTAGACGCACTCGCCGTCGGTATCTGCGACCAACCCCTGCAGGCGGGTCAATTCAGCCAGGGAGACCTGACCGTCGAAGCGCCTTCGCGCTACAACCATCCGCCAGGCATCCAGCGTTTCGGGCACGTTCGCGGACATAAGCCGCTGAATACTAAGGATCGGAGCGGCGGCTGTCAAATGCCCGCCATACAGGACTTGCCGCTGGCGCTGCAGACGGGCCAGACTGCTTCGCCCTGCCCCGGTATTGTCGCATGTCACTGGTCCTGGCCTCCACGTCCCGCTACCGCCGTGAACTGCTGCAGCGGCTGGGCCTGCCCTTCGACTGCGCGCGCCCTGAGGTGGATGAAACCCCGTTGAACAACGAAGCGCCATTGGCCCTGGCCACCCGCCTGGCCGCCACCAAGGCGGTCGAGGTGGCGTGCCGGCATCCCGGCGCGTGGGTGATCGGCTCGGACCAGGTCGCGGACCTGAACGGCCAGCCACTGGGCAAACCGGGTACGGTCGAGGCCGCCTGCGCACAGCTGGCGGCGATGTCCGGGCAGACCGTGCACTTCCATACCGCCGTCTGCCTCAGCCGTGATGGAGCATCATTCACGGCCACCGATCTGACCGAGGTCCGCTTCCGTGCACTGGAACCGGACGAGATCGCCCGCTACGTGGCCACCGAACAGCCGCTGGACTGCGCCGGCAGCTTCAAATGCGAGGGCCTGGGCATCAGCCTGTTCGACGCCATCGACAACCGCGACCCGACCGCGCTGATCGGCCTGCCGCTGATCACGCTATGCGGATTGCTGCGCAGGGCAGGTTTCGCGGTGCCGTGAACGGTAGAGCCGAGCCCATGCCCGGCTGTTTTTTTTGAGGCTGCCTGCCATCTGAAGCAGAAGCAGCGGAGCATCGGCTCGGCTCTACAGGACCAGCGGACCTCAACGGACCTCGAACGCTTGCTCCTGCCATTGCTCCACGCTGCCGTCGCGCCCGTGCAGGCGCAGGCCCAGCCAATGCCTGCCCGGCGCGAGCGTGGCGGTATCCAGCGAGGCATCAAAGCCCACCGCCGGATGCTGCGGATCAGTACTGTCCGGCCAGGTGTGGCGCACGTCGAACACACGCCCGTAGCGGGCATCACCGATGGAGCGGCCATCGACCAGCACTTCAACCCGCGCCAGGCCGACGCCATCCTTGAACGCCCAGCCCTTGATCGCGAGCGTGCCGGACACCTTCTCGCCGTTGGACGGCGCATCCAGCCACGCCATCGCCGGCGTCACGCACGGCCCTTGCGCGCGCTGCACCGGCAGGCGGAACAACAGGAAGCGCTGGAATCCGTGATCACTGCTGACCACGCGTGGCGCAGGCAGCGGGCCCACCTGATCGCAGATGGCGTGATAGCGCGCCAGCAGTTCGCGATAGCGCTGGTCGCTGGGTGACAGCACCAGCAGCATCGGCGCCGTGCGCTCGCCCTCATGCAGCAGGCCCCACTGTGCCAGCTGTGCGGTGCGGCCATGCTTGTCATTGAGCGGATGCGGCAGCACCTCGATGTTGCCATTGCCCAGCTGGAAACCCAGTTCAGCGCCAACCTTGAAGTTGCCGGCCAGCACGCGTGTCCCTTGCGGCATCTGCCGCAACTCCTCGCGCACCGCTACCGCCAGGGGTTGCCAGCCGGCGAAATTGCGCGGGTAGTACTTGCTGCCGGCCATCTGCTCGCGCAGTGCCGGCGTGGAGGCCATCAGGTAGTAGCCGAAGGCCAGCACCATGCCCGCACCGGCCAACCACCAGCCGGTGCGGCGCAGCCAGCGCGGCCAGCCGTTGAGCACCACCGGCACCGCCACCAGCAGTGCGAGGTAACCCGGCAGCGGCCAGTGGAAACTGATCCGCTCGACGTCAGTAAAGAAGCCGAGCACGAAAATGCCCAGCGTGGATACGCCGCCCACCAGGCCGAAATAGCGCCACTGCACGCGCGCGCCGCCACCGCTCCGGGTTCCTGCCAGCGCTACCTTCCACATCGCCATGCACAGGATCGGCGTCACCAGCATCGGCTGGATCACCAGGAACCACAGCCCGCCCCATTCGAAGGCCCAGGGATGACGCTCGACCACCTGGAATTTCAGCCCGGCATCGTGGTTGTCCGCATTCCACGCCAGCAGTGGCAGCCACGCCAGCACGCCCACCGCCAACGCGACCCATACGCGCGGATCGGCCAGCATGCGCCTCCCCTGCGGCAATGCCAGCAGCGCAATGAAACCCACGCCGATGACACCGATGAAGCGGTAATGGCTGAGCGCACCGATCAACAGGCCCAGCGCCAGCTTCATCGCCGAGGAGGCATCCACGTTGTGCAGCAGGCGCGCGCCGGCATGCAGGCAGATCACCGCCGCCAGTGCCATCGGCACGTCCGGCACCGCCAGCAGGCCCAGCGTCGCCGACAACGGCATCAACAGCGTGAGGCTGCCCGCCTGCCAACCGGCCACGTTGCCGAACCAGCGCGTGGCCGTGCGCACTACCAGCAGCGGCAGCAGCGCACCGATGGCCAGGAATGGCAGGCGCAACGCGAGCACGTGATGGCCACCGATCTCAACGCCCAGCCGGGCCAGCCACGCGGTCAGCCCGGGCAGGTCCGAATAGGCTGCGGCCAGATGCTGGCCTTCCTGCCAATAGAACGCTTCGTCGACGAACAGCGGCAGGCGCGCGGCAACGATCAGCTTGGCCGCTGTGACCAGCGTCCATAACCAGAGAAATATCGTCCGTGCGCGCTGTTCGCCTTGCATTGCTCTATGGATAATCGAGTGGATTCCAGATCTGAGACGATCATGCCAGCCTCGTCCCCCAATCCCAGCATGCTAACCGATCAATTGCGTCAGGCCCTGCGGGAGGCACAGGATCAGGTCAACGCACTGGTGCTGGGCAAGGTGCCGGAAGTCAGGCTGGCCTTCGTCGCATTGCTGTCCGGCGGCCACCTGCTGATCGAAGACCTGCCCGGCCTGGGCAAGACCACGCTGGCGCATGCGCTGGCCAGCAGCCTGGGCCTCAGTTTCCAGCGCGTGCAGTTCACCTCAGATCTGTTGCCGGCCGATGTGCTGGGCGTGTCGGTGTATGAAGCCGGCAGCCGCCAGTTCCAGTTCCACCCAGGCCCGGTATTCACCCACGTACTGCTGGCCGACGAGATCAATCGCGCCCCCCCGCGCACGCAGAGCGCGTTGCTGGAAGCGATGGCCGAGCAGCAGGTCACCCTGGACGGGCAGACGCACCCGCTGCCGGACCCTTTCTTCGTCATCGCCACACAGAACCCGGTGGACCTGTCAGGCACCTTCCCGCTGCCGGATTCACAGCTGGATCGCTTCCTGCTGCGGCTGGCGATGGGCTATCCCAGCGCCCAGGCCGAGCGCGAGCTGCTGCGTGGCAGCGACCGCCGCGACCTGATCGCGCGGGCCGTGCCGAAGCTGGATGACACCCAGGTGCGCACGTTGCGCGACGCGGTGAACCAGGTGCATGCCAGCGACGCGCTGATCGACTATGTGCAGGCCCTGCTGACCCGCAGCCGCCAGCACGCAGGCGTGCGCGTCGGCCTGTCGCCGCGTGCCGGCCTGGCGCTGCTGCGTGCAGCCAGAGCACATGCACTGCTGCTGGGTCGCGGGCATGTGGTGCCCGAGGACGTGCAGACGCTGTTCGTCGCCGTGGCCGGCCACCGGTTGGTGGCGGAAGCCGAATCCAGTTCGGGGCCGGCATTGGCACGCGCGATCCTGCAGACCGTCGCGGTGGATTGAACGTGGCCACACGCTGGGCACGCATGCAGCTGCTGGCTCGGCCGCGCAGGCCCGAAGCCTTGCCGAAGCGACTGGATCGCCATCGCATCTATGTGCTGCCCACCCGCTTCGGCCTGTTCGTTGCAATCCTGCTGGCAGCCATGCTGCTGGGCGCGCTGAACTACAACAACAATCCCGCCCTGCTGCTGGCCCTGCTGCTGGCGGCAGCGGCAATCGCCAGTGCCATTGCCGCGCATCTCCAGTTGTCCGGCGTACAGATCGACGCGATCTCCGCCGAGCCGGTACCGGCCGGGCAACCCTTGCGCCTGCGCGTGGACCTCTCTCTGCGGGATCCGCGTGCGCGGCACGGCCTTCATCTCCAGCTGGGCGACAGCCAGGCCTGGACCTCGCTGCCTGCACACGGCCGTGGTGAAGTGGAACTGGAGGTTCCCAGCGAACGCCGGGGCTGGCTGGAGCTTCCACGTATCCGCCTGTCCACGACCCAGCCCCTGGGCCTGGTGCGGGCGTGGTCGTGGGTGTGGCCGGAACAGCCGCTGCTGGTCTACCCACTGGCCGAAGCCTTGGCGCCTGCACTGCCGGAGAGCGGCAGCGATCCGCTGCATACCCGTGCCCACGCCAGCGGCGAGGAACTGCATCAGCTGCGCCCCTACCGGGCGGGCGATGCGCCGCGCAGCATTTCCTGGAAGCACTCGGCACGCCGCGACAGCCTGCTGGTGCGCGAGTACGAAAAACCGGTCGGCATCGAAGTAGTCCTCGACTGGCGCGCATTGGCGCCGCTGGGCCAAGAAGCACGCATCGCTCGATTGGCGCGCTGGGTGGATGTAGCCGAGCGCGAGGGCCGCCGCTACACCCTGTTGCTACCTGCACACCCGCCGTTCGGGCCCGGACAGGGCGCCAGCCACCACCACCTGTGCCTGCGCGCGCTGGCGCTGATGCCGCATGACTGAGACCCCGGAGCTGCTCGACCGCAACGCCCGCAACTGGACCCTGGCCAGCGCGGCGCTGGCTCTGTTGCCGCTGCTGCTGCAGCTGCCGCCACTGCTGGCGGGCGTGATCGCGCTGGCGGCGATTTTCACCGCCGCCCTGTCGCGGCGGACAGTGCTGCCGATGCCGGTGCGCCTGCTGCTGGTGCTGGCCATGCTCGGCGCCATCGTCTGGCAGATGGGCATGGTGCGCCCAGGACGCGACACCGGTTGCGCGCTGCTGGCCGCGATGCTGGCGATCAAGTCCAGCGAGCTGCGCAGCCTGCGTGATGCCCGCAGTCTGCTCGGCTTTGCGCTGTTCTCGCCCTTTGCAGCATTCCTGCTCGACCAGGGGCCGCTGACAACAGCACTGGCCGCGCTGGCCGGGGTCAGCGCACTGCTCGCCCTGCAACGCCTGGCCCAGGATGAAGGCCATGCTGGCCGCCTGCCGTTGCGCGGGCAGCTGCGTGGTGTCGGCCGCCTGCTGGCGATCGGCCTGCCGCTGGCATTGGCCTGCTTCTGGCTGTTCCCGCGCCTTGCCACGCCACTGTGGGGCGTTCCCGAGCGCGCCGTGGGTACACCGGGGCTGTCCGACAGCATGGAACCCGGCCAGTGGCTGGACCTGATGGCCGACGACACCCCGGCGTTGCGCGTGCAGTTCTTCGGTGCCCCACCCGAGCCGGCGCAGCGCTACTGGCGCGGCCCTGTACTGACCGCCTTCGATGGACGGCGCTGGACACGCGAGCCTGCGAGCGCGCGGCGACCTGCTGCGGTGGTTGAAGCCGGTACACAGGGCTGGGATTACCAGATCGACTACGAGCCGACTGACCGCCGCCAGCTTGTGGCGCTGGACCTGCCCAGCGGTGCGCCTGCGGGCAGCATGCTGGATGCGGACATGAGCCTGCGCAGCGAACGCCCGCTGGCCTCGCTCAGCCGCTGGCGATTGCATTCGGCCCCTCCACGGCAGTTCGACAGCACGCTGTCGCCCCTTCTGCGCCGCGCGACGCTGCAGCTGCCGGCCGGCTTCAACCCGCGCACCGCCACCCTGGCCCAGCAATGGCGACAGGACGCCGGCGGTGATGACGAGGCCATCGTGCGCCGCGCGCTGCAGTGGATCACCACGGATTTCTCGTACACGCTGGATACCCCGGCGGCGGGGCGCGACCCGATCGACGAGTTCCTGTTCGGCTACAAGGCCGGCTTCTGTGAACACTTCAGCTCGGCTTTCGTGGTGCTGATGCGCAACGCGGGTGTACCCGCGCGGGTGGTGACCGGTTTCGCCGGCGGCACCCGCAACCGCATCGGCGACTACTGGGTGGTGCGGCGGATGGATGCCCACGCCTGGGCCGAGGTGTGGCTGCCGCAGCGCGGCTGGGTACGGGTAGACCCGACGGCGGCCGTGGCACCGGAACGCATCCTGGACACGCTGGACGACCGCCTGCAGGCCGGCACGGACACACCACTGCGACAGCGGTGGCTGCAGCTGGGCCAGATGGGGGATTGGCTGCGCCGCGGCTGGAACGATCTGGTGCTGTCCTTCGATGCGCGCCGCCAGCAGCAACTGCTCAAGCCTTTCGGGCTGGACGATCTGGGTCCCGGGCAGCTGGTCGCCGGCTTCGTCGTGGCCGCCCTGCTGGCACTGGCGTGGATGGCCTGGCTGCTGGCCCGCGGCGAGCGCGAACGCGACCCGCTGCTGCGCGCCTGGCATCGCCTCGGGCGACGCTACGCCCGCCTCGGCCTGGCCCGAGAACCGCACGAAACCGCACAGCACTGGGCACAGCGGGTTCACCGGCAGCGACCCGACCCCACCCTGCTCGCGCTCAGCCAGCGTTTCGCCGACGCGCGCTACGCTGGAACTTGCAACGACCTCGCCTCATTATTGCGGGACCTGCGCAGGCATCGCCCGACTTCCGGAGCCTCCCCATGAACACCAAGTTCCTCCTCACCGCTGTGGCCACGCTGGCCCTGTCGGCCTGCGCCACGGCCCCGAAGCCGCTGCAGGGACAGTTCAGCCTGGTCTCTCCTCGCGACTCGGTCGCTACCCAGCAGGTCGGCACGCCGGTCCGTTGGGGCGGTCGCATCATCGAAACCAAGCCTGGCCAGGGCGAGACCTGCTTCCAGATCATCTCGCGCCCGCTCAATGGCAGTGGCCGCCCGAACACCACCTCGTCCGATGCCAGCGACGGCCGCTTCATCGCCTGCCGTGCCGGCTTCTACGACCCGGCGGTGTTCGAGGCCGGTCGTGACGTCACCTTCATCGGCAAGATCGACGGCTACCAGAACACCCGCATCGGCGAGTACGACTATCGCCTGCCGAAGCTGGCGGCCGATGTCATCTACCTGTGGCCGGAACAGCGCCAGGTCGATGTGGTGCCCTACCCCTATGGCCCGTGGGGTCCGGGTCCGTGGGGCCCTTACTGGGGCGGCTATGGCCGCTGGGGCTGGTGGTGATCGCCACCGCACAGGCATGACGGAAAGGCCGCCCTCGGGCGGCCTTTTTCATCCACGCATGGCGTGGACGGGGGCTTCAACGCCCAGGCGCACCGAAATGCCCCAGCGGTGCCCCCGCCAGCAGATGCATATGGATATGGAACACGGTCTGCCCGGCATGCTCACGGCAGTTCATCACGATGCGGTAGCCGTCCTGCGCGAAGCCCTCGCGGCGCGCGTACTCGGCAGCGGCCAGGGCCAGTTTGCCGATCAGGTGCGCCTGCGAGGGCTGCAGGTCATCCAGGGTCGGAATGATCTCGTTCTTCGGGATGAACAGCACATGCACCGGCGCCTGCGGTGCGATGTCCTTGAAGCCCAGCACCTCGTCATCCTCGTAGACGATGGTGGCCGGGATCTCACGACGGATGATCTTGCTGAAAAGGGTTTCGTTGCTCATGGTCGGCCTCGGCGGAGATGTCTCCCGCATTGTAGGCCGCCCACGCCCGGCCACGTCCGGCCGTTGCTCAATCGCGGAATTCGCTGCGCGTACCGAACGCGTGCGACAGCGTGCCACGATCAACGTATTCGAGCTCGCCGCCCAGCGGCAGGCCCTGCGCCAGGCGGCTGGGCTGTACCTTGCGTGCGCGCGCCAGCTGCGCCAGGTAATGCGCGGTGGCCTCGCCCTCGACAGTGGCGCTGGTGGCGATGATCAGCTCCTGCACCTCGCCTTCGGCCAGCCGTCGCTCCAGCTGCTCCAGGCCCAGTTCGCGCGGGCCGACGCCATCGAGCGGCGACAGTCGCCCCTGCAGCACGAAGTAGACACCGCGGAAGCCGGTGGCGTTTTCGATGGCCAGGCGGTCGGCCGGCGATTCGACTACGCACAGCTGGCTGCGCTCGCGGCTGCCGTTGGCACAGGTCGGGCACAGCTCGGTTTCGCTGAAATCGCGGCACTGCGCACAGTGGCCGATGCGCTCCACCGCCAGCGCCAAGGTCTGGGCCAGGCGCTGGCCACCTTCGCGCTCACGCTCTAGCAGGTGGTAGGCCATGCGCTGCGCCGTTTTCTGGCCCACGCCAGGCAGCACCCGCAGCGCGTCGATCAATTGTTCAAGCAGGGGTGCGGACACGGCGGTGTGCTTTGATGGCGTCGAGCAAGCTCGACAGCTACGTGTAGAGTCGAGCCATGCTCGACTGAGGGTTGCAGCGGGCGCCTGCAGCAGCAGGCGCCCCGCCAAGAATCAGAACGGCAGCTTCATGCCCGGCGGCAACTGCATGCCAGCGGTGGCCGAACCCATCTTCGACTTCGACTCGGCATCGATCTTGTTCGAAGCATCGTTGAAGGCGGCGGCGATCAGGTCTTCCAGCATCTCCGGGTCGCTGGTCAGCGACGGGTCGATGCGCACCTTGCGGCATTCCTTGGCGCCGGTCAGGGTCACGCTGACCATGCCGCCACCGGCACTGCCGGTCACTTCGATCCTTGCGATTTCTTCCTGGGCCTTCTGCAGGTTCTCCTGCATCTTCTGGGCCTGCTGCATCAGTTGGGCGATGTTGCCGCGCATAGTCTCTTACTCGTCAAAAGAACGGATGGAATC
Source organism: Stenotrophomonas sp. YJH_SMC_48-3 (assembly GCF_059369375.1). Lineage (NCBI taxonomy): Bacteria > Pseudomonadati > Pseudomonadota > Gammaproteobacteria > Lysobacterales > Lysobacteraceae > Stenotrophomonas > Stenotrophomonas sp. YJH_SMC_48-3. The sequence goes on along the minus strand of NZ_JCAFSQ010000008.1, from coordinate 123,164 downwards.
GGAAACAACCCGGGCACCGTGCTGTTGGATCAGCACCTGCACCTCCGGATCGTCCATGAAAACAGCCTCTGCCACCTGCTGCCGCTCACTACGCTGGCGGTCGGCACGCTGATGCAGGGTCTCGGCCGGAACGTGCTCGATCTCCACGGTCTCGACCACGATCTTCGGGGCCTGGCCAAGGGCTTTCTCCAGCATCTCGCCCAGGGCGGCCAGCGCACGCTCAGAGCGCAGGTACTCAAATCCGGGCGAAAGGCCCAGTTTCAAGGTCCCGTGCTGGCAACTGATGAAGGCAGCGTTGGCCGCCAGCTGCCGCGACGGGCCGCTGAGGCCGCTGTTGGCCACCAGATCCAGCCAGTCCTCGGGCGTGGCCAGGTCGCTGACACCTTCCAGCGGCGCGGTCCCCTGCACTGGCGCGGGCTCGGCCGGCGCGATGGCAATGCCTTCAGTGCGAAACGGGCGCTCGGGCGGTGCAGGCTCGCTGGGAGCCACGACGGGAGCCGGCGGCTCATGCCAGGGCGCGACCATGGCGGCGTCTGGCCCCGCCATCTCGGCCGCCAGCGCCTCGTCACGCGCCTCGGTTTCGTCGGTGGCCCACGGCGGCAGGTCGTCGCCCGCTTCCGCTTCAGCAGCCGGTGGAGCGGCCTCGGCCTTCATCGGCGGCGGCTGCACAGGCTCTTCCACCGGAACCGGCTCGGGCTCCGGCGTCGGGTCCGGCTCGGGTTGCGGGGCCGGCTCGGGTTCGGGTTCAGGTTCGCGCGGCGCGGCCTGCACCGGAGCGGCCACCTGCGCCACCACGGCCGGGCTTGCCGAAGCGGCGGCAGTCGCCGGCATCGCTTCGTGGGTACCCGCACCGGTGCCACCACCGGCCGCATTGCCACCCGGCGCATTGCCTGCACCATCCACCGACTTCGGTACCGGCGGGACTGCTACGGCCGGGCGGAATGCCAGCATCCGCAGCACGGCCATTTCGAAACCTGCGCGCGGGCTCGGCGCCAACGGCAGGTCGCGGCGGCCATTCAGGGCCATCTGGTACCAGAGCTGCACCACTTCCGGGCGCAGGCGCTCGGCGAATGCGACGGCGTCCAGGCCTTCGGCAGCGGCCGCACCCGGTACCAGCTGCTGCACCTGGATGCGGTGCAGGCCTTCGGCCAGCGCTTCCAGCACGCCACTCCAGTCCGGTGAGAATTCGGCCAGCGCGGCCACCACCTGCAGCAGGCGCGGGCCATCGCCCTCGGCCAGCGCATCGAGCATCGCCGCCACCTGGGTGCGATCGACCGTGCCCAGCATGGTGCGCACCACGTCCTCGCGCAGCGCGCCGCCGGCATAGGCGATCGCCTGGTCCAGCAGCGACAGGCCGTCGCGCAGGCTGCCGTCAGCGGCCTTGGCCAGCTGTACGATGGCACTGCCGTCTGCCTCGATCTCTTCTGCCGCCAGGATGCGCGTCATCTGGCCCTGGATCTGATCCTCGTCCAGGCGCTTGAGGTTGAACTGCAGGCAGCGGCTGAGCACGGTGACCGGCAGCTTCTGCGGGTCGGTGGTGGCCAGCAGGAACTTCACGTGCTCCGGCGGTTCTTCCAGCGTCTTCAGCAGCGCATTGAACGCCGCCTTGGACAGCATGTGCACTTCGTCGATCAGGTAGACCTTGTACTTGCCGCGCGACGGCATGTACTGCGCGTTCTCGATCACCTCGCGCACGTCATCCACGCCGGTGTTGGACGCGGCATCGATTTCCAGCAGGTCGATGTAGCGGCCGGCGTCGATGTCCAGGCAGGCCGCGCACTGGCCGCACGGGTCGGCGCTGGTGCCCTGCTCGCAGTTCAGCGACTTGGCGAAGATGCGCGCGATGGTGGTCTTGCCCACGCCGCGGGTACCGGTGAACAGGAACGCGTGGTGGACACGGCCGCTGTCCAACGCGTTGCTGAGCGCACGGACCACGTGTTCCTGGCCCACCAGCTCGGCAAAACGCTTCGGACGCCACTTGCGGGCAAGGACGAGGTAGGACATCAGGCCACCGTTTTCCATCGGATGTTCCATTGTGCCATGCCTGTCCAGCCCCCTCGCCAACAATGCGCCCGGATGCGTCCGTGATCTGGGCGCTTGTGTCCGGCCGCGCCGCCCGCTAGAATCTGCGCCCCTGCTGAGGCGTTTGCCGGTGGCAGGGATCCGGAGAGGTGTCCGAGTGGTTGAAGGAGCACGCCTGGAAAGTGTGTAAGCGTCTAAACCGCGCTTCGGGGGTTCGAATCCCCCTCTCTCCGCCAGACTCTGCAAACCCCTGAGAAATCAGGGGTTTTGCTTTTCTGGGCCTAGCAAGGGGCAGGACACAAATCGGGACACATCCCGATGAGAGTTCCCCATCACTTGATCAAGACGCCAGCGGGCTTTTCGTTCCGCCAACGCGTGCCCGTCGACCTCCAGCCCCTTCTGGGCTGCCGAATTCTCAAGCGGAGCCTTCGAACGCGCGAAATGCGCAGCGCCCAAGCTTGCGCCCTGGTCCTGGCCGCCCGCTATGCTGAGGTCTTCAGCGCCATCAGGAAGAACGGCATGGGCGAGAAGACGGCAGAGCAATGGCTCCAGGAGCTTCGGGGACAACGGCTCCAGGACTACACCCTGGAACGAGACGCCAATGGCGCCCTGCGTATCCAAGCGGAGCCAGGCGAAGACACCGAGGCGCTGACTCGCGCTATCGAGAGCATTGGCCGGGTCAACCCTGCGTTCTTCGGCGCGGCAGCCGCCCCGGCAGTTCCCTCCAAGCCCCAGCCCAGCAAGGTCCTGTCGCTGATGGAAGCGCGCGATCTTTGGCTCAAAGCCATTGCCCCAGACACCATCCCCAAGACCTACAGCATCAAGAAGTCGGCCATTGATGGGTTCGTGCGCGTCACCGGCCCTGACTATCCCCTGCCGAGCATCAACCGAATCGACCTGTCGAACTTCTACCAGTCACTCGCCGACGCTGGCATCTCAACCCCGACCCGAGTGAACAAACAGTCCTATCTGGGTGGCTTCTTCGACTGGTTGATTGCCGCTGGCTACTACACAGACAGTAATCCGGCCCGAAGCCATGTCTCATACGGCAATAGCGCCAAGCGTAAGCGGCGCAAGCTGGGCTTCAAGGCCTTCGACCTGAAGCAGATCAGCCTCCTCTTTGCTCCATCGGCCTTTGCCACCTTGTCACCTGCCGCGCGCTGGGCAGCGTTGTTGGGCCTGTATACGGGCGCCCGTGCCTCTGAAGTTGGGCAGCTGCTGGTGAGCGATGTGCAAACGGAGGGAGGGGTGGCCTACATCCATATTAATGACGACGGCGAGCACCAGCGCCTCAAGAGCGAGGCCAGTATCCGGACTGTCCCAATCCACGCTGACCTGATGGCCCTGGGCTTCGGCGACTATGTTGCCAGCCTGCCCACCTCAAGCCGCCTCTTCCCCCAAGCGAAGGCCAATGCCGTCAATGGCGCGGGGAACTGGATCTCCAAGGCATTTACCCGCCACCTTGCTGAGCATGGGAAGACCTGGCCCAAGGCCAAACGCGGTTTCCATTCCCTGCGTAAGACGGTCATCCAGCAGATGCAGGGCTTCGGTGTCGCCTCAGAAATGCGCGCCCAGATCGTCGGCCACGAGCTTGATGATGAGCACCATCCGGTCTACAGCAGGGAATTCACCCCTGCCGAAAAGCTCAATGGGCTGATCACTCCTGAATTCAAAACAGCGGGCCTGTCATCCTTGAGCTTCAATCTTGAGCTCGCTGCACTGAAGAAGTTGCTGGGGTAGCGGATCTCCGCGCCAGGAAAATTACATGGAACGTCTAGGAGTATCTCTAACGGGCCAACATTGGCACTGACAAACGCCACAACTATTGCGATCAACGCAAATGGTGGTTTTATGAGAGCTCCCCCACGTTAGGAGCTTCATATGCCGTTAGAAAGAAAGCTGGCTATCGCTAGTCGAGTGCTATGCCCTTTGATTGCCCAAGACCGGACACGAGACACGCAAGAGCGGATCGAGGACATCATCCACGCATTGGAAATCGCCGACGAACTGATCAACCGATGCATGGCTCCAAAACCACCGGCCGACGACCACACTCTGAAACCTGAAGTGAGAGTCAGGGAGAGCCTAGTAGAGCGTGATCAAGTGCAGCTGAGCGACATGATCTCAGAGCGTCGTGGCGCGGTGTCCAAGCCCACTCGCGGACCTACCTACCACTGAGTTTTCGAAACGAGGTTAGCTAAAGCCCCGGCTCGCCGGGGCCTTCGCTCGTCTATCAGTGCAACCGTGCTCCAGGTTCTTTGGCCTGCTTCATCGCCAGTAGAGCATCAGCTGGAGCTGACGCCGCAGGAGCGTCAGTGGGCGCGTCCACCAACACCGGATATCTCCGAAGCAACACTTCACTCCAGTTTTCCAGCTGTGAGAGGGACTCATCTGTCTGACGGTTGTAGTCTTCCTGGGCCTTGGGTCCGGTGGCTTCGTGAGCGCGTTGGTACTCCAAGCGCCCAAGTTCGAAAGCCCGAACCCGGCGCGCCCGACGCCGCGACCAGTCTGAGCGATTCAAGAGGCCCGGCCTTGGGTTTTGGCTTTCGAAGCTCTCCAAGGCAAATTCTGCTTGGGCCAATACGTGCTGGGCACGGTCTTCAGCTTTCAGCCTACGCCTGAAGCGCAGTGCGTCCCGCTTCAACTTCTTTAGCCTTACGAGCAGCTCCTCTAGATCAACGCGTAGTCTGGGCAATGTTCCATGAGCCGATATCAGAGCAGTGCTGTTGCGCAGCAATCTGCGCGTGAATTTAAGCCTATCTCGCAGCGCCTCTATCCACGCCTCGGCCCAAATTTCTAACACAGCCTTCAACACCTGCTTGGATGCTGTGGCCTGCGGTTGCCACGCCCCTTCATCGGCAATCGCCTCAACCGGCATGACTTCCCTGGCCACGTTACCCAGAGGAGTCACTCCACGAGGAGACAGCATTGATTGGATGGCAGCATGCGAAGGAACCTCGCGTGGGCCAACCGGCATTGCTTGATCAGATGCGGGTTCCATCAACCTGCCCTGCTCTGCCAGGTCAGCCACGGCACGATCCCAAGCAGCGCTGTTAGCCTGAGCGATTCCGTCATTGCCCTGCTTCAGATCTGTATCCATGCCTCGACGGTGTAAGGCTGTGGCATCTTTGCCCATGTGAAGTCCTGGAGCACGGGAAAGTTCCGCTGCTGTGAGCCCATCTCCCTGCTCTGCGGCCTCAGCCGCCTGCTCTTTCAGGCTTCGGTGATCGACACGGGCCGAGACACCGGCTGCGGCCAGGTGAGCATTGATGGCTTCCCCCACCATCGCGCGAATCCATTCGACCTCCCCTCGGCCTGAAGGGCCGCCATCAAGCTCCCTGGTCTTATCCTTCAACCCGTCTGCTTCCATCCGCCTGGTCGTGGCTAGGATGTGGACGTGATAGTTGAGCCCGTCAGCGGTCTGCGGCTCATGGATGCTGGATTGGACAGCGAACCTGTAACGCTGGACCAGACAGCGCGATATTTCGGCTGCCAGGTCTGAACGCTGCTCATTGCTCAGTTCGTGTGGCAAGGCCACCTCGAACTCTCTAGCGACCGTGGCATCTTTTCGGCGCTCCGAAGCCTCGGCTGCAGGCCAGAGTTGTCGGGGGTCGAAAGCCCAGTCGGGAGCGTCGTCGGGAGCGAGGCAACGTGTCTCAACGACCCCGCCGCGCCTTCGGTAGTCGTGCCGGAGACCGGTGCGGCCATCGATGATGAGCAGGCCTGCGCGATAGGCTGCTGCAGCTGTGGATGCGTGCCCCTGGGCACGACTGAAGGTCTTTACTCTTGTGTGATAGATGGCCATTAATGCTCCTTGTTCTTGGCCCCCGCCCTTGCCTTTATGCCTACGATTTAGGCTTTGGCAAGCGCTTTTTTAGGGGGTCAAGGGGCACAGCCTCTTGCGCACGCATTGCCCAACGGGCAATGCCTAAGTGCGCTCTTGCTTGGCTTATTGATCTCGCTAAGCGACGGACTTTTTCACCACAGAGACGGCGGCCACTAGACCTTCCATTGCCACGTCGAACCATGGATGGCGATGCCCCCCTGCTCGGTCCAGCTGAACTCCTTCCACATCAACTGCTTGGGTTGGCCACCGAACTTCGCCTCATCAAGCAAATACAGGAACGCGTCAGCGGTTATCCAGGTCTTGGGTTCGAGATCCAACTCAGTCAGCTTTGCCGCATAGTTCGCGGCCCGCCCCACCCAAACAATGTCATTTCCACCTCGAACTCCAGTGCGGGCAGCACGAAGAGCGCTAGAGTCAATGCCGACACTCTGCTTGATGGTACGGTTCAATGCCGGGTATTGCTTCTTAAGGGCAGGATTGATGATTTCGTTCACAGCGTAATTGATCTTCAGACCTGCAATCGCTGCCGGTGTCGTTTGACGATCCCCTACCCAGATTCCCATCACACGGTCACCGTCGTAAGAAGTGATCGCGCCACCCTCAGCCCTGATGATGCTGGCAGCACAATGCAGAAATGCCTTGTAGACCTCCGCACTAAACCACCATTCCTCAGTGTCGACCATGTTCGTAGAGCCGTGGAGATCCGCATACAGCACGGTAGCCCGCGAAAATTCAACAGCGTCATTGCCGAGTCGCAGATCCTCCGGATCCGGAACCACGCGCCCCTCCCGCTTGTCCCAGGCACTGCTAAAGATCGTCGCAACAGCACCCTCCATGTCTTCGAGCAAAGCCATGATTAGTCTCTTGGTCCCATAGCAAGAATGATGTCGCGAATTTGGTTGCAAGCCGGAGCCAGCCTCGCTCTGGCATCCTCCCCAGGCACATAACGGTAGGAAACCGTAGTCAGACCCGCAAGATCACTCGGAAGCTTCAACTTATCTTCCCTAGGCTCCATCAAGAAAGCGCGCTTCCTACCCAAGAACCCAATAAACATACCCAACTCGAACACGACGTTGTCTCGCATCGCAGGCCATTCGTCTCCACGACTAATCACAAGATCATCTGCGTGCGCGATTGCGATTGCAAAGTCAGCCAGTTCGAGCTGCTTTTCCAACTCATCTAACGTGTAGTTTGACGCGCGAAACACGCCATGGTCCCAGACCACAGTCAAGAATGGATCATGTTCAAAGTGTTGGACCAATAGACGGGTGACTGGAAGCGCCTCCACCGAAGACATGACGAACACCCGAACTTGGTTGCGAGGCTTGGCCAGAAGGCTATTCCTCTGCAGAAGTCTCCTCGAAAGTGTGGCGGCCAGTCGCCTCCAGATGATCGGGTGACCATCTGCCATTTCAATGAAATCGCTTTCAGCGACCTTCAGCAGAACACTGAGCTCCCGTGCAACCAGCGTAGCTGCGCGTCTCTGAGCTGGCTCAATCGCGGCCATCTCGCCGACATGATCTCCTGTATGGCGGATGTTGACGATCTTTCCGTTGATCACTACATCAACGGATCCAGCAACGATAAAGAACACTTCGGTGTCCATCCCGTCCTGCTCGACAAAGGACTCGCCCGCCTGGACTTCTAGCAGCTCCCCCCGGTCCATGAGCCACTCTGGCAAGCCGCCGATCCCGCCAAGCAGTCGCGCCTCAGATAATGCAGCGAGCAGCCTCCGCCCTCCATCTGAGCGGAACCGATCAATAAGTCCAGTGGCCACTTCGCCCCCTTGAAAGTGTGAACCAAGACACAATATACAGGTTCAACGGGCCGCCGCCAGTGCATGTGGACCGTACCTGGGCCTTAGCGAAGCGCCCCCCCCCTTGGCTTCACCTTTACTGGACGAGAGGATATTGAGATGGGCCACAGCTGGAAGGAAGACCGCGCGAAGAAGCGAATCAAGTCTCGCTACGAGGAAGTGCGGGACGTAGAAATTTACGATTACAAGCGCGATACCTCGCTGGAAAGCATCCCAGCAAAGCGGGCTTATCGCATTCATGCGGCCCACGTCTACATCGATATCGTCAACATTGACGAAATCCTGGCCTGTACGAAGGACGAGGGCACTACCTGCCACAAGCGCACCCTAAAATTCCTCAACCAGCACTATCGCGCTGTCCATCGCATTCTTGAAGAGAGCAATGCCAAGCGCGTCGACTTCCATAACCAGCGCCTGCATGCCTTGGTCGCTAAGCCTTACGGCGAAGATGAAGAGCGCCAACGGGTGGCCAAAGCCGTGGCCATCGCAAAGCTAGTTGACGAAGTCTTGGCGGAAACAGGGGATGCCGATGAGCACATCCCAAATGCACGTGTCCGCGTAGGTATTGATAGCGGCTTGGCTCTGGCGGTCAACAACGGTCGGCGCGGAGGCCGCGAGCCCCTCTTCCTGGGAAGTCCTGCCAATCACGCTGCCAAGTGCGCTGGGCATGCCAGCACAGAAGGCATCTACCTCACAAACTCAGCGCGATCCGTCATGGGCTTCCCCGCACTGGACGGTGACAAGGACCGCTCTACCCGCCTTACTGACGAGCAGATAGCCACCTGCGTTGATGAAGCCAAGCTCGAAACGTCGAAAGACAAGATCATCAAGCTTTGGAAGGAAGAGCAGGAAGAGACTCCCATTGGCAGCATTGAATTCAGCAGGCCAACGCCACCTTTGTCAGACCTGGACTTTGATGCTCTCACCCCGGGGAATTCAAAGAACTTCGAGGGCGTTTCTGTCTATGCTGATATCGATGGCTTCTCGGCATTTGTGGACCAACACCTTGAAGAGAATCCAGAGAATTTGGTCCGCACGTTGCACGTCGTTCGCTCCGAACTGGACTCCGTCACGCACAGCGACTTTGGCGGACGCCGCGTAAGGTTCATCGGCGACTGCCTTCATGGAATGATGATTGAGGGGACGGCCTATACAACGGATGCAGAGGCGACTGTAAGTACCGCCGTCCAGTGCGTCGGCGCCCTCCGCAGCAGCTTTCTGTCCGCTATTGAACATCTGAAGTCTGAAGGTGGAGACACTGGGGAGTTGGGTCTCGCGATTGGCTTTGAGTACGGCCCGCTTAGTTTGAGCAGACTGGGCATGAAGGGGGAGCGCGTCCGATGCGCAACGGGGCGGGCCGTAATTGCCTCCGAGGCAGAGCAGCGCATATGCAAGGGAACCGAGAGCAGGATCGGCCCTGCTGCATACAAGGCTGGATCGGACGCAGTTCGCACTCTCTTTGGCAACTCCAGGACGGCTGACAACCTTGACTATGACGCGGCTGTAGAAGAACTTTCGGCCTCTGGCGATAAGGTGGCAAAGGCGGCTCTTGAAGATGCATATGCCTCTTCGCGTCCTGCGGTGGTCCCGTCCTTGTCGCAACCACTTCGCCCACATTCGAAGCTCGCCCACGATGAGCGAAGTTGAGTCATTGCTAAGGAGCGTGGCCCCCGAGTTCGGGGCTACGCTCTCCAATGGAGCCGGTGCAGTAGATGCCACGATTGAGATCTCTCTCCCCAGCGGGAAGACTCGATCTTTTGCTCTATTGCTCACCATCCATGGCTATTACGTCTTTGTCCAAGAGAAAAAAGCCTCGCCCCAACTGCCTCAGTGCTGCCCGGATCGCCACATCAATCCGGGCGGAACATTCTGCTTGGGCTGGAAAGATGACAGCCCTAGCGAAGTCCGCGACGAAGCAGCCGCACGCCGATGGTGGTCTGCTGTTGTGCGATTTCTTTCTCGCCAGATCAACGCAAGCTACCGACGCAAATGGGCAGGTCAAGAGTACGACAGAGCCCATGGTGATGCTGCTGTCCATCAGGCTGCCGCTGAGGCTGCGGCAGAGAAGTTGGGGCCTGATTTCTCGGGTCGCGCGAGGCGGGGAGACTTTACCGTGCGCCTCGATGAGCATCTCAGAGGGCCACGCATTGAACTATGGGGAGATGGCAGACGCCTAGCACGGATCACGAAGCGTGGCGGATCATTGGTGGGAGGACACACCTGCTGCCCATGCGATCCGTCAGGAAAGATCGAGATTTCGAGATGCCAGGATCACGCCGAGCATCTGGAAAACTACATATCCAGCTACTACCTTTGGCGCGTTTCCGAAGACAAGTTCATGGATGATCTTGCAAATCAGGGCGTTGCTTGCTGCGGAACGCTGATCTCCTGTGGGCTGAGGGACGCGCATTCGCGCCTAAACCAACTAACCAAACCTACTGCTAAGCCATATGTCCGACGATCAAAATTCTACCAACCTCCCAAGCCCTCCAAACGCCCAAGGCGGGCGCGTTAGCACTGGTTGGCAACAGCTGAACCTTGTTCTTGGGTTCTTCTCAAGAATCGATACTAAGCTATCGGTGGTGCTGGGCATTGATCTGGGCATGCTGGCACTGGTTGCTACTCGGCTTCCTCCGCCGAGCGAGATGACCGCCGCAGCTGCGGTCTTCACGACTCTATTTTTTACCGCGCTGGGGTTTAGCTTCCGACACCTCTGGAACGGCTCGTTCCCACATCTAGACGGCGGCACGGCATCATTGCTCTACTTTCGAAGCATCGCTCAGATGCGAGAGAGTGAATTTCGGCAGGCATGCAAGAGTCGGAGTCCTGAGGAGCTAGCAGATGATCTCTTTGATCAGTGCTGGCGAAATTCGAAGATCCTCACCTGTAAATTTCACTCTCTCCGGCAGGCCTACATAGCGACGCTACTCGCCGTTGTGCCATGGGTCGCGTTGATAATTCTCCTGCCATCGCCGCAGCGACCGGGATGAATACTTGGTAGAACGTCGAGCGGCTCATTGCTCAATCCATGCCTTCATCCTAGCGAACCACTCATCCCGCTCTGATTCATTGGCTGCTGTGCTCTTAAGCCAACGATCAGAGTGGCGCACGAACGGAACAAGCCAGAGCGGGTGAACAACGTCCCGGACTTGGACTTCCAGGCGATGGGTGACCACCCCCTTGTAGTTGTATTCCCCGGTGCGGATTGCGAGCACTTCAGACCGCCGCAGATAGCGCTCCCCCTTCCCAGGGTCCCGAACCCAGATGGTGTCCCTGCTCAGGTCCAAGGCAATGTGATCATGGGATACCGTGGGTTCGAACTCTTCAGGCCTATGCTTCTTCAGTTTGGGCGTTCGGCGACGGAACAGCCACGGCAGCCCCCACAACAGCAAGAGGGGCCAGAAGACAACCTGGCCGAAGAGCATCAGCCCAAATACTGCTCCTTCAGCGGTAGTGCCCTCCTCAAACACCACGCTACAAAGCCACCACAGTGCCGCAACCGTGATGAGCCAACGCACCACGTTGAAAAACGTCCACATCTGAACCTCCTAGCCAGGGGTTGGCGGCGAGCTTGAATTCAGCGACGGTCTACGACAGTCCAAGTGCCACCAACTTTGTCGATGACGAAAGTGCCGACAAGCTGCTGTTGCTCAATGCGAGTGCCCAGCTGATAGCGCGCACTTCCGGTGACACTGCAGGCATAGCCAGGACTGTCAACTCGGACGCACTCGCCCACCTTGAGGCGTTCAAAGGTCATCGTCGTTCCTGTCGCTTCCTTGAAATACGCGGTCAGCGCTTTCTCAACATCGCCGCTCCCAGGACCACCCGAGCAAGCAACCAGCAGCGCAGTAGCGGAAAGCGTCCCAAGCTTCTTCATGTCAATTCCTTGATCAGTCGATGAGTAGGCAGTGACTGCCATGATTCGTTGCAGTGCCAGGCAGGATTTCGCTGTCTATCACTGACCCGGCCTTGTTGATGACGATGACAATCTGGCTAGGCCGCGCAGAAGAGTCCTCCTCACGCTCGCCGAGGTAAGCCAAGGCAACGGCACCCCCGAAGTCGTAGACCTTGCCGAAGCCGATAACGCTTTGTGCGTCCGGAGGCAAAAGAACGGGCTTGCCGTCCAGCTTGATAGCGCGCTTGTAGTCCCGGCCTTCCATGGGGTCGATCCGACCAATGCTTGTTCGCACGGGACCGGTGGGAGTAGCGGAGCCGTGTCCCGTGGACCAGATGAAAGCGGACACCTTCGGCCGCCCCACCCCGTCCACCATGAACTGGCCGCTCTGCAGTTGGCACGACAAGCTCTGCGCAGCCTCGGCAGAAGCAGCGAACGCCAGGAGACCCACCACTGCCCAGCACCTCATATCCATACGACAGCCTCCAGGTTCAATTTTGCGTTGAACGCAAATGACCGACTAAGCTTATGCGGTCAAACTCTGGAGAGTCAACGTGTTTGTTTCTACCGGATGCCCGCCCCTCAGCCCACGCCTACAGCCCTTGGTCATCGCCTACGCGCAGCACGCGTTGCCAAAGGCTGGACCCAAGCTCAGCTAGGCGAAATGCTCATGGGCGTGGATGACTCAAATACGACGGCCCCTCGCATCAGCCGATATGAACGAGGGATGCACAAGCCGGACTTGGAGACCATCGAGAAGCTCGCAGAGCTTCTAGACCTTCCTGCGGCCTACTTTGTGGCGGCATCGGATGTTGTCGCTGAGGCCATCCTGGTGCTTTCTCAGCTTGATGCCCAAAAGCAGAAGCAAGCACTTGGGCTGATTAAGAGCCTGATAGACGCTTCATAGCAGCCGCAACTTACTTCTGAAATAGCTTCAACGATTACTACGCTACAGATGCACCGTTAGACCTTCACCTGCGATGGGCATGAAGCCCAAGGAGTGATCGTATGACCTGCGAGATAGTGAACGTCGGAAAGAGGCGAGACGGGGGAAGCCGATACTGGTGCCTATCCCATCATGCAAACGCCACCGCAAAGTATGGCGTGGCGGCGGAAGAATGCGTGGCCGCGCATGACGAACCCATTTCGGAGAGTGAGTCTCTTGATCTTGAGGTCAACCGCTACGTCGGAGGGATAGCACTTTGGGGGTCAGTGCCCGCGTCATACGACACTACCACTTTGCCCACCGATAGAGGCATCCATGTCCATGCTAGGCGCTTGGGCCGGGACTCAGCCAAGGACATCGACAAGACATATCGAAGGCTGAGGATCCCATTCACGACAGACTTGCTGTCCTCGGAATGGTTCGTAGTGGATGAGATCGACGCAATCAATTACATGGTGTCTGGCGTCTTCGGCTTCGGAACCATCAGTGTCAAATGCAGCCACTGCGGCTTCCCTCATCTGGACCGCGACTGGTTCGCAGTCCATCCTCACAAGAAGCATCAGTGCCATGGATGCGGAAGACAGTTCTCCGACTCGGAAATCGCGATAGGAAACCCTCTCTCGCAGTTGAGGAACCACCTTGAGCCAGGCAATCGATCCCAGATAGCTGCGCCAAGAAGCATAGAGATACGCCAACAGGACTACCCAGGAGGGATACAGATCTGGGGATCAAATCCTGCCATCCTCTGGACCTCCACAGCGCCTGAAGAAACCGGAATCCATCTGCACGCTCTGAGCGAGGAAGGCCAAGAGTGGCCCAAGATAGACGACACGTATGAGTCCGTCGTGATAGATGGCATCGAACTTGATGCCGAACAAGTACGCTACTACATGGCGCAAACAGCACTGCCGCACATCGAAGGACGCGTCGTGGCTCTGTCATGTCCGCGCTGCAAAGAGCCTCACTTCGATAAGGGACAGTGGGCATATACGCCCCACATTGACCACGAATGCCACTTCTGCGGAGCGATCTTCCAGAATCCATCGCAGATCAAGAAGACGATATCGAACCCGTTTGTCGAGACGAGAGCACGCCTTTCCAAGCATACGAATCGAATTCTTCGTGAAGACAAGCTAGGGTTGCGCCCCGAAACCATCTAGCAGGGTCACTTCTTTGGCGAAGAAGTCCACATCGATCTGTGGAAGATAGCCACCGAGCTTGCGCATCTCTTGATAGGCGAGCTGCGCAGCTTCAGTTGTGATCAGTCCATGGCTACAGGCTCGTTGCATCAACCCCAAAGAGCCGGTCACCAGCGACTCATGCCCGAGCCGCTTGATAGCCGCCTTCCGGGCCCGGCCGTCATCACAAGCAATCTGGCACTGGAGAGCGGATGCAATGAGAATGCACTCGGTCTCGCCATCACCGAGCCCCATATCATTCTTCGCGGCCAGAAATGCCGAATATGGGACCAATCCTTCGTCAGCAAGGGTCAAAGATCCCTTGGCAAGCTCCAAGTCCAACACTTCGGAAGCGGATGAAGCCTCATCTCTCACCAAGCTTCCGACTTGGAACTGTACACCCTCGATACCCAAGACCGCATCAAAGACCCCGCCATTCACGAGGTTGATGACTGTCGAAGCGTCTAGAAGCACTATCACGCTGCTACTTCGAGTTAGCGGCGAAGACATGGGAGATGGGAACGTTCAGAAGCTCAGCGGCTTTACCGGCAGAGAGCTCCTCACGTTCCACAAGCTTCGCAGCAGTCTCAAGTAGCCTGGGCGAAGTTGAAATCTGTATCTCCTCTCGCTCTCGAAGCCCCAGCTCTCTCGCTCTCCTCTCAGGATTTCCATGTTCGTCTGAGATCTTCTGATACAGCGCCCTAGCGCCTCTAGGCTCCAGCAACCCCAAGCCTTCGCAACGGCGCGCGGCAACCTCAAAGCTCACCCCGAAGAAGATTGCAGCAGTCAGTATCTCCACGTCCCCGAGCGGCCCCTTTGCTCGGTAGTGAGTGCGAACGGCATCAAGCACCTTCAAGAACCCTTTTCGGGGCATTAGCAAAGAAGCCGCGAAAGCATCCGCAAAACGCTCTTCGTTCCGATGTTCAGCCGAGCCAGCCGTCTCTCTGTCTCCACCCACCTCTTCGTCCAATCTTGCGAAGTCAATCTTTAGCAAGTCATGGCGGGCTACGAGGTGTCCCACTTCATGAGCAAGAGTGAACAGCATCCGTGCCTTGAAGGTTCGAGGAGCAAGCAGGATCAGGGCGTGGCCTTCGACAATCGCCGAAACACCCTCGACCTTAGGATCCCTTCCATAGCAGACAATGACCCCCAACTCCTCCAAGGTAGTTCCAAGACTAAGAAAAGGAACTTGGTCATCCAGCTGTGCGAACGCCCGTCTAAAAATGGCAGCAAAGTTCTCTGCGTTTTCGAGGTCGGGAGCCAGGCCCCTGAACAGCTCCAGCCAATTGAGATTGGAAGGCAGAAGTCTTGCTACTGAGAGTATGTCGTTTAGCTGATCACCAATGATGCTCAGAGATGAAGACATGCCCCTTGCACGCTGATCAATGGTCTGCCTCAGCAGGAGCTTGGAAGTGCTCTGATCCTCAGTTGATTCCGGCCGCCCAATCGAGCTCAGCGGAACACGGATTGCCTTTGATATTTTTCTTATTTCCGACAGTGATGCCTCATCACCCGAGACGATCTCGCTAACACGGGAAACGGGCAGGTTCGCCCGTCGGGCCACATCACTGACCGTGAGACTGCGATCTGCGATGTGCTGCGCAATATCCATTACTTCCTAGCTTCCCTCTTCAAGGCCTGGAGCTCTTCTCTCAGACGAATAGCTTGCTCTTCAGTCAACTTTCTCATGCGCCCGATCACTTGTTGGATTCGCGTAGAGCCTGGACGATCAAACAGACTAGCGAGGATGTCTACTGATCGCTCCCTGCCAAGCTGGATCTCCCGAGGCGTCTGAAGGATGACAGAGGTCCGACCAACCAGATAGTTCTGGATTCGCCTCTCAAAGTTGTCGTGATGGTCTTCGGGATGATGTCGTCCGTCTGCAGTCACAATGATGTTGCCCAGCCTCTGGCCGGACTCGTCAAATCTGAGCCGATTCTCTGGGAATTGATCGAAAGCTGCGATCTGACTGGACAGCTTATCCTGGACCTCAAGCCCTCCAATCACATATTGCTGAACGTTCTTCCCCATGCTGCCGCTTATCACGAAGATCTGATCGCCTAACTTCACCCTGCGGCGCAGGTCAGGCCGACAGGTTCCCATGGTCGATTTCGCTTTCTTGTCCGGTTGCAAGATCGGGTCTACTAGCGCTTTACCCATACCAGGGTCAGAACCAGGGGAAACGAATATGTAACTCGACACGCCACACCTCCAATCCATGTGAAGACGAAGCCCAGAACCAGACCCGCCGTGGCGGCCTGTTTTGCGATTTGTACCGCATGCCGAGCCACCTTACTAGTGCCCCTCCCTACACCCCATGCGGAAGGAAATCCCCGGTCGCCCACTAGAGAGGCGATGGCCTGATCTCAAGTTGTGAGATAGCGTCGCTATAGTCTCGCGCTCGACCACATCCTGAGCAGACAGGCATGACATCGATTAGCGCGCTTTCACTTTCTTCGATCCCGAGAAATATGGCGGGCTGGTGGCTTGAACACCCTCCGACTGTACGCCTATACCTCGGAGGAGTCGCATGTATGCTCCTGAGCATCGCGCTCTTCCTCCATGACCCCAGATCGCTGGCTTCCGATGTCGCGACGTATGCAGGATGCGCACTGCTCGCATCTGCTTTCCTAACGGAGTGCTATTACTGGACCGTCAAAAGGCTCAACTACCCCCTGATGAAAGTGGCCATCACCGTATTGGGTGTTGTGACCCTTGCGGCTGCAACAGGGGTAAGCAAGATCACGGTCAACGATGCTACGGGTCAAGATCCGTCCTATTTCACCAGCGCAGTCGCGCTTCTGGTTCCGCTTTCGTTTGTTCCAGTTGCCGCTGCCCTCGTCATCATCTTAGGCACTTTCGGCGTGATCATCGGCCTTATATGGGGACTAGCAAAGCTCGGCACGGCCTCATCCAAGGTCCGCGATCTGGATTTGGTTATCACTCTGACCAGGATCTTCTCTGGCTTTGTAATCGTGACAATCGCCAGCGCAGTTCTAAATAGCTCATCCTTCATCTACCCATCAATGCGGTGGGTGGCCAGCCACAGCGCACTCTTTTTCGACATGTATGAAGGATCCGGATGCTCTGCTGACGTGCGAGACCGTGTGGGGCGTGTAAATGACGACCTTGTAGTCATCGGTCGAATGACAAATTCGGGTCCGCAATTCATGAGGGCGAGCTGCCCCTTGGGTCCACAAAACACGGTCCTTGCGCCCTATCCATCAGAGGCAGAGAAGCGCGTCGAGAGTGAACCAAGACAGGACCGGCAATGATTAATAATCTTGCGGATGATTGCCGCTTATCCGATAGTGCTGCCATTCATTGTGTCACAACAAGATCAAACCTTGACAGCCCGCGCTGCTCTGCTATTACCAGAAAGACAGGAAATCGGAGCGGTGATGAAGATCGAGAAATTTTGGAATAGTGCTTTTATTGCGGCCTTGAATCGGCTGCCAGTAGACGACGCAAAGAAGGAAGCAGACTTGGCCACCCAAGTCTGCATTGAGCACTGGCAAGCCAACCGAGGAAATCTAGCGATTCCTAGCTATAAACTTTGGCAAAACCAAGGCATTGCCGATGTGCCGCTTAGCGGATTCAATGAAGACGGGACACCAGTAAAAATCCCTCCTTCACCGAATAAAATTCTAGCAAGGGAGCGCGCGGCCCAGAAAGGCACGCAAGGAAGAACTGATGAACAATGACCTGACTAGCGCACTCTAGATATTCATTCCAATCCGCACATCTTCTGGATCCCCGGCGAAGTAGCAGCCACATTCTTCGCGCGCCACTCTCATGGCCTCTTCGGCGGTATCTCCGCTGCAAACGAACTGAAATGGATACACGTCATGCACGACCCAATAGATCTGAGTCTGTTGCTCCAAAGGCAGCATGATTCCATCATTGCACTGAAAAGCCACGATCAACCTGACCTTATTTTTACTGGCCGAAGTGGAAGACATCATCAATTCCCTCTGATCTATTTAAATGAAGTTATGGCCTGGCGCGAATCGCTTGCTTAGGAAATCCTCACATCTAGAATCTCGCCCTGTGAAAAGGGTGGAATGCCCACATCCACCGCTGCGAATCAACCAAACGGTTCGGGATGGGTGAAGCAAGTAGATGCCGAGTCCTGGACTTTGAGAACGGTTCCTGCACGCAAAGAGTCAGATCACACTAGCGATGCTAGGCAGCTGTCTGCGCCATCAGTCTAATAGCTAAGAGTGAGTGGCATGGCCCCGACTGATCGCCGAGACCATGCACTCTAACTGCGATCTAGAAAGAAGGCAGATTTTCCAAGTTGTCCTTCGTAGTCTGATCACTCTTCGTCTTCAGATATTTCGTCGTAACAGGAGCGATCTGAAGCGGTGCGCCGATAGCCCAATTTCCATCTGACTTCCTGAAAATTGTGGTGAATTTCTTCCCTTTCTCGATAAGCTCGATGACCTTAGGACGCGTCATCTCCTGAGCAGGCTGCAAGGTATCCGACCCGACCTTAACCTCATGAACTTTCAGCTTAGCGATATGGGTTTCATCGCTATTGTAGTTGACGGCAGAAACGTAAAAATCCGAAGTAGCCATTGAAAAATCCTTTTAGGTCAATTGTACGCACACAAAATATATTAGATCTTAGCCATCGAAAAACACGAAGGAGATGGCTTCGCACTTCATGCCAACAGGAAGCATAAGCACCTGCAAACTGTATTCGAACTTGAGGCTCGAAGACCATCCAATATTCGAATGCCCTTCACCCATTCGCAATCGACGAGACCAGCCTCGACCCATCATACTTTTCGGATGAGGTTCTGCGTAGCTGGACAAAAGTCGAACCTTCCTGACGCCTACCCATCAATACCGCCCTCAGCACCGCACCACTCCCAAGCCTTGCATGCAGCCTCCCCCCTCTCGAAGTCCTGTGCCCGCAGCAGAGAATTGGTAGCAACCCTCGAACTTAGAACCTACAAGCGATGAAAGGGGGCTGCTCTATCCATTACATATAGTTCAGAGGCGCAGATAAGGAAAGATTAAGCATGGTGCGCGGCGGCTCATACCGTCGGATGCTCGTCATTGGGGTCAGGTATCTGCTTAATGGTAAACCATACTTTTCGCACATGTTTGTAAACTTGATAGAGAATTGCCATTCCCCCGAGGGCCATATACAAAGCCTCGTCACCCTGGACTTGCTTGCCATATGTGCCCATTGCAAGCTTGTAGAAAATCTTTGAAACAATCCCAAAACTGGCGCCATCCACAACCAACAAGAGCACGGTCCCAGTAGCCAGCGTTACCCCATTCCGATTGGATATACAAACCATCACCAAGGACAGGAGCGCGCCCGCCAAGACAGGATAAAGCATCGCCATGCATGCAACCCCGATAATTGTCGAGAATGAACCGATGCGCCGATCAATTAGCGCCATTTAAAATTTTCATAAACCGAAATATTTTGCAAAATTAAATATTATTGCAAAAAAACCGACGGCCGATAAGATCGCATGGAGGATCGCATCCTCTTTCGATGCAAGCGTGCTCCTATCGCGACCGCCCCCCACTTCGGTCTTACTATTTTTACGCCAGAATGACTCAGGCTTAGCCCGCAGATTCATAACACCCCTTTTTCCTCAGTTAAAGCACTAGGAGGGGCAATGTCAAGCGCTGGCACGCCGCCACCTTGCTGCACAAACAGCCAGAACCATAACCGAAGCTGGAATGCTGCCCGGCTTGAGCTCACTGACGGCCTTCTCCGTAAACACTTGCGCTGCTATGACCATTGAGCCTACTCCTCCGTAGTGAGCTAACCTGATCAATCCTGATTCCAGCGTCGCCTCAGCAGAACGACAAAGTCCTCGATCACACGACGCGCATCCATCGACAGCACCTGCCTGACTTGGTGCGCGGGAGCCAGGAACACAGGCTCCTCATGCTCGCCCTGTCGCCATGGAAACTGGCCCGAATTGGGGCTCGCATCATGCTCCGCCCTGGTGCGCCACGCGCCGCCACCATCCCCACTGAGCCTGACGGCTGGCACGATGTGGGTGATTCTCTCAGTTGGATCGATCCGCGAAAGCAGCCATGCCGCATATCCAACAGCGCTGGCCAGTTTGCTAGCTACGTCTTCTTCCAAGACCACGGGCAGCCCCATCCCACGCGTGGGAGGCGGCACGGGAAGGCTGATCAACAGATCACCGTTTGGCCAAAGGCGCACCGATGCCCCAGACCTGTGGCCGTCCTCTTGGTCCACAACGAGCGCCTCACCCTCCAACCGAGATCGGCTACCGGCCGCCCTATCAAAGATTGGGTGACTGCCAAAGAGTGCGCTCTGCTGCATCTCCGCAATCAGGGACGGGGCCTCCATCTCTGCAGGCCGAAGGATGGCTGAGACGGGACCGCTGGCTATTGCAAGCTGAAGCGTGTTCGCCAGTTAAATTGCTGGAAATCAAGTACAGGCCAGGACATTGGCACAGACTTACGGCGCAACGACTTTCATTATCTCCTGATAGACACGCTCTGCATGTTGATAGCCATCCTTCTCAGCGGAAGGCATCCAATTAGTTACTTCCTCATAGCGGCCCCGCAAGGCGGCTGGATTATAGACCTTCAATCTATCAGTGAAGATTAGAGCATAACCATAAAGCTCTATCCAGCACCCCACATAAACCCCCTTAACACCCCGAACATACTCAATGACCTCATAACCTCTCATTCCCAAATACAGCGCAAGAACTTCGCACCAATATTCATTGGCCTCGCCCTTATTGAGTTCAAATCCCTTCGGAATCACACTCCAATCCACTTTCTCCATGGCCATCTTAAACTCTTCAATTTCATGAAATAGAAATTTTGGCCGCAAGTTTAATTTTAGGCGATACTTCTCAACCTCGTCATATGCCTCTCGAACTGTCTTTACCCCCCTCAATGATTCTTCGCCATCGTCCGCCAAACTGGACATATAAGACTGTAATGCATGCCTAAGCTCAGGTTCAAATTCACTGTTTATGGCCTCTATTATCGTATAACAAAGCGAGCTAAGGAAAAACATCTCTGCAACAGAGTTTGGGCATTCTGGATTATTAACGAAATCACTTATTAGCACAACTTTGTCTTTTCTCTTTTCATCCCTAAAATTATGAGCTGCAAGTGCATTCCTATAAGCCCTCAAACCTTTCACCTCTTCGATCCTTACCAAGGCTGGCTTAACCGCACGAGACACGCGCCTAACCCTTTCATCACCCTTCGCCAAAGATCTAAATACGTTAAATTCATCCAAGAATGCGCATACATCAATGATCTGCTTTAGAAACAAAGATTGCTTTAGCTCGCCACTGAAACGCGAAATATCCGCGCATTTATTCGCGTAATTTTCCTCCCAAGAAACTGACGTTTCCATTAAATACATATCTCTTTCAAATTTCTCTTTAAAGAAACTGAAAATGACCAAGCTGTTATGCAATCGCTCCATAAATCCACCTCTAAATTTTTTTCTTAAGCTGCCAACCTAGTAGAAACATTTATTTGCAGCACCCATCTCACACCGAATTCAGCCAACCACGGTCCGTACCTCATGAATCGGGTAGGTGTTGAACTAAAACCTCCCGAAATCTCAGAGCGGAACTAACAGGCAGACAAACGATCTAATTGATCAAAGCACTTTGGCTTTCTTCCAACTCAGGACCTGCCCGCAGGAAGACAAGATTGGCTTCCGGTTTCGCGCTTCTAGAGTTTCTTCGTGAGTAGCCGCCCCCCCGCCCCGCTCGCCTGGGTTACACCCTAGCGAGACCCCAAGACCAGTAACACAAGATCGGACTCTCGCACTCCGCCAAGGCAATCGACCCCGCGTGAGCTAGGCCTTGCGCAGAAGCCCTCCGCCATGATTGGAGCGTCCAAGCCTCTCGACGGCACGCTTCACTGCGGCTCGCTCGGCTTCCATCCCGGAAATCAGCGAACTAATGAAAACCTTCATATCGACACCCTAGATACGACGGTTGAGCGCCAGCGTTAAGCCGGACCAAGAGCCAAGGCTCCATTAGACGATCAGGCTGTCTCCCAAGATGAGACAGCAGGGGCGCGAGGCCGCCCCTGCTTGGATGAATTATCCAGGGAAAGCCGGGAACTTTTCGTTGGGATGGGAGGCCTTCCACGTCGTGTAAGCAGAAGTCCCTTCCCAAGCAGCGAAGGCACGAGGGGTCCTACCCCGACCGGTCCAAGTCTCGCCAGTGTGGGGAAGCCAATACTTGGGCGCGACCTCCTTCTTCGCCGCAGCTCCCTTCTTGGGCGCATCAGCCCCCAGCATGCTGACGATCTCGGCGCGCTGCTTCGCAGAGAAGCTCTTACCGTACTGAGAAACGAGGTTGGCGACCTCTGCGAAGGCATCAGCGGCCTGCTCTTGGAGAAGCTGGACTTCCTGCTCCTCCAGCTTGCGCAGCTCTTCAGCAAGCTTGGCTTTAGCGGAGGCAATGGAATCGAGTGACGGCTTGGTCATTCTTAAAGAACCTGGAGTGGAAATTAGATGGATATCTGCAGCGGGTGTATGCTCACTTCGACCATGTGTAGCATGCTACGACTGCAAGAAAAAGGGCTTGGCCCGTAGTCGAGCAGAACGTAAGCACGCAGCACTTGTTGCTTGAACGCCCGGCGGCTCGCCTGCAGCTCTACTCGTCAGCATGAACCGTTAGCACAAAAAACGACAACATAGGTGACCAATGATCCTCTTTCATTACACCACCGCAAGCGCAATTCAGCAGATCCGAAAAGATGGGATCATACGGAAGTCAGTTGGCAACATATTAATTAACAACACGGTTTCGCTAACTACGGACACAGATCCTAGAGGTCATGGCCTTCCAGATGGCCGAGAAATTACGATGGCGCAAGCCCAGCACCTCAATCCAATCAGCAGAAACGGAAAGCTCTACTGCCACGACCATACGGAGTTTAGAATAGTGTTGAGCATCCCGCAGGAAGATCCTCTACTTGCACCAGCATGGATGCGGAACAAACCCGATGAACTCCTTGGCATGGATATCGCCGCTTGGAACCCGATTGATGTCCGCATACCGGATTGTGAGCTACTGGATATTCATAGAAAAATCATGACCAACGCCCTTCCACGCAAATCCAAGACATGGTGGTATTACCTCACGGACATTCCTTGCTCGTTGATTGATCGCCTTGAGGTTCGCAATTCTTCTGGGGTGTATGTTCCGAGCGCATGGATATCAGATTCATGATGTGAGGCATTAGATTATTCAATCTATAAGTAGTGAAAGCACAATGTGCTTCCCGACTCCACTGAACGTCGTTGGCATCCATAGACCCCCCACTCATTTGCACATCACGCTTCGCCATTTCATAGCCCATCGATTAGATGACAAGACAGTAGCCTCGATTCAAACGGCGTCAACTCCGCCATCTCCGACGACACGAGCAGGAGGAAAAAGCGGATGTCCAGCAATTACCAAGCTCAATAGTCGAACTGCTCGATAATTCGGATCGACCCGAGATCAAAAACCAACGAGCGGCAAGAATATTTGTGTGACCAACATCCCAACGCCTAAATGCCAATACTGTAAGAAAGCACACTTAGGCGTCAGAACTCTCAAAATCGTACAGTACAGAAATGACTGCAAGAGAGAAGCAGTCACCCAAGGAAAACCCTTACGCCACAGTGCCTCGCAACGCACACACCACTAATTTCCTCTAGAAGTTTTCGCGCTAATTTCTACGTTCCGGCGAATGCCTAAGCAACGCGGCAACCCTCTAGATCTCGTTTGACGAATCAAAGCCAGGCCTTAGCACTGCTCCCATCATCTACGGAGACAGTGCAATGCCAAAAACAGTAAAGAGCTTCCTTCAAGACTTCCCTTTCAATCCCGACGCCGATGACGCGCTGCACCTTAAGGGCATCAGGATCGGACGGTTCCGGATTGATGAGCTGGTCATCACCGGACGCGAAGCGGCCATCCATGCGCAAGAGATCCTCAACGCTGCGATAGAGCGCTCCCGACGCTCTCGCATCAATGCCGCAGGAACGCGCTACCTTGAGCCACTCTCCGCAGGCCACCCTGCCCGACTTCTGTCCGTAGAGATCAAGGACTACTTGGGGGACCGGGAACGCCGCTGCCTCGCCCAAGAGACCATCGACTCCACAGCCCGAACCCTGCGGCTTCTCCAGATGACCTGCGGCGACATCCCCGTCTCGCGCATTGACCACCCGCACATCTATCGCCTCTGGGACCTCATGCGCTGGTCACCCCCGGGCCTCTTCTCTGACCCCGCCTATCGAGGAATCAGCTATGACGAAGCCATTGCCTGCGGCAAGGAGCTAGATGTTCCTCAGCTTGCCCCTGCAACGCTTGAACGTCATCGGCGCTTCCTGGTCTCCTTCTTCAATCAGCTGGTCAAGACCAAAGCCATTGACACCTCTCCGATGGCTGCGTTTGCCGAGATCAAGAAGGACCTGGTCACCGATCCGAACAAGCCTGAGCGCCTCTTTGATGAAGACGACCTCCGCCGCATCTTCGACCCCAAGACCTTCATTCCCTGGGCGAGCAAGTATCCGCATCGATGGTGGCTTCCCATGATCGGTCTGTATACAGGCGCCCGCATCAACGAGGTCGCTCAGCTGAAGGTGGCCGACATCGTGCTGGAGAGCGATGTCTGGTGCATCCGCATCCAGAAGACTGTGGATCCTGACTTGGCTCACCGGACCCGGCTCAGGAGTCGACAAAGCCTAAAAGGCAAGGCATCTATCCGGACCATCCCTATCCCGAAGCCGCTGCTTGACGCAGGCTTCCTGGACTTCATGGATGACATCCGGGACTGTGGACACCCTCGCCTCTTCCCACACCTATCCGCTGGCGTGAACCGTAAGACCGGTGAGACCAATGCTCGCTACAGCCTGGCAGCGCTTAGCCAGTTCAGCCGCTACATGAAAGACCTTGGCTTCCCTAGAGGGGTTGGGTTCCATGCCTTCCGCCACACCATCGCCACAGAGCTCCACCATCAGAACGTCCCTGACGAAGATATTGCTCTGATCACGGGCCACTCCGTCAGCAAGCGCGTGCCGGTGCTTCACGAGGCCTACTTCCACAAGAAGCCCGCCGTGATGCGCAGGAAGCAGATAGAGACCTTGGAGAAATACAGGCCTGCGGTAGTGCTTCCTGTCTACGCCAAGGGGCAGTTCAAGCGCTGCTTGAAGGACAAGAAGAGGTTCTATCCCTGATGTGTCCGAAAGTCAGTGGTAGGCTGTCATCCTTGCAACCCCCTTTCGTTCTAGCCGATGAACTTCCCTAAATCTCAGAAGACTGGTCGACAAGCAGAGCTTGCAGTAGAACAAGCCTTTTTAGAGTGGGATTGGAATGTTGGACACGATCAGATAGACATTGGTTACGACCTGTGCATCACCCCCGATCACACTGTCTACCACGGCATTCACTTTCTAGCACAAGTGAAAGCGACCTCTGTCGAGTCCAGAGGAAGCCGAATCACTGCTCAAGTTTCCAAGAACCGATTGCGGCAGTATGCGAACAATGTGCTCCCGGTCTTCATTTTGAGGGTGACCCCCGACCGTTCCATTTACTGGATTCACGCTCAAGAGTGGGCGAAGGGCAATCAAGAAAAGCTGATCGGCGATGGCAAAGGCGTGGTCACGTTCGACCATTCAAAGGTCCTCAGTGACCGTGAAGGCTTTGAACGCTATCTGTGGGACATCGTAGAGCCTATTCTTCAAACCCGAGATCCGCTATCCATCGGAGATCAGCCATCTATTGATCTAGCAAAGCGCAGCGCCCGAAGAGCGCCCCCGGGTTCGGGCGAAAGCAAGACTCAGAAAGTGCAGGAGCTCTCGAAGGGGCTTTCTCGGTTGGATCTATCCTTCACACCAGTCGGAACGACCGAGAACATAGCCCTGGTCCGAGACGCATATCTGTATGGCCTGCC
Source organism: Stenotrophomonas sp. YJH_SMC_48-3 (assembly GCF_059369375.1). Taxonomy (NCBI): domain Bacteria; kingdom Pseudomonadati; phylum Pseudomonadota; class Gammaproteobacteria; order Lysobacterales; family Lysobacteraceae; genus Stenotrophomonas; species Stenotrophomonas sp. YJH_SMC_48-3. The sequence goes on along the minus strand of NZ_JCAFSQ010000008.1, from coordinate 97,523 downwards.
ACGCACATTTGATGTAAAAGACTTCAAGCTTGCGCCTCTCCCCGGCTTCCAGGATCAAATGAAGCCGCTACTTGCCCATGGCAAGCTCACCATGAAGACGAAAGCAGCCACCCAAGGCCATGTCCTCGTATGTCCAGGCCAGGAATATTCCGTCTTGGCGCAGGAAGTGAGCTTAGCTGCTGAGCTATTCAACGGCACCGCAGGAGCAGGCATTACGAATGAGTCTCTCCCATCACCATTGACGATCATCATTCGGTGCACGGTTGTAGAGACATCATTGAAGGCAGAAATCAACCTTAGCATCAGGGGCTCCGCAATATACGGCGTCGCGCTAAAGGAGATTCATACGCTCGCCCCTCTAGCAACGTGGGCTGACCAGATTGCTGCCGAAGACGCAATGATGCTGACTTTGGACTTCAATGGGATCCGCCAGCCACTGCACCCTTCTGTGTCACCCATCGGTCAGATGCTTCCTGTGTTCCAGCGCATCAGAAGCCTGAGCAGACTCCATATGATTTGTCGCGCCCTCAACTCCCCCGTCATACTCGAAAATTCAGACGTGTTCTCCGAAGAGGACTTCCAGGATATCGACTTTGGCTTCGATCTTCTGAGGGGCGTACAGAGATCCGTTACCCTTAATACTATGGAAGTCGATTCAGTGGGCCCGGAGGCGCGCAAGTTCATAACTGTTCCTGGCGAATTTCTCATTCAGACACATTGGCAACTGGATGTGGCTGGGAAGGCGCTCGGTCACTTCCCAGTCGAGATCCATATGACTGGCTATGCCTTTGAAAGCACCGCAGACCCCAGGAAGCTCAAGATTGTCAAAGGTAGCAATGGGCAAGCTTGGGTTAGCTACAAGAAACATGATGCAGCCGGGCACCATATCATTCGGCGGAAGACGTAGTCAGCAGCAAGCTGTCGCACCACATATGCTCTACGCGATAAGGAAATCAACATGGCTCAACCGCAAGAATCGACCGTCGCAGTAATGATCGACTGCGACAACGTTGCTCCCGAAATCGTGGATTTCGCGCTCCTCATGGCCGCACAGGCCGGACGCGTAACGCTTCGGCGCGGCTACGGCAATCGCACTACCTTGGGCAACTCTTGGCAAGAGGCCCTGGTTCGCCAGGCCTTCACTCCATGCCTTCAGTTCCAATACGCAGCGAAGAAGAACACCTCCGATATCGCCCTGGCCTTGGATGCCCTGGAAGCGCTCTTCGATCAGCGGGCAGACATCTTCTGCTTGGTAACCAGCGACTCGGACTTTGCCTACCTCTGCAGGAAGCTCCGAGAGCGCGGCGCCACGGTTTTGATCGTCGGCGAAGCAAAGACCCCCGACGCTTTGCGCAATGCCTGCGATCAGTTCTTCGAGTGGTCCGCCCAAGAAGCCTCATCGCCAGAGCCGCCTGATCTTCAGGACCCGCCGCATCCTGCTGACCACAGTAGCGAAGCCAAGACCACCGGCAGCGCTCCGCTCCCAAAGCGCCGTCCTCGGTTCGTCATCGAGGCTGTCTCACTGCTTGCCGGTAGCACGCCGGAGGGTAAGGTTAGCCTCAACTCCCTAGGCTCCTATCTGAAGCGAGCAGATTCCGGGTTCTCCCCTGGCATCTATGGGCATTCCGGTCTTCTCAACATGGTGAAGACCTACGATCTCCTGTCGCTCAAGCAGGAAGACAATGGGCAGTGGTCTGTAAGCCTGGTGCCTAAGCCAGAGACAGCCTGAGGCGGGCCCCCACTGCCGTTTGGCGTATTGCCCCAAAAAGAGAAAAGGCCCCGCATCTGCGGGGCTTAGGTCATTAGATCAGACTCACACGGCCACTTTTACCAATCTCGTATTTTTCAGTTTGGTGATGCTCACCATCGCCATCACCGGCGCTCGGACTATGCAAGCTATTCGAGGCTTTTTTGGCCGCTTCTGCAATCTCCACATTGATGCGAACTCGCTGAGCCAAAGCCGCGAGTTCGTCCGGAGGATTACCAGCTTCCAAGGCCCGTCTGATAGCAATTTGAATTCCATTCAAATCTTTAATTTCGGAATTAAGGATATTATCCAAAGACTCGTCAGACATAATACAAAGGACAGACACAGCGCTCTCCTTTATCAACCTTCAAATACCCAACAGGCGCACTTGACAAGATTAATAGTCGATTTAAGTTTAAGAAAAATGGGGGCAGCGAGCATGAATAAGGCATCAGAAAGAAAAACATCGATATCCATGCTTATCGCTTTCACTTTCGGATTAATTTCGGGGGGTGCAATGGGCATCGTGACATCAATAATACTAAGAACTCCATGATCTCACGCCTCTCAGCCAGAAGAGGCATACCATAGAATGACACCAATCACGCCACCAAAAATTGTCCAAAATCGCGCATTCAATTTCGGACACAATCCTACAACCGTAAAAAATATAACAAAAAATAGCAGGAAAATATTGGCAGCAGAAAATCGACCTGTCGAGTCAAACCTCTCCCAGAAGATAGTTATCAGAGCAAGAGACAGAAGAAGAAAAAATGCACTCGCAACAAAAGCCGCTCGTGGAATTACGTCCAAATAGGCAGCCAATTTTGCCTCGAATCGTGCAGGCAACTTGACGACCCAGAAAAATATACTCTTAACGCATCCTGCCAATCTTCTACATATTTTACAGTCCATTGTCTCTCTCCAGGCCAGCTTGAAAGCCTAATGACTTTAGACGACCCTCACCCCATCAGGAACGTCATACATGATATCGGTGATTTCACTAACAAGACGGTGATCCAGCAGCAATGTCATGATGACCTTGGCGGTCTCTGCGGTCGGGATAATTTTCCCCGCCTTATCGAAAGCGACGCCCCACTTCCGTTTCGTCGCAACGGCCTTGAGCGCCTTGAGATACTTGGGGTCAGAGTAAAGGGATTTTTCCTGAATGACCGCCATCCTCTTCAGGTGCGTACCGTTCTCACCTACATATTCCAACAACGGCGCCATATCAGTAAATAGAGCGGAGAAAGACGGCTCCGCCTTGAGCTCGCCAAACGCCTGAACGTAACCAGCGCGATACTGCATCATTGACTCAAAGCCCCTCTTGTTCGACACCAGAAGAACATCGTCCAAGGCGAAGATGTCAAATCGCGGCTCAAGGGTGAACTCATCACCTGCTACAGCGGACAACTGTCCATTCTCAAAAATGGCATTAATCACGTTTTTCTTTTTGTAGACAGGCTTCCACGTCATCGGAGTGCGCCGCGTGGCGTAGAGGGTCTTCCCGTCCTTTACAAACTTCACCAGGTAGCCGACAGCGCCCTTGAGCTTCTTAAGATCATTAGTCGCATGGTCAGACTCCGGCTCGTCAACGAGATCCTTTAGAACCTGAAAGTCGGTATCACCCACAGCAATAGTAAGGCATCCATCATCGGTGGGCTGAGAGAGATGCCCATATGGAATCCACTCGTTAATTCGGGCCCTCTCATTTTCCGCAAAACCCTTGAGGGCATCCTCTAGGACTGGATCCGTCTTGATGTAGTAAGCCTTGAATTTCTTCGTGCCAGCGCTCTTCTTAAACACCCAAAGGAACACGCTTGACCCGGCGAGGTCAAATGCCTTGAGGCTTTTCAATGCCAAATCGCTCATGGGTCCCCCATCAAATATACTTCCTGAACATCCTCAATAAGCTGCTTGCCAGGCAACAGCTTTCCTTGCTTCAGCGCGCGCACGGTCTTACGGACCTGTTTTCCACCGACAGCAATATCAACCTCATACAGTCGCCAGCCGAAAGCAATCAATACGGGGTTCATCAGAATCTGCCCCGACCTATACGTAATCAAAAACAAGAGCACAAGAAAAACGAAGAATCCCGCCAACTTCTGCGGGTCTCCGTAACTCAACCCCATGAATGATACGACGTAGGGGAAAACATAATTAATCAGGTCATTCGGAACGGGCTTCGCGGACAGAACTTCAGCTTCGCTCTTCAATCGGACAGCCTTTATGGAATACATCGTCAGCCACAGTGCGGCTGATGTAACCGCTATTGCGGCCAAGGATGCCCAAGGGTGCTCAAAGATCTGAAGTTCGCAATCAAGCTGTCCTCTCCAACCACAGACGGGCTCTCCCCACAGCTCTTTTTTGATGTCTTGCGCCGCCAGTACAAAGGCCAGCGGGGCATACGACCCTAGAAAAAGCACTCCTGCTGACCACATCCGAAATTGCATTCCGGTATTTCCTTCTAGTCCACCTCTCTGTTGCCAAGCATAGACCGGCCTCGTCTCATCGACCGAGAACTCCGCCGGGTCAGGGACGCCAGCTAAAGATACCCATTGATTAGAGGCCCTCATAGATAGCGGCTCGCCTGCGGGGATCTTTAGAACGGCCCAATCCGACCAACTCCAGGGCCGTCCCCCTGCTCGCATCATGGGGCGAACTTGAGTAGCATCCGGGACACACCACAGGACACAAATCCGGTTTGTGGACGCCTCCGGAGCTAGGCGGGACGGTCAAGGTACTGTTTCCCCCTCTCTCCGCCAGACAAACGCAAAAGGGCCGCCCACAGGGTGGCCCTTTTGCGTTTGTCTGGCGGATGGGATGGGTGGTGAGAAGCCCCGCCGGGGTTCGACGGTTCTGCAGGAGCAGAACCGGACAGCCGCAGGCTGGTCCCGGGGCGCAACGCGCATCGGGATCGGGTGCAGGGATGCACCCGACAATCCCCCTCTCTCCGCCAGATAAATGAAGAAGCCGCCCAGTGGGCGGCTTTTTTGTTTGGCTGGCGGGAATCGTCGCAGGTACTACCGGACTGAACAGGGCCTGCCGCCGTGGCCGGTCCAACGGCCCGCCCGCCGACGGCGCGCGATCGGCCGCGAGTCATCTGCGCCGGAGCAGTCCCCGCACGCAGGCGCCGACGAACGCCAGCCCCAGCAGCACCCACACGACCGTCATTCCCCACAACGCACCGAACGTATCCAGCACCGGCTCCAGCCGCAGTCGCGCCGGGTCGTACAGCACGCGTACCGGCTGCCCAGGCTCATAGCCGAAAATCATGCCGCCCTGCGGGTACGAGATGCGTTGGCCGGTCGCGGTGGTGAACGCGACCTGCGGATGCGATCCGCCGGCGTTCAGGCGCTCGACCTGGCCATCAACGGCCTGCGCGACCTCCAGGAACTCAAGACGATGCGTCACCTCGAGGGCGGCCACGGCAAGGCTCAACAGGCCCACCGCGCCAAACAGCAGACCGCGCATGAGCTGGGCAGTCCGGGAAAGAGAAGGGTCGGGCGTCACTGGGCAGCTCCGTTGCAGGCAGGAAGACGAATGGGGCCGGCGGATCCTGCCGCGCGGTCAGTCCCATGTGTCGAAAGCATAGCCCGGAAGCCGCCGCGCCCCGCTGCGCGCCATCGCGGCCGCATGCGCCTCGCCATTGCCCGCGAACGACGCACCCGCCTGGTACAGGCGCCTGCGTCCCGAGCACGGTCATTCGAGTGGGGAAAAGTCACCTGGAAAAGGATCGGCATCGCTCCATGTACCCTGGAACGCTTCGCCCCCTCCCAACGTCTGGACGGTTGAAAATGCAGCCGGGCAACTCCATGGCATTTCCCATGAACCTCCGCCTCTACCGCCCCGCCGACGCCAGCGCCTGCCTGTCGATGTTCGACAGCAACGTGCCCACCTATTTCGCGCCCGAAGAGCGCAGCGACTTTGAACGCTTCCTGCGCGAGCAGGCCATGGACTGTGCATTCCAGGTGATCGAGCGCGATGGCAGCATCGTGGCCTGTGGCGGCCTGTCGCGCCGCGGCGACGGCAGTGCCGGCTTCTGCTGGGGCATGGTGCAGCGCGCGCTGCACCGGCAGGGACTGGGCCGCGAACTGGCGCTGGCACGCCTGCGCCAGGCCGAAGCGGATCCGTCGATCAAGCGCATCACGCTCAGTACCAGCCAGCACACCCAGGGCTTCTATGCCGGGCTGGGCTTCCAGGTGACGCGGATCGTGTCCAATGGCCACGGCGCCGGGATCGACGCCGTGGAGATGGAGCGGGGGGTCTAGCCCTCCGCCCCGCCCCGGATCCACGCAAGCCTGGATCCAACATCGCCGCACTTCCCTCAGAAGCCCACGCGCAGGTTGATCTGCCCACCCACGTCGCGGCGGCCATCGCCATGCTGGCCCTGCACGAACATCGACAGCTGGCTGTTGCGGCCGAGGCCGACCGCCACGCCCAGCTGGCTGACCAGCGCATTGCGCGCCATCACCGCACTGTAGACATCGAAGGCATTGCCGCCCACCGCGAAGCGATTGCGGCTGGCCACATCGGTGTCACCCGAGGCGTGCTGCCAGCCGAGGCCGACCGTCAGCTGTGCCGGGAAGCGCTCGCCGCTGCCCACGTCCCAGCGCCCACGCACGCCCACGGTGCTGACATTGAGCGTGTCCTTGCCGCCTTCCAGCGCCAGCGCAGCAGTGCCGCCCTGCTCCACTGCGCGATCGCTGTCGACCCAGTGCTTGGTGAACTGCACGTACGGCTGCAGCTGGGTCCTGCCATGGGACCAGGTCCAGCTGCCCTCCACCTGCGCGATGGTCACATCCGAGTCCTGGCGGCTGTACAGGGTCTGGCCCAGCAGCGGCACCTCACGCGTGGTGCGCGTGCGGTAGTCGCCGCGCGATACGCTGCCACCGACCGCGAAACCGTTGTTCCACTGGCCCTGTGCATACAGGCCGAACGTGTGGCCACGCAGGCGGGCCCGCGAACTGCGATCGTACAGGCGCGTATCCAGCCGCTCGTTGCCTGCGGCCGCACCCAGCACCACGTGCTCGCCCAGCTGCCAGTCCACGCCCGCCATCAGCGCATTGCGGTTGGAGCGGATGTCATCGCCGTTGCCGTCACCGTCCTGGCGGAACACCTTGCCACTCCCGGCCAGCCAGGCCGAGGCTCGCTCACCACGCACGGTCGGCAGCTCACTGCCCAGGCGCTGGCGGATACCCTCCTCCAGGTAGTTGTCGTACAGCAGCACCGCGCGGCTGGCCGCATGCACTTCACCCGAAAGCTGGTCGAACGCCGCGCGCGCAGTGCCCGCGTCATACATCAGCAGGGTGTTGTACAGGCCCAGCGCCGGGCCGCTCTGCGGCAGGCTGTCCAGCGCTGCGGCAGTGTTGTACTGGTTGCGCGTCGTCGCTGCGGTGGTGAATGCTGCGGTCTGCGCCACGTCTATCTGCAGGTTGGCGGTGTTGGCGGTATAGACCGGCGTAATCGTCAGGAAGGCCGACGGCGAGGTTGCCGAAGCGAACTGCCCGCTCACGCCACCACCTGCATTGACCACCGTGTACTGCTGGCCCTGCTGGTAGCTGGTGCTCGGCGAAATGGTGTTCACCCGCACCGTGCTGCCACCCACGTTTGCACTACCGCCCACCTGCACCGTGTCGCTGCCGGTGGCACCCAGGTCGATGCCCAGCGTGCTGCCCGGCGACAGGGTCAGATTGCCGCCCACCGTAATGGTGCCGGCGCCATTGCCCGCACCGCCGCTGTTGCCTGGACCATTGCCCGGCGAGAGCACGCCGCCGCTGGACACCGTCACGCCGCCACCCGTGCCACCGATGGTCCCGGTACCGGACAGCGTGGTACCGCTGCCGATGGTCCACTGGCCACCGATGTTGCCGGTGACATTCAGGCCACCGCCGGTGACCTGGCCGGTGCCGCTGAAGCCGCCGCTGTTGCCGCCCAGGTTCAGGCCGCCCGGGCCTGCCTGCACGATGCTGCCACCACCGCTGATGGTGCCGCCCAGCGTGGTGGTGCCGCCGGTGTTGATGACCAGGCCACCATTGTTGGTGATATTGCCGGTGATCGAGCCGCTGGCGCCGCCATTGCCGACCTGCACGGTGCCGCCGGCATTGATGGTGGTGCCGCCGGTGTAGGTGTTGTTGCCGGTCAGGACCACGGTGCCGGTGCCGGCCTGGGTCAGGCCACCGTTGCCGCTGATGGTGCCGCCCACCGTGGTGTTGCCGCCGACGTTGAACACCAGGCTGCCGTTGTTGGCAACGTTGCCGGTGATCGCACCGCTCGCGCCACCGTTGCCGACCTGCAGCGTGCCGCCGGTGTTGATGGTGGTGCCGCCGGTATAGGTGTTGTTACCGGTCAGGACCACGGTGCCGGTGCCGGCCTGGGTCAGGCCGCCGCTGCCGCTGATGGCACCGCCGACGGTGGTGTTGCCACCCACGTTGAACACCAGGCTGCCGTTGTTGACGACGCTGCCGCCGATGGCACCGGTCGCACCGCCATTGCCGACCTGCAGGGTGCCACCGGCATTGATGGTGGTCTGGCCGGTATAGGTGTTGTTGCCGTTCAGGGTCAGCGTGCCGCTACCGGCCTGGGTCAGGCCGCCACTGCCACTGATGGTGCCATTCAGCGTGGTATTGCCCGCCACATTGGAGAGCAGCGTGCCATTGTTGGTGACGTCGCCGACGATCGAGCCCGTCGCACCGCCGTTGCCCAGCTGCAGCGTACCGCCGGCGTTGATGGTGGTACCGCCGGTATAGGTGTTGGTACCGGTCAGCAGCAACGTCCCGCTGCCGGCCTGGGTCAGGCCGCCGCTGCCGCTGATGGTGCCGCCCAGCGCGGTGTTGCCGCCCACGTTGGAGATCAACGCGCCATCGTTGGTGATGTCGCCAGCGATGGAGCCGGTTGCCCCGCCGTTGCCGACCTGCAGCGTGCCACCGGCATTGATGGTGGTGCCGCCGGTGTAGGTGTTGTTGCCAACCAGGGTCAACACGCCAGCGCCGGCCTGGATCAGCGTGCCACTGCCACTGATCGCGCCATCGACTGTGGTGTTGCCACCGACGTTGAACACCAGGCTGCCGTTGTTGGCAACGTTGCCGGTGATCGCGCCGGTCGCACCGCCATTGCCCACCTGCAGCGTGCCACCGGCATTGATGGTGGTGCCGCCGGTATAGGTGTTGTTGCCTGTCAGGGTCAGCGTGCCGCTGCCGGCCTGGGTAAGGCCACCGGCGCCGCTGATGGTGCCGCCCAGCGTGGTGTTGCCGGCCACGTTGGATACCAGCGCACCGTTGTTGGTGATGTCACCCACGATCGCGCCGGTTGCACCGCCGTTGCCCACCTGCAATGTGCCACCGGCATTGATGGTGGTACCGCCGGTGTAGGTGTTGTTGCCGGTCAGCACCAGCGTACCGCTGCCGGCCTGGGTCAGGCTGCCACTGCCGCTGACCACACCGCCCACGGTTGCCGTGGTGCCGAGGTTGTAGACCAGGCTGCCGTCGTTGGTGATGTCGCCCAGCACCGAGCCGGTGCTGCCACCGTTGCCGATCTGCAGCGTGCTGCCACCGTTGATGGTGGTGCCACCGGTGTAGGTGTTGTCACCGCTCAGGGTCAGCGTGCCGGTACCACTCTGCACCAGGCCACCGGTGCCGCCGATCACGCCGGCGAACGTGGTGCTGGCGTTGTTGCCGCCGGTGGTCAGCGTTGCACCGCCCAGCGCCACCGTACTGCCGGTAACACCGGCCAGGCCACCGATGCTCTGGTTGCCACCGGCACTGATGTCCAGCGTACCGGTGCCGGCCAGGTTCACCGTGCTGGCGTCGGACAGGCTGCCGCCCGCGCCCACCGCCAGCGTGCCGCTGTTGATGGTGGTGGTGCCGGTGTAGCTGCTGGCGCCGGCCAGGGTCAGCGTGGCCGCACCGTCCTTGGTCAGGCCGCCTGCACCGGAGACCGCACCGGCCAGCGTCAGGTCGTTGTTGCCCAGCACATCAAGCGTGGCACCGGCGCCGAGTGCAACGTTGTTGGCCAGGGTCACCGCCGCGTTGGCATCCAGCGAACCGTTCCCGGCCACGTTCAACGCACCCGTACCGAGCGCGGCATTGTTGCCGACCACCAGCCCGCCGGCATTGAGGGTGACGCCGCCGCTGAAGGTGTTCGCACCGCCCAGCGTCTGCACGCCAGCGCCGTCCTTGATCAGCGCTCCCGTGCCGCCGATGGTGCCGTCGAACGTGGTGTTGCCGACGCCGCCGAGAGTCAGCGTGTTGCCACCCAGCGCCACACTCGAACCCGCCACGCCCGCCAGCGAGCCGATGCTCTGGTTGCCGCCTGCGGAGATATCGAACGCGGTACCCGCATTGGCGAGGGTGACCGCACCGGTCGCCGCCAGGCTGCCGCCGGCACCGATCGCCAGCGTGCCGGCATTGATGGTGGTGCCGCCGGTGAAGGTGTTGGTACCGGTCAGGGTTTCGGTGCCGGTGCCTTCCTTGATCAGGCCGCCGGTGCCGGCAATCGAACCACCGAACGTGCCGTTGCTGGCATCGCCGATGGTCAGCGTGTTCGCGCCCAGATTCACCGTGCCGTTGCCGATCAGCGTGCCGAACACCTGCGTACCCGCACCGGCCGACAGATCGAAGGTCGCGCCGGTGGCCAGGTTGACGGTGCCACTGGCAAGCAGGCTCGCGCCCGCGCCCAGCGCCAGCGTACCGGCGTTGATGTTGGTGCCACCGGAATAGGTGTTGGTGCCGTTCAAGGTCAGTGTGGCCAGGCCCTCCTTGGTGAGGAACCCGGTGCCGCTGAGATTGCCGTTGAGTGTCAGATCGTTGCTGCCCAGCACGGTCAGGCCGGCATTGAGAACGAAGTTGTTGCCCAGCGTGATCGCGCTGTTGGAATCGAGCGAGGCATTGCCACCCACGGTCACCGTACCCGTGCCAAGCGCGGAATTGTTGCCGACCACCAGGCCACCGGCGTTGAGCGTGACGCCACCGCTGAAGGCATTGGCACCATTCAGCGTCTGCACGCCGGCGCCGTTCTTGATCAGGCCGCCACTGCCGCTGATCACGCCGTTGTAGGTGCTGTCGGCGACGCCGCCGAGGGTCAGCGTGTTGCCGCCCAGCGCCACTGTGCTGCCGGCCACGCCGGCCAGCGAACCAATGCTCTGGCTGCCACCGCCGGAGATGTCCAGCGTGCCGGCACCGGCCAGATTCACCGCGCCGGTGGACGCCAGGCTGCCTCCGGCACCGATGGCCAGCGTGCCGTTGTTGATGGTGGTGCCGCCGGAATAGGTGTTGGCACCGGTCAGGGTCACCGTGGCTGCGCCGTCCTTCACCAGACCACCGGCACCGCTGATGATGCCGTCCAGGGTCAGCCCATTGCTGCCGAGCAGGGTGAGGTTGTTGCCGGCAGAGAGGTTGATGGCGTTGCCGAGGGTGACTGCCAGGCTGCTGTCCAGCGTCGCGTCGGCCCCCACGTCCAGCGCCCCCGTACCCAGCGCGCTGTTGTTGCCGACCACCAGGCCGCCACCGTTCAAGGCCAGACCACCACTGAACAGGTTGGCGCCGCCCAGGGTGAGGATACCCACGCCGTTCTTGACCAGCGCACCGGTGCCGGAAATCGAACCGTCGAAGGTGCTGCTGTCGACGCCGCCGAGGATCAGCGAGTTGGCGCCGAGGCTGACCAGGGAGCCGGTCACGCCAGACAGTGAACCAATCGTCTGGTTGGCACCGGAACCCGAAATGTCGAAGCCCGCGCCGGCGGCGGCGACGTTCACCGCTCCGGACGAGGACAGACTGCCGCCGAGACCGATCGCCAGCGTGCCGGCGTTGATGGTGGTGCCGCCGGTGTAGGTATTGGTGCCGGTCAGTGTCTCGATACCGCTACCGACCTTGGTCAGGCTACCGGTGCCGGCGATCGAACCGCTGAAGGTGCCGTTGGCGGCGCTGCCCACTTCGATGTTGTTGGCGCCCAGGTTGACCGTGCCGTTGCCAACCAGCGTGCCGAACACCTGCGTGCCGTTGCCGGCCGACAGGTCCAGCGTGGCGCCGGTGGCGAGATTGACGGTGCCGCTTGCGGCCAGGCTGGCCCCGGCGCCGAGTGCCAGCGTGCCGGCGTTGACGTTGGTACCGCCGGTGTAGGTGTTGGCGCCGTTCAAGGTCAGCATCGCAGTGCCGTTCTTGGTCAGGCTGCCGGCACCGGAGAGCACACCGTTGAGGGTGAGCGCGCTGGTGCCCAGCACCGTCAGCCCGGCGTTGAGCACCACGTTGTTGGCCAGCGTCGCCAGCGCGGTGGTATCCAGCGTGGTCGCCCCATCGACGGTGAGCACGCCGGTACCCAGCGCGGCATCATTGCCGAGCACCAGGCCGCCGGCATCGAGCGAGACGCCGCCGCCGAAGGTATTGGCACCGGACAGGGTCTGCACCCCGGCGCCGACCTTCACCAGCCCGCCACCACCACTGATCACGCCATCGAAGGCCCCGTTGGTCGCGGTGCCGAAGGTCAGCGAATTGCCCCCCAGCGCCAGTGTGGTTCCGAGCACGCCGTTGAGCGCACCGATGGTCTGGTTGCCGGTCGCGCCGGAGATATCGAAGCCCGCGCCGGCATTGCCGAGCGTGAGGTCGCCAGCGGCAGCCAGACTGCCCCCCACGCCCAGCGCCAGCGTGCCGGCGTTGATGGTGGTGCCACCGCTGTAAGTGCTGGCGCCGTCCAGTGTCAGCGTGGCGGTGCCGTTCTTGATCAGGCTGCCATTGCCGGACACGATGCCGCCCAGGGTCAGCGCATTGCTGCCCGCTACGGTCAGCGCCACGCCCGAGCCAAGGTTCACCGCGTTGCCCAGCGTCACCGCGGTGCCGGCATCCAGCGAAGCACTGTTGTTCACCGCCAGCGTGCCGGAACCCAGCGCCCCGTTGGCGCCCACCACCAGGCTGCCGCCGTTCAAGGTCAGGCCGCCATCGAACGTGTTGGTGTTGTTGAGCGTCAGCAGACCCGTACCGTTCTTGACCAGGCTGCCGTTGCCAGCCACCACGCCGCCGAGGGTGACATCATTGGTGCCGCCCAGCGTCAGTTGCGTACCGGCACCAAAGTTCACCGCGTTGGCCAGGTTCAGCGCGACGGTACTGTCCAGCGTGGTGGTGCCACCGATGCCCAGCGGACCCGTGCCGAGCGCACTGGAGTCGCCGAGAATCAGGCCACCCGCGTTGAGCGCAAGGCCACCGCTGAACGTGTTGGCGCCGGACAGCGTCTGCACGCCCGTACCGGTCTTGATCAGGCCACCGGTACCGTCGATCACGCCGGCAAAACTGCCATCGGCGGCACCGCCGAAGGTGAGTGACTGCGCGCCAAGCAGCAGCTGGCTGCCTGCCACGCCGTTCAGTGCGCCGATGGTCTGCGCTGCACCCGCTGCGGAGATGTCCAGTGCCGCACCGGCGCCCGCAAGATCCACTGCACCGGTTGCGGCAAGACTGCCGCCCGCTCCCAGCGCCAGCGTGCCTGCGTTGATGGTCGTGCCACCGTTGTAGGTATTGGCGCCAGACAACGTCAGCCGCGCCGTACCGTCCTTGATCAGCCCGCCAACACCGAATACCGGGCCGGCGAGCGTCAGGTCATTGCTGCCCAGCACCGTGAGGTTGGCGCCGGCGGCGAGGCCTATGTTGTTGGTCACGGTGAGCGCCGATGCTGCATCCAGCGAAGCGTTGCCGCCCACGTCCAGCTGGCCGGTACCCAATGCCTGCGCATTGCCCAGCTGCAGCAGGCCCGCGTTGAGGCCAACACCCCCGCTGAAGGTGTTGGCTCCGTTCAACGCCAGTGTCGCCGCACCGTTCTTGACCAGGCCGCCAGTGCCGCTGATGACACCGCCCAGCGACACGTCCTGGCTGCCCAGCAGATCCAGCACCGCGCCTGCACCGAGGTTGACGTCGTTGGCGAGATTCAGGGCCACCGAACTGTCCAGCGTGGTATCGGCCCCCACCGACAATGCACCGGTGCCCAGCGCGCCGGCATTGCCCAGCAGCAGGCCGCCGCCGTTGACGGTCAGCCCCCCACCGAAGCTGTTGGCGCCATTGAGGGTCAAGGTGGTGGCACCGTTCTTCACCAGCCTGCCCGCACCGGACACCACCCCACCCAGCGTGATCGCCTGCGAACCCGGCAGCGACAACGCGGCGCCTGCACCCAGTGCCACGTTGTTGCCCAGGTTCAGCGGCGCACTGCCGTCGAGCGAGACGTTGCCACCGATGCCCAGCGTCCCGCTGCCGAGTGCGCCGCTGTTGCCCAGCAGCAGGGCGCCAGCGTTCGCGCTCAGTCCACCACTGAAGGTGTTGGTACCGTTCAAGGTCAGTGTCGCCGCGCCGTTCTTGACCAAGCTGCCGGTGCCCGTGATGTTGCCGGCCAGGGCCAGGTTCTGGCTGCCCGGCAGGGTCAGGGCCGCGCCGAGGTTGATCGCATTGCCCAGGTTCAGCGCTGTCGTGGCATCCAGCGATCCGTTGCCACTGACCGTCAGTGCGCCGCTTCCCAGCGCACCGGCATTGCCCAGTACCAGGCCACCGGCCGCAAGGTCCAGGCCACCACTGAAGGTATTGGCGCCGGTCAGCGTCTGCACGCCGGTGCCCTGCTTGATCAGGCCACCGGTGCCGCCGATCACGCCCGCGAACGTCTGGTTGGTGGCATCACCGAAGGTGAGCGTGCTGCTGCCCAGCGTCACCGTGCTGCCGGCAATACCGGACAGCGCGCCGATGGTCTGGTTGCCGCCGAGCGAGATGTCCAGGTCCGCGCCAATGCCGGTCAGGCTGACCGCACCGCCGGCGGCCAGGCTTCCGCCGCTGCCCACCGCAACCTTGCCGGCATTGATCGCCAGGCCGCCGGTGAAGGTATTCGCGCCACCCAGCGTAAGCGTGGCGGCACCGTTCTTGACCAGGCTGCCGGTGCCACCGATGGCGCCGCCCAGCGTCAATGCATTGCTGCCCAGTACATTCAGCAGGCCACTTGCGCCGAGGTTGATGCCATTGCCCACGCTCAGCGCCGCGCTGGCATCGAGCGTTGTCGCACCGCCGACATTCAGCGCGCCGGTTCCGAGCGCGCCGGCATTACCCAGGACCAAGCCACCGGCATTGAGCGCCAGCCCACCACCAAAGGTATTTGCACCGTTGAGCGTCAGCGTGGTCGCACCGCTCTTGACCAGGCCACCGGCGCCACCGATCACGCCGTTGAACGTGAGCGCCTGTCCGCCAAGCAGATTGAGGCTGGCGCCCGAACCAAGGTTGACCGCGTTGGCCAGTGCAAGCGGCCCCGTGGTTCCATCGAGCGTCACGTTGCCACCGACACTGAGCGCACCGCTGCCCAGCGCAGCAGCATTGCCCAGCAGCAGGCCACCGGCGTTGAGTGCCACGCCGCCACTGAGGTTGTTCACGCCCGACAAGGTCTGCACGCCGGTGCCCAGCTTGACCAGGCCCCCCGTGCCTGCGGCGAACGTGCCGCTGTAGCTGGTATCGCCCAGCCCCGCGAGGGTGAGCGTGCGGCTGCCTAGGTTGACCGAACCGCCGAGGCCCGCCAGCGAACCGATGGTCTGGTTGGCGGCCGCCGACAGGTCCAGGGTGGTACCGACGCCGACCGTGACCGCACCGGTGGGCGACAGGCTGCCGCCCGCGCCCAAGGCCAACGCGCCCCCGGCCAGGTTGAAACTGCCGGTCAGCGCATTGGCGCCGTTCAAGGTGAGCGTACCGGCGCCGTTCTTGGTCAGGTTGCCGGCACCGGAGATCGAACCATTCAATGACAACGCATTGCTGCCCAGCAGGTTCAGCGAGCCCCCGCCATTGATCACCAGATTGTTGCCCAGGGTGAAGCCCGCCGTCGTATCCAGTGAGGCGCTGCCACCCACGGTCAGGTTGCCGCTGCCCAGTGCACCGGCATTGCCCAGTACCAGGCCGCCG
Source organism: Stenotrophomonas sp. YJH_SMC_48-3 (assembly GCF_059369375.1). Lineage (NCBI taxonomy): Bacteria > Pseudomonadati > Pseudomonadota > Gammaproteobacteria > Lysobacterales > Lysobacteraceae > Stenotrophomonas > Stenotrophomonas sp. YJH_SMC_48-3. Next base: position 81,878 of record NZ_JCAFSQ010000008.1, on the reverse strand, counting down.
GCATTGAGGTTGACGCCGCCGGAGAACAGGTTTGCGCCGCCGAGAGTAACGATGCCGGTGTTGTTGACCGTCAGCCCGCCAGTACCGGACAGCACGCCCCCCAGGCTGAATGCATTGGTCCCTGCCAGGGACAGATTGCCCCCAAGGCTGAAAGCGTTGGCCAGGTTCAGACCGGCCGTGGAGGAGGCGATGGCACCGCCGTTGGCGGTGAACAGCCCGGTGCCGAAGGAACCGGCATTGTTGAAATTGACCAGGCCATCATTGAGCGTGGTCGTACCCGCACCCGCCCACGCACCCTGCAGGTTCCAGGTACCGCTGTTGACGGTGAGCTTCTGGAAGTTGAGGTACTGGTTCCAGCCCAGCGTGGTCACCGCGCCGCCGGTGCCGGAACCCGGGCCGCTGACGACGTTCTGCAGCACCAGCGTGTTGTTGGCCGCACCACTGCCGGTACCGGCGTCGACCGATCCCGCAGCCGCAACCTTTACCCCGGTGACACCGGTAATCACGCCGGCAAGAGCGGTGCCGCCGCCGCTCACAACGCTGGAACCCGACACTGCGGTGAAGGTGTTGCCGCCGGTTGAATCACCCAGGTGAACGCTGCCACTGACCGCCCCCGCATTGAGGAACGTGTTACCGCCAGAAGCCCCCAGGCCGACGCGTCCGTCGATGGTGCCGGTGTTGGTCACAGCGGCGGCTGCACCACCATAGGTCACCACCGTGGTCGCGTCGGAAACGCTGCCTGCACCGATCAACGACGTGCTGATCAGGCCGGCGTTGTTGATGGTGGTGGTGCCGTTGACATTCTGTGCCACCAGCGCCTGTCCACCGAAGCCCAGCAGCGTTGCGATGTTGACGACACCCTTGATCTGTCCGCTGGCATTGTTGTTGACGACGATCGCGCTGTTGTTGGCAGAAGCATTGCCGATGACCAGGCCGGGCGAGGCGAGGATGATCGAGCTCGGATCGATCGTGCCATTGTTGTTGACCGTCACGTTGTCGCCGGTCAGCGTTGCTGCGTTGCCGCCACCTACGATCGGCGGCGTACGCAGCAATGCTCCCGCGTCGATGTTCAGCGTGAGGCCGTTGGTCGCGTTGGAGTAGTTGTTGATGTTGGTGGTGCTGTCGCAGTTTACGGTTGTGGTGCCCGTGCACGCTGCGAATGCCGATCCGCTGGCCAGTGTGGCGGCCAAAGCCGCCGCCAGCTGGTGCGCCCGCAATCGCGGCACCCGCCCTGCGCTGACCGCGCTTCCGCCGGGATTGCGGGCGATCTCCGAAGCAACCTGCATTACCCCAAGGGCACGATTGAAAACCAGACGGTAAATGCGGTTCATCGGTAAATCTCCATGAAAAGACCGGATGGCACAGCTGGCAGGTTTTTTGGAGACAATGCGGCCCACCCCGGCTCCCGATGCGGGAACAAGGTTCGAGGGCATTAACTCCTGAAAATCTTCACATCTTCACGCGGTCGCACCCGGTGACAGGTACGACAGCCTGTCCCTCAAGGCGAAAACTCCCCCGTTTCGCCCAACGAATGGCGGCACTGTGCGACCGTCGGTGCCAGCGGCATGTGAATCACGCTCGTTATTTTCATGACGTACGTCAAATAAAACGGGCGGACAAAATGGTCTTGCCGAAAATGCATATACCTGCCGAAAGCGGAGATTCCCTTCCCCGCCCTAAGTAAATGCATTCAGCTGCTGGAGAGTTTCATCAGCACCAGACCGGACACGATCAATACCGCTGCTCCGATCCGCATCGGGCTGACCTGCTCGCCCAGGAACACGATGCCGACCACGAATGCACCGACCGCGCCGATGCCGGTCCAGATTGTGTAGGCAGTGCCCAGCGGCAGGCTGCGCATGGCTACTGCAAGCAGCCAGAAGCTGGCGATCATGCCGATGATCGTGACCACGGTGGGGGTGAGCCTGGTGAAGCCTTCGGACTGCTTCATGGACACGGCCCAGACGATTTCCAGCAGGCCGGCGAACAACAGATAGATCCAGGCCATGACAGCCCTCCTCTTGGTAGGGCCAGGCCGTCCTGGTCAGTGGTTCCCGATGTGGGGGAGGCCGTTCCTCCTGGCCGGCATTGTAGCAACGCCGGTCGCGCCGGGCCCTTGCCAGCAGACGCGGGTTACAGCCGATTCAGTGCACGAAGCTGGCGTCGATGTACCTGCCTGCGCTATAGTTGCCGTCTGCCATCGGTCAGCCGATGTGCAGTCCGGCTGTGGTCTCCGGCGCGTCGCGCGCTGCTTCCCCTGATCGGTGAACACCGGCCGCCCCTTGGGCGGCCAACGTCTCTATGGTGGCCCCGTCGGCCCCTCGCGACGCTAGGTCGAAAATCCCGCCAGGGCCGGAAGGCAGCAACGGTATCGATCGACGCGGGCGCCGAGGTCAGCCGGCGGGGCCATCGCCTTTTCGGGCGCCCCACGGCCCTGGTAGCCGCCAATCTTGATTGGCGCCCCTCGCCGGGCATGGCCCACCGCTACCGGGCCTGCGGCGTTCCCTGATGGAACACCACGCGCCACCCCTGCGCATGCCGACGCCACAGCGAACTGCGCAGCACCCAGCGTTGCGCCTGGCCATCGACGTGATGGCGGCTGCGGTAGCGCACCTGGGCCAGGCCCCGGGCCAGCAACCACACGGCGTACTGTTCCGATTCAATCAGCACCTGCGCGCGCTCCAACGGGATCTCCAGCAACGCGGCATCACGACCGTAGCATTGTCCGGAACTGCCGATCTCGCTGAAATCCTCGTCCAGCAGGGCCGAAAGGGCCTGGCGGTCACCCCGCACCTGCGGCGCATGCAGCGCGCGTTCCAGCGCCTCCAGTTCGGCGGCCAACGCTGCGTCCGCAGGCTGGCCCACGTCGATCACGCCGGATCCTGCGCCAGTACGTGCGGCGCGGTCGGGCTGGCCAGGGGCACGCACTGCCCCGGCTGCGCAACACGGTGCCCCCGCGCCGCCAGCGCCTGGCCATCGGCCACGCTGGCATAGTGGTAGAGCATCATCCGCGCCCGCAGCTCGGCGCTGTACTCACGCTCCAGATCGTCCACGCCGGTGTGCGACGGATTGCCGTGCAGGCCGCAGTCGTGGGCGATCAGCTCGTTGTCATTGGCGAAGCGGGCCAGCATCTCCGGAATCGGCCGGGTATCGCCGCTCCAGGTCAGCGCGCCCTGCAGGCGCAGGCCATAGGCCGTCTCCGGCCAGTGGTGGCGCACTGGGAACACCTCCAGGCGCACTCCCTCGTGCCAGAACGCATCGCCCACCACGACCAGCTGGAAGGCATCCCAGAAGTTCGCACCGCCCTCGGCCAGCACGTTCGGATAGTCACCGATGCGCTGGTGCAGCAGCGGCACCACCGTGGCCGGCACATACAGGCGCACCTTGCCGCGCCGCTGCGCATTGAAGAAGGTGTCCACGAACAGCCGTTCGAAGCCGGCCACGTGGTCAAGGTGCACATGGGTCACGAACAACGCCTGCGGCATGTGGCCGTAGTGCGCCTTGAACGCGGTCAGCCCTTCACCACCACAATCAATGGTCAGCCACGGACGCCCATCCCGCTCGATCACCGACATCGGCGACCCCAGCTCGACCGCCGACGCATTGCCGACGCCGAGGAAACGCAACGACCAATCCATCAGGTGCCCCGGTTCCAGGCCATGTCATAGGCACGGCGCAGCCGCGCGTAGTCCTTCTGCACATCTTCCACGCTGCGCTCGCCGCGCAACTTGATCAGCGAGCGCAGCAGGCGCTTGAGGTTGCGTTCGCGCCAGGCAGTGGCCGGGATGCGGATCACGCCACGGTCGAAGTCGATCAGCCAGCCATGGCCGTTGCCATCGAACAGGATGTTGTGCGCATTGAGGTCGGCATGGTCCAGGCCGGCACGATGGAAGCGGGCGATCAGCCGCCCCGTCTCCTCCCAGGGCGCGCCCCGGCCGGCGACCAGGGCGCGGTCGGCCAGCGAGCGCACGCCCTCGATCCGCTCCATCAGGATCGCGGCCCGGTAGCGCAGGCCCTCGCGCATGTAGAACGCGGCGATCGGCCGTGGCACCGGCAGCTTCTTCTCGCGCAGCGCGCGCATCAGCCGGAATTCGGCGAAGCTGCGGGTCCGGTCCGAACCGCGCCACAGGTACTGGTCGTGGCTGAGCTTCGCGGCCAGGCCGCCCCGCAGGTAGTGCCGCAGCACGCTGGCCCCGAACGGCGCATCGACGAACCAGGCGCTGCCGCGGCCGCCCTCGCCCACCGGCCGGGCCCTGCTGCCCCAGTGCTGGGGCGAGAACAGGCCGATGTCGGCTTGCCGCAGCCGCTCGCGGTCGAACAGAATGGCCCCGATGCCGCGACCCTCGCGGCATGGCGTCAGCGCTTCATTGGCGTCGAATGCGACCATTTCATTGAGTCTAACAACACATGGCATCAGCGTCCTCCTCCTTGTGCCTCCTGCGCCTGTCCGCACTCGGCGACGTCACCCACGTGGTGCCCCTGGTGCGCACCCTGCAGGCTGCGCGCCCGGACACGCCGATCCACTGGATCATCGACAAGGTTGGCCACAAGCTGCTTGACGGCCTGCCCGGTGTCACCTTCCATGCCTACGACAAGAAGAGCGGCATGGCTGGGGTCAAGGAACTGCGCAGGCAACTGCCACCGGGGCGCTTCGAGGCGCTTCTGCAGATGCAGGTCGCATTCCGCGCCAACCTGCTGTCAGCCTTCATTCCGGCCGAACGCCGCATCGGCTACGACCGCAGCCGCTCCAAGGACCTGCACGGGCTCTTCATCAACGAGCGCATTCCTGACCGCCCCGGCATCCATGTACTGGATGCCATCGGCAGCTTCTGCGAACCGCTGGGCCTGCGCCAGACCGAAGTCAGCTGGGATCTGGCCGTGCCGCCCTCCGCCTTCGAGTGGGCCGCCGCGCAGTGGCAGGACGATGGCCGCCCGGTGCTGATGATCTCGCCCTGCTCCAGCCACGTGCGGCGCAACTGGTATGCGGACCGCTATGCAGCGGTGGCCAACCACGCCGCACAGCGCGGTTGGCGGGTGGTGCTGTGCGGTGGCCGCAGCGAACTGGAGCGCCACATGGCCGATGCGATCCAGGCGCAGCTGCAGACGCCGGCACTGGACCTGGTCGGCAAGGACACGTTGAAGCAGCTGCCTGCCCTGCTGGCCCGCGCCAATCTGGTGATGACCCCGGACTCGGGCCCGATGCACATCGCCAACGCGATGGGCGCCAAAGTGCTGGGCCTGCATGCAGCCAGCAATCCGGACCGCAGTGGCCCGTACTCGGACCGCCGCTACTGCGTGGACCGCTACGATGATGCCGCGCGCAAGTACTTGGCCAAGCAGGCGACGGACCTGAAGTGGGGCACCAAGATTGAATTCGACGATGTGATGGAACTGATCACCGTGGAAGACGGTATCGCTGCGTTCGAACGCTACGTCGCCGACCACCTGGGGTGATCGGCAGCCTGCCCGGGTTTACGTGCGCTGCGCGTAATCCTGGTAGGACTTCTCTTCCACGTACGCCGAGCCCAGCGCAAGGTTGATCGCCTTCTTGATGCGCGCGCGCTCGTCGTTGCGCAGGTAGACACTGCGCGCCAGGTCGATGAAGCCCTGGTCGAACGCCTGCACCTTCTCCTTCAGGCGGATGTCGTCCTCGATGTCCCACAGCTGCTCGTTGACCGCCTTCAGCTCGGCACGCAGCTTGGCGATGTCCTTCACCGCGGCCGGGTGTGCCATCCAGGTCTGCTCCAGCGCCGACAGCTCCTTGCGCACATTGGCCAGCTTGCCCTCGTCGCTGATGCGCTCGGACTTGATCTGCAGGATCGAGATCTTGTCCAGCAGCTCGCCGAAGGAAACGGGGACGAGGATTTCAGCGGTCATGGGGAAAAGCTCCAGCAGGTGATGCGTACATGTTAACCCGCAGCGTCCGCACGGATATCCCGGGTAGATCCACGCCATGCGTGGATGAGCCTGCCAGCAGGAACAGCATCCACGCACCGCGCGGATCTCCCGTGATGCATCTGGAGGACCAAGCCCCTCTGTTGAGGGGCTGCCCCGATAGGGGCGGGGAGAGGCCGGCAAAGGGAGGGGGCCACGCGTTGCGCAGCAACGTGTGGGGCGACGCGCAGAGCGCGTCGCGTCCCACGCCAGATCAGTACAGGGTCACTACGGCGGGATGCCCGCCGCGCATCCACGCACCGCGCGGATCTCCCGTGATCCATCTGGAGGAACAAGCCCCTCTGCTGGGGCTGCCCCGACAGGGGCGGGGAGAGGCCGGCAAAGGGAGGGGGCCACGCGTTGCGCAGCAACGTGTGGGGCGACGCGCAGAGCGCGTCGCGTCCCGCGCCAGTTCAGTACAGGGTCACTACGGCGGGATGCCCGCCGCGCATCCACGCACCGCGCGGATCTCCCGTGATGCATCTGGAGGACCAAGCCCCTCTGTTGAGGGGCTGCCCCGACAGGGGCGGGGAGAGGCAGGCAAAGGGAGGGGCCCATACGTTGCGCAGCAACGTTTGGGGCGACGCGCAGAGCGCGTCGCGTCCCGCGCCAGATAAAGAAAAAGGGCTGCCGAAAGGCAGCCCTTTTTCTTTATCTGGCGGAGAGGGGGGGATTCGAACCCCCGAGGCGCTATAAACGCCTGCCTGATTTCGAGTCAGGTACATTCAACCACTCTGCCACCTCTCCGGGTGGTCCCCGGCGGACCGGGGACGCGCATCATACGAGGAAGTGAGGCCGACGACAAGTCATTCCGGCCCATGAAGTGAAAATTTCCTGGGCGCATGCCTTGCCGGATGCGTGCGGCCACCCGATGATGCCTGTCTCCCCAGCAACACCCTGCCCCAGCCCCCATGATCGAATTCGGACACCTCACCCACCCCGGCATGCGCCGCGAGCTCAACGAGGACACCTACTACGGTGACAGCGAGCTGGCCCTGTGGCTGGTGGCCGATGGCATGGGCGGGCACGCCTGCGGTGAAGTGGCCAGCGCGCTGGCACGCGAAACCATCGTGCGCGAGATACGCCGTGGCGCGCCATTGGCCCAGGCCATCCGCACCGCCGACGAAGAGATCATCCGCACCTCACGCCGTCGCAATGACAGCCTGCCGATGGGCACCACCGTGGTCGCCGCGCGCGTGCAGGGCAACCGCTATGAAGTGGCCTGGGTCGGCGACAGCCGCGCCTACCTGTGGCGCGATGGACAGCTGGCACAGCTCAGCCAGGACCACAGCGTGGTGCAGGAACTGGTCGCGCAGGGAAACCTGACCGCCGAACAGGCGCGTGCGCATCCGCATCGCAACGTGGTTACCCAGGCGCTGGGCGTGACCGATCCGGCACACCTGAACGTGGCCACCACCAGCGGTGAACTGCGCCCGGGAATGCAGCTGCTGCTGTGCAGTGACGGCCTGACCGAGGAGGTGGACGACCGCAGTATCGCCCGCACCCTCGCCTACGAAGATGCCAGCGCGCAGGAATGCGTGGACACGCTGGTCGCAGCCGCACTCGACGGCGGTGGCCGCGACAACATCAGCGTGATCCTGGTGCGCTGCCATTGACCGGTAGATCCACGCCACGCGTGGATGCGGTAATGCCGGCCGCTGGCCGGCTCACCGGGAAACCCCGTATCACGTAGATGCCGGCCAGCGGCCGGCACTACCTCGATGTATTACGCGCTGACGGGTTCTTCCACCTTCGGGCCATCCCACAGCGCGTGGCCGGCCTTCTTGCGCAACCGCTCCAGCCGCGCGGCATGCGCTTCCAGCTCCGACGGCGTGGCCACTACGCGCGGGCGCGGCAGCAGCTTGCTGGTATCGAAGGCCTGCAGCGCCGCACCGGCGCCACCGCCATCGTCATCCCCCAGGCCGAATCCGATCTCTTCCTGCCCCGAGGTCAGCGCGATGTAGACGTCACCCAGGATCTGCGCATCGAGCAGGCCGCCATGCAGCGCACGGTGCGAATTGTCCACGCCCAGCCGCTTGCACAGCGCATCCAGCGAATTGCGCTGGCCCGGGAAGCGCTCGCGCGCCATCACCAGGGTATCGATCACCGTGCAGCGATCGGTGATCTTCCCGTACTGCGGGCCCAGCAACGACAGTTCGTTGTCGAGGAAGCCCAGGTCGAACGCCGCGTTGTGGATGATCAGCTCGGCGCCATCGATGAAGGCAAGGAATTCATCGGCGATCTGCGCGAAGTCCGGCTTGTCAGCCAGAAACTCCAGGGTCAGGCCGGTGACTTCCTGCGCGCCCTGTTCGAACTCGCAGTCCGGCTTGATGTACTGGTGGTAGTTGTTGCCGGTCGGGCGGCGCTTGAACAGCTCCACGCAGCCGATTTCGACGATGCGGTTGCCCTTCTTCCACTCCAGGCCGGTGGTTTCGGTATCGAGGATGATCTGACGCATGGGCTCAGTTTACCGGGCTGGCGTCGCGGATCTGGATGGCCGCGTTGCGGGCCAGGGTATCCACCCGCTCATTGTCCGGATCGCCGGAGTGGCCCTTCACCCAGCGCCAGTCGATCTGGTGCCGCAGCGTGGCCGCATGCAGGCGCTCCCACAGCTCGCGGTTCTTCACCGGCTCACCGCCGGCGGTCTTCCAGTTCTTGCGGATCCAGCCCGGCATCCACTGGGTCAGCCCCTGCCGCACGTACTGCGAATCGGTGTAGAGCACGATGTTGCACGGCTCGGTCAGCGTCTCCAACCCGGAAATGGCGGCCATCAGCTCCATCCGGTTGTTGGTGGTGTGCGCTTCGCCGCCGCTCAGTTCACGCTCATGGCCCTTGTAGCGCAGCAGTGCAGCCCAGCCGCCGGGGCCGGGATTGCCAAGGCAGGAACCGTCGGTGTGGATTTCGATGGTTTTCAATACAACTCCAGAATCAGGTGGCTACGGTGCCGTGCCAGCGCACCGGCAGCGGTGTCGGCCCGGGCAGGGCCAGCGTGCGCTTTTCAGCATGGAACAGGCAGGCCGCGCGCAGTGGCGCCCACCCGCCCGGGCGACGGCTGCCGGCACCGCGCCAGAGGGGGCCGATGTAACGCATATCGTCGCACTCCAGCCCGTGGCGGCCGAGCAGCAGGCGAATCCGCTGCGGCGTGCGCACCACCAGTCCGTGCTGGCGCCAATGTGTACGGTAGGGGCTGAACGGGTTGAGGCTGCTCAGCCACAGGTGGCCGCCCGGCATCAGCACGCGCTCGCACTCATCCAGCAGCTGGTCGGCATCGCCGGTGGTCACATGCTGCAGCACGATCGCGTTGACACTCTCGTTGGCCAGCGGCAGCGGCAGTGCGCAGCGGGTATCGCCGGCATAGCCCTGCCCCTGCCGGAACAGGCGCAGGCCACGCCCGCCGAGCTGCGCATCATCAAGCCAGCACGCGCTTGGCGCGATCCACAACCAGGGTTGTGCCGGCAGCACTGACAGCTGCGGCAGCAGTAATTGCCGCTCCAGCACGCGCAGGGATTCCGCCGGTTCACTGTCGAACCACGGGGTCTGGCTCGCTTGACGGGTGCTCTGCAGCGCGGGCATGGTCCAATTCTATGCGACTGACTGCCCTGCCCGCATTTGCGGACAACTACATCTGGACGTTGATCGACGACGATGGCGCCGCCGTGGTCATCGATCCCGGCGATGCCGCGCCGGTGCTTGCGGTGGCCGATCAGGGCCTGCGCGTGGACACGATCCTGCTCACCCATCATCACGATGACCACATCGGTGGCGTGCCCGCGCTGCAGGCGCGTTTTCCCGGCGTCCGGGTGATCGCGCCGGTCGAGGAGCGCATTCCCACTGCGACCCACCGCGTCGGTGAAGGTGAACGCGTTCAGGCACTGGGCCGGACGTTCCACGTACTATCCGTGCCCGGGCATACCCGCAGCCACATCGCATTTCACACTGCTGAACATCTTTTCAGCGGAGATTCGTTGTTCAGCCTGGGCTGTGGACGCCTGTTCGAAGGTACGCCGTCCCAGCTGCTGGCGTCGATGCGCAAGCTGGGTGCCCTGCCCGCGCAACTGCTGCTTTGTTGCGCTCATGAGTACACCGTGTCAAATGCCGTCTTCGCGCGGCATGTCGACCCCGCCAACGCTGCCCTGTGGCAGCGCCAAGAGGAGGCTTTGGCCATGCGCCGCGATGACCGTTCCACCCTGCCGGTAACCCTGGCCAGCGAATTCGACTGCAATCCCTTCCTGCGTGTGCACGCGGCGCCGATCCGTGCGTCGGTGGCGGCGCACCTGGGCCGTGACGTCGTGGACGACGTCGACGTGATGGCCGGTCTCCGGCACTGGAAAGACGGCTTCCGCGCATGATGCGCCGAAGTCTGCCGCTGGCCCTGGGCCTTGCGCTGGGGCTGGCAGGAACCGCGGGCGCACAGTCGCTGGGCGCAGGCATCAGCCAGAACCTGACCGCTGCCGCTGCGCTGCCGCTGGATCCATCGGCGCTGCCGGCCGCTTCGGTACGCAACGGCCAGGAGATCTTCACAAGCTTCCGCGACGGCCTGGCCGAGCCCAGCTGCGATGCCGAGGCCACCAGCCCGCGCTGGCAGAAGCAGTTCGCCCATGCTCCCTCACGCCTGGCCAACCAGGATGACGATGCGCTGGTGCTGTTCGGCTACGTGGTCGAAGAGCTGCGCAAGGCCAACCTGCCCACCGAATTCGCACTGATTCCGTTCGTGGAAAGTGGCTATCGGCCCAATGCACGCAATGGCAGCGGTCCGACGGGCCTGTGGCAGTTCATCGCCACCACCGCGCGCAACCATCGGGTGCCCATGTCCAACGGCTACGACGGCCGCCTGTCGGCGGTCGATTCCACCCAGGCCGCGGTACGTTACCTGAAGACCCTGCACGGCATGTTCGGCGGCGACTGGCGCCTGGCCACCATGGCCTACAACGCCGGCGAGTACCGGGTCCTGCAGTCCATGCGCAAGGCCGGCATGAACGCGCAGAACGCCAAGCCATCGGCGCTGCCCGGCCTGTCACCGGTCACCCATGCCTATGTCGAGAAGCTGCATGCCCTGGCCTGCGTGCTGGAGGACGTGGAAGACCAGCCCGGCGTGATGGCCTCGCTGGACCGCACCGTGCCAGTGCTGAAGGACCACACCCTGCCGGCCGGCACCAGCATCCAGCAGTGGGCCGCACAACGCGCCCTGGACCCTGCCAGGATCGCCCGCCTCAACCCGGCCCTGGCCGCCGGCAACCGTGCCTCGGGAACCACCCGGGTGCTGGCCCCGGTCTCGGCCGCCAACGCGACAGTGACGGAAACCGCGACCACGCTGGTGGCCAGCACCGCACCGGCTGCCACGACCACACCGACGCCGCAGGCGGCCAAGACCGTCGCCGCGATTGCCGATCGCCCGCGCAGCCGCCGCCACACCGTGCGCGATGGCGAGTCGGCATGGACCATCGCCCGTCGCTATGGCATGCCGGTGAAGGCGCTGCTGTCACTGAACGGCCTGAGTGGCAGCAGCGTGCTGAAGCCGGGCGCGGTGCTGCGCGTCGAGGACTGACGCGCCAGCCAGGCCCTCCTGTAGAGCCGAGCCCATGCTCGGCTTTTTCATGCCTGCGCGCAGCAGATGCAGTCGAGCACGGCTCGACTCTACAAAAGGCGGTCGAGCAAGCTCGACCACTGCCAAGGCGCAAGCGCGACACAAACGACGCGAAGACAAAAAAGGCCCGGCAATGCCGGGCCTTCTTCGATCTGCTCGCCGCGAGGCTTACAGGTTCGCTTCGGTGGTCTGGATCATGAACTTCTTGCGCATCGCATCCACGTAGGCCTTGGCTGCGGCCATGCCATCGATCTGGCTCAGCTGCTCCTTGAGCTGCTTCTGCTGCTCGGCGGTCACTTCCTTGATGTCGCCCGGGTTGACCTTGTTCACTGCAAACAGCAGCGCGTGACCGTTGACGTCGACCTTGCCGTAGCTCGGCTTGCCTTCGGCCGGCACAGGCGCGCTGAAGATGGCGCGGTTGATTTCCGGGGTCGGCACCGGCTGGCTGCGCGGCAGGCCCGGCATCGGGCTCAGCTGCAGCTTCTCGCTTGCGGCCAGCGACTGCAGGGTGGCGCCCGCCTTCAGCTTGGCCAGCACAGCGTCGGCGGCCTTGTCGCTGGCCTGGCGCTGGCGGTCAGCGCGGATCGCGGCGATCACCTGCTCGCGGGCCTTGTCCAGCGGCAGGGCCTGTTCCGGGGTATGGGCGGCCACACGGATGACCACACTGTGGTTGGTCGCGCCGCCCAGCGCAATCGGGTCGCTGGCAGTGCCGTCCTGCACCAGCACTTCAGAGAAGGCGGCACGCAGCACGGCCGGGTCAGCGGCGATGCCACTGGCGGTTGCGCGGGTGATCGGCCCCAGGGTCTGCAGCGGCAGGTTGACTTCCTTGGCCGCAGCGGCCAGATCGCTCGGGCTCTTGTTGATGGCATCCACCAGACGACCGGCCAGCTCGTTGAAGCCGCGTTCGCCGTCGGCCTTCAGCTGCTCGGCGGCCAGCGTGTCACGTACTTCCTCGAACGACTTGCCTTCGCCGCCACGCACCGCGGCGACCTTGATGATGTGGTAGCCGAAGTCGGTCTTGACCGGGCCGATCACGTCACCGGCCTTGGCAGCGAACAGTGCGTCTTCGAACGGCTTGACCATCGCACCGCGCTCGACCCAGCCCAGGTCACCGCCCTGGTCCTTGGAGCCCGGATCTTCCGAATTGGCCTTGGCCAGCGCAGCGAAGTCGGCACCGGCCGCCTTGGCTTCGGCAGCGATCTTGTTCGCCTTGGCTTCGGCGCCGTCACCGGTGATCAGGATGTGCGAGGCCTGGCGCTGCTCCGGCGAGGTGAACTTCGCCTTTTCTTCTTCATAGCGCTTGCGCAGGGTCGCTTCATCGGCCGGAGTCGGTGCCGGCAGGTTCGCACCGTTGATCTCGACGTATTCCAGCGAGACGCTCTCGGCCTGGCGGAAATCCTTGCCGTGGCTGTCGTACCACTGCTTGATCTGCGCGTCAGTCACCGGCGCGGTGTCAGCCGGTACTTCCGGCAACGCGGCCAGTTCGACGTCGCGGGTTTCACCCAGCAGCTTCAGCAGGCGCTCGGTTTCGGCCTGGGTGACAAAGCCCGAATTCTGCAGGCCCGACGGGATCACCGACTGCTGCAGGCTCTCGCGCACCAGTTCCTGGAACTGGGTCGGGGTACGCGGCGGATTGCCACCGGCCAGGGCCAGGCGATAGTTGTTTTCGTTGAACTTGCCGTTCGAATCGAGGAAGGCCGGGATGGTGGCGATGTACTCGCGCACCGCACCATCGCCAATGACAACGCCGGCTTGTTCACCGACCAGGCGCACGACCTGCTCATCGATCAGCTGGTCGAGCACGGCCAGCTTGTTTTCGGTGCTCTCGAAAGCGCGCGGGTCGAAGTTCTCGCCCTGCTGCTGGCGCTCACGCATGCGCTCCTGCTCGAAACGGGTGCGGAAATCCTGCGCGCTGATCTCATGGTGCTGCCACAGCATGCGCACCGGCCACCACGACGGTGCCGAACGCCACCAGGTCGGCGGGGCGGAAACCTTGGCCACGTTCTGAGCGCCAACGCCACCGAGGTAACTGTTGTCGATCACGAACAGGAACGGAATCATCAGCAGCCCCAGGATCACGGTGACGATCCAGCCTGAGGTCTTGTCGCGGAGTTTCTGCAGCATGGTGAGGAATCACAAGGCCTGATTGGCGAGCCCGGCAGTGTAACCCGCTTCGCCGCAGGGACCAAAAGCAGCGGCGGCGCGGCCTGCGCATCACTTTGCGACGGCCTAAAGAAAAAGCCCCCGGCTTGCGCCGAGGGCTTTTAGGGTTGGCGGAGCGGACGGGACTCGAACCCGCGACCTCCGGCGTGACAGGCCAGCATTCTAACCAGCTGAACTACCGCTCCGCGCTGAAACTTTGCAGGCGCCCAGTATATCCGAAGACTCTCTGGAAACCCAGCCCGATGAACACTTTTTTCAAAGTTTTTTCACAGGGATTTAAGACTCTGCAATGGCGGAGCGGACGGGACTCGAACCCGCGACCTCCGGCGTGACAGGCCAGCATTCTAACCAGCTGAACTACCGCTCCGTTCTTGCAAGAACCTATTCGCCTTCTTCCCGAACCTTCCGGGGAGAAGACAAGGCCCCCAGCTTTAGGCCGGGGGCCTTGATGTAGTGGCGGAGCGGACGGGACTCGAACCCGCGACCTCCGGCGTGACAGGCCAGCATTCTAACCAGCTGAACTACCGCTCCGCATTGTTGCTTTTTTGTTTTCCCATCGGCCTGGACCTGGGAGAAAACAAAGCCTCCAGCTTTTGGCCGGAGGCCTCGTTGAATGGCGGAGCGGACGGGACTCGAACCCGCGACCTCCGGCGTGACAGGCCAGCATTCTAACCAGCTGAACTACCGCTCCACACTCAAACGTTACCGCGGTGCTGTGGTGGGTGCTGAGGGTTTCGAACCCCCGACCCTCTCCGTGTAAAGGAGACGCTCTACCGCTGAGCTAAGCACCCCAGCGAGCCGCTTAGTTTACAGCATCCTTCAGAGCCTTGCCAGCCTTGAACGACGGATTCTTCGAAGCAGCGATCTTGATGGTGTCGCCGGTCTTCGGGTTGCGGCCGGTGCGGGCAGCACGGTCGCGGACCTGGAAGGTACCGAAGCCAACCAGGGTGACCGCATCGCCGTCCTTCAGCGCCTTGGTGATGGCAGCAACGACGGCATCGACAGCGCGGCTGGACTCGGCCTTGGTCAGGTCCGCAGCTTCAGCAACGGCATCGATCAATTCGGTCTTGTTCATTCTCTACAACTCCTTTGGCGGTGGGTTCCGCTTATTCGACAGGGAAGCAACCGCACGCCTTCTGCATGCGGCCGCCATGTGGAAACGGTTCGCCGATTCAGTCATCGCTGACAGCGATCACTCATTCGCGAGTGCTGCTTTTATACCAGTGGCCCTACCCCCACGCAAGCTGGAAAGCCAGCAACGACGCGGGTTTCGGGCCATTGGACGGTGCGCGTCAATGCTTGACGCGCGCACTTCCACTCGGTTTGGCCTTGCTGCGCACCGTGACACGCTGCGCACTCTTGCGTGCCTTCTTCGGTGCCAACGGGCGCTCCAACGCCAGGTCCAGCACTTCCTCGATGTACTTCACCGGCACGATCTGCAGATCGCGGGTAACGTTTGCCGGAATGTCTGCAAGGTCCTTGCGGTTCTCTTCCGGAATGATGACCGTGCGGATGCCGCCCCGCAATGCGGCCAGCAGCTTTTCCTTCAAGCCGCCGATGGCGGTGACACGGCCACGCAGGGTGATCTCACCGGTCATCGCCACGTCGGCACGCACCGGCACCTTGGTCAGCATCGATACCAGCGAGGTGACCATCGCCGCGCCGGCACTCGGGCCGTCCTTCGGCGTAGCGCCATCGGGCACGTGCAGATGCACGTCGTGCTTCTGCAGGAAGTCGCTGTCGATGCCGAAGCCCACGGCGCGCGAACGCACCACCGACAGCGCGGCCGACGCCGATTCCTTCATTACGTTGCCGAGCTGGCCGGTCAGGATCAGCTGGCCCTTGCCCGGCACCAGCGTCGATTCGATCTGCAGCAGGTCGCCGCCGACCTCGGTCCAGGCCAGGCCGGTGACCAGGCCGATCTCGTTCTCTTCCTCGGCACGGCCGAAGTCGAAGCGACGCACGCCCAGGTACTTGTCCAGGTTCTTGCTGGACACATTGACCAGCGCCTTGGGCTTCTTCGCGCCCTTCTTCGCCTTCACCGGCTGCGGGCCGGCCAGCGCGATCTCCTTCACCACCTTGCGGCAGATCTTGGCGATCTCGCGTTCCAGGTTGCGCACGCCCGATTCGCGCGTGTAGTAGCGCACGATGTCCTGGATGGCGTCACTGCCGATCTCCAGTTCTTCCGGCTGCAGGCCGTTGGCCTTGACCTGCTTGGGCACCAGGTAACGGGTGGCGATGTTGAGCTTCTCGTCCTCGGTGTAGCCGGGGATGCGGATCACTTCCATGCGATCCAGCAGCGGGCCGGGAATGTTGAGCGAGTTCGAGGTGGCCACGAACATCACTTCGGACAGGTCCAGGTCCACTTCCAGGTAGTGGTCGTTGAACGCGTTGTTCTGCTCCGGGTCGAGCACCTCCAGCAGCGCCGACGACGGATCGCCACGGAAGTCCATCGACATCTTGTCGATCTCGTCCAGCACGAACAGCGGATTCTTGCTGCCAACCTTGTTGAGGTTCTGCACGATGCGGCCCGGCATCGAACCGACGTAGGTACGGCGGTGGCCACGGATCTCGGCCTCGTCACGCACGCCGCCCAGCGACATGCGCACGAACTTGCGGTTGGTGGCCTTGGCGATGGACTGGCCCAGCGAGGTCTTGCCCACGCCCGGCGGCCCGACCAGGCACAGGATGGGGCCCTTCATCTGCTTCACGCGCGACTGCACCGCCAGGTATTCAAGGATGCGCTCCTTGACCTTCTCCAGGCCGTAGTGATCGGCATCGAGGGTGTCCTGCGCCACCTTCAGGTCCTTGCGCACCTTGCTGCGCTTCTTCCACGGCACGCCCAGCAGCCACTCCAGGTAGTTGCGCACGACGGCGGCTTCAGCCGACATCGGCGACATCTGCTTGAGCTTGTTCAGTTCATTGCGCGCCTTGGCTTCAACCGCCTTCGGCATGCCGGCCTCGGCAATCTTGCGGGCCAGTTCTTCCAGCTCGCCCGGCGCGTCGTCCAGGTCACCCAGTTCCTTCTGGATGGCCTTCATCTGTTCGTTGAGGTAGTACTCGCGCTGGCTCTTCTCCATCTGCGACTTCACGCGGCCGCGGATGCGCTTCTCCATCTGCTGCACGTCGATCTCGCCGTCGACCAGGCCGACCAGCATCTCCAGGCGGTCACCGACGGCCAGCGTTTCCAGCAGGCGCTGCTTGTCGGCCAGGCGCACGCTGATGTGCGCAGCGATGGTGTCGGCCAGGCGCGCCGGCTCATCGATGCCCGACAGCGTCTGCAGCAGCTCCGGCGGCAGCTTGCGGTTGGTCTTCACGTACTGCTCGAACAGCGACATCAGCGAGCGGGCGATGGCCTCGACCTCGCGCGCTTCGCGCTCGTCAGTGGCCTCGATCTCCACCGCCTGGCCGTGCAGCGAGCCGTTGCGCTCGTCGACGTGGGTGACCTGCACGCGCGACAGGCCTTCGACCAGCACCTTGATGGTGCCGTCGGGCAGCTTCAGCAGTTGCAGCACCTGCGCCAGCGTGCCGACCTGGTAGAGGTCGGCCGCATGCGGGTCGTCGGTTTCGGCCGACTTCTGCGCCAGCAGCAGGATGCGCTTGTCCGCCTCCATTGCCTGTTCGAGCGCGTGCATGGACTTGTCACGGCCGACGAACAGCGGGATGACCATGTGCGGGAACACCACTACGTCGCGCAGCGGCAGGACCGGCAGGTCGAGGGTTTCACTTGGGGAACGGGCCATGGGGGCTCCAGGGAAGGGGGAAAACCGCCTCCGGGAGGGCATCTTCCGGAGACAAAAAAAGCCGATGGCCCCGTTATGGGGCCATCGGCTTTCAGATGCAAGGCATTCCTTTAAAATCCTTTCCAATCAACAACCTGGAAGGATCACTCGGCGCCTGCGGCCTTCTGTTCAGGGGCCGCCGGGGTCTGGTAGATCAGGTACGGCTCGGACTTGTGCTCGATCACCGATTCGTCCACGACCACCTTGCTGACGTTCTCCTGCGACGGCAGGTCATACATGGTGTCCAGCAGGACCGATTCGACGATCGTGCGCAGGCCGCGGGCGCCGGTCTTGCGCTTGAGCGCCTTCCTGGCGATGGCCGACAGTGCGTCCGGACGGAACTCCAGCTCCACGTTCTCCATCTCGAACAGCTTCTTGAACTGCTTGGTGATGGCGTTCTTCGGCTCGGTCAGGATCTTGATCAGGGCCGGCTCGTCCAGCTCCTCGAGGGTCGCGACCACCGGCAGGCGGCCGACGAACTCGGGAATCAGGCCGAACTTGATCAGGTCTTCCGGCTCGACTTCGGCCAGCACCTTGCCCACTTCCTGCTTGCGCTCGCTGCTCTTCACCTTGGCGCCGAAGCCAATGCTGCCGACGTCGGTGGAACGCGCCTGGATCACCTTGTCCAGCCCGGCGAACGCGCCGCCGCAGATGAACAGGATGTTCTTGGTGTCCACCTGCAGGAATTCCTGCTGCGGATGCTTGCGGCCGCCCTGCGGCGGGACGCTGGCCACGGTGCCTTCGATCAGCTTCAGCAGGGCCTGCTGCACGCCTTCGCCGGATACATCGCGGGTGATCGACGGGTTCTCGCTCTTGCGCGAGATCTTGTCGATTTCATCGATGTAGACGATGCCCTGCTGCGCCTTCTCGACATCGTAGTCGCACTTCTGCAGCAGCTTCTGGATGATGTTCTCCACATCCTCGCCCACGTAACCGGCTTCGGTCAGCGTGGTGGCGTCGGCCATGGTGAACGGCACGTTGAGCAGGCGGGCCAGGGTTTCGGCCAGCAGCGTCTTGCCCGAACCGGTCGGGCCGACCAGCAGGATGTTCGACTTCGCCAGTTCGACGTCGTCGTTCTTCTGCCGGCTCTCGATGCGCTTGTAGTGGTTGTAGACGGCCACGGCCAGGGTGCGCTTGGCGCGGTTCTGGCCGATCACGTACTGGTCGAGGACCTCGAGGATCTCGCGCGGCTTGGGCAGCGAACTGCGTGCCGACTGCGCCTTCTCCTCAAGCTCCTCACGGATGATGTCGTTGCACAGCTCCACGCACTCATCGCAGATGAATACGCTCGGACCCGCAATCAGCTTGCGCACTTCATGCTGGCTCTTGCCGCAGAAAGAGCAGTAGAGGATCTTGCCGGTGTCCGTGGAACGACCTTGGCGGTCTTCGCTCATGCTTCGCTTACCCAGTTACCCCACCCGCTGAACGGGGGTTCGATTCGAGAATAGCACAGGGCCGAGGGGACACCAGTCCCGCCCGACCCTGCAGGAACGGGGCCTCCATGGCCCCGTGAAGGCCGGTCAACCGGCCTGGATCGACTCATCCGGACGACGCTCCAGGACCTGGTCGACCAGACCGTAGGCCTGCGCCTCGAAGGCGCTCTTGAAGTTGTCGCGCTCGGTGTCGCGGGCGATCGTCTCCAGCGACTGGCCGGTGTGCTTGGCCAGGATCTCGTTCAGGCGCGAACGCAGGGTCAGGATCTCTCGCGCATGGATGTCGATGTCGGTGGCCTGCCCCTGGTAGCCACCCAGCGGCTGGTGGATCATCACGCGCGAGTTCGGCAGCGCGTAGCGCTTGCCGGCTTCGCCCGCGGCCAGCAGCAGGGCGCCCATGGAGGCGGCCTGGCCGATGCAGGTGGTGCTCACATTCGGCTTGATGTACTGCATGGTGTCGTAGATCGCCATGCCGGCGGTGACCACGCCCCCCGGCGAGTTGATGTAGATGTTGATGTCCTTTTCCGGGTTTTCCGATTCCAGGAACAGCAACTGCGCCACCACCACGTTGGCCATGTGATCGTCGATCGGGCCCACGAGGAAGATCAGACGCTCCTTCAACAGGCGCGAATAGATGTCGTAGGCACGCTCGCCGCGGCTGGTCTGCTCGACCACCATCGGAACCAGGTTCAGGGCTTTGGTTCGGTTGTCCATTACGTGAGGTACCTATCTTGGGGGGCAACAACCCCGCGCCGGCAAAGGCGCGGGGCATCCGGTGATCCGCCGGCTTACTGGCGGATCGCGTCCTGGAACGAGAGCTTCTCTTCGGTGTGCTGGGCACGCTCGGCGATCCAGTCGATCACCTGCTCTTCCATCACTCGGTTCTGCAGGCCAGACATCAGCTGGGGGTCGTTGCGGTACATCTCAATGACCTGCTCCGGCTCTTCGTAGGTCGAAGCGATCAGACGCATCGTTTCGTTCAGGCGCTTGGCTTCCAGGCGCAGGTCGTTGATGCGGGCCACTTCACCGACCAGCAGGCCGACCAGCACGCGCTTGGCGGCAGCGTCCTTGAAGCCTTCGTGGGCATCGGCCGGGATCTCGCCGACGTTCTGGCCGTTGCGGCGCAGCTGCTCGACCTGCTGGGCCAGCATGGCGCGGGCTTCGTTCTCGACCAGGCGCGGCGGCATTTCGACCGACGAGTAGGCCGCGATCAGCTGCTCGCCGACTTCACGGCGCAGGCGGTTCATCAGCGCGCCCTTCAGCTCACGCTCCAGGTTGGCGCGGATGTCGCTGCGGAACTGCGCGACGTCGCCACCCTTCACGCCGAAGCTCTTGATGAAGGCTTCGTCGACCGCCGGCACGACCGGCTCGGACACTTCGGCAACCTTGACGGTGACCTGCACGGTCTTGCCGGCCAGCACCGGCACGCGCCAATCAGCCGGGAACTCGACGTCCAGGGTCTTCTCTTCGCCCTTGCCCAGGCCGACCAGGCCCTTTTCGATGGTGTCGAACATCATGCCCTGGCCGAGAACGATCGAGCCCTTCTCGGTACCCTCGGCCGGCAGGCGCTCTTCGCCGGCCTGCGACCAGGTTTCCACCGCGACCAGGTCGCCTTCCTGTGCACCACGGCTGACCGGGGCCCAGGTACGACGCTGGTTCTGCAGGTTCTCGATCATCTGGTCGATGTCGGCTTCGGTGATCTCGGCGGTGTGACGCACGACGGTCAGCTTGCTGACGTCGATGTCGCCGAAGTCCGGCACCACTTCCACGGTGGCCACGAAGGAGAATTCACCCTCGTCGCCCTTGTCGATGCGCGGGCTGCCGACGACGCGCAGGTCGTGCTCGCGCACGGCCGCGTCGAAGGTTTCGCGCAGCAGGCCGTCCAGCGCCTCGCCACGGACCTGCGCGCCGAAGCGCTGCTCGATCACCTTGGCCGGCACCTTGCCCGGACGGAACCCCTTGATGCGGGTGGTACGGGCGATTTCGCCCAAGCGGCCGGCGATGTGGCTCTGCAGACGCTCTTCCGGCAGCGAGAAGCTCAGGCGGCGTTCCAGGTTGCCGGTGGATTCGATCGAAGCTTGCATGTTGACTCCTGCCACCGGTGGCCCACGCCCCCGGCTCGATGATTGGGATGAAACGGTTGTAAGGACGCGACGTCTGGGACGCGCCTGCTTGCCGCAGCCCTTTAGTTTCGCCCAATTCGGCCTGCACTGCCAGCGCGTGCCGGTCAAGGGGCGCAGATGGCCCGATCAGGGCGGGGACAGGCCGGCACTGGTGCGAAAGGGGGGACTCGAACCCCCACGCCTTGCGGCACTGGAACCTAAATCCAGGGCGTCTACCAATTCCGCCACTTTCGCGTGGCCGGCTCAGGCGTTCATTGTCGCAGGCGATGGCAGGAATCGGAAGGCCTGCACAAAACTGAACATGGCGATCGCGCGGCGCGCGCGTTAGACCACCCCGGGGAGCGCAAGCTGATCCGGGGTGGCAGGGTTCACTGCTGCGGCCTGGCCTTGGCCGGCGCCGTATCGGCCCCCGACTCGGCCGCAGGATCCACCTTGCGGATCTCCACGCCCCCGTCTTCGGTGCGCCGCAGTGCCGCCGACTCCGGCGTGGCCTTGCGCACGTCCACCGAACCATCCGCATTGCGCTGCACGTCCACCGCGTCGGGCAGGGCCTCCCCTTCCGCGGGCTGAGCCGGCTGCATCTGCATGGCCTCACCCACCGGGCGCGCCGGAGCGCTCTCGGTGCCAGCATCGCGTTCGACGGTCTGCGCGGGATCGTTGGCCGGCGTGCAGGCCGCCAGTGCCAGCAACGCGAAGGGAACCCACAGCGTGCGGTGCAATCGATTGATATCAGCCATCAACATCTTCCTTCGTGCATGCGCCACTGGCGCGGAAGATCCATTGGGTGCGATACAGGACGCGACGCGGTGAGAAGCAGCGCACAGCATTGAAAACACTGATGACGCGTATGCCCCTGATTTCAGCATCGCTTCAGTAGATCCACGCCATTCATGGATGACGTGCGACCGGGCGTGCAGGCATCCACACGCTCAACCCGGCGCGCAGACAAGAAAAAAGCCACTTGGCGAACCAAGTGGCTTTCGTCTGGTGGGCTGTCAAGGATTCGAACCTTGGACCTATTGATTAAGAGTCAACTGCTCTACCAACTGAGCTAACAGCCCGAAATCGGGGCGCGAATTATGACCCGATCCGCTCGGTGGGTGCAAGCACTTTTTTCAACGCCGTTGAAACCAGCACTGCGATCCCGCTGCCGTTGCAGATCCGCGCCGAGCGGGGCCTGCAACGCGTGATCCATCCAAATGAAGGAGTCACACTTATAAGAAAAAAGCCACCTGGCGTACCAGGTGGCTTCTGTCTTGGTGGGCCGTCAAGGATTCGAACCTTGGACCTATTGATTAAGAGTCAACTGCTCTACCAACTGAGCTAACGGCCCGTGAAACTCAGACGCACATTGTAGCGTGCATTCTTCTTATTGCAATACCGTTTCGGCTGCGCCGGCACGGTTGAAACAGTGGGGTGGCTGAGGGGATTCGAACCCCCGACCACCGGAATCACAATCCGGTACTCTAACCAACTGAGCTACAGCCACCACTGAAACGTTTGTTCCTGCCGATGCGGCTGGCGACGGAACTTGAAACCTTTGCCTGGAGACTGTCACCGAAGTTCCGGTCCGCCGAAGCGAGTCCGATATTCTGGTGGAGTCTTTACGCTTTTGCAAGCACTTCTTCACATCGGCCGATGCGATCCCGTTACTCGCCGATGGCGCGCCCGACAGGAATCGAACCTGTAACCGCCGGCTTAGAAGGCCGGTGCTCTATCCAGTTGAGCTACGGGCGCCCGAACCGGAACGGTGTCCAATCCGACGTGACGTGGGATTGGTCGGGGTAGAGGGATTCGAACCCCCGACATCCTGCTCCCAAAGCAGGCGCGCTACCAGACTGCGCTATACCCCGGTCTTGCAATCCCCTCGGGCCAGGCCCGGGGAGTCGTTCATTGTGGCCAAGCACATCGTGAGCTGTCAACGCAGGCGAGACCAGCCATGAAACCGCCACGGCGCCATGCGTGGTCATCGGCTATGCTCGCAGACATCGGCCGGACGGCCGTCCCGACCTTTCATTCGCACGGAGAACACGCATGCGCAGCGGCAATCCGGCTCTTTCCGAGTCGACCTTCCTCGACCTCGCCAGCGGCTCGGTGGTGACCAGCCCCGACCAGGCAATGACCCTCAACGGCACCGTCAACAAGACCGGCTTCCTGTTGCTGTTGACCGTGCTGACGGCCGCTTTCGCCTGGAACCAGACCATCGATGACTACGGCCAGGTCATGGCCGGAGCCAAGCTGTATGCCATGGGCGGCGCCATCGGCGGCCTCGTGCTGGCGCTGATCACCGTCTTCAAGAAGGAATGGTCGCCGGTCACCGCGCCGATGTACGCGCTGGTGGAAGGCCTGTTCCTCGGCGCCATCTCGGCCGTGTTCAACGCCAAGTTCCCCGGCATCGTGTTCCAGGCCGTGCTGCTGACCTTCGGCACCCTGTTCGCGCTGCTGTTCGCGTACCGCAGCGGGCTGATCAAGGCCACCGAGAACTTCAAGCTGGGCGTGATCGCGGCCACTGGCGGCATCGCCCTGCTCTACCTAGCCTCGTTCGTGCTGGGCTTCTTCAACATCAACGTGCCGGTGATCCATGACTCCGGCTGGCTGGGCATCGCCTTCAGCCTGTTCGTGGTGGTCGTGGCCGCGCTGAATCTGGTGCTGGACTTCGACTTCATCGAGACCGGTGTCGCCCAGCGCGCGCCGAAGTACATGGAGTGGTATGGCGCATTCGGCCTGATGGTGACCCTGGTCTGGCTATATGTGGAGTTCCTGCGCCTGCTGTCGAAGATCCAGCAGCGCTGAGCCGGATAGAGCCATAAACGACAAAGGGCGCCTTCTGGGCGCCCTTTTCTCTTTGTTACGCATCGCTGCATTTCCCGGCTAGCCAGTCGCGCCCACCTGTGCAGCGTAGTGCGCCGCAAGGTGCTCGACCAGCGCGCGCACTTTCGGCGCCAGCGCCCGCGCATGCGGATACAGCGCGAAGTAGCGCCGCTGCCCGGCGTGCCAGGCGGGCAGCACACGGATCAAACGACCGGCGCGCAGGTCTTCCTGCACGGTCAGTGCGGTGAACAGGCTGATGCCCATGCCCGCCAGCGCGGCGGCATACAGCGCCGGCGTTGCATCCACCCGCAGGCGTTGCCCGGCCTCGATGCTCGCGCTGGCGCCGCGCGGCCCCTGCAGCTGCCAGGGCGACATCGCCGCTGCAGGACTGAACCCCAGCAGCGCGTGCTGCGCAAGGTCCGACGGCTGACGCGGCAGGCCATGACGCGCCAGGTAGGCCGGTGCGGCGACCAGGATGCGCGGGCAGCTGGCCAGCTCGCGCGCGACCAGCTGGCTGTCCGGTAGCGAGGCTGCAATACGCAGCGCCAGGTCAAAGCCACCACCGACGACATCGACGAGCTGATCATCGGCCGACAGATCCAGCGCGACCTGCGGGTAGCGCTGCAGGAAGGACGGCAACCAATGCGGCAGCTCCTGGCTGGCCACCACCTGCGGCACGCTGATCCGCACCCTGCCACGGGGTTGCGCCTGCCCGGCGCGGGCACGATCGTCCGCCTCCTGCAGGCGGTCCAGCAGCGTTGCCGCCTCGCGATAGTAGTCGCGCCCGGCCTCGGTCAATGACAGCCGGCGGCTGTTGCGATCGAGCAAGCGAACCTGCAGATGTTCTTCCAGCTGGCGCAACTGCCGTGACATCGCCGAGTGGGTGGTTCCCAGGCGTTCAGCGGCCGCGGTGAAACTGCCCGCGTCAACGATGGCGCGCAGCGCACGCAGGGCGGCGAAGTGATCCATCGGCTAGTGGCTCCACGTTGCGGTGCCCACGGCATGCGGGCCCCGCCAGCTTATCAAGCGCCGTCGCCAGCCTTGCGCACCGGCAACGCCAGGATCGCGTCGGTACTCATGACATCCCCGAACGCGTCTTCGATCTGCGCCAGCGAGGCGTCATGCAGCGCGCGATGGCCAATGCGCTGGCCACCGGCCAGGTCCAGGTCGCGGCTGGCGCTGGCGTCGGACGAGACGATCACCCGGTAGCCACGTGGTGCGGCCGCTGCGTCGCGCGCAGCACCGGCGACGCAGGCATGGGTCTGCAGGCCGGTGACGATAAGGGTGTCGATACCGGCATGCTTCAGCACCGTGTCGAGCACCGAGGCCGAGCTGCCAGCGAACACGCTGACGTTGTCCTTCTGCACCACGGTCTCGCCCTTGCGCGGCTGCAGGTCGCGATGGAAGTCGGCATTGACGCTGCCCAGCGCGAACAGCGGTGCGCCGGCCGGCAACACATGCTGCACGTGGATCACGCGGATGCCGTGGGCATTGGCGAACGCGACCACCCGCTTGGCCTGGCGCAGTGCGGCCACGCCATCGGGAATGACCATGCGGCCACCGGCGAAGCCCGGCGCGGCGCTGCCGTCGAAGTACTCGTTCTGGAAGTCGATCACCAACACCGCAGTCTTCGCCGCATCCAGCGAGGCCGCGACCGGCGCGCCCGCCATATGGCGGATGGTGGGATGGGCCGGCTCGGCGGCAGCAACCGGGATGGTGGCTGTCATGCCGATCAGGCTGGCCAGGCCGAAGGCGGTGAGGTTCATGGGAGGGTTCCTGTGCGGTGGGTGTGGGGCACAGGATGCGGAGCGATTGGCGCACGAACCAGCCGTGCGGGGGCACATGACCTGTGCGAAAACCGCACAACCGATCATTCCGTCATCCACGCATGGCGTGGATCTACCGGAAAACGCAACGGGGCACCCGAAGGCGCCCCGCTGTGGATCCGACCGAGGTCGGCCGGCCGCTTACAGGCGGCTGGCAATTGCCTTGGCAAAGCTCATGGTGGTACCGGTACCGCCCAGGTCGCCGGTCAGCGAATCCTTGGCTTCCATGGTCGCCACGATGGCCTTGCGCAGGCGTTCGGCGTTTTCCGGCTGGCCAATGTGGTCCAGCATCTGCGCGGCTGCCAGCAGCAGCGCGCACGGATTGGCCTTGCCCTGGCCGGCGATGTCCGGCGCGGTGCCGTGCACGGCTTCGAAGATCGCCGCGTCCTTGCCGATGTTGGCACCCGGGGCCAGGCCCAGGCCGCCGACCAGGCCGGCGCACAGGTCGGAGATGATGTCGCCGAACAGGTTGGTGGTGACGATCACGTCGAACTGTTCCGGACGCATCACCAGCTGCATGCAGCAGTTGTCGACGATCATTTCCTGGAATTCGATGTCCGGGTACTGCGCGGCCACTTCACGGGCGACGTTCAGGAACAGGCCCGAGGTCGACTTGATGATGTTGGCCTTGTGCACGGCGGTGACCTTCTTGCGGCCGGTGCTCTTGGCCAGCTCGAAGGCGTAGCGCACGATGCGCTCGGAGCCCTTGCGGGTGATGCGGGTGCCGGAGAACGCGGTCTCGCCGTCGGCAGACACTTCCTGGCCTTCGGCCAGGTAGGCACCTTCGGTGTTCTCACGAACGGTGATCAGGTCGACGTTGTCGAAACGCGACTTGGTGTTCGGGAAGGTGTGGGCCGGACGCACGTTGGCGTACAGATCGAAATGGCGGCGCAGGCTGACGTTGATCGAGGTGAAGCCACCACCGACCGGGGTGGTCAGCGGGCTCTTCAGCGCGACCTTGTTGCGCGCGATCGATTCCAGGGTCACCGCCGGCATCAGGTCGCCGTGCTTTTCCAGGGCCACCAGGCCGGCGTCAGCGTCTTCGTACTCCAGGCCAGTCTTGAGCTGGTCGAGCACGAACAGGGTGGCGTCCATGATTTCCGGGCCAATGCCGTCGCCGCGGATGACCGTAATTTTCTGCGTCATTGATCGATGTTCCGAACAGGGGGAAAAACGCCGTCCGGACGTGCCCGGAAACGCCGGCGCAAAGGAAGTTTCACCGGCAATTATGCCTTACCCGGCTCGGAGACCCCAAATAGGCAATTAGTCCGAGCCGGGTAAGGCAGAATTGCCCGCGCATTTCTCCTCTACCCCCGCCTGTCGGCGCGCCCCTTCAACAAGAAGGGGCTCCTGGGCGGTTGGATCGCGGGAAATGCCCCGGCGCGCGGCCGTGATCCGGTAGCGCCGGGCCATGCCCGGCGGCTTTTCGTTCAGGTCTCCGCCGGGCATGGCCCGGCGCTACCTCAGTGCTCGTGCGCGGCTGGCGCGGCGGCGCCGCCTTCGAGCTGGTCGAGGAAGTCGACCGCGCGGCGCAGGTGCGGGATCACGATGGAACCGCCGACCACCAGGCCGACCGAGAAGGTCTCGAAGAACTCTTCGCGGGTCACCCCGGCGTCCTTGCACTGGGCCACGTGGTAGCTGATGCAGTCGTCGCAGCGCAGCACCATCGAAGCCACCAGGCCCAGCAGTTCCTTGGTCTTCACGTCCAGCGCGCCGGCCTGGTAGGTCTGCGTGTCCAGCGCGAAAAAGCGCCGCACCACCTGGTTCGGTTCGCCCAGGATGCGTTCGTTCATGCGCTTGCGGAAGTCGGTGAACTCGGCGATGCGGTCCTTGCTGCCGTCGTCGGCCGCGCTCATGCCTGACCCTGCCCGGCCAGCAGCGGCTCGAGCTTGCCTTCACGGTGCAGGGCCATCATGTCGTCGTAGCCGCCGACATGGACGTCGCCGACGAAGATCTGGGGCACGCTGGTACGGCGGGTCTTGGCCACCATCTTCTCCCGCTCGGCCGGGTCCAGGTCGATGCGGACCTCGGTCCACTGCTGGCCCTTGCTCTTCAGGAAGTTCTTGGCGGCCACGCAGTACGGGCAGACGGCGGTGGAATAGATGGTGATGGCGGGGGCACCGCCGGCGGTCTGGGCTGTCACGGGAAACTCCACGATGGATCGACGGTCTACATATGGTACCGGTGCGCTGGAATTTCCACGCCACGGCCGCAACACTGTGGATTAACGAATGGTTGCCCCCTGCCCTGCCACGCTTGGCGCGCCCCGCCCGAGGACCCCCTGCTTGCGAGCCCTGCTGCTGACTACCGCCGTCACCCTGGCCCTGGCCTTGCCGCTGGCCCAGGCCCAGGAGAAGCTGCCCGACATCGGCTCCTCGGCCGGTGAGCTGCTGACCCCGGCCCGCCAGGCCGAGTACGGCGCGATGATGCTGCGCGAGCTGCGTAACTATGGCTACCTGCTGGACGACCCGCTGGTGAACGACTGGCTGCAGACCATGGGCACCCGGCTCGGCTCCAACAGTGACCAGCCACGGCAGCCCTATACCTTCTTCGTGATGAAGGACCGGCAGATCAACGCCTTCGCCACCCTCGGCGGCTACATCGGCGTCAATGCCGGCCTGGTCCTGACCGCCGAGCGCGAGGACGAGGTGGCCGCGGTGCTGTCCCACGAAATCGCCCACGTTACCCAGCAGCACGTGCTGCGCGGGGTAGAGCGCGCCCAGCGCGACCAGATCCCGATCCTGCTGGGCATGCTGGCGGCGGTGGTGGCCGCGCAGGCCAGCAACAGCACGTCCTCCGGCAACGCGACCATGGCCGCGATCAGTTCCGGCATGGGCCTGATGCAGCAGCGGCAGATCAACTACACCCGTTCCAACGAGTCCGAGGCCGACCGCCTCGGCATCCGCACGCTGTCGCGCAGCGGCTACGACGTGGATGCCATGGCCGGCTTCTTCGAACGGATGGCATCGGCGATGCGCGGCAACGAAGGCGGCTACAGCGTGCCCGAGTTCCTGCGCACCCACCCGGTCAACATCACCCGCATCAGCGAGGCCAAGGCCCGCGCCGAGCAGATGAAGAAGGACACGGTGCTGCTGACCACCACCACCCCCAGCGGCGAGCGCAGGGAGCGCGTGGACCCGGCCGACCCCAGCCTGGCCGAGCCCCTGCTGCGCGGAAACAACCCGCTGCTGCCCAGCAACGTGCTGCGCATCCCGATGGGCCAGCTCAGCCGCGGCGCCAGTGGCGACTTCGACTGGGCGCGCGAGCGCCTGCGCGTGCTCAGCGCGGACTCCGCGCCCGAGCTGGAACGCGAGTATGCCGACCTGGCCAAGCGCCAGGAGGACGGCCTCAACGATGCCCAGCGCTATGGCCAGGCGCTGGCTGTGATGCGCGGCGGTCGCGCCGGCGCCACCCAGGCCCGGCAGACCCTGGCCGGCCTGCTGCAGGCCCGGCCGGACAACCTGTGGCTGGCGCTGGCGCTGGGCGAAGCGGAGTCACGGGCCGGCCAGGCCGCCCAGGCCAACAGCCGCTTCGAGCAGCTGCTGCGCCAGCACCCCAACAGCCGCCCGGTGGCACTGACCTATGCCGAGATCCTGAACGAACAGGGTACCCGCGAGGCCGGCCAGCGCGCGCAGGCCATGCTGCGGCCCCTGCTGTCGCAAAGCGGTAACGATCCGGTCTTCCAGCAGCGATATGCCCGCGCCAGCGAGCTGGCCGGCGACAGCTTGCGTGCCAGCGAGGCCTATGCCGAGGCGGCCTTCCTCAGCGGACGGCCGGAGCAGGCGCTGCTGCAGTTGCAGGCGCTCAAGCGCAACCCGGCACTGGATTACATCGGCCGTGCGCGGGTTGACGCGCGCATCGAATCGATCACCCCGACCGTGCTGGAGCTGCGCCGCCAGGGTGTGCAGGATCCGGACCTGGACCGGCGCTGAGCGCTGCATGACCGGCCGATGGCAGTCCCAGCCGGTTCCAGGCCGGGTAGTCACAAACATGTCATCAAACCGTAGTCTACTGGCACCACTCCAGTAACCGAGCCCTACGGTGTCCTCGTGCAGAAACGCATCCTGATCGTCGATGACGAGCCCGCGATCCGTGAAATGGTCGCCTTCGCCCTTCGCAAGGGCGATTACGAACCGGTCCACGCCGGCGATGCCCGGGAGGCCCAGACTGCGATCGCCGACCGCGTCCCCGACCTGATCCTGCTGGACTGGATGCTGCCCGGTACGAGTGGCCTGGACCTGGCCCGTCGCTGGCGCAAGGAAACGCTGACCCGCGAAGTGCCGATCATCATGCTGACCGCGCGCGGCGAAGAGAACGACCGCGTTGGCGGCCTTGAAGCCGGCGTCGACGACTATGTGGTCAAGCCGTTCTCGGCGCGCGAACTGCTGGCCCGCATCCGCGCGGTGATGCGCCGCGCCCGCGAGGACGACGAGGACGGCAGCGTGGCGGTCGGCCCGATCCGCATCGATGGCGCGGCGCATCGCGTATTCGCCAATGACCAGCCGGTGCCGATCGGCCCGACCGAATACCGCCTGCTGCACTTCTTCATGACCCACCCGGAGCGCGTCTATACCCGCGCCCAGCTGCTGGACCATGTGTGGGGCGGCAGCGTGTACGTGGAGGAGCGCACCATCGACGTGCACATCCGCCGCCTGCGCAAGACGCTGGAACCGTTCAACGCCGAGAACATGGTGCAGACCGTGCGCGGCGCCGGCTACCGTTTCTCCACTGCCACCTGAGTCTCGTCGTGCCGGCGCCAAGCACCTGCGGGTGCCGGCGCCGGCAACTCTGCTATAACCCTCGGTTCACCCCAGTGAACCGCCGCACCTCAACGACGAGATCGCAATGCCCCGCCACATCCGCTCTGCCTGGTTGAAGACCCTGGCCACCGTTGCCGCGGTGCTGCTGTTCGCCGGACTGGTGGGGTGGCTCTCGGGGCATCTGTGGCTGTGCATCGCACTGGGCGCGCTGGCCACCCTGGCCTGGCACTACTGGCGGCTGCGCAGCGTGCTGCGGCGGCTGACCGCGCGCCAGCGCTGGGACACTGCCGAGGAAGGCAGCGGCGTCTGGAACGAGCTGGACCGCCTGCTGTACCGCAACCAGGTGGAAATGCGCGTACGCAAGCGCCGCCTGCTGGACATGCTGCGCAGCTACCGCGCCGCTGCCGCCGCGCTTCCCGATGCGGTGGTGGTGCTGGACCGCAACAGCCAGCGCGTGCAGTGGTTCAACGAAGCGGCTACCGCCCTGCTCGGCCTGCACCATCCCGGCGACCTTGGCGAGGCCCTGGTCGAACGCCTGCAGCCAATGCCGCTGGCGCACTGGCTGGCCGGTGGCCGCAACGCCGAGCCGATCCTGGACGTGCCCTCGCCGGTCGACCCGGCGATCCGCCTGAACCTGCGCCTGATTCCCTATTCGTCGGATTACTGGCTGCTGATCGCGCGTGACGTCAGCAAGCTGCTTCGCCTGGAACAGGTGCGCCGCGACTTCGTGGCCAATGTTTCACACGAACTGCGCACGCCGCTCACCGTGGTCCACGGCTACCTGGACATGATGGACCCGGAAGATTTCCCGGGAACCGGACCGATGCTGGAGGAAATGCGCAAGCAGAGCCAGCGCATGGCCCAGCTGGTGGAAGACCTGCTGACGCTGTCGCGCCTGGAATCGCAGGAACACAGCGAGGAAGAGACCGTGGCCATGCAGCCGATGCTGGCAACCCTGCGCCGCGAGGCCGAAGCGCACAGCCAGGGCCGCCACCAGATCAGCATCGACGATCTGGCCGGCGTCGACCTGCAGGGCTCGACCAAGGAGCTGCACAGCGCCTTCTCCAACCTGGTCACCAACGCGGTGCGCTACACCCCGGCCGGTGGCCGCATCGCGGTGGAGTTCCGCCGCGAGGGCGACGGCGCCGTGCTGGCCGTGCGCGATTCCGGCTACGGCATTCCCGCCACGCACCTGCCGCGCCTGACCGAACGCTTCTACCGGGTTTCCAGCAGCCGCTCACGCGAGAGTGGCGGTACCGGACTGGGCCTGTCGATCGTCAAGCACATCCTCGGCCTGCACCACGCACGGCTGGAGATCGAAAGCGAAGTCGGCAAGGGCTCGGTGTTCTCCTGCCATTTCGATGCCGACCACGTGCGCCCGCGCGAGTCCGCCCCCCTGACCTCCATCGAAGAATGACGCCATGAGCAGCCTCGGATCCCTCCCCCTCCCCGTGAGCCCGGACAACGATCCGTTGCGCGACCCGGCGCTGTACATCAACCGTGAGCTGTCGCAGCTGGATTTCAACTTCCGCGTGCTGGCCCAGGCGATGGACCCGCAGGTGCCGCTGCTGGAGCGCCTGCGCTTCATGTGCATCTCCTGCACCAACCTCGACGAGTTCTTCGAGATCCGCGCCGCCGCCGTGCGCCACGCGCAGGAGTTCGGCCTGCCGCCGGCACCGGACGGGATGAGCCCGCAGGCCATCCTCAGCGCCATTCATGACCGCGCCGCCGAACTGGTGGACCAGCAGTACCGCTGCTGGAACGAGACGCTGCGCCCGGCGCTGATGGACGCCGGCATCGGCGTGCTCGGCCGCCATTCCTGGACCGATAGGCAAAGGCGCTGGTTGCGCGCCTATTTCCGCAACGAGATCATGCCGGTGCTGTCGCCGCTGGGCCTGGACCCGGTGCATCCGTTCCCGAAGATCCTCAACAAGTCGCTGAATATCGTGGTGGTGCTCAAAGGCACCGACGCGTTCGGCCGCGCCGGCCACCTGGCCATCGTGCGTGCGCCGCGCTCACTGCCGCGCATCATCCAGCTGCCGGAAAAGCTGGGCGGATCACAGAATTTCGTGTTCCTGTCGTCGGTGCTGTCCACCTTCGTCGATGAGCTGTTCCCGGGCATGGAAGTCCAGGGCGCCTACCAGTTCCGCGTCACCCGCAACTCCGAGCTGGTGGTGGATGAGGAGGAAGTGGAAAACCTGGCGCTGGCGCTGCGCGACGAGCTGGTGGACCGCGGCTACCGGCCGGCGGTGCGCCTGGAGATCGCCCACGACATGCCGCGTGAGATCGTGCGCACCCTGCTGCAGAATTTCGGCCTGACCGAGAACGCGGTCTACCGCATTGATGGCCCGGTCAACCTCAACCGCATCATCCAACTGTACGACCTGATCGCGCAGCCGGACCTGAAGTACCCGCCGATGACCCCGCGCACCCTGCGCGACAGCGACGGCATCTTCGAGACAGTGACACGCCAGGACCTGCTGCTGCACCATCCGTTCGATGCCTTCACCGCGGTGCTGGACCTGATCCGGCAGGCGGCGATCGATCCGAACGTGCTGGCGATCAAGCAGACCCTGTACCGCACCGGCAAGGATTCGCTGATCGTCGATGCACTGATCCAGGCCGCGCGCAACGGCAAGGACGTGACCGTGGTGGTTGAACTGCGCGCGCGCTTCGACGAGGAAGCCAACCTGGGCCTGGCCGATCGCCTGCAGGAGGCCGGCGTGCAGGTGGTGTACGGCGTGGTCGGCTACAAGACCCACGCCAAGATGCTGCTGATCGTGCGCCGCGAAGGCCGCAAACTGCGCCGCTATGTACACCTGGGCACCGGCAACTACCACAGCGGTACCGCCCGCGCGTACACCGACATCAGCCTGATCACGGCTGACCCGGACATCGGCAACGACGTGCACCTGCTGTTCCAGCAGCTGTCCGGCCTCGCCTCGAAGATGAAGCTCAAGCGCCTGCTGCAGTCGCCCTTCACTCTGCATACCGGCATCCTCGGCCGCATCGAGCGCGAGACGCGCATCGCCGCCGCCGGCCGCCCGGCGCGGATCATCGCCAAGATGAACGCGTTGAACGAACCGCAGGTGGTGCGCGCCCTGTACGCGGCCTCGCAGGCCGGCGTGCAGATCGACCTGATCATCCGCGGCGCCTGCACCCTGCGCCCGGGTGTGCCGGGCATCTCGGACAACATCCGCGTGCGCTCGATCGTCGGCCGCTTCCTGGAACACAGCCGCGTCTACTGGTTCGGCAACGACGGCGCTCCGGAAATGTACTGCGCCAGCGCCGACTGGCTGGAGCGCAACCTGCTGCGCCGGGTCGAGACCTGCTTCCCGATCCTCGACCCGGAGCTGGCCAAGCGGGTCTATCGCGAAGTGCTGCAGAACTACCTGGACGACAATCTCAACGCCTGGGAACTGGATGCCGACGGCATCTACCACAAGCGCGCGCCGGCGCACGACGAAGCGCCGCATTCCGCGCAGATGGCATTGATGCAGGGGCTGTAGTCCTGCCCCGGTGGATCCCGACCGCTGGTCGGGATTCGATCAGTGCCGACCAACGGTCGGCACCCACCCACAGCGGGATCTGACCCCTTGCCATCGTGCTGCACGCCTCCTTCCAAAATGTGAAGGCCGCGCGGTGACGAGCACACCGCCCCTTCGGCTAACATTCGTCCATGCCGCATACCACCACGACTCCGCCCGCATTGCAGGATGGCGACCTGCTGGCCGCCATCGACCTTGGCTCCAACAGTTTCCACATGGTCATCGCGCGCTACACGCTCGGTCAGCTGCGGGTGATCGACCGCCTGCGCGAGACGGTGCGCATGGCCGATGGCCTGGATGGCAAGGGTGGTCTCTCTTCCGCTGCACGCCAACGTGCACTGGAATGCCTGGCCCGCTTCGGCCAGCGCATCCGCAATGTGCCGCCGCACCGGGTGCGTGCGCTGGCCACCAACACCGTGCGCCAGCTGCGCTCGCCGCAGTCGTTCCTGGTTCCCGCCGAAACCGCGCTCGGGCATGCCATCGAAGTGGTCAGCGGTCGCGAAGAAGCGCGCCTGATCTACCTGGGCGTGGCCCATGCGCAACCACCCAAGCCCGGCCAGCGCCGGCTGGTGATCGATATCGGCGGCGGCTCCACGGAATTCATCATCGGCATGGGCATGCAGACCCTGGAGCGCGAAAGCCTGCAGGCCGGCTGCATCGCCAGCACACGGCGTTTCTTCCCTGGCGGCAAGCTGAGCAAGAAGCGCTGGAAGGATGCGCTGGCCGAGATCGGCCGTGAGTTCCAGCCCTTCGCCAGCAAGTACCGTGCGCTGGGCTGGCAGGAAGCCCTGGGTTCTTCAGGCACGCACAAGGCGATCAGCGAGATCTGCGCAACGATGAAGCTGAGCAAGGGCGCGATCACCGCCGAGGCCCTGCCGCAGCTGCGCGATGAACTGCTGAAGGCGAAGAAGATCGACGACATCCAGCTGCCCGGGTTGTCCAGCGACCGCCGCCCGATCATCGCCGGCGGGATCCTGGTACTGGAAGCCGCGTTCCAAGCGCTGGGCCTGCAGAAACTGCTGGTGAGCAAGGCCGCGATGCGCGAAGGCATCCTGTATGACATCGTCGGCCGCGCCGGCGAGAACGACCTGCGTGATGAATCGGTGGCCGCACTCAGCCAGCGCTACGGCATCGATACCGTGCAGGCCGAGCGGGTGCAGGAGACCGCGCTGTCGCTGCTGGAACAGGTGCAGGATCGCTGGAGGCTCGATGCCGACGATGCGCGCATGCTCGGCTGGGCCGCGCGCCTGCACGAGCTGGGCCTGATGATCGCGCACAGCGGCTACCACGTGCACGGCAGCTATGTGCTGGAGCACTCGGATATCGCCGGCTTCTCGCGCCAGGAGCAGCAGATGCTGGCCGCGCTGGTGCGCAGCCACCGCCGCAGCGTAACCAAGACCGCCTTCGACGCCCTGCCCGAGCGCCTGCTGCTGACCGCACGCCGGCTGGCCGCCCTGCTGCGCCTGGCGGTGCTGCTCAACCGTGCCCATGAGGACGATCCGCTGCCGGCACTGGAACTGACCGCCGACGACAACCGCCTGTCGCTGATCGTGCCGCAGGCCTTCATCGATGCCCGGCCGCTGCTGCGCGCGGACCTGATCGGCGAGACCGATGGCATCGCCGGGCTGGGCATCCAGTTCCGGCCGTTCGTGGCCTGAGCGCCGCGCCCCCACGAGGGGAGTAGGTCACACACCGTTACAGTTCGCGCACGTGCCCCGCATAGATCTGCTGCGATGCAGCAGATCATGTCGAGCAAGCGCATTCAGCGTGACCGCTAAGCGACTGCTTTTGTTGAGCTTTCGTGAAATCTGATGAAGAAAGCTGGTACAAACCGACATATCCTCTTTACAGAGACTTAACCAACGAGACTACTATCGGGTCATCGGTCCGCTTATCGGCGACCGATTTCTTCGACGCCCCTTTTGGCGTCCCTGCACGACCTGAGAGAGAGAGAGCTCGTCATGACTTCACGCACCACCCCCCTGGGGCAGGCCATCCGCTACGCCCTGGCAACCACTGCGACGCTGGCCGCGCTGCCTGCGTTCGCCCAGAGTGGCAGCACTGCCGCGCCGACCACCCTGGATCGCATCGAGATCACTGGCTCGCGCATCCGCCAGGTGGACGTGGAGACCGCACAGCCGGTCCTGGCACTGAGCCGGCTGGACATCGAGCGCCAGGGCTTCAGCTCGGTGGCCGACATCCTGCAGAACGTCACCGCGATGGGCAGCCCGGCGATC
Organism: Stenotrophomonas sp. YJH_SMC_48-3; assembly: GCF_059369375.1. Taxonomy (NCBI): domain Bacteria; kingdom Pseudomonadati; phylum Pseudomonadota; class Gammaproteobacteria; order Lysobacterales; family Lysobacteraceae; genus Stenotrophomonas; species Stenotrophomonas sp. YJH_SMC_48-3. The sequence continues at coordinate 45,677 of NZ_JCAFSQ010000008.1, read as the reverse complement.
AGCCGCGCAAACGCACTGAGCTCGGGCGAAAACACCGGCGGCACCTACATCGACATGCGCAACCTGGGCGCGCAGCGCACCCTGGTGCTGGTCAATGGCAAGCGTCTGGGCATCAGCACCTCCGGCTACCAGGACGTGTCCTCGCTGCCGGTGTCTGCGGTGGAGCGCATTGAAGTGCTGAAGGACGGCGCCTCGGCCATCTACGGTTCCGACGCGATGGCGGGCGTGATCAACATCATCACCCGCTCCAACGTCAACGGCGTGACCGCCAATGTCTACCACGGCCAGTACAGCGAAGGCGACGGTGCCCGTGACCGCTTCGATGTGGTCGGCGGCTGGAGCAACGATCGCGTGTCGCTGACCCTGGCACTGGAGCACTCCGAAGAAAAGAGCGTCTGGGCAAAGGACCGCTGGTTCAGCAAGTACGGCGTGAGCGACCGCCACCCGAACGACGCCTCCAACTGGACCACGCTGAGCCAGTGGGGCCAGGTTACCGGCCTGAAGGGCGGCCCGGGCTGCACCAACGCCACCCAGGGGTGTGGCTACTCGCTCAACCGCGGCGCTGACCCGACCAACCCGGCCAACTACCACCTGACCGACGCAACCCCGTTCACCGGCGACGTCAGCAACGCCAACGAACAGATGCACGTCATGTATCCGCTCAAGCGTGATTCGGTGTACTTCGACGGTCGCTTCAAGATCACCGACCAGGTCAACCTGCGCACCGAATTCGGCTACAACAAGCGTTCGGCCGAGCGCCAGATTGCAGGCTACCCGCTGCAGTCCAGCTCGGTGTCCATCTCCGGTGACCCGACCGCCACCGGCCTGATGTCCAAGGACAGCTACTTCAACCCGTTCGGCACCCAGCACGGCTATGCCAGGCCAACCGACGTGGCCTGGAACCGCCGCACCTGGGAAATCCCGCGCGTGAGCACCAGCGAACTGAAGACCTACCGTGCGGTAGTGTCGCTGGATGGCAGCTTCGAGATCGGCCAGCGCTACTTCGACTGGGACGTGGGCTACCAGTACAACCGCAACGAGCTGACCGCCACCGCCACCGGCAACCTGCACAAGAAGCGCGTGCGTGACGCCGTGGGCCCGTCGTTCCTGGATCCGGCCACCGGCAAGGTGATGTGTGGCCGTCCGGGCGCGGTGATCAGCGGCTGCACGCCGTGGAACCCGCTGGTGCCCTACGGCAGAAACGATCCGAACGGACTGACCGGCAATGAAGAGCTGATGGCCTGGCTGTTCCCGGCGGAGCACACCACCGGCCGGACCACCACCAAGAACGCGTTCGCCAATCTGTCCGGCAGCATCCTGACCCTGCCGGCCGGCGACCTGGGCTTCGCCTTCGGTGTGGAAAGCCGAAAGGAAGATGGCCGCTACACCCCCGACGCTCTCGCCCAGACCGGTGCCACCACCAACCTGGCCGCTGGCCCGACCGGTGGCAGCTACAACGTGAAGGAAGCCTACCTGGAACTCAACGTGCCGGTGCTGGCCGACCTGCCCGGCGCACGCGAGCTGAGCTTCAATGCCGCTACCCGCTATTCCAAGTACAACACCTTCGGCAACACGCTCAACAGCAAGTTCGGCTTCAAGTGGAAGCCGATCGACCAGCTGCTGGTCCGTGGTACCTGGGCCGAGGGCTTCCGCGCACCGACCATCAACGATCTGTACGGTGGTGGTTCGGAAACCTTCGCGCAGTTCAGCGACCCGTGCGACACCGTGTTCGGCTCGGCCAAAGGCAGTGCCGAAGTCCGCGCACGGTGCGCACGTGACATCGCCGATGCAGCCAACTTCCGCCAGCTGAAGCAGGGCAACACGCCGGTAACCACGGCGCAGGATGCCACCCCGACGCCGTTCGTGTCCGGCTCCAACCCGCTGCTGGTTCCGGAGACCTCGACCAGCAAAACGCTGGGCCTGGTGTGGAGCCCGACCTTCCTCAGCAACTTCAACGTGGCGCTGGACTGGTGGAAGATCCGCATCGACAACACCATCGTCGGTGACAGCCCGAACCAGATCCTGAAGGACTGCTATGAGCAGGGCATCGAATCGCGCTGCAGCCGCTTCACCCGCGACCCGTCCAACGGCATCGTCACCGGCCTGAAGTTCGGCAACCGCAACGCCGGCTTCGCCGAGACCGAAGGTTACGACCTGGATGTCAGCTACCGCGTCGACACCGGCTACGGCAAGCTGAGCGCAGGCTGGACCAGCACCTATGTGAGCAAGAACGTCTACCGCTCCACCAATGATGTCCGTGATGCGATCACGCCGATCAACGGCGTGGCCAACACCATCGGCACCGCCACCAGCCTTGCGTTCCGCGTGCGCTCGAACCTGGTGCTGGGCTGGGATGTGGGTGACTTCGGCGTCAGCTGGACGGCACGCTACTACTCCGGTGTGAAGGAGCGCTGCCTCAACGCCTCGCGGTATGCGGACGAATGCTCCGATCCGACCTTCCTGGCTCCGTGGCTGAAGTCGCCGACCGCTTACAACGAGCGCGGCGCGGTGACCTTCCACGACGTGCAGTTCCGCTACAACCTGCCGTGGGATGCAACCGTGTCGGTGGGCGCGAACAATGTGTTCGGCAAGGAAGCGCCGGTGATGTACAGCAAGCCGAACTCGTCGTTCTCCTACTACGGTGGCTACGACATCGGTCGTTTCATGTACATGAAGTACCAGCAGCGCTTCTGATCCACCCGCGTTGCTGACGCTTGTCGACCACGGCCCTTCGGGGCCGTGGTTCTTTCTGATTCTGCGCAGACTGTCGCTTTCCACATTGCCCGTGCTGCGTTCCATCAGGGACCCGGTCCGCTGCCTCGCCTCCGCCGTAACGCCGCAGGCCGGAGCAATCGATTGATCTGCTTCCGCTTTGTGCAGAAACGTCACACCTGTCTGCACGACTTTCGTCGCTTGCCCATACGTCTCCACGCCCGTCTTCACTAGGTTCGAACGTCCACCACCGCGGTGGCATTGACGCAGCCCCGCTTGGCTGTGTTCCGAAGACTTCGAAGACCGAGAGAGAGACCCATGACCATCCGTATTCCCGAACTGGGGTTGGCGATCCGTCGTGCACTGACGATGACGGCCACCACCGCACTGGCCGCCCCCGCATTCGCCCAGCATGCACCGGAAGCCACCACGCTGGACCGTATCGAGATCACCGGTTCGCGCATCCGCCAGGTCGACCTGGAAACCGCACAGCCGGTGCTGACCATCAGCCGCGCCGACATCGAGCGGCAGGGCTTCAATTCCGTCGCGGACATCCTGCAGAACCTGACCGCGACCGGCAGCCCCGCGCTCAGCCGCGCCAGCCCGCTCAGCAGTGGCGAAGCCTCCGGCGGCAGCTACGTGGACATGCGCGGGCTGGGGGCGCAGCGCACGCTGGTGCTGGTCAACGGCAAGCGCCTGGGCATGACCACTTCGGGTTACCAGGACATTTCCAGCATTCCCGCCGCTGCCGTGGAGCGCATGGAAGTGCTGAAGGACGGCGCTTCGGCCATCTACGGTTCCGACGCGATGGCCGGCGTGGTCAACATCATCACCCGGCGCAACGTCCAGGGCGTGGCGGCCAACGTCTACCACGGGCAGTTCAGCGAAGGTGACGGTGCGCGCACCCAGTACGACGTGGTTGCCGGCTGGTCGAACGACCGCGCCTCGATCAGCGTCGCCGCCGAGCATGTCGAAGAGAAGGGCGTATGGGCCAAGGACCGCGGCTTCAGCGCCTACAGCTACACCGATCGTCATCCGGACGATGGCTGGACCACGGTCGGCCAGTGGGGGCGCATCGTCGGCTTCAAGGGCCCGGGCTGCAGCAGCAGCCGTGGCTGCAGCTATTCCCTCGACCGCGGCAGCCAGCCGGGCGGGCCGGACAGTTTCCACCTAAGTGACAACACACCGTTCACCGGTGATGTCAGCAACAGCAACGAGCAGATGCACGTGCAGACACCGATCAAGCGCGATTCGCTCTTTGTCGACGCACGCATGGATATGAACGACCAGGTCCGCTTCAATACGCAGCTGGCCTACAACCGGCGTACCACCACGCGCCAGGTCGCCGGCTATCCGTTCCAGTCCGCTGCGGCCGGCATCACGCCGATGTCCGCCGACAGCTGGTTCAACCCGTTCGGCAGCCACCACGGCTATGAACACCCAAGCGACGTGCACTGGAACCGCCGCACCTGGGAGATTCCGCGGGTCAGCATCAGCGAACTGACCACCTGGCAGGGTGTGGCCGCGTTTGAAGGCAGCTTCCAGTTCGTCGGTCGCGAGTTCGATTGGGAAGCCGGCTACCAGTACAACCGCAGCGAACTGGAGCAGCGTGCCACCGGCAACCTGCACAAGCAGCGCGTCGCCGATTCCACCGGCCCTTCGTTCTACAACCCGGCCACCGGCAAGGTGGAATGCGGTACACCGGAGGCACCGATTGCCGGCTGCAAGCCCTGGAATCCGCTGGTGCCGTATGGCCAGGATGACCCTTACGGCCTGACCGGCAACGGCGAACTGCAGGACTGGCTGTTCCCCGAGGAAATCACCCGTGGCAGAAACACCACCCGCAACCTGTTCGCCAGCCTCAGTGGAGGCCTTGCCACGCTGCCTGCGGGGGAACTGGGCTTCGCCCTGGGCGTGGAGAGCCGCCGCGAGGAGGGGCGCTTCATTCCCGACGCGCTGGCCCAGACCGGTGCCACCACCAACCTGGCGGCGGGCCCCACTGGAGGGGGTTACCGCGTCGACGAGGCCTACCTGGAGCTGAGCGTGCCGTTGCTGCACGACCTCCCCGGTGCACGCCAGCTGACCCTCGACGCGGCAACGCGCTACTCGGACTACACCACCTTCGGCGGAACCCTCAACAGCAAGTTCGGCGTGTCGTGGAAGCCGATCGACCAGCTGCTGGTCCGTGGCACCTGGGCGCAGGGCTTCCGTGCACCGACCATCGCGAATCTGTACGGTGGGGGTTCGCAGACCTTCACCACCGGCTTCCGTGACCCCTGCGATACGGTGTATGGCGCGGCCGCCAGCAGCCCGGAGGTGCGTGCACGCTGCGCCGCCGACATCGCCAATGCAGACAGCTACCGCCAGCTCGGCCAGGGCAATGAGCCGATCACCGGCAGCAGCGGGCAGACACCGCTGCCCTTCACCAACGGTTCCAATCCCGACCTGAAGCCGGAAACCTCTACCAGCCGCACCCTGGGCCTGGTGTGGAGCCCGACGTTTGCCGAAGGGCTGAACATCGCGCTGGACTGGTGGAAGATCCGCATCGACAACACCATTGTCGCCGACCACCCCAACGACATCCTCCGCGACTGCTACGAACTGGGCATCGCCGAGCGCTGCGGCAGCTTTACCCGCGACCCGGAGCTGGGCATCGTCAACACGCTCAGCTATGGCAGCCGCAACAGCGGTTTCCGCCAGGCCGAAGGCTATGACCTGGAGATCGGCCACAAGATCGAAACCTCCTGGGGCACGTTGAGCGCCGACTGGAAGACCACCTATGTGGTCGCTGCGGAGCAACGGACCACCAACGAGGCGGATGTACCGCCGATTCCCAGCAATGGCATCGCCACCGACGGTGGCATCGGCTTCCGCGTGCGCTCCAACGCATCGCTGGGCTGGGAACGCGGCAACCTCGGCCTGACTTGGGGCCTGCGCTACTTCTCTGCGGTCAAGGAGCGCTGCCTGGGCGTTGATGAGTATCCGAACGAGTGTTCGCACCCCGACCAGCGCGCACCATGGTTCAGCGGCAGCCGTGACTACAACCGTCGCGGATCGGTCACCTTCCACGACGTGCAGGCACGCTACAACCTGCCATGGGATGCGACCGTCTCGATCGGTGCCAACAATGTGTTCGGCCGCCAGGGTCCGGTCATGTACAGCCAGCCGAGCGCCAATTTCTCCTACTACGGTGGCTTCGACATTGGTCGTTTCATCTACATGAAATACCAGCAGCGCTTCTGATCCACCGCGCTTGCTGCAGCACCGCCACGGCCCTTCGGGGCCGTGGCTCCACGGCAACCGGACGGCCGTCATCCCGTGGTCGCAAAGCGGTCATATCAGCTACATCGCCAGGCCCGAGCATGCCGGAAACCCGGAGGCCCGCCATGCGCTATGCCATCGTCACCGAGACCTACCCGCCGGAAGTGAACGGCGTTGCCCTCACCGTGCAGGGCCTGGAGCAGGGACTGCGCAATTCCGGCCATGAAATCGACCTGATCCGGCCACGCCAGGCCAGCGAAGCACCGGACTCGGCGCCAGGTGCGCTGCTGGTTCCGGGCGCCGCACTGCCGCGCTACCCCGGCCTGCGCTTCGGCCTGCCTGCGCCGATCCGGCTCAACCGCCACTGGCAGCAGCGGCGTCCCGATGCGGTCTACATTGCCACCGAGGGCCCGCTGGGCTGGTCGGCGCTGCGCACCGCACGCCGCCTTGGCATTCCGGTCGCCAGTGGTTTCCACACCCGCTTCGACGAGTACCTGCCCGACTACGGCGTGGCCTGGCTGCAGGCCGCGGCGATGCGCTGGATGCGCCGGTTCCACAATCAGGCCGATGCAACCCTGGTGCCCACCCGCGAACTGCAGCAGTTCCTTGTTGAACAGGGCTTCGACCGCGTGTGCCTGCTGGCGCGCGCGGTCGACAGCCAGCAGTTCGATCCCGGCCGGCGCGACCCGGCGCTGCGCGAGGAATGGGGCGTGGACGGCAATGGCCTGGTCGCGATCTACGTCGGCCGCATCGCCGCGGAAAAGAACCTTGGCCTGGCGGTGAGAGCCTTCCGACGCCTGCAGCAGATCCGGCCCAAAGCCCGCTTCGTATGGGTGGGCGATGGCCCAGCCCGCGAAAAACTGGCACATGAAAACCCGGATTTCATCTTCTGCGGCATCCAGCGCGGCGATGCGCTGGCCCGGCATTTCGCCAGCGGCGATCTGTTCCTGTTCCCCAGCCGCAGCGAGACCTTTGGCAACGTGACCCTGGAAAGCATGGCCAGCGGCCTGGCCACCGTCGCTTTCGACTATGGCGCGGCTCGCGAATACCTGCGTGACGGCGAGAACGGCGCGGCCGTGGAAAACGATGAGCAGTTCATCGAGGCAGCCGTGCAGCTGGCCGCCGATGATGCACGGCGCCGCGAGTTGGGCAGCAGCGCCGCGCGTGCGATGAAGCGCCTGCATCCACAACAGGTGGTTGCCGAATTCGATGCGCTGCTGGCCGAGCTGGCCCAGTCGCGGAGGAGCGGCCATGCGCACTACGCCGCTTGAGCTGCTGGCCGGCCGCGAAGCACGGCTGTGCCGCCGGGCCAACCACTACTGCCGGCGTCGCCGTGTGCGCCGGCTGTTCTCGGTCATCAGCCGGCTCGGCGATGGCGTGTTCTGGTACGTGCTGATGGGCGCACTGGTGCTGCTGGACGGCTTCGACGGACTGCGTGCATCGGTGCACATGGCCGCCACCGGGCTGGCCGCACTGCTGCTCTACAAAGGCCTCAAGCGCTGGACCCGACGCCCTCGCCCGTATGCGGCCGATCTGCGCATCCGCGCCTGGGTGGCGCCGCTGGACGAGTTCAGCTTCCCTTCCGGGCACACCCTGCACGCGGTGTCGTTCACCATCGTCGCGCTGGCCTACTACCCGTGGCTGGCACCGCTGCTGGTTCCCTTCACCTTCGGCGTCGCGCTGTCGCGGGTGGTACTGGGCCTGCACTACCCGTCCGATGTACTGGCCGCCACCGGCATCGCCATCCTGTTGGCCTCGGCCAGCCTGGCCTGGCTGCCGCTGCCGGTGTGATGGCCGCTGCACCGGCCGCGCGTGGCCCGGCGCTACCGTCATCGTTGATGGCCTAGAATGCAGGCATGACCACGCTGTTCATTTCCGACCTGCATCTGGACCCCAGCCGTCCGGAGATCACCGACCTGTTCCTGCGCTTCCTGCGCGACCAGGCGCCCGGCGCCGATGCGCTGTACATCCTGGGCGACCTGTTCGAGGCCTGGATCGGCGACGACACGCCCTCACCCGCCGCCGATGCGGTGGCCGACGCACTGAAGGCACTCTTCGACAGCGGCGTGCCGGTGTACTTCATCCGCGGCAACCGCGATTTCCTGCTCGGCGAGGACTATGCCCGCCGCGCCGGCCTGCGCATCCTGCCCGACCCCTGCGTGATCGAACTGTACGGCCGCCCGGTGCTGCTGCAGCACGGCGACCTGTTGTGCACCGACGACATTCCCTACCAGCAGTTCCGCGCGCAGACGCGCGACCCGGCATTCCAGGCGCAGTTCCTGTCGCAGCCGCTGGCCGCGCGCATCGCCTTCGCGCAGAAGGCGCGTGATGCCAGCCAGGCACGCCAGGCGGAAATGAAGCAGGGTGACCGCGCACAGTTCGAGACCGTCACCGACGTGGCCCCGGCCGAAGTCGATGCCACCTTCGTGCGCCACGGCGTGGATACGATGATCCATGGCCACACCCATCGCCCGGCGGTGCACACGCTTCAGGCCGGTGGACGCACCTGCACCCGCATCGTACTGGGCGACTGGTACGAACAGGGATCGGTGCTGCGCGTGGATGCCGGCGGCTGGTCGCTGGATACGCTCGCGCGCGAATGATGGATCGCAGGGTGCCAACCAGGGTTGGCATCTACCCGGGCAGGTGCACGCACCCGGGCAGACACCGCCCCTGGCCGGCGCCTGGCCTCAGCGGAAGCCCGCGATGGTGGCCTTGGTATTGACCAGCACGCGCTGGTTGTCGGCGGTACTGGCGTTGCCCATCGGGATGCCGTTGTAGCTGATGTTCGGGTTGGACCAGTAGTTCAGGCGCGGGCAGCTGCGGGTGCAGTTGTAGGCCATGATCGTGCGCCAGCCGGTGCCGCTGGACGGCTCATAGCGATAACCATGGCCATAGGCGTACGGCGAGGTGCTCGGGTCGGTGGCGATATCATGCCGTGCACTCTGCAGGTGGCCGATCTCGTGCGCGAACGAGTAATAGCCTGTCGCGCAATCCCAGTACACCGCCGCGAAGGCGGTGGAAGCCGTCGAGCCTATGCCCGAGGCCAGGCCACAGTACGCACTGTTGTTGATCAGCAGCACGCCCACGTCCGCCGTGTAGGTGTTCCGGCTGGTGTGGATGCTGTCCATGTAGCCGTCGCTGGTGCCACGGAAGCGGGCCAGATCAGTATCGAAGCTGCCCGATTCGGTGTAGTTGGTGGTCTCGTAGCGGGCCAGCTGCATGGTGATGCCCACGTTGCTGTTGACATACCCCTGGTTGGACTCGGCCACGGCCAGCTGCACCAGCGACTGCATGTTGCCGCCATAGGCCGCCACGGCCGCATTGGTCGCCACCACCAGCACGCGGATGGTGGCCGGGGTGCCGGACGACGCCTGTGCGGTACCGATGCGATCGTTGGCGCCCATCGGGATTTTCGGCAGCTGGTTGTAGTCGGCCGGATGGTCGGCCGGCATCCGCGATTCGTCCACTTCCACCAGCACGTGGCGGTTGCCCAGCGGGCGCAGGCGATAGAGCTTGCCGTCCTTGCGGATCGACCCAGTGATGGTGTCGCCCGAGCGCACCAGGATCAGCGAATTGCCCGGATCGTCCTGGCCATTGGACGTGGCAGCGGTCAGCTTGTCCGAAGGGGAGCGGAACTGGCCGTACCAGATGTTGCCGCCATCGGGCAGCGCCTCCACCTTGCTGCGCACCGCCTGCACGCGCCGGCCGAGCAGTTCGAACTCGAGCTGCGGCTGCGCGGTGGCAGCTGCATCGACACGCACTTCCTGTACCGTCGCGGTGGACGGGGTGGCCAGCAGCTTGCCCAGCGCGGGCTCACTGTTTGCCGATGCACGGCTGATGACCGTCACTGGCTCGAACAACGGTGCCGCCTGCGCGGCCGCTGCCACCGACAAACCCAACACCAGGCCACCTGCCGCTTTGCCAATCGATCTGGACAACATTGCGTCGCTCCTTGAATGATGTGAACAGCGTTGATGCAGCACGCCCGGGTTTGCCGGGTTTGGCCATATGGCCTGCGTGGGCCGTGTGAATTCAATAGAAGACGGAGATGAAAATCAGGAACTGTGATCCACCGCATCTACGTTAATTAAGGTCAAAAGCGTCACTACACTTCGCCAATACACCGCTTTCGCGCTACCGTGACGTAGCCACGACGGGACATGCACATGGCTCCATCGCAGGACACGGACGAAGATGTCGGCTTGCTGCGGATAGGCCTGTTCTTCGATGGCACCCGCAACAACGCACACAACCTGGCACGCGTTCGCCCCCGGGTTCCGCAGCCACGTCCGGCGCAGCTGCGTGCGGATGACGATTCGACCTACCAGAGCCGGCTGACCAGCAGCTACGACAACGGCCTGACCAACATCGCACGCCTGCAGCAGCTGTATCCGGACAGCCGCCGCGATGCGATGGCCACACCTTCGCTGTCGATCTACGTGGAAGGCGTGGGCACCCGCGACGATGCCGACGACGACCTGATCGGACTGGCGTTCGGCATCGGCGCCAGTGGTGTGCGCGCGAAAGTGCAGCGCGCGCTGCAGGTGCTGCTTCCGGCCGCACTGTCGGGACTATCCGCACGCTGGCAGCGACCGCTGCATGGCGTGCAGCTGGACCTGTTCGGTTATTCACGCGGCGCTGCTGCCGCACGTGACATCGCCAACCAACTTCAGGGCTGGGACGGCGTGCGCTGGCGCCAGCTGCTACAGGCCGCCGGCCTGTCCTGCACTGCGAACTTCGCCCCGTCCACGCCGGTGCTGCGCTTCATCGGGCTGTTCGACACCGTTGTCGCGGTCAATGGCGGCCGCGCCGAGGAACAGCCGCAACTGGCGCTGCGCAGTGGCATCGCACGCCACGTCGTGCAGCTCACCGCGCGTGATGAACATCGCCAGCACTATGCACTGACCAGCGTGGCGCCGCCGTTCACCGAGATTGCCCTGCCCGGCGTGCACGCCAACATCGGTGGCGGCTACAACCAGCTCGACGAAGGGCCCAAGCTGCTCAGTCGCCCGCGCCGGCAGTTGCTGCGCCGCCCCGCGGTTGCCGACTACCAGATTCCTCCACTGGCGATGCTGCAGGCCACCACGGCCTATGCTGAAACACAGGCCGATGCCGAACGCTGGCGACAGCAGCTGGGCGTGGACGAGAAGGAAATCTGGGTGGATGTCTGGCACCAGTGGCAGCAGCAGCGACGCGCCGGCAGCCGCAGCGTGCTGTTGTCACCGGTGCTGTATGTGACCGCCGCTGTGGTACTGCGCCGGCCCATCGACTGGCGTTACCAGCTGATCGCACTGCAGGTGATGCAGCAGCAGGCCATCGATGCCGGCGTGCAATGGACTGCAAATGCCGCCGAGGTTCCCGGCTGGGAACTGCCGTCCGCCCTGCGGCCTATCGCACGGCGCCTGGTGGCCGGACAGCCACTGACGGCGACACAGGAGGCGCTGCTGCGTCGGCGCTACCTGATGCAGTCGGCGCACTGGAACTTCGATGCGCTGGGCGACACCGCACTGACCTACGCCGCCGATGCCGGCGTCAGCGAACTGCCGTACCGGCCAGGCCCTGGCTTGTTCTATATCAACCGGCCAACCGTGGATGGCAAGCGCGTGGTGTTGCCGAACGCATAAGAAAGGGGGACCTCCCCTGTTCTCAGCCGGCCTGCTCGACAAGGTTGGCCAGCTCATCCGCATCGAACCCGGCCAGCAGGCGCGCTTCCATGTTGAACGGCCCGTGCAGGTAGCCGCCGGCATACTCCACCAGCAGTTCCTTGAAACGTGCGCGCGGCTCGACACCGGCTCGGTCGCAGTACCAGCGGTACCAGCGCGAACCGGCGGCAACATGCGCCACTTCCTCACGCAGGATCACCTCCAGCACATCGGCGGTTTCGCCATCACCGACATTGCGCAGCTTCCCTATCATGCCGGGCGTCACGTCCAGGCCGCGCGCTTCCAGCACGCGCGGCACCAGCGCCATGCGTGCCAGGCCATCGTGCGCGGTCTTTTCGCACATTTCCCACAGGCCGTTGTGCGCGGGGAAGTCGGCGTAGTCGTGGCCATGCACCTGCAGGCGCTCGCGCAGCAGCATGAAATGCCGCGATTCGTCGTCGGCACAGCTGACCCAGTCGGCATGAAACGCCGACGGCAGGCCACGGAAGCGGTACACCGCGTCCCAGGCCAGATCGATCGCGTTGAGTTCGATATGGGCGATGGCGTGGATGAAAGCGGCCCGCCCCTCCACGCCACCCAGTCCGCGCCGCGGAACTTCGCGCGGATGCACCAGCATCAGCTGCGCTGGCCGGCCCGGCATGCGGATCGGTTCCGGCGGTGGCGCATCGGCCGCCACCTTCAGGCGACCGGCACGGAACGCGGCCGCATACGCCTGGGTCAGCGCAACCTTGCGCAGCGGGTCGGCTTCGGCCAGGCACTGCTGCGCTGCGCGCAGCAGGTCGCCACCAACGTCGGGTACATCGACCACGCCTGGTCCTCAGGCGCGGCGCTTGTGCTTGGCGTCGTCCGACCGCAGCTGCTGGATGCGCTCGAAGTAGCCCGGTTCAATGCCGGTCGGGTAGTGGCCGTTGAAGCAGGACGAATCGAAGTTGCGCAGCGCCGGGTTGCCCTCGCTCACTGCCGCTTCCATGTCTTCCAGGTCCTGGTAGATCAGCCAGTCGCAGCCCAGGTGGGCTTCGATCTCTTCCACGGTGCGGTTGTGCGCGACCAGTTCCTCGGCCGCCGGCATGTCGATGCCGTAGATGTTCGGGTAGCGCACCGGCGGCGCGGCGCTGGCCAGATAGACCTTGCGCGCGCCCGCGTCACGGGCCATCTGCACGATCTGCTGGCTGGTGGTGCCACGCACGATCGAATCGTCCACCAGCAGCACCACGCGGTTGCGGAACTCAAGGTGGATCGGGTTGAGCTTGCGGCGCACCGACTTCACGCGTTCGCCCTGCCCCGGCATGATGAAGGTACGGCCGATGTAGCGGTTCTTGATGAAGCCTTCGCGGTACTTCACCCCAAGTACGTTGGAGATTTCCAGCGCCGCGTCGCGCGAGGTGTCCGGGATCGGGATGATGGTGTCGATGTCATGATCCGGGCGCAGGCGCAGGATCTTCTCGCCCAGCTTGATGCCCATGCGCATGCGCGCCTTGTGCACCGAGACGTTGTCGATCATCGAGTCCGGGCGCGCGAAGTACACGTATTCGAAGATGCACGGGGTGTGCTCGGCCGGCTCGGCGCAGATCTCCGAGAACAGCTCGCCACGCGCGGTGATCACCAGCGCTTCGCCCGGCTGCACATCGCGCACGCGCTGGAAGCCCAGCACGTCCAGCGCGGCCGACTCGGACGCCACGATGTACTCGTCGCCCTCGGCATGGCTGCGCTTGCCCAGCACCAGCGGACGGATGCCATGCGGGTCGCGGAAGGCGACCAGGCCCAGGCCCAGCACCACGCTGACCACCGCATAGCCGCCCTTGCAACGGCGGTGCACGCCGGCCACCGCGCGGATGGCCGCTTCCGGGCTGAGCTGGCGCTGCTGTTCCAGTTCGTAGGCGAACACGTTCAGCAGCACTTCGCTGTCCGAATCGGTGTTGACGTTGCGGCGGTCCTGTTCGAACACCTGCTGGCGCAGCACCTCGGTGTTGATCAGGTTGCCGTTGTGGGCCAGCGCGATGCCGTACGGCGAATTGACGTAGAACGGCTGCGCCTCGTCCATGCCTTCCGAACCGGCGGTCGGGTAGCGCACGTGGGCAATGCCCACGCTGCCTTCCAGGGTGGACATGGTGCGGGCATCGAACACATCGCGGACCAGGCCGGTGGCCTTCTGCACGCGCAGGCGGCTGCCGCTGGCGGTGGCGATGCCCGCCGCATCCTGGCCACGGTGCTGGAGGACGGTCAAGCCGTCATACAACTGCCCGGCGACGTTCTGGTTGCCGACGATTCCGACGATGCCACACATGATGCGAGGTCTCCGCTGGGCTGTGCCCAGTTACAAGGAAGGTGGCCGTACCTGGCCGCGGTGGTCGCCGCGCACGCGGTCGACGTTGGCCGGATCGCCCGGCTCGATACTGTCCGGCAGTGCAGGAGCATCCGGGCGCACTTCCGCCGGATCGTAGGAATCGCCCTGTTCCGCTTTCGCAGGCCGCAGCCATCCGCTGCCTGCCACTACCTGGTTGAGGATGCCATTATCGCCTGCCGCGCCCGGCTTTCCCAACCCGGCGCCTGCGTTCTTGCCCAACTCCATCAATGCAGATGGGGACAGCGCGTCGGTCGGCAAGGCCTTGGGCAGCAGATCGGCCCCGGGAACCTCCCAGTGCGGCAGCTTGCTGTTCATCCAGGCAACGGTGGGATTCAGCAGTGGGCGCACCGCCGAGCGCTGCCAGGAGGGTTCGGCAGTCAACGGGGTGAAACTGCCCAGCAGCAGCAGGATCGCTGCGATCAGGCCGCCCCGCACGGCGCCCAGCACCCCGCCCAGCAGGCGGTCCAGGCTGGTCAGCATGCTGCGGTGGACCAGGGCCTTGATGACCATGCCGATCACCGCGACCACGATCATCACGCCGATGCCGACGCCCAGGTAGCCGCCGACGAAGTGTTCGCCACCGGGGGCCGCCGGGGCAGCCCACCAATGGGCGGCATCATTGCCGAAGGCGAAGGCCGCCCACGCGGCCAGCAGCCACGACAGGGTGCCAATGACGATGCCGACGAAGCCGCGCAGCATCCCCAGCAGGGTGGAGGCGGCGATCACGATCAGCAGCACCACGTCGATCATGGCGCCCCGCTCCTTCGGCGGCGCTGGCAACGCGGCTGCGCGTGGGTCATGGGTGCGGCCGGACCATGCCGGCGACGCCGACCTTGGCCGCGACCTGCGCCTTCAGCTGCTCGGCATCGCCACGGTTGGCCACCGGCCCGACGCGGACGCGATGCAGGGTGCCCTTTTCGGTGCGCACCTGCTCGACAAAAGCACTGAAGCCGGCGGCGCGGACCTTGTCGCGCAGGGCGTTGGCATCGTTGGCCTGGCCGAACGCGCCCAGCTGCACGGCAAAGCCGACGCCGCTGGCGGCCGGTGCTGCCGGCGTGGCCGGGGCCGTTGCCGGCTTGCTCGCGGTGGCCTCCGGCTTCGGCTCGGGCTTCGGGGTTTCGGGCTTCGGCGCCGGCTTCGGCGGCTCGGGCTTGGCCGCCGGAGTGGTCGTTGCAGTCGGCGTACTCGGCGGCAGGCTTTCACTGCGCACCGGGTTGCTGCTGGCCGACGGCGCGGTGGCGGCGGATGGGGTACTGGCGCTCGGCGTAGCCGGTGCCGGGGTGGCTGCCACCGGGGCGCTGCTGTCCGCTGCGGCATCCAGGGTGATCACTTCGGCCTTCACATCGGCACGGATCTTCACCGCCTGCAGGCGGGCGGCCTCGGCCTGTGCACGGTCGGCGTACGGCCCCACGCGCACACGCCATGCCTGACGGCCGTTGATGGTGGTCGCTTCTGCGAAGCCCGGCAGCTGCGAGCGCTGCAGGTAGGCAATCACGGCATCGGCGTCGGCCTTGCTGCCGTAGGCGCCGAAGGTGACGGCGTAGTTCCCGGCAGCAACCGCCGGGGAGGTGTCCACGGTCGGCGGAGTGGCCGGCGTGGCGGCGTCCTGCAGCGGCTTGGCCTGCCCGGTCTGCAGGCCGGTGGCACCACCGGCCGGAGCCACCAGCGGTAGTTCACGGGTTTCGAACTGGCCATCGGCCGGCGCGTCCGGCGCGGCGATCGGCACCGAGGCCACACCGCTGTCCGGTGCAGGTCCCTTGACCAGCATCGGCAGGAAAATCACGGCCAGTGCGACCAGCACGATGGCACCAATCAGACGCTGTTTCAGAGGCGTATCCACGTGAGGCGGCAACTGTCCGGAGGTTGCGGTCGATTATACGGGTGCCGGACCGGACGGCGTCGGGATTGGCTGAACGTGGCTCAGGCGTTGCGCTGCAGCCACTGCAACGCGGCGGCGGCGGTATGGAAGGAGCCAAACACCAGTACGCGGTCACCGCGCTCGGCCCGGTCCAGTACCTGCGCCAGCGCCTGCTCGACCGAAGCGGCCAGCTGCGCGCTGCCAGCATCGGTCTCGGCCAGGCGCGCCTGCAACTGGGCGGCACTCTGGCCGCGCGGGCCGTCCAGGCCGGCAAGGGTCCACTCGCCAACCACGCCCTGCAATGCCTGCACCACACCCACCGCGTCCTTGTCCTGCAATGCGGCATACACCGCCAAGGTGCGCCCGGCCGACGCTTCGGCCTTCAGCGCGCGGGCCAGCTGGCCCGCCGCCTGCGGGTTGTGCCCGACGTCGACGCGGATCTGCACGCCATCTCGCTCGAACGCCTGCAGCCGACCCGGGATACGCGCCGCCGCGATACCAGCGGCCCACGCCGCGCGCGGCACCGGCTTGTCCAGCGCGCGCAGCGCAGCAATGGCGGCACCCGCATTGGCCAGCTGGATCGGCCCGGCCAGCGCCGGGGTTGGCAGTTCCATGCGCAGGCCAACGTCCCGCCAGCGCCAGCGCTGGGCATCGATCGGCTCGTAGAAATAGTCGCTGCCGCCGCGGATCGCGTTGGCACCCACCAGGTAGGCCCGTGCGAGCACGCTCGACGGCGGGTCGGTCTCACCCAGGATCACCGGCTTCCAGCCACGGATGATGCCGGCCTTTTCGGTGCCGATTGCTTCGCGGTCTTCGCCCAGCCATTCGGCATGGTCGATGTCCACAGTGGTGATCACGGCCACATCGGCGTCGACGATGTTGACCGCATCCAGGCGACCGCCCAGACCCACTTCCAGAACCGCCAGGTCCAGCCCGGCGTCGGCGAACAGCTGCAGCGCGGCCAGCGTGCCGTACTCGAAATAGGTCAGCGTGGTCTCGCCGCGTGCGGCCTCGACGGCGTTGAACGCGGCAACCAGCGCCGCATCGTCCACGTCCTGGCCGTCGATGCGCACGCGCTCGTTGTAGCGCAGCAGATGCGGCGAGGTGTACGCGCCAACCTTCCAGCCGGCGGCACGTGCAATGGCTTCGATGAAGGCCACGGTGGAGCCCTTGCCGTTGGTGCCACCAACCACGATGGTGCGCTTGCCCGGCGCCCCCAGGCCCATCGCGGTGGCCACGGCGCGCACGCGCTCCAGGCCCATGTCGATGCTCGCCGGGTGCTGGCGTTCAATGTAGTCCAGCCAGTCGGCCAGGGTGGTCGGGGTGTTCGTCACGGCAGGGGTTCCAGCAGAAGCAGGTGGTTCGGGAATCAGAGGGCGCGGTGCTTGGCTTCGCCGAAGAACGGCGTGTGGTGGGCGCAGTCGTTCAGGCGCACCACTTCCAGGCTGTCCAGGTCGGCGCCTTCGAGCAGGTTGAGCGTGGTCGGTGCCTGGCGGAAGGTCCACAGCCGGGAAAGCGGCAGGCCCAGCACCTTGCACAGGATCACGCGGTTGACCGCATCGTGCGCAACCACCAGCAGGGTGTCGTGCTCGCCGAGGCCTTCGGTGGCGCGGGCCAGGCCACGCCAGCTGCGCTCCAGCACCAGGCGCAGCGATTCGCCGCCGGGCATCAACACCGTATCCGGCTCCTCGCGCCAGGCCTGCAGGCGCGACGGATCCTTCTCGTGGATCTCGCTGGCCAGCAACCCTTCCCATTCACCGTGGGCGATTTCCTGCAGCTCCGGCTCGGTCAGCAGCATGTCGGCGCGGGCGGCGCCAAGCGCCAGCTGCGCGGTCCGCTGCGCGCGCGACAGCGGCGAGGCGACGGCACGGGTGATGTCCACCGAGGCCAGGCGGGCACCCAGGGCCTGGGCCTGGGCTTCGCCGATCGGCGAAAGCGGGATGTCGATCTGGCCCTGGTAGCGGCCTTCGGCGTTCCACGGCGTTTCGCCGTGGCGGGCAAGCAGGATGCGCATGCGTGCAAGGGGTCCTGGGGGGAGGAGGTTTCCGCGTTTCGTTCACATCCTGTGAAGCACGCGGAACAGGGATGATACCTGTTCGGCGCACCGGGCCGGGCCGGGCATGAAAAAACCCCGCGACGTGGGTCGCGGGGTTTCGGAATTCCCGGCCATCGGGTCGTGTTTGCCGGCCAGCGGCCGGCACTATCGCAACCGGTTTATTTCGCCAGGTTCAGTTCCTTCAGCAGCTGCGGCGCCGGCGCCACTTCCTGCATGATCCACTGCATGTAGCGGCTGTCGACGGCGATCATGCGGGTCATCACCGGGTCGAACACCCAGTTGGAGCTGACCGATTCCCAGTTGCCATCGAAGGCCAGGCCGACCAGCTTGCCGTTGGCGTCCAGCACCGGCGAACCCGAGTTGCCGCCGGTGATGTCCAGGTTGGACAGGAAGTTCACCGGCACCGAACCGATGCGCTTGTCTTCCAGGCCGCCGTAACGCTTGGCCTTGACCGCATCGAGCAGCGCCTTCGGCGAATCGAACGGATCTTCACCGGTCTCCTTCGCCGCCACGCCTTCCAGGGTGGTGAACGGGGTGTACGTCACGCCGTCCTTGCCATAGCCCATGACGTTGCCGAAGGTGATGCGCAGCGACAGGTTGGCGTCCGGGTAGACAAACTCACCCTGGCTCTTCTTGTAGTCGGCCACGGCCTGCAGGTACAGCGGGCGCGCGGTCAGCGATTCGCCTTCGCGGATCTTCTTCTGCTCTTCCTGCTTCAGCAGTGCCGGCATGACAGCCACGGCGTACTGGATGGCCGGATCGCTGCTGGCTTCAAACGCGGCACGGTCGGCCTTGAACCACTTCAGGCGTGCATCCAGGCTGCCCAGCTCGGTGCCCGACAGCTTGGCCACCACCGACTTCACCGCAGCGGCATCGCTGCCGGCCAGCCACTTGTTCAGCACGTCATTGTCGCGCTGCGCGGCCGGCAGGGCCACGTACTGCTCCAGCCAGTAGGCCTGCAGCTGCTGGTCCATCTTCGCCACGTAGCGACGATCCATCTGCTTCAGGCCACCTTCGATGGTGGTCAGGTCGCGTTCCTGGTAACCGGCTTCGCGTTCGGCATCCGGCTTGCTGCGCTCGATCGACAGGCGGTACAGGGTGATCGCCGCGCCAACGGCCGAGGTGTTGTTGAACTGGCCGACGAACAGGTCGCGTTCGCGGGTGGCCTTGCTGGTATCCAGATGCTTGAGCAGCTGCGCGTGTGCGGCCAGGGCCGGCTTGCCGGCAGCGCCCTGCTTCTTCAGCCACGCCAGCACGGCGGCTTCTTCAGCCTGCTTCTGGCCAGCGGCGTCGATGCGCTTGAAGCCTTCCAGCTGGCCCAGGTAATTCTTGGCCACGTTGTTCATGCTGGCGGCGGTGGCGGCGTACTTCACCTTGACGTCGGCGTCGGCCTTGCCGGCGTCGGCGATCAGCTTCAGCACCGCGTTGTAGTGCTTGGCGATGGTCGGGTAGGTGAAGCTGGCGGTTTCGTTGAACTCACCGGCCAGCGCGTAGCGGTTGGTGCGGCCCGGGTAGCCGGCCACCATCACGAAGTCGTCGGCGCCCAGCGGCTGGTCGGCGAACTTCAGGAAGTGCTTGGGCTGGTACGGCACGTTGTCGGCGGCGAAGGCGGCCGGCTTGCCGTCCTTGCCGACGTAGGCGCGGTAGAACGAGAAATCGCCGGTGTGGCGTGGCCACATCCAGTTGTCGACGTCGCCGCCGAACTTGCCGACGCTGCCCGGGGGCGCGTAGACCAGGCGCACATCCTTGATTTCCATGTTGCGGAACAGGCGGTAGGTGTTGCCGCCGGAGAAGCTGTACAGGCGGCAGCGGAAACCGGCATCGGCCTCACAGGCGGCAACCTGGGCCTTGTCGAAGGCGTCCAGCGCGCGGCTGCGGGCCAACGGGTCATTGCCGGCGGCGGCGATGGCGGCCTTGGCCTGGGCGGTGACGTCGGTGATCTGGTCGAGCACGAACACGCGGGCGTTCGGGCCGGCGCTCAGTTCGTCCTTCAGGGTCGGCGCGTTGAAGCCGTCCTTGATCAGGTTCTTCTGCGCGGTCGAATTCAGCTGGATGGCGCCATACGCGCAATGGTGGTTGGTGACCACCAGACCCTGCGGCGAGACGAAGCTGGCGGTGCAGCCGCCGAGGGCGACGACCGCGCCCATCGGGTCGCCGGTCAGGTTGGACAGCTGCTGCGGGGACAGCTTCAGGCCGGCCTTCTGCAGCGGGCCGGCGATTTCCGGCAGCTGCTGCGGCACCCACATGCCTTCAGCGGCATGGGCGACCTGGGCCAGCCCGAGGCTGGCGACGATGGAAAATGCAAGCAGGTTCGAGCGCATGGAGCGGCCCCTGGTAGTGGAACCCTCGATTGTAGCCCGCCGCCCTGCCCCGGCCCGAACCCCGGAAGTCATGCAATCAGGTGCCTCCACCGTTCAGCGTTTCCATTGCGATCGGTCAGAGGCGAGAGGCCAGGCCGATGCAGGACACGCCGTAAACCCCGCTCCGCGGCCCGGCCCAGCCGCTGGCGGCTGTGCGTTCTGGCGCTTGCGAAGCAGTGCTTCGCAAGCAAAGCGCCCTCACCCATGGGGGCTCGGTCGCGCCATCCATGGCGCTTACGGTCCTGCATCGGCCTGGCCTCTCGCCTCCCCACAGTCCCCTGGCCTCGGACGGTAGCGCCGAGCCATGCCCGGCGAGCGAAGCGGCGCTGCTGTCTGCAGCACGTTCGAAACGCCCGCCTGCGCACGCCTTTCGTTCCGCCAAAGCACCCGCAGCGCAACATGGGAATTCCGTCCGGCACCCTATAATCCGCGCTTTCCCCCTGATGAGTTCCACCCCGATGGCGCAGCAAACGATGAAGGCCCTGGTCAAGCGCGAAGCAGCCAAGGGCATCTGGCTGGAAGAAGTTCCGGTGCCGACCCCCGGCCCGAACGAGGTCCTGATCAAGCTGGAGAAGACCGCGATCTGCGGTACCGACCTGCACATCTACCTGTGGGACGAGTGGAGCCAGCGCACCATCAAGCCGGGCCTGACCATCGGCCACGAATTCGTCGGCCGCGTCGCCGCGCTGGGCTCGGCAGTGACCGGCTATGAGATCGGCCAGCGCGTCTCGGCCGAAGGCCACATCGTCTGCGGTCATTGCCGCAACTGCCGGGGCGGCCGCCCGCACCTGTGTCCGAACACCGTCGGCATCGGCGTCAACGTCAACGGCGCGTTCGCCGAATACATGGTGATGCCGGCCAGCAACCTGTGGCCGATCCCGGACCAGATTCCGTCGGAGCTGGCCGCGTTCTTCGATCCTTACGGCAACGCCGCGCACTGTGCGCTGGAATTCGATGTGATCGGGGAGGACGTGCTGATCACCGGTGCCGGCCCGATCGGCATCATCGCCGCCGGCATCTGCAAGCACATCGGCGCGCGTAACGTAGTGGTGACCGACGTCAACGACTTCCGCCTGAAGCTGGCCGCCGACATGGGCGCTACCCGCGTGGTCAACGTGGCCAACCAGTCGCTGAAGGACGTGATGAAGGAACTGCACATGGAAGGCTTCGACGTGGGCCTGGAAATGAGCGGCAACCCGCGCGCTTTCAATGACATGCTCGACTGCATGTACCACGGCGGCAAGATCGCCATGCTCGGCATCATGCCCAAGGGCGCCGGCTGCGACTGGGACAAGATCATCTTCAAGGGCCTGACCGTGCAGGGCATCTACGGCCGCAAGATGTACGAGACCTGGTACAAGATGACCCAACTGGTGCTGTCCGGCTTCCCGCTCGGCAAGGTGATGACCCACCAGCTGCCGATTGACGATTTCCAGAAGGGCTTCGACCTGATGGAAGAAGGCAAGGCCGGCAAGGTCGTGCTCAGCTGGAATTGACCCGAAGGGTCAATTCCCCCGCATGTTTCCTTATCCCCGCGCCTTTGGCGCGCCCCCTTGAACAACAAGGGGGCTCTTCCCCAGATGGGATCAAGAACACCGCGGAACTGAAAAAGGCGCCCGATGGGCGCCTTTTTCGCAATGCGTGCCAGGCAAGCCTGGCACCTGCCGTAACGCCTGCGGCGTTACTTGCCGACGGCCACGCTCAGCATCACCCGGCTGTGGGCCAGCTTGCCGGAGTTGTCACGGCCGTTGCCATCGGTGCCGTAGTAGCCCAGGCCGACGTTGAACAGGCCGAACTGGCGCGCGACGCCGACGTTCCAGTCGGTGTAGTCCTTGGCGATGCCGTCCTCGAAGGTGCTGCGACCGACGTTGGCATTCAGCGTGAAGTCTTTCGGCAGGCCCCAGCTGCCGCCCAGGCCGAAGTACCAGCCATCGGTGCTGCTGTTCCAGACATCGTTGGTGTAGGCCACCGTCAGCTTGTAGGTCTCATCCAGCGTGGTGGTGGTGATCAGCTCGTTGTAGTTCAGCTCGCTGGCACCGAGGTAGGTGTAGCGGTTCAGCAGGGCGTCGAAATTGACGCGGGGCGTGACGTCAACTCCATAGCCGATCTGGTAGTCGACCTCGGTGCTCGGGTCGCCCGGACCGAAGTCGACGCCCGAACCCCAGACACCGGCATACAGGCCGACCGGCGAGGTGTAGGTGAACCCCGCCTGCAGGGTCGGCTTTTCGTCGGTCTGTGAGACACCACGGAACAGGTAATCGGAAACGGCGGTGACGTTCCAGCTGTACGGCGATTCGTCTTCCTGGGCACTGGCGGTGAACGGGGCGGCCATGGACAGGGCAGCGGCAATGGCGAGGCAGGCACGGGCGTGCTTCATGAGCGTCTCCGGTGGGGGCGGTGGCGTGGCGCGGAAGGCGGGGCGGCCGGAGCGGGACAGCGCCGGTTCACGAATTTTTAACCCGTTTGCTATTGCGATGCAACATGTGTCCGCTCTGGTGACGCCGCAACTGCGCCGGTTGGCAAGCGGCGATGCCCGGTAGAATCAGCGGTTTCCCCGCTCAGAACCGTGCCCACGCCATGACCGACCCCTCCTCCGCCCTGACCCGCCACTACGCCGAGGAACTGGACGCCATCCGCGCCCAGGGCCTGTTCAAGTCCGAGCGGATCATCACCAGCCCGCAGTCGGCCGAGATCACCCTCGACGACGGCCGCACGGTGCTGAATTTCTGTGCCAACAACTATCTGGGCCTGGCCGACCACCCGGACCTGATCCAGGCCGCCAAGGACGCGCTGGACAGCCACGGCTTCGGCATGGCGTCGGTGCGCTTCATCTGCGGCACCCAGGACCTGCACAAGCAGCTGGAGAAGCAGATCGCCGATTTCTTCGGCAAGCAGGACACCATCCTGTACGCGGCCTGCTTCGATGCCAATGGCGGCCTGTTCGAGCCACTGCTTGGCGAGAATGACGCGATCATTTCCGACGCACTGAACCATGCGTCGATCATCGACGGCGTGCGCCTGTGCAAGGCCAAGCGTTTCCGCTACGCCAACTGCGACATGGCCGACCTGGAAGCCCAGCTGCAGGCCGCCGATGCCGCCGGCTGCAAGACCAAGCTGATCACCACCGACGGCGTGTTCTCGATGGACGGCTTCATCGCGCCGCTGGACGAGATCACTGCGCTGGCGAAGAAGTACAACGCGCTGGTGCACATCGACGAATGCCACGCCACCGGTTTCCTTGGCGCCACCGGCCGCGGTTCGGCCGAGGTCAAGGGCGTGCTGGAGAAGATCGACATCATCACCGGCACCCTGGGCAAGGCCATGGGTGGCGCACTTGGCGGCTTCACCTGCGCCAGCGCCGAAGTGATCGAACTGCTGCGCCAGCGCTCGCGCCCGTACCTGTTCTCCAACTCGCTGCCGCCGCACGTGGTGGCCGCAGGCATCAAGGCATTCGAAATGCTGGCCGCCGCCGACGACCTGCGCAGCACGCTGGCCGAGAACACCGCCTACTTCCGCGAAAAAATGACCGCGGCCGGTTTCGACGTGAAGCCGGGCGTACATCCGATCAGCCCGGTGATGCTGTACGACGCGCCGCTGGCACAGAAGTTCGCCGAGCGCCTGCTCGAAGAAGGCATCTACGCGATCGGTTTCTTCTTCCCGGTGGTACCCAAGGGCCAGGCGCGCATCCGCACCCAGATCAGCGCCGCGCACAGCCGCGAGCATCTGGACCGCGCGATCGATGCATTCACGCGCATCGGCGTCGAACTGGGCGTGGTCAAGGGCTGACCGCACCGGGGTCGGATCCCCAGGGGTAGCGCCGGGCCATGCCCGGCGATTTCCCGAAAGCCGCGCCATGCGCTCGCCGGGCACGGCCCGGCGCTACCGAAATGACGCGCGACGCGCGTCACTTCTTTTTCTTCTTGCCCTTCGGCTCGTCCTTGCTGGCCACCACCACCGGCTTGGCGGCGGCATCCTGGCCATTGCCCTTGGCTACGCGGATACCGTTGGCCTTCATCCAGGCATCGAACTCATCGGCGGTCATCTTCTTGTCGCCGTTGCTCATCAGGAAGCGGTAACTGCCGCGACCATCCAGCTCCGGGGTCTTCACTTCCACCACCGGGGTCTCGGCCGGCGTTTCCGCCTTGGCCACCTTCTTGTGGCCACCACAGGCGCTCAGCAGCACCATCGGCAGCAGCAGGCCTGCGCAGCGCAGGGTTTGATTGAGGGTCAGGTGGTACATGGCAGGCTCCGTTCGGGATATTCGACAGCCAGGCGCCCCCTACGCCTGGAACGGCGGCCGGCAAACGCCGGCCACGGGCGATGATCAGCCCGGTGCAGCGGCCCCCAGCCGCTGCTGGTCGCTGACCTGCAGGACCCGCCACTGGCCCTTGCCGAGATCGCCGAGCTGCAGCCCGCCGATCGCGACCCGGACCAGGCGCAGCACCTGCAGGTCGAAGGCCGCCAACAGGCGGCGGATATGGCGATTGCGGCCCTCGTCGAGGACCACCTCCAGCCATGCGGTCTTGTCGCCACTGCGCAGTACGCGCACGGCACGGGCGGCGAGGAACTCGCCCTCGTCCTCCACGCCGGCCCGCAGTGCCGCCAGCGTCGCGTCATCGGGCAGGCCATCAACCTGCACGTGGTAGGTCTTGTCCGGCCCGGTCTGCGGGTCGGTCAGGCGCGCCGCCCACTGCGGATCGTTGCTGAACAGCAACAGCCCTTCACTGGCCTTGTCCAGGCGCCCGACCGGCGCGATCCACGGCAGCCCCGCGCCATCGAAACAGCGGTAGACGGTGTCGCGGCCGCGCTCGTCCTGCGCGGTGGTCACTACCCCGCGCGGTTTGTTGAGCATCAGGTACAGGCGCTGTGGCGCGCCCATGGGCTGGCCATCGACCTCGATCGGCGGCACCGGCTGGCCAATCGGAAATTCCGGGTCGCGCACGATCCGGCCGGACACGCGTACGCGGCCTTCGGCAATCCAGCGCGCGGCCTCGCTGCGCGAGCACACGCCGGCCTTGGACAGTACGCGCGCCAGGCCATGGCGGACACCGGCGGAAGCGGCAGCGGAAGTCGCACGCCCACGCGGTGCGTGGGAGCGGGCAGCGGGGGCAG
This sequence comes from Stenotrophomonas sp. YJH_SMC_48-3, assembly GCF_059369375.1. Classification (NCBI taxonomy): domain Bacteria; kingdom Pseudomonadati; phylum Pseudomonadota; class Gammaproteobacteria; order Lysobacterales; family Lysobacteraceae; genus Stenotrophomonas; species Stenotrophomonas sp. YJH_SMC_48-3. The sequence continues at coordinate 20,308 of NZ_JCAFSQ010000008.1, read as the reverse complement.
CAGGTGGGCGGCGCGTGCGCAAGCCTCTGCTCCCCGCGGTGCTTATTTCTTGTCGACCGGCTTGGTCTCAGCCGGTGCTTCAGCCGCCGCCGGCGTGGCGGCCGGGGCCGGACGCGCCTTGACCACGCGCACACCGCGCGCCTTCATCCAGGCGTCGAACTCTTCGGCGGTCATGCGCTTGCCGTTCTGGCTCATGTCGAAGCGCCAGGGCGTGTTGTCGAATTCGGTCTGCGGCTTGTAGGCCGCCGGATCGTTCGGCTTCACCGCCGGTGCGCTAGGGATGGCCTTGGCGATGTTCTGGCAGCCGTCGATGCGCAGGCGCTGCAGCACCTGGTCCAGCGACTGCGACGGATCGTAGTTGCTGCTCAGCACACCGGCCGGCATGCCCAGCTGGTTGCCACGGATGTACAGCTCGTCGGCCACCGGCGCGATGGTCGTGGCCGGCAACGGCAGCGGCGAGGCGCTGGTGTTGACCGAGCAATCGACCGCAGCGTGGGCGGCGGGAACCAGGGCCAGCGCCAGGAAGGCGGCCGATGCAGAGCGCAGCATGAGGGGCATCCAGGAAAGGAAGGGACGCGGCGAGTTTAGCAATGCCGCGACAGCTTTCAAGCGCCACTTTCAATGAATACGGCAACTCATTGGTTTTAAGGATAAAAACCCGACGAACGGTTACTTGCAGACCACCAGATGCCTGGATTGAGTGCCCCAGAAACAACAAGACCCGGCCGAAGCCGGGTCCTGCTGTGTCCTACTGGCAGAGCGTCAGAACTTAGTTCTGGACGTTCAGCTCGGTACGACGGTTCTTGGCGCGACCTTCCGGGTTGTCCGAACCATCCGGGTTGGTGTTCGGAGCAATCGGACGGCTCTCGCCGTAGCCGATCGGGCCGACCAGGCGACCGGCGTCAACGCCGTTCTTGGTCAGGTAGTTGTACACGGCGGTGGCGCGACGCTCCGACAGCTTCTGGTTGTAAGCGTCGGTACCCTTCGAGTCGGTGTGACCGGCAACTTCAACGCGCAGATCCGGGTAACGCTTCAGGATCTCGGTAGCTTCGCTCAGGATCGCCACGGCGTCCGGACGCAGGTTCGACTTGTCGAAGTCGAAGTTGACGCCCTTCAGGTCGATGGAGACCGGCACCGGGCAACCGTCCGGACCGATGGTCTGACCCGGCTGCGAGTTCGGGCACTTGTCGTCGCAGTTGTTGACGCCGTCACCGTCGTCGTCCAGATCGGCGCAGCTCGGGGCAACCGGAGCCGGAGCCGGAGCAGCCGCGACCGGAGCCGGGCCCAGCGGGATCACGACGCCGACCGAAGCCAGCACGTCACCGAACCAGTCTTCGTTCGGAGCAGCAACGCTCTGGTCGTCGAAGTCAGCGCGGTAAGCCACTTCGGCGCGGACAGCAACGCGCTTTTCGAAGGTGGTCTGCAGGCCGACGCCCAGCTTGGCGGCAACGTTGCCGTCCTTACGCTGGCGCGGACCGTTGGCATTCAGCGCCGGGTACTCTTCTTCCGACTTCTGGTAGCCCAGGCCACCGACGATGTACGGGTTCCAGCCGCGGCCTTCCTTGATGAAGTGGCGACGCAGGTCCAGCGAGACGCCGTACTGCGACCAGTTCAGGTCCTTGTTCGAATCAAAGTTCGGGTTCTGATAGTTCAGCTCACCGTCCAGCGACCAGTTCGGGCTGATGAACTTGCCCAGGCCCAGGGTCACGAACGGAGCATCATTGGTCAGACGGTCGCTGTCCTGGAAGTTGAAGCCGGCCGAACCGGTCAGGTACCAGCGGTCATCGAACTCCTGCGCCGAAGCTGCCTGGGCGAAAGCCAGGCCGCCCAGCAGCGCGGCAGTAAGGATCTTCTTGTTCATTGAGTACAGCTCCTATTTCGGGGGTATGAAACCGGTAGAGGCATGGGCCAGCACAAGTGCGTCGATGTACGACAGCCGATTCAGCACGCCACCGCCGCGAACATTATGCTCAGGCGGGTGAAGGCCATGTTAACAGTCCCGTAACATGTGAAGTGTCGCGCCCGACCGTCCATCGGTCCGACGTTGAAACCCTATACAGGATGATGAAAATCCGCAAGACCCTCACGCTGCAAGGGTTTGACGGGGTTTAGGCGTTGGAAACGACACATTGCGCAGCGCGCTGCGATGAGCAGTTCAGCGTCTCTGCGAAAAGGTGAGGAACCTTATGATGGAAACCACGAACCCAGCCGGAGCCGTGATGAAAGCCGTCGCCCTGAGTCGTGAGTCCGCCCCCGCGCTGTGCGATATCCGCCTTCCTCCGCCGCTGCCTCCACGGGGGCGCGACCTGCTGGTGCGGGTCGAGGCGATTTCGGTCAACCCGGTCGACGGCAAGCAGCGTGCCAGCACGGATCCAGCCACGCTCCAGGCACCTCGCATCCTTGGCTGGGACGCGGCCGGCGTAGTGGAGGCGATCGGCGACGAGGCCAGCCTGTTCGCGTCCGGTGATGAGGTCTATTACGCCGGTGATGTCACCCGCCCGGGGTGCAACGCGCAGTACCAATGGGTGGACGAACGTCTGGTCGCGCGCAAACCCACCACGCTGGATTTCGCCGAGGCCGCGGCACTGCCGCTGACCACGCTCACTGCCTGGGAACTGCTGTTCGAGCGCATGCCCCTGCGGCTGGATGATTGCCGCCACGCCGGCCAGAACCTGCTGGTGATCGGCGGTGCGGGCGGCGTCGGCTCGATGGCGATCCAGCTGGCCCGCCATGCGGGTTTCGAGGTGATCGCCACTGCGTCGCGCGAAGCCTCGGCCGACTGGTGCCGGCAGATGGGTGCCCGGCACGTGATTGATCACCGGCAGCCGCTCCAGGCCCAGCTGCATGCGCTCGGCATCGACGCGGTGCAGGTCGCACTCAACCTGGCCGACACCGACCGGTACTGGGATGCGCTGGGCCAGCTGCTGGCGCCGCAGGGACATGTCGGGCTGATTGTCGAGCCACGTGGCCCGCTGCGCATCGGCGATCCCTACAAGGCCAAGTGCATCGGCATCCACTGGGAATTCATGTTCGCGCGCTCGCGCTTTGCCACCGCCGACCGCATCGAACAGCACCGCATCCTCAGCCGCGCCGCCAGCATGATCGATGCTGGCCAGCTGCGCGGCACGCTCAGTGAGTCACTGGGCACGATCAATGCGGCAAATCTGGACATTGCGCATCAGCGCCTGGCCAGCGGACGCACGGTGGGCAAGCTGGCACTGGTGGGCTGGGACGACTGAAGCGTCATGTAGAGCCGAGCCCATGCTCGGCTGATGGTGCCAGGCAAAGCAGCCGAGCATGGGCTCGGCTCTACAGATTCCGCCTGTAGCGGCGGATTGGTCGGCATCTGTATCTATTGAAGTGACTGAATCGGGATTACGGTGGAAACAGATTCCTCTCCCCCGAGCCCACCGTGCCCACCGCCCTGCCCCTGCGCCTGCTGCAACTGATCACCGGCCTGTTCCTGTACGGCTTTGGTGCTTCGCTGATGATCCGTGCCGCCATCGGCGTGGCGCCGTGGGATGTGCTGTCACAGGGCATCGCCGCGCAGACCCCGCTCTCGTTTGGCCTGGCCACCAATGTGATTGGCGCACTGGTGCTGCTGCTGTGGTGGCCGCTGCGGCAGAAGCCGGGCGTCGGCACCGTGCTCAACGTGATGCTGATCGGTCCCTCCGCGCAGTTCGGGCTGTGGCTGCTGCCGCCGGCCGTCGGCCTTGGCTGGCAACTGACGATGTTCTGCGCGGGCATGCTGCTGGTGGCATTGGCCACCGGCCTGTACATCGGCGCCCGCCTCGGCCCGGGTCCACGCGATGGCCTCATGACCGGCCTGCATGCCCGCACCGGCTGGGCGATCTGGAAGGTGCGCAGCCTCATCGAAGGCAGCGTGCTGCTGCTGGGCTGGTGGCTGGGCGGCAACGTCGGCCTCGGCACCCTCGCCTTCGCCCTGCTGATCGGCCCGCTGTGCGGCGTCACCCTGGGCTGGTTCGGGATCGGCCGCCGCCCGGCCGTGCCGACCGCAGGCCGACAACCACAATCGCCCTGAGTTGACCCGAATGCCGGCCAGCGGCCGGCGCTACCGCCCCCCGAGTTCGGGGGCAGCGCTGCAGGCGCGATCCAGCGGCCCTTGCCCCGGCCGCCATTTCGCGGCACGCTTCGCGCTTCCGTACGCAAGCGTATCGACCATGCCGCCAGCCAACGAAAGCGCCTATCCCCATCTGTTCGCCCCGCTGGATCTGGGCTTCACCCAGCTGCGCAACCGCGTCCTGATGGGCTCGATGCACACCGGACTGGAAGATCGCGCCCGCGACTTCCCAAGGTTGGCGGCCTACTTCGCCGAACGCGCCGAGGGCGGCGTTGGCCTGATCGTCACCGGCGGCTTCGCACCGAACGTGGTGGGCTGGCTGAAGCCCTTTGGCGGCAAGTTGTCCTGGCCCTGGGAGGTACGCCCGCACCGGCAGCTCACCGCCGCCGCGCACCAGCACGGCGCGAAGATCTGCCTGCAGCTGCTGCACGCCGGCCGCTATGCCTATCACCCGCTGTCGGTGGCACCGTCGAAGCTGAAGGCGCCGATCAACCCGTTCACCCCGCGCGCGCTGTCGGCCAGTGGCGTCGAGCGGCATATCGCCGACTACGCGCGCAGCGCGAAGCTGGCCCGCGAGGCCGGCTACGACGGGGTGGAGGTGATGGGCTCGGAGGGCTACCTCATCAACGAGTTCATTGCCCCGCGCACCAACAAGCGCTCCGACCGCTGGGGTGGCGACGCCAACCAACGCATGCGCTTTGCAGTGGAGATCGTGCGCCGCATCCGCGAGGCCTGCGGCCCGGACTTCATCATCATCTACCGCCTGTCGCTGGTCGACCTGGTGGACGACGGCAGCAACTGGGACGAGATCGTGCAGCAGGCGCAGGCCATCGAGGCGGCTGGCGCGACGATCATCAATTCCGGCATCGGCTGGCACGAGGCGCGCATTCCGACCATCGCCACCTCGGTGCCGCGTGCGGCCTTCGCCGGTGTCACCGCCAAACTGAAACCGCATGTGACGCTGCCGCTGGTGGCGACCAACCGCATCAACATGCCCGACGTCGCCGAACGCATCCTCGCCGGCGGCGGCGCCGACATGGTGTCGCTGGCACGTCCGCTGCTGGCCGACCCGCAATGGCCCAACAAGGCCCGTGCAGGCCGCGCGGAAGCGATCAATACCTGCATCGCCTGCAACCAGGCCTGCCTGGACCACGTGTTCGAGAACAAGCTGGCCAGCTGCCTGGTCAATCCGCGCGCCGCGCACGAGACCGAACTGGTCTATCGCCCCACGCCCGCGCCGAAGAAGGTTGCCGTGGTCGGTGCCGGCCCGGCCGGCCTGGCCTGTGCCACTGTCGCGGCCCAGCGTGGCCACCAGGTCACCCTGTTCGATGCCCACGATGAGATCGGCGGCCAGTTCAACGTGGCCAAGCGCATCCCCGGCAAGGAAGAGTTCCACGAAACCCTGCGCTATTTCCGCCACAAGCTGGCCGAAACCGGCGTGCAGCTGCGCCTGAACACCCGCGCCGACGCGTCCAGCCTGGCCGGCTTCGACGAGGTGGTGCTGGCCACCGGCATCACCCCGCGCAAGGTCGATTTCCCCGGTGCCGATCACGCCAAGGTGGTGAGCTACCTGGACGTGCTGCTGGGACGGGTCGAAGTGGGCGCCACTGCCGCGATCATCGGCGCCGGCGGCATCGGCTTCGACGTCGGCGAATTCCTCAGCCACGCTGGCGAGTCGCCGTCGCTGGACCCGCAGCGCTGGATGGCCGAATGGGGCGTGGACGCCAGCTTCGAGGCACGCGGCTCGCTGGGCCGGCCCGAGGTCGAGCCGTCACCGCGGCGCCTGTGGCTGCTGCAGCGCAGCGCCGGCAAGCCCGGCGCGCGACTGGGCAAGACCACCGGTTGGATCCACCGCGCCACACTGAAGGCCAAGGGCGTGCGCATGCTCGGTGGCGTCGAGTACCTGGGCGTGGACGATCAAGGCCTGCGCATCCGCGTGGAAGGCAGCGAACAGTTGCTGCCGGTAGACCATGTGGTGATCTGCGCCGGGCAGGAACCGAACCGCGCATTGCAGGCCGAACTGCAGGCCGCCGGCATCAACGCGCAGCTGATCGGCGGTGCCGACGTGGCCGCCGAACTGGACGCGAAGCGGGCAATCGACCAGGGCAGCCGGGTGGCCGCCACGCTCTGATGAGCGCCTGAATGGGGGACGGAATGTGATTTCCGTCACCTCCGTCGAACCTGAATGTCAAGCCGGGCGGTTCACGATGCGTTCGGCTATTCCCCCCTACCTTGCGCCATCTTTCCGCTCACCAGCCAGTTTCCGGTGAGCTGGCGTGGCCCCACCGATCAGTACTGATCGATTCTTTTTGGGGCTGCCCACGGGGCGGCCCCGATGGCCGCCTCCCCATGACGCCAAGTCGTACCCCGCCTCCTGTCGCCCCCGCGGCCGGAACCGGAAGGTGCGGCCCATACGGAGCAAGGAGTTATATGAAACTGGCCTGGATTCTCTGGCTGTCGCAGTTGTTGCCGCAGCCGGCCGCTGATTCACTGTGTCTGAGCACCACCGTTTACCTGGAAGCCCGCGACCAGACCCTGCGCGGCCAGCAGGCCGTCGCCGAGGTCGCCCTGCGTCGCCTTGACAGCGGCCTGTGGGGCGACTCGATGTGCCAGGTCGTCACCGCGCGCAAGCAGTTCGCACCGACCATCGTCTCCCCCGGCACCCAGCTGGGCAATGACGCGGCGTGGAGCGAGGCGATGAACGTCGCTTTCGACGCCGAGCGCAACTGGGCGCTGCCGGCCGGCGAGCGCCGCGAGATCGTGCCCGGTGCCAGCCACTTCGCCGCGCTGTCCATCGCCAGCCCGAACTGGCGCAATGCCTACCAGGTGGCCACCATCGGCGATCACACCTTCTATAAGGTGCAGAACCTCAAGCCGCGGCAGTCGTAACGATCCGTGCCGGCGGCAGCGTTGCCGCCTGCCGGCAGGCTCTGGGATAGTGGGCGTTTCCCGCCCGCATCACCTGGAGTTCCCATGAAGCTGTACAGCAAGCCCGGTGCCTGTTCCACCGCCGACCACATCGCCCTGCAGTGGACCGGCCAGCCGTTCGAGGTTGAACTGCTGAACAAGGACACCCTGAAGGGTCCGGAATTCCTCAAGATCAATCCGGCCGGTGCGGTGCCCGCGCTGGTCGACGGCGACTTCGTGCTGCTGCAGAACGCCGCGATCATGGGCTATATCGCCGATCGCTTCCCGCAGGCCGGCCTCGGCGGTGACGGCAGCCCGCGCCAGCGCGCCGAAGCCACCCGCTGGCTGGCCTTCGTCAATTCCGACGTGCATCCGGCCTTCTCGCCGCTGTTCGCGCCGGGCAAGTTCATCGCCGACGAGAGCCAGTTCGATGCGATCCGCGCCGCCGCGCACAAGCGCCTGCGTGGCCTGTTCGAGACCGCTGACAGGCAGCTGGCCGACAAGCCGTGGCTGGCCGGCTTCCGCAGCTTCGCCGACCCGTACTTCTACATCACCCTGCGCTGGGCCGCCGGTACCAAGGTCGACCTGTCGGGCCTGGACAACCTGGCCGCCTACAAGGCGCGCATGGACGCCGATGCCGGCGTGCAGGCCGCACTGAAGGCCGAAGGGCTGGCCTGATCATGACCCGGGGTCAGAGCCGTTCGCGTGGCGGACGGGCCTGACCCCTCTGCCCTGCGCAGGCGGGGGCCGATACGCCAGGGCGTGGTCAACCGATCTGGCGGATCACTTCACCGTTGGCATCGCGCAGGTAGGTCGGCATCACTTCGATGCGCAGCGCCCCCGCCAGCGGGTAAACCCCGCGCTCGGCGCGCACCCCTGCCAGGGCCTGCAGGCCCGCCTCGTCCAGCGACCAGCGCGCGCTGTCGGCGGATACGTCCGCCGCTTCACCGCCCCCGTTCGCGACGAACTCCCACTGCCGCTCGCGGCTGACCAGTTCCAGCGATCTGCCGTGGCGCAGGCGCAAGGGCAGCAGCTCGCACACGCTGGCCACCTGGCCGGCGCCGAGCACCAGCGTGGTGACGCCCGCCTCCTGCCGCCAGTCCAACGTCTCGATGAACAGCATGCCGGTGCTGGAGCCCTCGCGCTCGCTGCCTTCCCGCACCTGCGCGGCAAGCGCCGGCTCCTCCAGCAGGTTGCCGCGGTGCAGGTCGCTGATCCACAGTGGCATTGCCGGCTGCAGTACCTGCAGCACGCCGCGCGTGGACCAGCGCTTGACCGCTTCCATCTCCTCATCGGTCAGCCCGACCAGCTGCAGGAACTGCAGGTGGCCATTGGCGGTGTCGCGTGCCGGCAACTGCGGGTCGGCAATGAACGCCAGATGGCACAGCCGCGTGTCGGTCTCCAGCGCGATCGGGCCGTTGGCATTCAGATGGTGGCCATCCTCGAACACGTTGCCGCTGGCGAACACATAACGCGCCAGGTTCTGCAGCAGGTTCATCGGCCACACCGGCGGCGTGCTGTCGGCGTTCTCAGCGGCTTCGGCGGCGAGACGGAACGTCAGCTCGAAACCATAGCCGCTGGTGGCGGCATCACTGCTCTCCTTGGCATACAGCTCGGAGAAGCCGTAAGTCACGTAGTGCCAGTGGGGTACCGGCGCATGCGCCCAATACACGCTGATGCCATCGAGCGGATCCTGGCCACCGAGCGTGTACGGAAGCGCGGTGCCGAAGTGACGTGGCTCCTGCCCGGCATACAGCGGCGCCAGCGCCTCATTGATCGCGTCCCAGCCGGGGGTATCGGTGTCGTCGTGGTCGTCCTGCACGCGGGACTCCTTGTGGGGAAGTGAACCGATCACTTTACGCGGTGGCTCAGGCCTGCACGAACTCACCACCACCCTTGACCACGGCGGCCTGAGTTTCCTGCCACCAGCGCTGTGCCAGCGCCGGGCTGCGCGCCTTGCCCACCGCTGCCAGCAGTTCCGGGCACAGGCGTTCCAGCGCCAGCGCATCGGTGCAGCGTTCGATCTTCAACTGCATGAAGTAGCCCTTCAGGCCCAGATGGCGCCGCACCGCATCGCTCATCGCGTCGTACAGCTGCTGGTACAGCGCCGGGTCCTGTTCGCGACCGGTGCTGATGCCACGCGCCGGCACGGCCTCTGCACTTCCGCCGATCACTTCGATCAGGCCCAGCGCGGCCAGCTGCTCCAGTGCATCGGGCGGCGCACGCAGGCCTTCACACAAGCCGCGCAGTTCGGTGTCGTCACGATGGCCATCGACCATCAGCAGGATCGAGCGCAGTGCCGCCGGCAGGCGCCGGCTACGGTCTTCGATTTCCTGACGGCCAGCAGCCGTCTTGGCGTGCAGCAATGCCATTGCCTCCCCCTCCCTCGATGCGCAATGCCGGCGCGCCCTGACGGGCGCGCTCCCCTGTGTGCCATCCCCGGACGGCACGCGCCTTCCCCGGCGCGCGCCGCGTATTGCAGGTCGATGACAGGCCGAGCTTAGCGCAAGTGCCGCGGGTAGTGCCGGCCGCTGGCCGGCAACCTCGGGATTGATGGGGGTGCCGGCCAGCGGCCGGCACTACCGGATCAACGGCCCAGCGCCCGGCGGATCTCCTCCAGCGCGCCGGGGTCGTCCAGCGTCGACAGGTCGCCCGGGTCGCGCTGCTCGGCCAACGCCTGCAACGAGCGCCGCAGCAGCTTGCCCGAACGGGTCTTGGGCAGCGCGTTGACCACGTGCACGTGCGCCGGGCGCGCCACCGCGCCGAGCGAGGTGGTCACCGTGGCCATCATCTCGGCCACCACCGGCGCCGGATCCTCGCCATCCAGGCCCTGCTTGAGGGTGACGAACACCAGCGGCACCTGCCCCTTCAGTTCGTCCTTGACGCCGATCACCGCTGCCTCGGCCACGCGCGGGTGGCTCGAAATGGCCTCTTCGATCTCGCGCGTGCCCAGCCGATGCCCGGCCACGTTGATCACATCATCGGTACGGCCGAGGATGAAGGTGTAGCCATCGTCGTCGCGGATCGCCCAGTCCAGCGAGCTGTACAGCAGTTCCTTGAAATGGCTGAAGTAGCTCTGCAGGAAACGGTTGTCGTCGTTCCACACCGTGCTCATGCAGCCAGGCGGCAACGGCGGCGACACCACCAGCACCCCCTTCTGCCCCGGTGCGACTTCCTCGCCGGTGTTCTCGTCGATCACCTTCATCCGGTAGCCAAGATTGGGGAAGCCCGGCGAACCGAAGCGCACCGGCTTCATCTCCAGGCCCGGCAGCAGGGTCAGAGCCGGCCAGCCGGTCTCGGTCTGCCAGTAGTTGTCGATGATCGGCTTGCCCAGCGCTTCGCTGATCCAGTGCGCGGTCGGTTCGTCCAGCGGCTCGCCGGCCAGGAACAGGTACTTCAGGGCGCGCAGGTCGTGGCGATGGATGAAGTCCGCATCGTGCTTCTTCAGCACGCGGATGGCGGTGGGCGACGAGAACATGGTGCGCACGTTGTACTGCTCGCACAGCGCCCACCAGATGCCCGGATCCGGATTCGTCGGCAGCCCTTCGTACAGCAGCGAGGTGCAGCCACCGATCAGCGGGCCGTACACGTTGTAGGAATGGCCCACCGCCCAGCCGACATCGGAGGTGGAGAACATTACCTGCCCCGGCTTGCAGTCGAATACGGTTTCCATCGACTGCGCCATCGCCACCGCGTAGCCGCCCACATCGCGCTGCACGCCCTTCGGCTTGCCGGTGGTGCCGGAGGTGTACAGCAGGTAGCTCGGCTCACTCGCTTCCAGCCACTGCACCGGCACATCCACTTCCCCGATCTGTGCACGCAGCGTGGCGTACTCCACATCACGGCCCGGCACGCGTGGTTCGGCGGCATCCAGCCCGCGCGACACGATCAGCACATGCGGTGGCGGCGAAGCCGCTTCGGCGCAGGCCGCGTCAACCATCGGCTTGTACGGAATCAGCTTGCCACCGCGCATGCCGGCATCGGCGGCGATGAGCAGCTTCGGCTTCGCATCGTCGATGCGCAGCGCCAGGTTGTGCGCGGCGAAGCCACCAAACACCACCGAGTGCACCGCACCGATGCGCGCACATGCCAGCATCGCGAACACGGCTTCGGCCATGTTCGGCATGTAGATCACCACGCGGTCACCATGGCCGACGCCGAGGTGCCTGAGCACGGCGGCGAAGTCGTTCACTTCGCGATACAGCTGGCGATAGGTGATTTCGCGGGTGCTGTTGGTTTCGGTGGAGATGGCGACCAGTGCGAGCTGGTCGGCGCGCTCGGCCAGGTGGCGGTCGACGGCGTTGTAGCAGAGATTGGTTTCGCCGCCGACGAACCAGCGCCGGAACGGCGGCTTGCTGTAGTCGAGCACCTGCTGCGGCGGTTTGTGCCAATGGATGCGCTTGGCTTCCTCGCCCCAGAAGGCCTCCGGCTCGTCGATCGAGCGACGGTAGGTTTCCTCGTAGTTCATGACGCAGCCCTCCCAGACGAAGTCATGGGTTTGAGGATAGTCCGGCGCCGGCGCGCGGGCCGCCCTACCTTGGTAGGGGGGTGGGTTTGTTCTGCAGGGCTTTGCAGCCCTGCACCCGCAGAAGCCGAAGCAACAGCAGAAGCGGGTTTCCTGAGGGTTGGCGGGGTGGGTCCGGTTGCGGGGGACGCCGTGAATCCCCAGTCCGGCCCAGCCGCTGGCGGCTGGGCGTTCGGGCGCTTGCGAAGCAATGCTTCGCAAGCGAAGCGCCCTCACCCATGGAGGCTCGCGCCATCCATGGCGCTCACGCCCCCGCAACCGGACCCACCCCGCCTTCGACAGTTTCCTGCCATCTGTCGGAACGGCGTATTGCTCTGGTGGGTGTCGACCTTGGTCGACACGGTAGATCCACGCCATGCGTGGATCCTTTTCGATCAATTGTCGAAATATTCGATTCCGATGGATTTGATCCACGCAAAGCGTGGATAGACCATCCGTCACCGGAGATCTGTCGAAGGCGGGGCGGTGTGGGTTGGCAGGACCGTTGGCGCCATGGATGGCGCCATCGAGCCCCCATGGATGGGTTTACGGCGTGTCCTGCCAACCCACACCGCCCCGCCCAACAAGTAGAAAACCAGAGCCGCCTTGGCCTTTCGCGTTGCTCCGGTTCGTAGCAGGTGCAGGGCTGCAAGCCCTGCCGAACCCCTAGAACGGAGCCGCAGACTCGAACGCGAGCACCTCGCCCGTCATCGGGTGGGTGAACTGCAGGCTGCACGCATGCAGATGCACGCGGTGCGCCGGTGCCGCGTCATACAGCACGTCGCCAACAATCGGATGGCCAATACTGGCCATGTGCAACCGCAGCTGATGGCTGCGGCCGGTGATCGGTTCCAACGCCACGCGCGTGCGCCGCGCTTCAACATCGCGCACCAGCACGCGCCAACGCGTCAGCGCCGGCTTGCCGCGCTCATGGTCGACCATCTGCTTCGGCCGGTTCGGCCAGTCCACGATCAGCGGCAGGTCCACTTCGCCGGTGTCGCGTTCGAGCAGCCCCTGCACCACCGCTTCATACCGCTTGCCAACCTGGCGCTGCTCGAACTGCATCGACAACGCCGCCTGCATGTCCTTGCCGCGCGCATGCAGCAGCAGGCCGGAAGTCACCTGGTCCAGGCGGTGCACGGTCAACGCATCCGGATACAGCGCCTGCAGGCGCGCGACCACGCAGTCCTGGTTCTCGGCGCTGCGGCCGGGTACGGACAACAGGCCAGCCGGCTTCTCGGCCACCAGCAGTGCGTCATCGATGTAGTGCAGGTGGATCATGCGGTTCCAGGAATTCCAAATGAAAACGGGGAAGCCGAAGCCTCCCCGTTCTCTGCGTACCAACCAGCGGTCGGTACCTACCTTGATGGAAGACGTACCGGCCGGAGCCGGTACCGCCTGCATCAGCCCAGCAGGTGGGCGACGCCGGCGCGCTCTTCTTCCAGCTCGGCCAGGGTCTTGTCGATGTACTTCTGGCTGAAGTCGTCGATCGGCAGATCCTTGACCAGGGTGTACTTGCCGTTCTCGGTGGTCACGGCAAAACCGAAGATCACGCCTTCCGGAATGCCGTAGGAACCGTCGGACGGCACGCCCATGGTGACCCACTTGCCGTTGCTGCCCAGCACCCAGTCACGCACGTGGTCGATGGCGGCGTTGGCGGCCGAAGCAGCCGAGGACGAGCCGCGGGCTTCGATGATCGCCGCGCCGCGCTTGCCGACGGTCGGGATGAAGGTGTTGGCGTTCCACTCCTGGTCGTTGATCGCATCGGCGATCGACGCACCATCGGCGGTGGCGAAACGGTAGTCCGGGTACATGGTCGGGCTGTGGTTGCCCCACACCACCAGCTTCTCCATGCCACCGACCGGCTTGCCGAGCTTGGCCGACAGCTGGCTCAGCGCGCGGTTGTGGTCCAGGCGCAGCATGGCGGTGAAGTTTTCCGGCTTCAGGTCCGGGGCCGACTTCATGGCGATGTAGGCGTTGGTGTTGGCCGGGTTGCCGACCACCAGCACCTTCACGTCACGGCTGGCGACCTTGTTCAGCGCCGCGCCCTGGGCGGTGAAGATCTTGGCGTTTTCCAGCAGCAGGTCCTTGCGCTCCATGCCCGGGCCGCGCGGACGCGCGCCGACCAGCAGGGCGATGTCGGCGTCCTTGAACGCGACTTCGGCGTCATCGGTGCCGACCATGCCGGCCAGCAGCGGGAAGGCGCAGTCTTCCAGCTCCATCATCACGCCCTTCAGGGCGGCCTGGGCCTTGTCGACCGGCAGTTCCAGCAGCTGCAGGATGACCGGCTGGTCCTTGCCCAGCATTTCGCCGGAGGCGATGCGGAACAGCAGGGCATAACCGATCTGGCCGGCGGCGCCGGTCACGGCAACACGAACGGGTGCTTTCATGGGGGTTTCCTCTTGCTTGCAAGCGTTTGATGGGACGCCGCGGGCGGAGCCACGCAGGCCTGGCGGGCGGCGGGGAACAGGGAAACGGCCACCCGTGGGTGGCCGTTTCGAAGGGGGATCAGGCGGCGAGGTGCTTGTTCCACTCGGCGACGCGGTCGGCCTGGGCGGCCAGCACGGCGTCGACGTCGCCTTCCAGGGTGATCGAATGGATCACGTCGCCCTGCTTGACCGAATCGACGATGGCCTGGCCTTCCAGGACCTTGCCGAAGACGGTGTGGCGGCCGTCCAGCCAATCGGTCTTGATGTGGGTGATGAAGAACTGGCTGCCGTTGGTGTTCGGGCCGGCGTTGGCCATCGACAGCGAGCCGACCTCGTGCTTCACGCCATTCTTTTCGTCTTCGAACTTGTAGCCCGGGCCGCCGGTGCCACGGCCCTGCGGGCAGCCGCCCTGGATCATGAAGTCGGCGATCACGCGATGGAAGATCAGGCCGTCATAGAAGCCGTGCTTGACCAGGTTCACGAAGTTGGCCACGGTCAGCGGCGCCTTGTCGGCGAACAGCTCGACCTTGATCGGGCCCTGGGTGGTGTCGAAAGTGGCGATGAGGGACATGAAGATCCTTGATGCAGAGGGGAACGCGTCTAGCCACCTAGTTTACACCTGCCTTGCGGCGGCGGCGGCTTCGACCATGGGCGCAGACCCGGGCTTCAGCCGCCGGCGGGGCAGCCCGCGCGACGGTCTGGCGGCCTCCGCCGTGTGGCGGCCCAGCTGAATGGGCCCCGTGACGGGCGTGAAATCCACCTTTTCGCGAATCGTCAAGTTCGACGTATAATGTTGGACTTCTTTTTCCAAATCCGGCGCCGACTGGCCCCCTTTCGTATGTCCATCGAAAATCTTCGCAACATCGCCATCGTCGCCCACGTCGACCATGGCAAGACCACCCTGGTCGACCAGCTGCTGAAGCAGTCCGGCACCCTGTCCGAGCGTACCGTCCTCGCCGAGCGCGTGATGGACAGCAACGACCAGGAAAAGGAACGCGGCATCACCATCCTGGCCAAGAACACCGCCATCACCTGGGAAGACAAGAAGACCGGCATCAAGAACCGGATCAACATCGTCGACACCCCCGGCCACGCCGACTTCGGCGGTGAGGTCGAGCGCGTGCTGTCGATGGTCGACACCGTGCTGATCCTGGTCGATGCGATGGACGGCCCGATGCCGCAGACCCGCTTCGTTACCCAGAAGGCCTTCGCGATGGGCTTCAAGCCGATCGTCGTGGTCAACAAGGTCGACCGTCCGGGCGCCCGTCCGGAGTGGGTGATCGACCAGGTCTTCGACCTGTTCGACAAGCTCGGTGCCACCAACGAGCAGCTGGACTTCCCGATCGTCTACGCCTCGGGCCTGAACGGCTACGCCGGCCTGGAAGACACCGTGCGCGACGGCGACATGACCCCGCTGTACGAAGCGATCATGAAGCACGCGCCGAAGCCGGAAGTGGACCCGGAAGGCCCGTTCCAGATGCGCATCAGCCAGCTGGACTACAACAACTTCGTGGGCGTGATCGGCATCGGCCGCATCCAGCGCGGCACCCTGAAGAAGAACATGCAGGTCGCGGTCATCGACCGTGAAGGCAAGAAGCGCAACGGCAAGGTGCTGCAGGTGCTGGGCTTCATGGGCCTGGAGCGCATCGAGCAGGATTCGGCCGAGGCCGGCGACATCGTGGCCATCTCCGGCATCCAGGAGCTGACCATCTCCGACACCATCTGCGCACCGGACTTCCCGGAAGCCCTGCCGGCGCTGACCGTCGACGAGCCGACCATCTCGATGACCTTCCAGGTGAACAACTCGCCGTTCGCCGGCAACAAGGACCTGTCCGGTGGCAAGTTCCTGACCAGCCGCCAGATCAAGGACCGCCTGGACCGTGAAAAGGTCCACAACGTGGCCCTGAAGGTCGAGCAGCTGGAAGACGCCGACAAGTTCCTGGTCTCCGGCCGTGGCGAACTGCATCTGTCGGTGCTGATCGAGAACATGCGCCGCGAAGGCTACGAGCTGGCCGTGTCGCGCCCGGAAGTGATCATCAAGGAAATCGACGGCCAGCTGATGGAGCCGATCGAGCAGTTGGTGGTGGACATCGAAGAAGTCCACCAGGGCGGCGTGATGGAAAAGCTGGGCACCCGCAAGGGCCAGTTGAAGAACATGGAATCGGACGGCAAGGGCCGCGTGCGCCTGGAATACCAGATCCCGGCCCGTGGCCTGATTGGTTTCCAGAACGAGTTCAAGACCCTGACCCAGGGTTCGGGCCTGCTGTTCCATGTGTTCGACCACTACGGCCCGAAGGAACAGGGCGCGATCGCCAAGCGCATCAACGGCGTGATGATCGCCAATGCGCCGGGCGTCACCCCGGCCTACTCGCTGGGCCCACTGCAGGAACGCGGCAAGCTCTTCGCCGCCGAAGGTGACAACGTGTATGAAGGCCAGCTGGTCGGCATCCACTCCAAGGACAACGACCTGACCGTCAACGCGATCAAGACCAAGCCGCTGACCAACATGCGCGCTTCGGGCAAGGATGATGCGATCCAGCTGACCCCGGCGATCAAGTACTCGCTGGAACAGGCCCTGGACTTCATCGAAGACGACGAGCTGGTCGAGATCACCCCGAAGGAGATCCGCCTGCGCAAGAAGTTCCTGACCGAGAGCGACCGCAAGAAGGCTTCGCGCGGCGGCTGAGCCAGCACCCCGTGAGCCAGAGCGGCTACAACCCGGATCCACACCGGCATCCGGGCCTGCACGTCATCGCCCTGCTCGAAGCGAGCAAGGCGATGCTGGCACTGTTGGCTGCCACCGGGCTGGAAGTGCTCGGACCGCAGCCGCTGCGGCACGGCATCATGGCCCTGATCCGGCGTTTCAGCCTGGATCCGGACCACGGCACCCTGCCCTCGCTGCTGCACATGATCAGCCCCGACGCGGTCCACCTGGCCGCGGCGGGGATGATCGGTTACGGACTGCTGCACCTGGTCGAAGCCTGGGGCCTGTGGCGGGCCAAGGCCTGGGCCTCCTGGCTGGGTTGCCTGACCGCTGCCCTGTACCTGCCCTTCGACATCTTCGCGATCATCCGCCATCCCGGCTGGCCGTCGTGGACGATCCTGGCCATCAACCTGATCGTGGTCTACGTACTCGCCCGCGACCTGCGCAAGCGCCACCGCTGAGCACTCGCTACACTGGGGATTGGAGCCGACCAAGCCGCCCCATGCGCCCGTCCTTGCCGCCTCTGCTGACCTGCCTGCTCGCCGCGCTGCCGGCGCTGCTTTCGGCTGGCTGCAGCCCGGCCACGCCCAGCGCGCATGCGGCCGAACCTGCGAGCCGCAACGTGCCGTTCCCGTACGCCGAAACCGATATTGCCGACCTGCAGGCGCGGATGACCGCCGGTGAACTGGACAGCACCACCCTGACCCAGGCCTACCTGCAGCGCATCGCCGCCCTGGACCGCGCCGGGCCGCGCCTGCGCGCAGTGATCGAGCTCAACTCCGATGCCCTGAAGGAAGCCGCCGCGCGCGACCGCGAGCGCCGTAGCGGCCACCTGCGCGGCCCGCTGCACGGCATCCCGCTGCTGTTGAAGGACAACATCAACGCCGCGCCGATGGCCACCAGTGCCGGCTCTCTGGCCCTGCAGGGCTTCCGTCCGGACGATGCCTACCTGGTGCGCCGGCTGCGCGATGCCGGCGCCATCGTGCTGGGCAAGACCAACCTCAGCGAATGGGCCAATTTCCGCGGCAATGATTCGATCTCCGGCTGGAGCGCGCGCGGCGGCCAGACCCGCAATCCCTATCGGCTGAGCCATTCGCCCTGTGGCTCCAGCAGCGGCAGCGCGGTAGCCGTGGCCGCCAACCTCGCCAGCGCAGCAATCGGTACCGAAACCGACGGCAGCATCGTCTGCCCGGCGGCGATCAATGGCATCGTCGGCCTCAAGCCGACGGTAGGCCTGGTCAGCCGCGACGGCATCATCCCGATTTCCTTCAGCCAGGACACCGCCGGTCCGATGGCGCGCAGTGTCGCCGACGCTGCCGCCGTGCTGACCGCGATCGCCGGCCGCGATGATGCCGACCCGGCCACCGCGACCATGCCCGGCCGCGCGGTCTACGACTACACCGCGCGACTGGACCCCCAGGGCCTGCGCGGCAAGCGCATCGGACTGCTGCAGACACCCCTGCTGAAGTACCGGGGCATGCCGCCACTGATCGAACAGGCGGCGACCGAGCTGCGTCGCGCCGGCGCCGTGGTGGTGCCGGTGGAGCTGCCCAACCAGGGCGCTTGGGCCGAGGCCGAGCGCACGCTGCTGCTGTACGAATTCAAGGCCGGGCTGGAGCGCTACTTCAGCGCCCATCGCGCCCCGCTGCGCAGCCTGGCCGAACTGATCGCCTTCAACCAGGCGCACAGCAAGCAGGAGCTGGGCCTGTTCGGCCAGGAACTGCTGGTGGCGGCCGACGCCACCGCCGGCCTGGCCGACCCGGCCTATATCCGCGCGCGCAGCGATGCACGCCGGTTGGCGGGCCCGGAAGGCATTGACGCTGCCCTCGCCGCCCACCAGCTTGATGCGCTGGTGGCCCCCACCACCGGCGTGGCGTGGCCGATCCGCAGCGAAGGCGACGACTTCCCCGGCGAGAGCTACAGCGCTGCCGCTGTGGCTGGCTATCCCAGCCTGACTGTGCCGATGGGCCAGATCAACGGCCTTCCCGTCGGCCTGCTGTTCATGGGCACCGCCTGGAGCGAACCGAAGCTGATCGAGATGGCCTACGCCTACGAGCAGCGCACGCGCGCACGGCGCCCGCCGCACTTCGATACCGACGCGCTGATCGACGCTGGCGAGCCGTGATCGTGTTTCTGTAGAGCCGAGCCCACGCTCGGCTTCAACGGAAAATCGAAAGCAGCCGAGCATGGCTCGGCTCTACAGCGGCTGGTCGGGCTCCGCTGGCACGATCGCCGCCTCACCGTCTTCAGCCCCCGGCGAACGCACATCTGCAGTGCGTGCACGAGGACCACGCGGCATGTCCAGCTCGTCTGCATGCTGCAGCCGCGCACGCACCTGCGGCAGCGACTGCGGATGCTCACGCGCGAGGAAATCGAGCATGCGCTCGCGTACCAGGCAACGCAGGTCGAACGCGTCGCCGGAGCTGCGCGCACTGACCAGCAGGCGGATCTGGATTGCACGCTCACTGGTTTCAGTCACCTGGGTCACGCAGACTCGGCCATCCCACAACGCTTCGCCCCGGCAGATGCGCTCCAGTTCAGCACGGATCGCCGCAATCGGGGCACGATAATCCAGCCACAGGAAGGCTGTGCCGAGCAGGTCGGCACTACGCCGCGTCCAGTTCTGGAACGGGTTCTCGATGAACCAGGTCAACGGCACCACCATCCGCCGCTCATCCCAGATACGCACCACCACGTAACTGCTTCCGATCTCCTCGATGCGTCCCCACTCGCCTTCCACGATCACCACGTCATCCAGGCGGATCGGCTGCGTCAACGCGATCTGCAGGCCGGCGATCAGGTTGCCGAACACCGGCTTGGCCGCGATACCGGCCACCAGGCCGATCAGGCCGGCCGAGGCCAGCAGCGCGGTACCGATCTTCTGCACCATCGGAAACGTCAGCAGCACCAGCGATGCGCCCAGCACGATGATGCCGCCCATCAGCACCCGGCTGAGCACGCGCGTCTGGGTCTGGATGCGGCGCGCTTCCAGATTGTCGGAGACATCAATGGGATGGCTGCGCAGGATTGCGCGCTCGCCCGCCGCCACCGCACGTACCAGCAACCAGATGAAGCAGGCAGTCAACGCGATGTGCAGCACATGCTGCAGATGGCCCAGCAACGGATCCTGCAGCGGCGTGGCCTGCAGGGCGGGAATCAACAGCAGCAGCGGCCATGCAGTGGCCATCGGCAGCCCGAGCACACGACCGATGCGCGCACGCCGGCGATCACGCCCTTTCAGCCGGTGATAGATCCACAGGATCAGCCACGCGCCGATGCCACCCACCAACGCCGCCAGACCCAGCGGCCATGCATATGCCTGTGCGCTTTGCCAATGCACCGTTGCTACCTCCACACGAACAGCCAAGCGGACAGCCTCGCGCATGGCGCATGAGCGTCACGTCAGTCGTTCGTAAGAAGGGTGTTGGTCGGCAGGGCTTGCAGCCCTGCACCCTGCTGCGAGCTGGAGCAACAGCAACAGCCGAAGCAGAAGCGGGTTTCCTGTGGGGTGGCGGGATGGGTCCGGTCGCGGAGACGCCGTGAACCCATCCATGAAGTGACCCCCGGGAGTTGGACGCCAGATCCAACCCCGAGGAATACATGCACAGATACGACGCTCGTTTCAAACTGCAGGTCGCCAAAGAGGCCTGCAAGACCTCCACATCAGTCAAAGCCGTTGCTCG
>NZ_JCAFSQ010000007.1:0-247654 GCF_059369375.1 Stenotrophomonas sp. YJH_SMC_48-3 | reverse complement strand
GGCGGGGTGGGTCCGGTTGCGGGGGCGTGAGCCGCATGGGCCCGAGGCATGCCTCGGGCGGGTTGGGCAGGACGCCCAACCCCGGTCTTGCCGTGTGCGCAGGACAGCGCACACGAGCAAGCGGCGACCGAGCTTACATGGACGTACTTGCAGCGGCCCCCGCAACCGGACCCACCCCGCCATTCTTCAGTGAACCCGCTGTTGCTCCGGCTGTTGCTGTCGCTCTGGCCTCTGCGGGTGCAGGGCACCGCCCTGCCGAACTAAACTACCTGCCGTTGTCCCAGCAGGATTGCCCATGTTCGATACCTCGCCCCAGCTCGATTGCGCCGGCCGCATCCTGCGCCTCGACCGTGCCCGGGTCATGGGCATCGTCAACGTCACCCCGGACTCGTTCTCCGATGGCGGCGCGCACGACACCACCGAGGCCGCGGTCGCCCATGGCCTCAAGCTGGTCGAGGAGGGCGCGGACCTGCTGGACATCGGCGGCGAATCGACCCGCCCGGGCGCCGCGCCGGTCTCGATTGAACAAGAGCTGCGCCGGGTGATTCCGGTGATCGAGCAGCTGGCCGCACGCACCCGGGTGCCGATCAGCATCGACACCTTCAAGCCGGAAGTGATGCGCGCGGCGGTGGCGGCTGGCGCCGGCATGATCAATGACATCTACGGCCTGCGTCAGCAAGGGGCGCTGGACGCCGCCGCTGCAACCGGCGTGCCGGTGGTGCTGATGCACATGCAGGGCGAGCCGGGCCACATGCAGGCCGATCCACATTACGACGATGTGGTCGCCGAGGTGCACGGCTTCCTGGTCCAGCGCCTGTTCGCTGCCGAGATGGCGGGCATTGCGAAGAAGAACCTGCTGATCGATCTCGGTTTCGGTTTCGGCAAGACCACTGCCCACAACATGACCCTGCTGGCACGCTCCGAGCGGTTCCTGGAGCTGGGCGTGCCGATGCTGGCTGGCCTGTCGCGCAAGCGCAGCCTGGGCGAACTGACCGGTCGCGACACGCCGTCCGAGCGCGTGGCCGCCTCGTTGGCTGCGCACCTGATCGCGGTGCAGCGTGGCGCACGCATCGTGCGCGTGCATGACGTGGCCGCCACCGTCGATGCGCTGAAGATCTGGCAGGCCGTCGAGGCCGTGCCAACGCCGCGCGCCGACGCCACGCCGACGATCCGCTGGCCGGACGAAGACTGATGGACATCGACCGGCGGCCACTGGCGATCGTCGTGATGGGGCCGACCGCCAGTGGCAAGACCGCCACCGCGATCGCCCTTGCGAAGCAGCTGGATGGCGAGATCGTCAGCGTCGATTCGGCGCTGGTCTATCGGCATCTGGATATCGGCTCGGCCAAGCCGGATGCGGCCGAGCGGGCGCAGGCGCCGCACCATCTGCTGGACCTGCGCGATCCGTGGCAGACCTATTCGGCGGCCGAGTTCGCCGCCGATGCCGGCCGCGTCGTGGCCGACATCGTGGCACGCGGCAAAACGCCGATCCTGGCAGGTGGCACGGGGCTGTACTTCCGGGCCCTGCTGCAGGGCCTGTCGCCGATGCCGGAGGCCGACCCGGTGATGCGCGAAGCACTCAGCACCGAGGCGGCCGAGCGGGGCTGGGCGGCACTGCACGCCGAGCTGGCCAAGGTCGACCCGGCCGCCGCCGCACGTATCCATGCCACCGACCCGCAACGCATCCAGCGGGCGCTGGAGGTCTATCGCCTCACCGGCACGCCGATCAGTGAATGGCAGCGCCGGCCGGGCGTCGCGCCGTTGCCGGTGCGCACCCTCAAGCTGATCCTCGCCCCGCGTGACCGCGCGGTACTGCACCAGCGCATCGAGGCGCGCTTCGACGCCATGCTGGCGCGGGGCTTCCTGGACGAGGTGCGGGCATTGCGTGCAATGCCGGAAATGACCGCCGTGGCGGCGCCGCTGGACCTGCCCGCGGTGCGCGCGGTTGGCTATCGCCAGGCCTGGGAATACCTGGACGGGGAGGGCGATGCTGCCCGTTTCCGGGACAAGGCCATCTTCGCCACCCGGCAGCTGGCCAAGCGCCAGCTGACCTGGCTGCGCGGCGAGCTTGATGCGCGCTGGTTCGACCCCCATGTCGATGGGGAGCGCCTGGCCGGCGCGGTGTCGACCTTCGTCGCACGCTGAACCCCCGCCAGCCGTGTAACATCATCGGTCGGCGGGCGGCTCGGGGGCCGTGGCAACTGTCGGCAACCCAATAAGAACAATAATCAGGAGTGTGCAATGTCCAAGGGGCAATCGCTGCAGGATCCTTTCTTGAACGCACTTCGGCGCGAGCGCGTGCCGGTTTCGGTGTACCTGGTCAACGGCATCAAGCTGCAAGGCACGATCGAGTCGTTCGACCAGTTCGTGGTCCTGCTGCGCAACACGGTCAGTCAGATGGTCTACAAGCACGCCATTTCCACGGTCGTTCCGGCACGTAACGTGAAGGTCGGTCCGGGCGGTGGTTACGTGCAGTCGGGTGAAGGTGGTCAGGCAGGTGATGAAGCAGACGAGTAAGACCGGAGCGGTGAATGTTTGACCGCTCGAAAAAGGGCGAACACGCCCTGTTGATCCAGCCCCATTTCGGCAAGCTGGAAGACGATGTGCTGGAAGAATTCGGTGATCTGGCCCGCTCGGCTGGGGCCAGCATCGCCGCGACGATCACTGCGCGCCTGGACCGACCGAATCCGTCGACCCTGATCGGCAGCGGCAAGCTGGACGAGATCAAGGCTGCGGCCGACGCCAGCGGTGCCGACCTGATCCTGGTCAACCATGCGTTGAGCCCGGGCCAGGAGCGCAACCTGGAACGGTTCCTGGAGCGCCGGGTGATCGACCGTACCGGCCTGATCCTGGATATCTTCGCCCAGCGTGCGCACAGCCACGAGGGCAAGCTGCAGGTCGAGCTGGCGCAGCTGCGGCATCTGGCCACGCGGCTGGTGCGCGGCTGGACCCACCTGGAGCGCCAGCGCGGTGGTTCAATTGGCCTGCGCGGCCCGGGTGAAACCCAGCTGGAAACCGACCGCCGCCTGCTGCAGAAGCGGGTCGAGCAGTTGCAGAAGCGCCTGGAAAAGGTGGAAGTGCAGCGCACCCAGATGCGTCGTGCGCGTGTGCGCAGCGAGCTGCCCCGTGTGGCACTGGTGGGCTACACCAACGCCGGCAAGTCGACCCTGTTCAACGCCATGACCGGCGCCGAGGCCTATGCCGCCGACCAGCTGTTCGCCACGCTGGATCCGACCGTGCGCCGCATCGCGGTGCCGGGCGGCAACGTGGTGCTGGCCGACACCGTTGGCTTCGTCCGCGACCTGCCGCATGACCTGGTCGCTGCGTTCCGCTCGACCCTGTCCGAGGCGCGCGAGGCCGATTTCCTGCTGCACGTGGTCGATGCTGCCGACCCGCACCGCGAGGAGCGCATCGCCCAGGTGGACGAAGTGCTGACCGCAGTCGGTGCCGGCGATCTGCCGCAGCTGCTGGTGTTCAACAAGATCGACCGCATTGACGGCGCCGACGTGCGCCACGACGGCCAGGACGGTATCCCGGACGAATCGCGTCGCGAGCGGGTGTGGATTTCCGCGCGTGACGGTCAGGGCCTGGAGCTGTTGCAGGCGGTGCTGGGCAAGCGCCTGGGCCTGCAGCATGTCACCGGCGAACTGCGTCTTCCCCCGGATGCAGGCCGCCTGCGCGCGCGCCTGCACCAGCTGGAGGTGATCCGCAGCGAGCAGGCCGATGAGGATGGTTGGCTGCTGCAGGTCGACCTGCCGATCGCCGAAGCCGAAAAGCTGGCCGCCAGTGCCGATGGCGCCCCGATCCGCGCGCTGCTGCCGGAAAAACTGCCGGAGTGGTGAGGTAGCGACCGGTGCCCGGTAGTGCCGGCTGCTGGCCGGCAACGCAACCGTGCCGGAGGGGCGCGACATCCGCCTGTCATCTGCGGTACAACGTGGTTCTTCACCCCACCGTCATGCCGATGTCCATCCCCACCGACGCCGATCTCAATGCCCAGTCCGCCGCGCTCGGGCAGCGCCTGCAGCAGGCCTCGCTGCAGCTGGTGACCGCCGAAAGCTGCAGTGGTGGCTGGATCGCCAAGTGCATGACCGACATTGCCGGTTCCTCGGCGTTCTTCGACTGCGGCATGGTGGTCTACAGCTACGAAGCCAAGCAGCGCCTGCTGGGCGTGCGTGCGCAGACCCTGGAGCAGTTCGGTGCGGTCAGCCGCGAAACCGTGCTGGAAATGGTCTCCGGCGCGCTGGTCAATTCTGGTGCCGGCATCGCGGTGGCGGTGACCGGTATCGCCGGCCCCGGCGGTGGCAGCCCGGACAAGCCGGTGGGCAGTGTCTGGATCGGCTGGAAGCGCCGTGGCGGCTATGCCCGCGCCGAGCTGTTCCAGTTCGACGGCGACCGCGAAGCCATCCGCCGGCAAACCGTGGCGGCGGCATTGCGCGGTATCGACGCCCAGCTGTGACATGCTGCTCCGGTAATCGTCCGGAGCACGCATGATGTGGGAGACGCTGGGTACTGTCCGTGACCTGGGCCGACTGCAGGAAATCGCCGTCGTCCTGATCCGCTATGGCTTCGGCGACGTGGTGCGGCGCATCGGCTTGGCCACCACGCTGGAGCGGGCAGGGCGCCTGCTGCACTGGAACGAGGACCGCCAGGAACTGCTGCGGATGACCGCGCCGGTGCGTGTGCGCAGCGCTATGCAGGATCTGGGTCCCACTTTCGTCAAGCTCGGGCAGGTGCTGGCGACGCGCGTTGACCTGCTGCCGCCGGAATGGATCGCTGAACTGTCCGAACTGCAGAACGCGGTGCCGGCGCTGCCGTACGCGGATATCCGCGAGCAGCTCGAAGCCGACCTTGGCGCCTCGCCGACGGAGGTGTTCGCCTTCCTCGATGAAACCCCGATGGCCGCCGCCTCGCTGGCGCAGGCCCATCGCGCCCGGCTCCACGATGGCCGTGAGGTGGTGCTGAAAATCCGGCGGCCCGGCATCCGCGATGTGGTCGAGGCCGATCTGCGGCTGCTGGCCCGCCTGGCCGAGATTGTCGAGGCGCGGCTGCCGGACCTGCGCCGCTATCGTCCGGCCGAGGTCGTGCAGCAGTTCACCGTGTCGCTGCGACGCGAACTGGATTTCGCCGCCGAATGCCGTAACGCCGAACGCATCGCGCGCAACTTCAACGGTCGTGACGACATCCTGATCCCCAGCGTGCACTGGCAGTGGACCTGCGAAAGCCTGAACGTGCAGGACTTCGTCGACGGCATTCCCGGCCGTAACCTTGCCGGTGTCGATGCGGCCGGGCTGGACCGGCGCGAACTGGCCCGGCGCGGCGCCGGCATCGTGTTGAAGATGGTGTTGGAGGACGGGAGCTTCCACGCGGATCCACACCCGGGCAACATCATCTACCTGCGCGACGGCCGCATCGGCGTGATCGATTTCGGCATGGTCGGCGCGCTGTCCGAGGTGCGCCGCTTCCAGGTCGCGCAGCTGCTGCACGGGCTGGTCGAGCAGGACCCGCAGGGCGTGGCCGACGTGTTGCTGGACTGGGCCGGTGGCGTGGAAGTGGACGAGAACCGGCTGCAGCACGACATCAGCCAGTTCGTCGACCAGTACCGCGGCGTGCCGCTGAAGGACCTGCGTATCGGCCTGATGCTGGGCGATATCACCCAGCTGCTGCGCAGCTACAGTCTGACGTTGCCGGCCGATCTGGCGCTGATGATCAAGGCCTTCCTGACCCTGGAAGGAATGGGCCGCCAGCTCGACCCGGATTTCGACATGGCCAGTGCCGCGCGCCCGTTCCTGGAGCGGGTAGTGCTGCAGCGCTATGCGCCCAGGGCGCTGCTCAAGCGTGGCCGCCGCAGCCTGCTGGGGTTGGTCGACTTCGCCGGTGAGCTGCCGCGCGACCTGCGCAAGCTGGTGCAGGCGGCGCGCCGCGGACGACTGCAGCTGAAGGTCGAAACCACCGCGCTGCAGGGCTTCGGCGAACAGGTGAACCGTGCGGCAAACCGGCTGGTGGTAGGCGTGATCACGGCTGCCCTGATCATCGGCTCGTCGATCGTGATGCACAGCGTCGGCGGGGTTTCCAGCCGCTGGCTGCTGGCGCTGGGCGTGTGCGGCTTCATCGGCGCCGGCTTCTGTGGTGTGTGGATCCTGTTCTCCATATGGAGGAGCGGCAAGCACACATAGTGTGCTTGCCGCAGCGGTTCCCCATCGGAACCGTGGAATCGCTGCGCGATTCCTGTAGGGCCGACCGCTGGTCGGCTGCTCTTGCTTTTGCCTTTGCCGCCCGGCCATTGGCCCAACTGCCGAGCATGGCTCGGCACTACAGATCCCCATCACCTGTTTGTCGTACCCGGCACTTGCAGTTGTGTGCGTTAGTAGTAATACTACTAACCATGGACCTGACCGACACCCAGCAGGCGATCCTGCAGTTGATCGCCGAGCGTATCGAGAGCGAAGGCGCACCGCCCTCGCAGACTGAAATCGCACGTGCGTTCGGCTTCAAGGGCGTGCGCGCGGCCCAGTACCACCTGGAAGCCCTGGAGCAGGCCGGTGCGATCCGTCGCATCCCGGGCCAGGCGCGCGGCATCCGCCTGGTGCAGGCGCCGCCGGTCGAGAAGCTGGCCGAGCCGGGCCTGCCCGACAGTGTGCTGCGCCTGCCGGTGCTGGGCCGGGTTGCGGCCGGCCTCCCGATCGGCGCCGACATCGGCTCGGACGATTTCGTGGTGCTGGACCGGGTGTTCTTCTCGCCAGCGCCGGACTACCTGCTGAAGGTGCAGGGCGATTCGATGATCGACGAGGGCATCTTCGACGGTGACCTGATCGGTGTGCACCGCACCCGCGACGCCCATTCCGGGCAGATCGTGGTGGCGCGCATCGATGACGAGATCACGGTCAAGCTGCTGAAGATCGCCAAGGACCGCATCCGCCTGCTGCCGCGCAATCCCGATTACAAGCCGATCGAGGTGCTGCCGGACCAGGATTTCGCGATCGAGGGCCTCTATTGCGGCCTGCTGCGGCCCAACCGTTGACCCGTTCCATAGCGCATTACCCCGCGGTCTTTTGTGGCGATTCTCTGGTTCCACTGAGGTTGGTACGGATGTCCGATAATTCTTTTCAGAGCGCCGGGCAGAATCTCAGCCTGTGCGATACGTCCGACTTAAAGTGAACCCATGGCAAAGAAGACCCCCAAAGACAGCACCCCCAACGACATGACCTCTGCAAGGACCAATACGATGGACGAGAACAAGAAGCGCGCCTTGGCTGCTGCTCTGGGCCAGATCGAGAAGCAGTTCGGCAAGGGCTCGGTGATGCGCATGGGTGACCGCGTGGTCGAGCCCGTCGAAGCCATCCCGACCGGTTCGCTGATGCTCGACATCGCACTGGGCATTGGCGGTCTGCCGAAGGGCCGTGTCGTTGAGATCTACGGGCCGGAATCCTCGGGCAAGACCACCCTGACCCTGCAGGCCATCGCCGAGTGCCAGAAGATGGGCGGTACCGCAGCTTTCATCGACGCCGAGCACGCGCTTGACCCGATCTATGCCGCCAAGCTGGGCGTGAACGTGGACGACCTGCTGCTGTCGCAGCCGGATACCGGTGAGCAGGCGCTGGAAATCGCCGACATGCTGGTCCGTTCGGGCTCGGTCGACATCCTGGTGGTCGACTCGGTCGCCGCACTGACCCCGAAGGCCGAAATCGAAGGCGAGATGGGTGACCAGCTGCCGGGTCTGCAGGCCCGCCTGATGAGCCAGGCGCTGCGCAAGTTGACCGGCAACATCAAGCGCTCCAACACCCTGGTGATCTTCATCAACCAGCTGCGCATGAAGATCGGCGTGATGATGCCGGGCCAGAGCCCGGAAACCACCACGGGCGGCAACGCGCTGAAGTTCTATGCCTCGGTCCGCCTGGACATCCGCCGTATCGGCGCGATCAAGAAGGGTGACGAGATCATCGGCAACCAGACCAAGATCAAGGTGGTCAAGAACAAGCTGGCGCCTCCGTTCAAGCAGGTCATCACTGAGATCCTGTACGGCGAAGGCATCAGCCGCGAGGGCGAACTGATCGACATGGGCGTGGATGCCAAGCTGGTCGAAAAGGCCGGCGCCTGGTACAGCTACGGTGAAGAACGCATCGGCCAGGGCAAGGACAACGCCCGCGGCTACCTGCGCGACAACCCGACCGTCGCTGCAAAGCTCGAGGCAGAACTGCGCGAGAAGTTCCAGCCGGCCGAAGCGGCCCGCGAGGATGGTGACGACGAAGGCGACGACGAGTAAGGCTTGCTGTGGGGCAGGGCGGCGCCGTCAGTGACGTCGCCCTGTCCCGCAGGTTCGAATCGCCCATGGATGGGCTGGGTGCCACGGATGGCGCCACCCTTGGAGTACCCATGTCCGACGCCGAAGACATTCCGACCGGCCGCAAGCGCCGACCGCGTGAGCAGACTCCCGTGCAGCGGGCGCTGGGCCTTCTGGTCCGCCGCGAACACTCGCGCAAGGAACTCACCCGCAAGCTGACCGCCCGTGGCATTGAAGACGAAGCCGCGCAGGCCGCTGTCGCCAAGCTGACCGAGGCCGGCTGGCAGGACGACACCCGCTTCGCTGAGAACCTGGTGCGGATGCGCGCCAACACCGGCTATGGGCCGATCCATGTCCGCGCCGAGCTTGGCACCCACGGCCTGGACAGTGCCGCGATTGCCGCAGCGATGGACAGCTACGAAGGCGACTGGCAGGAAAATGCTCGCGATCTGGTCCGCAGGCGCTTTGGCGAGGCCGGCCCGCAGGACCTGGCGCAGCGGCGCAAGGCCGCCGATCTGCTGGCCCGACGGGGCTTCGACGGCGACAGCATCCGCCGCGCGACCCGCTACGACCCGGATGACTGAGACTGGCGGCGCCGGGCCTGATACCCTTTAGGTTTTCGGCGGTCCCTCGCGACCCTGGCCAACGCGGCCGGTGGTCCGGGTCCGCCGGCCCGCAGACTGCCAGCCCCCAATGAACGCATCCGCCAAATTCACGACTTCCCAGATCCGCAGCGATTTCCTTGAATTCTTCAAGGGCAAAGGCCACACCATCGTGCCGTCGGCGCCGCTGGTGCCGGGCAACGATCCGACCCTGCTGTTCACCAACTCCGGCATGGTGCAGTTCAAGGACGTGTTCCTCGGCGCGGAAAAGCGCAGCTACGTGCGCGCGGCCGATGTCCAGCGCTGCCTGCGCGCGGGCGGCAAGCACAACGATCTCGACCAGGTTGGCTACACCGCACGCCACCACACCTTCTTCGAGATGCTGGGCAACTGGTCGTTCGGCGATTACTTCAAGAAGGACGCGATCGCCTGGGCCTGGGAGCTGCTGACGCAGGTCTGGAAGCTGCCGGCCGAGCGCCTGCTGGTTACCGTGTACCAGACCGACGACGAAGCCTACGAACTGTGGCGTGACATGGTCGGTGTGCCGGAAGAGCGCATCGTGCGCATCGGCGACAACAAGGGCGCACCGTTCGCCTCGGACAACTTCTGGCAGATGGCCGACACCGGTCCGTGCGGCCCGTGCACCGAGATCTTCTATGACCACGGCGACCACATCGCCGGTGGCCCCCCGGGTTCGCCGGATGAAGACGGCGACCGCTTCATCGAAATCTGGAACCTGGTGTTCATGCAGTTCGACCGCCAGCCCGACGGCACCCTGGTGCCGCTGCCGGCGCCGTGCGTGGATACCGGCATGGGCCTGGAGCGACTGGCGGCGATCCTGCAGCACGTTCACACCAACTACGAGATCGACCTGTTCCAGGCGCTGATCCGCAAGGCCGCCGAGCTGACCGGCACCGCCGACCTGGAAAACAAGTC
Organism: Stenotrophomonas sp. YJH_SMC_48-3; assembly: GCF_059369375.1. Lineage (NCBI taxonomy): Bacteria > Pseudomonadati > Pseudomonadota > Gammaproteobacteria > Lysobacterales > Lysobacteraceae > Stenotrophomonas > Stenotrophomonas sp. YJH_SMC_48-3. The sequence goes on along the minus strand of NZ_JCAFSQ010000007.1, from coordinate 237,838 downwards.
GCTGCGCGTGATCGCCGATCACATCCGCGCCTGTTCGTTCCTGATCGTCGATGGCGTGCTGCCGTCCAACGAAGGCCGTGGCTACGTGCTGCGCCGTATCATCCGCCGCGCCCTGCGCCACGGCTGGATGCTGGGCGTGCGGCAGCCGTTCTTCAGCAAGCTGGTGCCGACCCTGGTCGAGCAGATGGGCGAGGCCTATCCGGAACTGCCGGCGGCGGTGGACACCGTCACCCGTGCGCTGCAGGCCGAAGAAGAGCGTTTCGCCGAAACCCTCGATGCCGGCATGAAGATCTTCGAGGACGTGGCGGGCAAGGCCAGCAACGGCGTGATCCCGGGCGTTGACGCCTTCCGCCTTTACGACACCTACGGTTTCCCGCTCGACCTGACCCAGGACATCGCCCGCGAGCGCGACCTGACCGTCGACATCGCCGGCTTCGACGCCGCAATGGAGCAGCAGCGCGAGACCGCACGCGCAGCCGGCAAGTTCGGCGGCGGCGTGACCCTGCCGGCCGAGCTGGTGGCAACGCTCAGCCCGACCCTGTTCCTGGGCTATGACCGCCTGCAGGCCGACGGCCTGAGCGTGCTGGCCCTGCTCAAGGACGGCCGTCCGGTGCAGTCGGCCGATGCCGGTGATTCGGTCATCGTGATCACCAACCAGACCCCGTTCTACGCCGAATCCGGCGGCCAGGTCGGTGACACGGGCGTGCTTGCCGGCAACGGCGTGCGCCTGGTGGTGGAAGACACCCAGAAGTTCGCTGGCCAGTTCCATGGCCACGTCGGCACCCTGTCCGACGGCGGCCTGGAAGTGGGCGATGTGCTGTCCGGCCAGGTCGATGGCGAGCGCCGCGGCGCCACCATCCTCAACCACTCGGCAACGCACCTGCTGCATGCCGCCCTGCGCGAAGTGCTGGGCACCCACGTGCAGCAGAAGGGCTCGCTGGTCGCGCCGGACCGCCTGCGTTTCGACTTCTCGCACTTCCAGCCGATCAGCGCGGAAGAACTGGCGCTGATCGAGCGCAAGGTCAACCAGCAGGTACGCGCAAACAACGCGGCCGAAGTCCACAACATGGGCATGCAGGAAGCGCTGGACTTCGGCGCGATGGCCCTGTTCGGCGAGAAGTACGGCGAGCACGTGCGCGTGCTGAAGATGGGTGACTACTCCACTGAGCTGTGCGGTGGTACCCACGTCAACCGTACCGGCGACATCGGCCTGTTCAAGATCACCTCCGAGGGCGGTGTCTCGGCCGGCGTGCGCCGTATCGAGGCGGTCACCGGCCAGGGCGCCCTGGATTACGTGGACGCCGAGGAGGCCCGCCTGGCCGAAGCCGCTGAACTGCTCGGCGGCAGCGCCGCCGACGTGGTCGAGAAGATCCGTGCCCTCGGCCAGCGCCAGAAGCAGCTGGAGCGCGAACTGGAGGCCGTGAAGGCCAAGGTCGCCGCCGGCGCCACGGCCGACCTGTCCGGCCAGGCCGTCGAGGTTGCCGGCGTGAAGGTGCTGGCCGCCCGCCTGGAGGGCTTCGACGCCAAGGCCCTGCGTGACGCCATGGACCGCCTGAAGCAGCAGCTGGGCGACGCGGTGATCGTGCTGGCCGGCGCCCAGGACGGCAAGGCCGCCCTGGTTGCGGGTGTGAACGGCAGCGCAATGGGCAAGGTCAAGGCCGGGGAACTGTTGTCCCATATCGCCAGTCAGATCGGGGGCAAGGGCGGCGGACGCCCGGACCTCGCCCAGGGTGGTGGCGAGGACGGGCCCGCCCTTGCCACCGCGCTGGCTGCGGTCGTCGAATGGGTCAGCCCCCGCCTGTGATGAACCTGGCCGTCTCCCTCCTTGTAGGAGCGGGACGGCTGACGGTACCATTGCGAATCTTTTCCCTTTGTCGTGGTAGCGCTTCTTGACGGAGCGTCAAGCCGGTGGGGGATACCCTTCCACACGGTTCCATGGAGACTTACAAAAATGTTGATCCTGACTCGCCGCGTCGGCGAAACCCTGATGATCGGTGACTCGGTGAGCGTCACCGTGCTTGGCGTCAAGGGTAACCAGGTGCGTATCGGCATCACCGCGCCGAAGGACGTCGCTGTGCATCGCGAAGAGATCTATCAGCGCATCCAGCGTGGTGATGAAGCCGGTGGCACCGGCAGCGAAAATTCTGCCGAATAACGCTTTACCTTCGCACTCGATTAACGTTATGATTCACGCCCCGCTGAGGTGCAACGCACCAGACGCGGAGAAAACCCCGGAGTGATGCCCGAGTGGCCGAAGGGGCTCCCCTGCTAAGGGAGTATAGGGTCAAAAGCTCTATCGAGGGTTCGAATCCCTCTCACTCCGCCAGATATAAAGAAGCGCGTGCAGATCCTCGATCTGCAGGCGTATTTCTTTGTTCAACGCGGTAACACACGGCCGCGCCGCACGGGCGTTGTGCAGGCCTAGTGGGTGGTGCCAGCCGCGTCCTGCCCGACTTCGGGCGAGGAATAGAGCCTGGGCTCCGGCACCGCATGACCCGGATGAGCGGGCGGCGCAATGCCACTTGGCGTTTCGCGCCAGAGAATTGCCAGTGTGCAGTCATTGGCACGTTGCCTGCACATTCTTTCCGCTTTGCGTTGTGCGGCGTCCGCCGTCTTTTCCCCAAGTGCAAAGCCCATGGCGACGGTGCCGGTAGCGATCGCCGAATATCCCACTGCGGTAGTCGTGGCAGTCTGCGCGCAGTTGCGGGACCGAACGGCGCAGTGCTGCAGTGCGCGCTGCATCGCAGCCGACAGCGTGCTGTGGTTCATGGCGTAGCCGTAGCGGCCATCGTCGTCGTAGACGATGGCGGAGGCCGCGTTGGCGCCGGATGACAGGCACAGCAACAGGCCAAGTGACAGGGGGCGCATCCAGTTCATTCCCATCTCCATTTTCTGCTGATGGTGGATCAGACCGGGTTTGAAGCGCAACGTTGCCGCCACTACGCCGAGCCCGCAGTTCATCGAACCGCGGGCGGCGCCATCGGTTGACCGTCAGAGCCTCACCGTCACCCCGACCTGGAACCCACGCCCCGGCAACGGCGCGATGTACTTCAACGGTGAGTTGTGCGGCCGTGCTTCTTCATTGAGCAGGTTGCTGCCGTTGATGAACACTTCCATGCCGGCGATGTAGCTGTTGCGTACCGGCAGCTCACGGCTGATCTGCAGGTCGACCAGGTTGAAGGCATCCAGTGGCACTTCCTCGCTGACGTTGCGGCCGAGGTACTTCTGCGTGTCGTAGTAGGTGCTGGACAGCTGCGCCTTCCAACCCTCGCGTTGCCACTGCAGATTGGCGCCGTAGCGGTTGGTCGGCATGTTCGGCAGGTACTCGCCGTCGTTGTGGGCACGCAGCGAATCGGGGTGATCGGCCTTGTTCTTCACCAGGTCGGCGAAGGCGGAGATGTTCAACGTGCCATAGCGGCCAAGGTCCAGGGCCTGCGATGCGTCGATCTCGAAGCCCTTCACCGTGGTGTCGGTCTGCTTCCAGTATTTCAGCGGCAGGCGGTTGGCGGTCTGCACGCCCGAGTAACCCAGGTACAGATAGTTCTCGTACTTCATCCGATACGCGGTGGCCGACAGTTCGAACCCTCCGACATGGAACAGGCCGGTCAGCTCCAGGTTTTTCGCGCGCTCTGGCTCGAGGTTCTGGTTGCCTTCTTCCTGGGTCATCACCGAGTAGTGCGCGTTGCTCGCATACAACTCATTGATCTCCGGTGCGCGCTGCGAGGACGAGTAGCGCACCTTGGCGGCGAACAACGGACCGAGCTCGACATACGATCCCAGGCTGTAGCTGTTGAGCCGGTAGTCGCGGTCCTGCAGTTTCGTGTTGGCGGCATTGCGCGCGGTCTTGAAGCGGCTTGGTTGCAGGTCATGGTCAACGCGCTCGTGGCGCACGCCAGCGTCGAAACTGGCCCAGCCGAAGTCCAGCGTCTCCTTCAGGAACATCGCGTTGCTGCGGGTGTCGACGTCAGGCAGGTAGCGCAGCGAGCCGCTGCCGGTGACATCACGCGACTGGTGGCTGTAACCGAGCAGGCCGCTGAGCGGACCGACACGCTGATGGCTCAACAGCAGTTCGGCCTGGGTGCTCTCGAAATCGTAGTCGTTGGCCCGGGTGGCACCCAGCCGTTCGCCCGAGGTGTTGTCCAGCTTCGAAACACGCAGTTCAGCGCGCTCGAACCACGGCAGCGGGTCGCGCAACAGGGCTTCCAGTGCGTAGCGTTCCTGCTTGATCACCACGCCCACCGGCAATGCGTTGGCGTAGTTGGAACCGAACGACAGGTTCTGCATCGAGAACCCGGGCACGCCGTATTCGCTGTCCTTGGCATCGATGCTGACACCCACGTAACCACGGTCGAAGAACAGGGTCGACCCGAACGCCACCTGCGAATTCCTCGCGTAACTGTTGCCCAACCGGTGATGGTAATCGGGCGTCACATCATTGTTGATCTGCTTCTGTACGTATGACGGCGCGCCGGCGACATAGGCCGGATTGACCGGATTGATATAGGTACGGCGTTGCCAGACCGAAGTCGGGTTGTTGGTGTAGAACGAGAAATCACCATCGGCCCAGTCCGGGTTCTCGGTCATGAACTGGTCGATGTAAGGTTGCGAGGCCTTGTTGTAGATCTGCTGGACGCGCGCCTCCTTCTGGCAGCTGTCGGCCAGCGCCGAGTTGACGCCGCCGGTGGGCGGAAACAGTCGGGTATTGCAGACACTGGCCTTGCTGTTGCCGGGGATGTCGTAGTGCGAGATGCGCTGCCGAGAGACCTGCAGGTTGGTCGAGACGTTGCGCTGGTTGTTGAAGTTCATGCGGAAGCCCTGCGCGTCCGCAGCATTGAAGCCCTTGCGCAGGACCAGTTCCATCGACTGGTCCTTGTCTTCCATGCTGCGCGGGATCAGGCCCGGATCGATCTCCACGCTGCCTCCGATCGCATTGCCGCCGTAGCGCACGGTGTCGGAGGACTTGTTGACGGTCACACTGCGTACGAACAGCGGATCGAACGGAATGTTGATGTCGCCGCTGATCGCGTTCATGCCGAGGATGGACTGGCCGTCCTGCAGGATCTGCACGCGGTTGCCGCTGAGGCTGCGGATGACCGGAGCGCCCGCGTTTGGCCCGAAGGCGCTGCTCTGCACGCCGGAGACGTGTTCGAGCAGGCCGCCGAGGGTGCGGTTCTGCGCACGTGGGTTGTCGACAGTGACCCGGGTGTCGATGCGCGAGGGCTGGGAGGCCTGGACCTGGAGGGTGGGGAGGGTGGGTTCGTCCGCGGCCTGGGCGGTGTGGACGGCGAACAGAATGGCAGCAGCAAGCAGATGGCGACGCATGACACGCTCCGTGAAGATTACGTGAAATGTTATCACGTAACTATTACGGGCAACAAGGGCGTTTTGGCTCTAGTCGCGAGGCCGAACACACGGGAGGCGCGAATGAGGTTGCCGGCCGTTCAGCGCTCTGCCTTGTGCGGGGCGCCGATGCTGTGCACGATCCGGATGCTGCGCCCCACAGCGCTTCACGCAGCACCTTCTTCACGGAAACGGAGCAACGTATGAAGCTGCTGTCCGCTGTGTTGTTGTCTGCGCTTTCGCTGGCCGCCGTTCCGGCGCTGGCCGTGGAGGCTTCGCCCTCACCGCTGCTGGGACGCTGGTCGCTGGACATTGCCACCTCGGCGCTGCCCGAGGCGCAGCGCCCGAAACAGGTGGTGCTGGAATTCAAGGATGCCGGGGGTGGCCGCTGGAGCTCGCACGTGGACATCGTCCTGCACGACGGCAGGACCATGAAGTCCGACGGCACGTTGGCGCTGGATGGTACGCCGGGGCCCTTGTCCGGCACCTACGGCGCGGACAAGGCCAACCTGAAACTGCCGGCGCCGAACACCCTGGTGATGCAGCTGGTGGACCACGACACGCCGGCCTCCACCCGCATCTATACCGTGGCGGCCGACCGTACGACGATGACCGAGACCAAGGCGTTCTACGGTCACGACGGTACGCCGATCCTGCAGACCAATCTGTTCAAGCGAATACCGTAGCGGCGCCGCCTGCACCACGCCCGCACAGCGGGCGTGGTGAATGCAGCAGCCTTATACCGCGGCCGGGTCGCGCTTGCCGGCGTCGATGCCGTACCTGTCGATCGCCTCCTGCATCCGCGAGCGTTCGATGCGGCCTTCGTCGGCCAGCGACTTCAGGGCGGCCAGCACGATGAAGTGGCGATCCACTTCGAAGAACGTGCGCAGCGACTCACGCGTGTCGGAACGGCCGAAGCCATCGGTACCGAGTGCGATGAAGCGGCGGTCGTTGATGAAGGGACGTATCTGGTCGCCTACGATCTTCATGTAGTCGGTGGCCACCACCACCGGGCCATCATGGCCCTGCAGGCACTCCTGCACGTAGGGCACGCGCGGGGCCTCGGCCGGGTGCAGCAGGTTCCAGCGTTCGGCAGCCAGGCCATCGCGGCGCAGTTCGGTCAGGCTGGTCGCGCTCCAGACATCACTGGCGATGCCGAAGTCCTGCAGCAGCAGTTTCGCCGCGGCTTCCACCTCGCGCAGGATCGAACCGCTGCCCATCAACTGCACGCGTGGCTGCGAGGCGCTGTCGGCCGCTGCCGGATGCAGCAGATACAGGCCCTTCAGGATGCCCGCTTCCACGCCCTCCGGCAGTGCCGGCTGCGGGTAGTTCTCGTTGAGCACGGTGATGTAGTAGTAGACGTCTTCCTGCTCGACATACATGCGGCGCAGGCCGTCGTGGATGATCACCGCCAGCTCGTAGTTGTAGGTCGGGTCGTAGGACACGCAGCTGGGAATCACCGACGACAGCACGTGGCTGTGGCCGTCATCGTGCTGCAGGCCTTCGCCCATCAGCGTGGTGCGGCCGGAGGTGGCACCCAGCAGGAATCCACGGGTGCGCGCATCGGCGGCGGCCCAGGCCAGGTCACCGACGCGCTGCAGGCCGAACATCGAGTAGAAGATGTAGAACGGGATCGTCGCCAGGCCGTGGTTGCTGTAGGCGGTACCGGCCGCGATCCACGAGCAGATCGCACCGGATTCGTTGATGCCTTCCTGCAGGATCTGGCCGTCCTTGGCTTCCTTGTAGTAGCTCAGCTGGCCGGCATCCTGCGGGGTGTACAGCTGGCCAAGGTAGGAGTGGATGCCGATCTGGCGGAACAGGCCTTCCATGCCGAAGGTGCGCGATTCATCGGGCACGATCGGAATGACCAGCTTGCCCAGCTCCGGGTCCTTCAGCAGGCGGGTGAGGATGCGCACGAAGCCCATGGTGGTGGACTGGCCGCGATCGCCGCTGCCCTGCAGCTGGGAGTTGAAGATCGACAGCGGCGGCAGCGGCAGCGGATCGACCTTGGCCAAGCGCGCCGGAAGCTGCCCACCCTGGATACGGCGGCGCTCGGCGAAGTAGGCTGCTTCGGCGCTGCCCGGTTCCGGGCGCAGATAGGGCATCTCCTCCAGCTGCTCGTCGCTGACCGGCAGGTTGAAGCGGTCGCGGAAGGCGCGCACCGCGTCGGCGCTCATCTTTTTCAGCTGATGGTTGATGTTCTGGCCTTCACCGGCTTCGCCCATGCCGAAACCCTTGACCGTCTTGGCCAGGATCACCGTCGGCCGGCCGCGGGTGTTCACCGCCTGCTGGTAGGCGGCGTACACCTTCTGGGGATCGTGGCCACCACGTGCCAGCGCCCAGATGTCGTCGTCGCTCATATGCGCGACCAGCTCCAGCAGCTCGGGGTAGCGGCCGAAGAAATGCTCGCGCACGTAGGCACCGCTCTGCGACTTGAAGGTCTGGTAGTCACCATCCACGCATTCCATCATGCGCTGGCGCAGCAGGCCGCTGTGGTCGCGGGCCAGCAGGTCGTCCCAGCCGCTGCCCCAGATCAGCTTGATCACGTTCCAGCCGGCCACGCGGAAGGCGCCTTCCAGCTCCTGGATAACCTTGGCGTTGCCGCGCACCGGCCCGTCCAGGCGCTGCAGGTTGCAGTTGACCACGAACACGATGTTGTCCAGCCGCTCGCGGCCGGCCAGCGAGATCGCCGCCAGCGATTCGGGCTGATCCATTTCGCCATCGCCGAGGAAGGCCCAGACCTTGCGGCCCTGGTGCTCTTTCAGGCCGCGGTATTCCAGGTAGCGCATGTAGCGCGCCTGGTAGGCAGCGGTCAACGGGCCCAGCCCCATCGACACGGTGGGGAACTGCCAGAACTCCGGCATCAGGCGCGGGTGCGGATATGAGGACAGGCCTTCGCGGCCGGCTTCGCGGCGGAAGTTGTCCATCCGTGCCGGATCGATGCGGCCTTCCACGTACGCGCGGCCGTAGATCCCTGGCGCGGAGTGGCCCTGGATGTAGATCATGTCGCCGTCGAAGGTGTCGGTACGGCCACGAAAGAAATGATCGAAGCCCACGTCGTACAGCACTGCCGCCGACTGGTAGGTGGCGATGTGGCCGCCGACGTTGGAATGCTTGCCGGCACGCAGCACCATCACCATCGCGTTCCAGCGGATCATCGCGTTCAGGCGGCGCTCGATGGCCAGGTCACCCGGGTAGGCCGGCTGGCGCTCGGGCGGGATGGTGTTGACGTAGGCGGTCCAGGCACGGGTATGCAGGTCGCCGTGCTGCCGGGCGTCCAGATCGCTCAGCTGGTCGATCAGGTAGTGCGCGCGCGGCCGGCCGCCGGCCTGCATCACCGCCTCCAGCGATTCACGCCACTCCTGGGTTTCCAGTGGATCGGTATCGAAGGGAATGAGGGCTTGGTTCATGGCTGTCTCCAGAGGGCGCCGGTCGGAGGTCTGCCTGGGCGACAACACCGGCAGGGCGCACAGCACTGGAGCGGGGTCGCAATGGCGGGCGCCGTGACGCGAAGGGCGACCGTGGCGGCCACCGAGAAGACAAGCGTATGCCTGCCCCCCACGCCTCGATAGGCGGGCGGGGCTTGGGTCTCTGGCAAGCAAGGGTTGGTGCCGCGCGCCGTATCATGGGCCGATGCGCTGGGCGCGGCCGCTGATCAGGCCGGGGGCAGCCCCGACAGGAACACCGGGATGATCGCCACGCCGACGCCCAGCAGGCACCAGGCGACGACGGGCAACCAGCGCGCCAGGCGTTGGGCGGGTTCCGGTGCACGACGACCGCCGATCCACAACAGCAGCGTGAGCACACCTAGCGCATAGGCGAGGACGACGATTACCGGATGCACATGGATGACCCGGCTGGGCGGCCACATCTGCTGCTGGTAGGCGGTGGTGTGGGCGACCAGCAGCAGGAACAGCAGGCTGCTGAGGGTGTTGATGGCGGTGCGGGCGTTCATTGCGGGGCACTCCTTGTGCCGGCTGCCGGGACATTGCAGGGGCCGCATTCTAGCGGCTGCCTGCCGGTCGTTGAAACGCCACTGTCATCGATGGCGGTCACCCTGCGGGGCTTTCCAGCCTCGGGGTGGTTGGCCGGCCGTGAACAGCGTGAGGATCTGGGAGAAAAGCTACGCGCTGCGGCGCCGGCTACTGCGTGGCTTCTTCCTGCGTCGCGGTTCGGCCAGCGAGGATGCCGAAGACCTGGCGCAGGAGGTCTACCTGCGCCTGCTGCGCAGCACCGGCGAAGATGCCGATGCGGTCGAGAACCCGGAAGCCTACCTGTTCACCGTGGCGGCGAACCTGGCGCGCGAGCATGCGCGCGCGCGGTCGTCGCTGCCGCCGCTGGAAGACGTCGACCTGCTGGCCGAAGTGCTGAAAAGCGAAGAAGACATCGAAGGTGATTTCGAGCGTGCGCAGCGCTGGAACGATATCCGCAGCACCATCGCACGACTGCCGGCAACCACGCGGCGGGTGATGGAGCTGCACTACCGCGACGGACTGGACTGCCCGGCAATCAGCCAGCAGCTGCAGGTGTCGGTGCACATGGTGCGCAAGCACATCGGCAAGGGGCTGGAGGCCTGCAGGAAGGCGCTGGGCGCCAGGGAGCTCACATGAACCGGACCTCATCGCCCGTGGCCGACGACACGATCGCCTGCGAGGCCATGGACTGGTTCCTGGGCAACCGCGAGGGGCCGTTGGATGAGGCCGGGCGCCTCGCGTTCCTGGACTGGATGAAGCGCTCGCCGGAGCATGTGCGCGCCTACTTGCGCGTGCTCTCGTTGCACCGGCAGGTGGGCGAAGCGCTGCAATCGTCGTTGGCTGACGAGGCGCCGCCGCTGCGGGAGGCGACGTCGGCCAAGGTGGTGCCGCTGTTCGGTGGCGTGCACGCGCCGCCGCGCGCTGTGCCGCGGCGCGGTCGTGCGCGCTGGTGGGTGGCAGCTGCCGCAGCCTGTATCACCCTGCTCGGCGTGGGCCTGGTTCCGCAGGTGATGCCCACCGAGCAGCTTTACAGTGCCGGACAGGGCGAACTTCGCGACCTGGTGCTGCCCGACCAGACCCAGGTGCAGCTCAACGCGGACAGCCGCCTGCGGGTACGCATGGGCTGGTTCAGCCGCAAGGTGGAGCTGCTGCAGGGTGAGGCCACGTTCGACATCGCCCGCGACCGCCGTCCGTTCGAGGTGCAGGTGAACGGCCTGGAGATCCGGGATATCGGCACGGTATTCGATGTATCGCGACGGCTGCAGAGCACGCGCATCGGCGTGGTCTCCGGCGAGGTGGAGGTATGGAGCCAGGGTGCGGACGCCCGGCGTCTTGCGCAGCTGGGCGAAGGCCGAGTGGTGCAGGTCGACGCGGGCAGCCATGCGGTCGAGTCCTTGGACCTGCCATTGTCGATGCTGCTGGATTGGCAGCAACGCAAGGTGTCCTTCCTGGATGAGCGGCTGGACGAGGTGGCCGCTGCCTTCAACCGGCACAACCAGGTGCAGGTCCGCGTGCTGGACGAAGGCGCGGCATCGGCACGGTTGTCGGGCAGTCTCGATGCGCATCGCATCGGTGCGCTGCAGGCCTTCCTCGAACGCGACCCGCGTTTCGTGGTGAGGCGCGAAGGCGACACCGTGCGGGTTGGCAGTCGCTGAGGCCGAAATGGCCGTGGACTGTCAAAAAAAATTCATCGAATCCGCGTTCTCCACTTCGGTGGATGCGGGCTCTTACTTGGGAGAAGCCGCTGCCGAGCCACGCAGCGGCGCCTGCTGCCTTCTCTCTCTTCCAAGGACCCGTGATGCGCAACACGCTCTACCTGTCGATCATCCTCGCCCTGTCTCCCTGCAGCGTGCCGCTGGCCTTCGCCGCCGGTGCCGATGGCCTGGAGGCGCGTGTATCCACGCCGATCGCGGCGCAGCCGTTGGCGCGTGCGCTGGAGCAGTTGTCGCGCAGTTCCGGGGTGCAGTTCCTGTACTCGGCCGGCGGTGATGCCCGCATGGCCGGTGCGGTGCCGCGCGGTGCCACCGTCAGGCAGGCGCTGGACGCGCTGCTGGCCGGTACCGGCCTGGGGTACACCGTGGTGGATGGCAATGTCATCGCCATCGATCCGGCGCCAGCACGCAACGAACCGAAGCCGGCCGCGCCGAAGCCGCGCGAGGCCGAGGCAATGGTGGCGCCGACCCTGGACACGGTGAAGGTGATTGCTGCACATGAGGTCATCGACCAGAAGAAGCGCTCACCGGTGATCAAGGATTCGGTGGTGTACGACGAGATGGACAGCTACGGCGACGAGACCCTGGCCGAGAGCCTGATGGCCGCTCCAGGCCTGAGTGCGGTGGAGGATGCCGGTGAGCCACGTTACGTGACCGTGCGCGGCGTACAGGCCAACCTCAACTACACCACCATCGATGGCATCGCGATTGCCAGCGTGGGGGGCAGTGGCTCCGGCGAGCGCATGAACAACCTGCAGCTGATTCCCAGCGACATCGGCACCCGTACCGACATCTACAAGAGCTTCAGTGCGGAGCAGGCACCGGATGCGATCGGCGGCGTGATCGACATCATCAGCCGCAGTGCCTTCGACCGGTCAGGCAAGTACGTGTTTGCCGATGTGGCAGGCATCTATTCCACCGCCGAGACCAACGTCGAGCGCAGCGCAGGCGGCAACCACGAGACCCTGGGTCACTTCGGCAAGAGCGCCAAGATGGTGTTCTCAAACCAGTTTGGTGTCGACCAGGAGTTCGGCATCGTTGCGGTGGCACGCTACGAGCAGCGTTCGCGCAACAGCGTCAAGCGCTGGGTGGAGTCGAACTACTACTACAACGACGCAGGCAAATACCTCACCGACGGTACCACGGGCCCGGACGAGGCCAAGGGCTGGAACGGGCTGCGTGCGCCTGGCAACTTCAGCACCGGCACCTATACCAACTTCATCACCAACTTCGGTGGCTCCGCCAAGCTTGAGTGGAAGCCCTCGGACGATCCGTTCTACGCATCGCTGCTGCTGTACTCGTACCGGTTCTACGAGAACTCGACGATGAACAAGACCGATCTGTACGGCAATGCCAAGTTCCCGATCCGCAACCAGACCGAGGACAGCGGCACCACCCAGATCAACAGCATCTACATCAAGAACCGTCACGACCGCTGGGACCGCAGCAACCGTGGTGCCATCGCCAGTTTCAACTGGGACATGGGCGACCGTTCGCGCCTGACCCTGCGCGGTGGCCACACCGAAGAGACCTTCCACAACAGCCAGGTCTACTGGGGTGTACGCGCCTACCCCAGCAATCTGTTCGTCGACTACGAGAACGACAGCCACGGGTTCCCCAACGCGGTGGCGGTTTCCGATTCCAGCCTGCTGACCAGTTCCGCATTCAAGCTCAATCCGGCGCAGGCCTACGTCTCCCCGCGCGATGCCAAGGAGAGCATCGACAACCTGCGCGCCGATTTCAGCTACAACATCGACGCCGATGCGCGTGGCTTCGGCCTGGCCACCGGCGCCGAGTACCGCCACCTGAAGATCTGGCAGGACATCGACTTCGACTACTTCAAGAGCAGCGCCACGCTCAACGACTACCTGTATCCGGGTTCGACACTGCTGGGCAGCGTGCCCGGCTTCCCGCTGATCGACAACCGCAAGTGGACCGAGGAACTGCTGCCGAAACTGGGCAGCAACAATGCGGCGTATCCGAATGCCAACTTCACCAGCGACTACAAGTACGTGGAGGACATCACCAATGCCTATGTATCCGCGCACTACGCCTGGGACCGGCTGCTGCTGATCGGCGGCCTGCGCTACGACCACACCCGCTTCGATGCCTACAGCCCGTTCAGCGATGATGGCGGCGCTACCTATACCTCTGCGTTCCGCAACACGAGCGGTGGCTACAACAACCTGCTGCCCTCGTTGAACGCAACCTTCAAGCTCACCGAGGACCAGCGCCTGCGCTTCTCCGCCAGCCGCACGCTGGGCCGGCCGACGCCGAGCAACATCGCCCAGGCCACCAGCACCAGCTGTGGCGATGACGAGGAGGGCAGGGGCTTCTGCACCATCAAGCAGGGCAATGCCGATCTGCAGCCGCGCCGTTCCACCAACATCGACCTTGCATGGGACCTGTACTTCAACGGCAACAACGGCCTGGTCTCGGTGGCGTTGTTCGACAAGGTGATCAAGGACGACATCTACACCCTGACCACCTTCGAGAACGTGGGTGATACCCGCTATCGGGTCACCCAGCCGATGAACACCGATGAGTCGAAGCTGCGCGGTGTCGAGTTCGCGGTGGCCAATCGCAACCTGCAGTGGGGCCGCCAGCGCTTCGACATGTACTTCAACGCCACGCGGCTGGAAGGGCAGACCGACTACCGCATCAGTGATGGCACCGCGCGCCACCTGGATCGCCTGCTGTACCAGCCGGACTGGTCGCTCAATGGTTCGGTGATCTGGCGCATGCCGTGGAGGAGCGCGCAGCTGCGCCTTTCCGGAACCTACCGCAGCCGGATGCTGGTCGACTTCGGTGACACCGAATGGCTGGATTCGTACTACGACCCGTACATGACGTTCAACATGGCCTTCAGCCACAAGGTCGGCAGGCACGTGACGCTGAAGTACGAAGCCAAGAACCTGTTCAACACCCAGCCGACCTACAGCACCGGCCCGAATGGGCGCTTCCGTACCGAGATCGACGACTACGGCCGCTTCTTCTACTTCCACATCATCTACAACTGAGGGCAGCGCCGTGGATACGATCAATCGCAGGCGATTCCTGGCCCTGGCCGGCCTGTCTGCTGCCGGCGCCTGGATGGGCACGGCACACGCGCTGGCCGCGCAGGCCGATGCCACCGCGCTGAACCCGCGCAACCTGCTGGCCAAGCCGCGCTTTGCCAGCACGCCCTTCACCCTGGGCGTGGCCTCGGGTGATCCCTCGGCCGATGGCATGGTGCTGTGGACACGGCTGGCGACCGAGCCGCTGGTGTTCGGCGGTGGCATGCCTGCCCGGCCGATGGTGGTCGAGTGGCAGCTGGCAGCAGACGAAGGCATGCGCAGGGTGGTACGCCAGGGTTCGGCAATGGCGCATCCCGAACTTGGCCACGCGGTGCACGTGGAGCTGGACGGGCTGGCGCCCGGACGGCCCTACTGGTACCGCTTCACCGTAGGCGGCCACGCCAGCGCAGTGGGTTGCACGCGCACGCTGCCGGCAGCCACGGCAGCGGTGGATCGCGTTCGCTTCGTGGTGGCCGGTTGCCAGCATTACGAAGAAGGCCACTACACCGCGTGGCGACGCATCGCCGAGGAACCACTCGATTTCGTCTTCCACTACGGTGACTACATCTACGAAGGCGAAAGCCAGCCGGGCCTGCGGAAGATGAACGGACAGCCGTTCACCAACCTGCGCAACCACGTCGGCCCGCAGATCTACACGCTGGATGATTACCGCCGCCGCTACGCCCAGTACAAGAGCGATGCCGACCTGCAGGCCGCGCATGCGGCGGCACCGTGGTTCGTCACCTTTGACGACCATGAAGTGGACAACAACTGGGCCGGCGCCGAAGACCAGGATGACACGCCCAGCGAAGTATTCCTGCTGCGCCGCGCACAGGCGTTCCAGGCCTACTACGAGAACATGCCACTGCGCCGTTCGGCATTCCCGCGCGATGGCCACATGCAGATGTACCGGCGCGCACGCTACGGCACGCTGATGGACCTGCACCTGCTCGACACCCGCCAGTACCGCAGCAAGCAGGTGAACATGGCGCTGCGTGAGGAGGTGGAATCGCCGGAGCGCAGCATTGTGGGAGCGAAGCAGGAACGCTGGTTGTTCGACGGCCTGGCCGATGCTTCACCGCGCTGGCACACGATCGCCCACCAGGTGGCACTGGGCAACTACATGCGCGAGAAAGACGGCGTGGTGCAGTCGTCCGACGACCAGTGGTCGGGCTATCTGGACAGTCGCCGGCGCCTGCTTGATCACATCCAGAAGGTGGGCTTCGGCAACGTGGTGACCGCCTGCGGCGATGCGCATCGCCACTATGCCGGTGATCTGGTGCAGGACCACCGTGACTCGGGCGTGGTCTCCAGCGAGTTCCTCGCCACCTCGATCACTTCCGGTGCCGACGGCCAAGGCGTGGACGCGTATGCCAGGAACCAGCTTGCGCACAGCCCTTACCTGAAGGCGACCACCGACAAGCGTGGCTACGTGCTGTGCGATGTCACCCGCGATGCGTGGATCGGCGACATGAAGACGCTGGATACGGTGATGCAGCCGAATGGCGCGGTGCAGAGCTGGAAGCGCTACGCGGTGGAGCACGGCCGGCCGGGGCTGCAGGAGGCCTGAATCTACCGGTCTGCGCTGTAGAGCCGAGCCCACGCTCGGCTGCTTTTTTCGGGGCAATGCGACCAGGGCGAAAGCAGCCGAGCATGGGCTCGGCTCTACCGGGATTCTTCAATCGTGCTCGAACCGCAGCGGCTCGGTGCCCATCGCCGGGTCACTGGTGCCGGGGCGCCCATCCTCGACGCGGCCGGCCAAACGCAGCACACTCCCACCCGCGCTGACGCGCAGGTCATACCAGCCGGCGGTAGGCGTAGCATCCCACGCCAATGAAGTCTGCGCATGTGCGGGCAGCGCCAATGTCTGTTCGGGCATGTGTCCTGCATAGGCGCCGCCGTGCACGCGCACCTGCTGTGCACTGTCACCCAGATTGCGCAGGCGGAGCCGCAGTTGGTCATCGACGCGATCGATTGAAGCCTGCACGGCAGGACCCGTGGCCGCTCCCTGGAAGTGGCGGTGGAAGCCGTTCGGGCCGAGCAACCACAGGTCATAGCGGCCCTGGGCATCCAGCGGCCAGCGCTCGCGCAGCGGCCTACCGGGCAGCAGCGTGTAGCGGCGTGGCACCGCATCCAGCCGCAGCCGGTCGTAGACATGCAGCACAGCCGCTGCGCCTTCGCAGGACAACGTCAGGTCCACGCCCGCAGCGTCGACCGCAGCGATCGATGCCTGCGGCCGGTAGGGCAGGGCACGCGCCGGGCGTACACCGCTTTCCTGTTTCGCTGGTTTCAGCCCCTCTGGCAGCGTGGGCACGGTGCGTCCCGGCAAGGCGGCGGCACGCGCGGCCACCGCGCTCATGTCCGGCAGGCCGCGCACGAACGGACGGGTATCACGCTGGGCGAAGTCGAACGCGTTGCTCAGATCCCCGCAGACCGCACGGCGCCACGGCGAGATGTCCGGTGCGGCCACGCCGAAGCGACGTTCGATCAGGCGTATGACCGAGGTGTGGTCGTACACCTGCGAATCGACCCAGCCGCCGCGGCTCCACGGCGAAATCACGTACAGCGGCACACGCGGACCGAGACCATACGGGCGCCCGCGCAGTTCGGCGGCATCGTACTTCTCGTCGCCCGGTGCGGGATGACGGTGATACTCGCCCTCGGTACTGACCGACGAGGCACCTGCCCATCCACCGTTCACCGGTGAGGGAGGGGCCGGTGGCGGCATGTGGTCGAAGAATCCGTCGTTCTCGTCGAACATCAGCAGCAGGGCGGTGCGGCTCCACACTTCCGGATCGGCGGTCAGCGCATCCAGCACGCGCGCGGTATAGGCCGCGCCCTGGGCCGGGCTGGACGGGCCGGGATGTTCGCTGCCGGCGGCATCGGCGATGATGAAGCTGACCTGAGGCAGGCGCCCGTCGAGTACGTCCTGGCGCAGCTGTGGCAGGCCACGGGTGCTGACAGCGCGTGCGCGCAGCTGCGGATCATGTCCGGGTGCCGCGCTGTAGGCACGACGGAACGCCTCGAAGCCGGCCAGCGGGTTGTCGGTGAAGTTGTCGGCCATGTCCTGGTAGATCTGCCAGGATACGCCGGCGTTCTGCAGGCGCTCGACATAGCTGGTCCAGCGGTACGACGCCGGATGCCCGCCGTGTTCGGGGAAGTTGTCATGCGAGTTGGCGATCACCGGGCCACCGGCACGGGCCTGTGCATCGTTGTGGCCGGTCCACAGGAACACCCGGTTCGGGTTGGTGCCGGCCTGCATGGCGCAGTGGTACGCATCGCAGATCGTGAAGGCATCGGCCAGCGCGAACTGGAACGGCAGGTCGCTGCGCTGGAAGTAGCCCATCGAGTGGTTCTGCTTGGCCTTCGGCCAGTGCCCCATGCGGCCGTGGTCCCAGGCGCGCTGCGCATCGGGCCAGGTATGCGGCGTGCCTTCCACGCGCATGTAGCCGAAGTGCGCGGCGGTATCCAGCGGGAACGGCGCGATCGCCCGCGTGCCACTGGCATCGGGTTGCAGCCACAGGCTGCGGGTGCGGCCACCTGCTTGCAGCGCGGCGGCCGGGGCGACGAACCGATCACCGAAGCCACGTACCCCCGGCAGCGTGCCGAAGTAGTGGTCGAACGAACGGTTCTCCTGCATGAACACCACGATGTGCTGCAGGTCTTCGAGGCTGCGCGTCTGCGCGGCAGGGGCGATCGCTGCGGCCCGGGCGATGCTGGGCAGCAGCGGAGAAAGGCCGGCGGCAACGCCGGCCTGCAACAACCGGCGTCGGCCGATATCGGTCACGGGCTCACTCACAGGTCCACGCGGAAGGAGATGCCGACGGTGCGCGGGGCGCCGATGAAGGCGTTGTCGCGGCCGTCCACCCCTGCAAGATACCGCTTGTCGGTGAGATTGCTCACCACCAGGTTGGCACCCATGCCCTTCAGGCGCGGCGACAGCCCCTGCAGGTCGAAGCCGATGTTGGCGTTGAACACGGTGGCCGAGGGCAGCGTGTTGACGTTGGCGGCATCAAGGTAGCGCGTGCCCAGGTAACGGCCGGACAGGCCGAAGTTCCAGTTGGCGCCCTGCCAGTCGGCCGACAGCACCAGGGTGTTCTCCGGCTGGCCGATCACCTTGGCGCCGTCGACGATGCCCAGCTGGGCATCACGCGCGGCACTGCCGCTGCCCAGGTACTTGGAGCGGTTGTAGGTGTAGGCCGCGTTGATCCGCCAGCCGTTGTTCCACCCATAGCCGAACGCGGCTTCCAGGCCGTTGCTTTCCACGCCACCGAAGTTCTCATAGACGCCGTCGGTCTCGCCCAGGTAGTCGATGCCGCTGACGAAGCCCGCCGGCAGGTAGACGATGCGGTTGTCGAACTTGATGTTGTAAAGCGTGACCGAGGCGGTCAGCGGCCAGCGGCTGATGCGCATGCCCACTTCGATGTTGTCGGCGGTCTCCGGTTCGACATTGCGGAAGCGCTGCGGGTCGGTCTCGCCAAGTACGCCTGAAGGAATGGCGGCGAAATTCTGCGAGAAGCCGGCGAACAGCTCCATGCCTTCCACACCCGGTGCCCAGGTGACGCCGGTGGACAACAGTGGATCGGACCTGGAATCGGATTCGACGTGCTCGCTGGCACCGATCACGCGGCGGCGCGACTGGTCGACGAAGAACTGCTTCACGCCCAGGCGGGCACTGAACGGCCCGAAGCGGGCCACGTCCTCGACGTAGTACATCTGTTCGTCAACCTTGTACTTGTCCTCGAACTGCACCCAGTACGGCTGGTGGTCGAAGGCGATATCCTGGCCGACGTTGAGCAGGCGGTGCCAGTCACGGCGTGCCGAACGGTCCAGCTTCTCCACCCACAGGCCGCCACGCAGCGTGTTGTCGACTGCGCCGAAGGTCTGCCGCCATTCGACGTCGGCGGTCACGCCCATGCGGTCGTTGTCGTAGTGGGTGTGGCGGTAGGACTGCGCGCCCAGCACGTTGCCCGCGTAGCAGTTCGGATCGTACTCGGCGGTGAAGCCCAGGCGCGGGGTGCAGCTGGCCAGGCGCTGCGCGGCGCTGCCATCGGGATTGACGAAGAAGATCTGGCCACGGTTGCTGCCGCCGTACACGGTTTTGCCACCCAGATATTCCGATTCGGGGCGGCCCGCACCCTCATCGCTGACCTGCGCCAGGTAGGGTGGAAGCCAGTCGCCACGACCTTGCATGCGGTGCCCGTAGGCGGCCACCGAGGCCTTGAACCCGTTGCCGCCGTCGAAGGCCGCACGCAGGTAACCGAAGGTGTTCTCGCGCAGCGCACGCGAGCCCGAACGGAAGTTCTGGTCCAGATAGGGAATGCCGGTGAGGGTGCCGACCAGGTTGTCGCGATCCGGATGGGTGGCAAAGCCCTTCGGCGAAACACTGGTGTATTCGGGCTCGTCGGCATCGTTGTAGGACAGGTAGCCGGCCAGCGTCCAGCGATCCAGTTCGGTGATGAACTTGCCGGCGACGTGGTTGTTGCTGGCGTGGCCGGTGCCGTCGATCCAGTCGTGCACCTTCGACGAGGAGGCGCTGACCCACGCGCGGGTGTGGCCGCCGAGCAGGCCGGTGTCGTAGCGCACGTAGTACTTGCGCGCCTCGTTGTCACCGGCACCGACCACGAAGCGCAGGCGGCTGTCCTGCAGCGGGTCGCTGGTAAGGAAGTTGAGCGTGCCGCCCAGTGCTTCGTTCGAGCGCGAGGAGATGTCAGCGGTGCCCTGGCTGACTTCCACCGTCTCCAGGTCGAGGGTGTCGATGTAGCGGTTGGCCAGCGAGCCGCCACCGTAACCTGAGCCGCCGTTGGGCAGGCCGTCGATGGTGGTGCCGATCTGCTGGGTATCACGATTGGTGACGAAACCGCGCATGCTGATCTGCGTGCCCCACACCGACGAGCCGGTGGCGTCGGCCTCGCTGACCACCACGCCGGGTACTTCGTTCAGCGCATCGTTGACGCTGCTCATCACCGTCTGCCGGTTCAGTGTTTCTGCGCGCACCGACGTCTTGGCGTAGCTGGTGGCCTGGCCGATCACCTGTACCTGGTCCAGGGTACGGGCATCGCTGCTGTGCGCTTCGCCCGTATCGCCCTGCGGTGCTTCTGCGAGGGCGTCCAGGGCGGGGGCGATCAGCACGGCAAGCAGCGAGACACGGGGAAAACGCGCAAACGTTCGCATTGAAACCGGACCTTCAGGGGAGGGAAGCCCCGGAGTGTCGGCAGCGCCCATGACATCGGCATGACGCGGCGAAGCAGGAACCGTGTTGTGTGACGGCCGGTTCCAATGGCTTCTGCTCAGTACCGCGCGTCCTTGGGTTTCGGGTCGCGCGGCCAGTCCTTGGCCTTGTTGGCGAAGTCCGGGCGTGGCTGGTTGATGAAGTAGCTGGCGATGTCCACCGCATCCTGGTCGGGCATCACCTGCTGGCCCAGTGGCGGTTCACGGGTCACTGCCGGCGGCATGTTGTGTTTGACGAAACCGGCGGCCTTGTACAGGCGCGCCATGCCGGCGCCGATGTTGAAGCTGTGGTCGCCCCATAGCGGCGGGAACGCGATGTCACCGCTGGCGTCGCGCCGGCCTTCACCATTGTCGCCATGGCAGGCAGCGCACTGCACGGCGTACAGCGCCTGGCCACGGATCGGGTCCGGGGTTAGCGTGCTGTCGATGGGCCCCTCACTGGGGGCAGCCACCCTTGCACCCACTGGCACAGGGCTGCTCAGCCACGCCATGTAGTCGAGCATCGCACGCATCTGCGGCGAGTCCTTCGGCAGCGGCTTGCCGTTCATTGAACGCTGCAGGCAGCCGTTGATGCGCTCGGTCAGCCCGATCACCTTGCCCGGACGCGGCATGTAGCGCGGATAGGCGCCGCCGCCGGTGTTGAAGTAGTGATTGCCGAACGGCCGCTTGCCTTCGGCCATGTGGCACGAGTTGCAGTTCAGATCGTTGCCGACGTTGTCCGGCAGCAGCCGTGCGGTCTCGTTGAGGAGGCGGCGGCCGAGCATCACCGACTCGGCATTGCCGAGCCCGGCGATTTCTTCGGCGCTGGGTGCACGGTAGTGGCCGACCACCTTGCCCTGTGCATCGAGGATATCGATCGTGCTGGCCACGGCGGTATCCAGGTCCGGGTACAGATGGCGGTAAGCGAGGGTACCGGCGCCGGCCAGCAGCACGAGGGTGATCGCACTGCCGATCAGCAGGCGGGAGCGTTTGCGCGAACGTTTCATCGTGCGGACTCCTGCGGAACGTAGTGCACTGGCTTGTCGCGCACCACCCGGCGCATGCGTGCCACGTCGACCTCGCTCACTGCGCTGGCCTGGTTGCCCCAGCTGCTGCGGATGAAGGTCAGGATCTGTGCCAGCTGCGCGTTCGGCAGCTGTTCGAAGCCGGGCATGGTGAAGGCCATGCGGTCGTGCGGGGTATGCGGCGTGCGGCCACCGATCAGGGTCACCTGCACCAGCGAGCTGGGATCGTCGGCGAACACGATCGAGTTGCCGGCCAGGGCCGGATAGACGCGGGGTATGCCGCGTCCGTCGGCCCGGTGGCAGGCCTGGCAGTGCTCGGCATAGGCCAGCGAACCGGCCACGCGGTAGTCGCCGCTGCGCAGTGCGGCGGTGGTCGTGTCGCTGCCGGGCGACCACTGTGCGCTGCGTCCTTCGCGGGCGGGCAGCTGCTTCAGGTAGCGGGCCATCGCCAGCAGGTCAGCGTCGGACAGGTACTGCGTGCTGTGCTCGACCACGTCGGCCATGCCACCGAAGGCCGCCGACCGATCGGTGCGTCCGGTGCGCAGGAAGTCGACGATCTCGCCCTCGCTCCAGCTGGCCAGGCCGCTCGCTTCATTGCGCAGGTTCTTCGCATACCAGCCTTCCAGCACCGAGCCGGACAGGAACTGGCGGCTGCCATCGTCGGCCATTGCCTTTTCCTGGAACGCCAACCCGCGTGGCGTGTGGCAGGCGCCGCAGTGGGCCAGGCCTTCCACCAGTTCGGCGCCGCGCTGCTGGCTGGCATCCAGCGACGGATCCGGGTTGAACGTGCGCGGGCGTGCGAACAGCAGCTGCCACCAGGCCAATGGCCAGCGCATGTTTGCCGGCCACGGGATCGTGCTGTCGGCGTTGTTCTGCTTCACCGGTTGCACCGAGCCCATGAAGTAGGCGTACAGCGCCTTGATCTCGGCGTCGCTGGCGATCACGTACGAGGCGTACGGCATGGCCGGATACAACGGCTGGCCATCGTGACGGATGCCGCGACGTACCGCGCGCTCGAAGTCGGCGTAGTCGTAGGCACCAATGCCGGTGTCCGGATCGGGCGTGATGTTGGTCGAGTAGATCGTGCCCATCGGCGTCTGCATGCCGAGGCCACCGGCGAACGGCTTGCCACCCGGTGCGGTGTGGCAGGCCGCGCAGTCTGCGGCGCGCGACAGGTATTGTCCCTGCGCGATCAATGCCGGATCGTGGATGTCGACCTGCGCGGTCTGTCGCGGTGCGAACCAGTAGGGCGTGGTGCGGGCGACGCCGTAGGCGGCGGCCAGCGTGGCGACCAGGGCAATGGCGAGCTTGAACGAGGTGCGCATGGCGGCACTGTGGGCAATCGTGCCGGCGTATTCATTGATCCGGATCAATGCCGAGGTCAATCGCGCCATTGTGACAACCTGAATCGTTCCTGCGTTGTCATCAAGCCGTCATCCATGCGCGATAGATGGCCCACGCCCGCGTCGCTAACCTGCCACGCTGTCGCACCTTTTCCCTGATTGCCCATGAAGCGCCTGCTGCTGTTGTCGCTGGCGTGCGCCGGCCTGTGGCTGGCTGCATGCTCGTCCTCGATCAATGCCTCGTCCACTTCGCTCGCCGATCGGCTGATCGCGCCAGGTGGCGTGTCGACCCTGCTCGATCGCCCGCGCATCGCAGCGGCCATCGCCGAACTGCCCAACCGCCACGGCTTTGCGCGGGGCCGCGATGGCGTGCCGATCTTCTGGCGTGTGTTTGATCCGGGCGATTACGGCGCGCGTTACCACTACCTGCCGCAGCGCCACGAGAACGGCCTGCCGCTGGATACCGGTCTGAGCCTGGCGGTACCGCGGCCGTTCCGCGCGCAGGCACCGCGCGGTACCGTGGTGCTGCTGCACGGCTGGATGATGAACGGCGATTCGATGTTGCCGTGGTCGCTACAGTTGGCTGAATCCGGCTACCGCGTGGTCACGCTCGACCTGCGCAATCATGGCCAGTCCGGTGCGGGGCCGTCCGGCTATGGCACTTACGAATCTGACGATGTGGTCGATGTGATCGGCGAGCTGCGCGCACGCGGTGAAGTGACCGGCCCGCTGTACCTGTTCGGCGTATCCTACGGCGCCGCCACGGCAGTGTTCACCGCCGACAAGCTGGGCGATCAGATAGCAGGCGTGGTGGCGATGGAGTCCTTCGCCAACGCCGGCGTGGCCATCCGCACGATGATCCCGCACCTGATGGGGCTGCAGCCGGAAGGCCTGAAGGCGCAGGCGATGGCGTCGTACGCGCGCTGGCGCTACGGCGGCCAGGACATCAACCAGGTGATCGCCGACGCCAGCCGTCGCATCGACGTCGATCTGGACCGCG
This sequence comes from Stenotrophomonas sp. YJH_SMC_48-3, assembly GCF_059369375.1. Taxonomy (NCBI): domain Bacteria; kingdom Pseudomonadati; phylum Pseudomonadota; class Gammaproteobacteria; order Lysobacterales; family Lysobacteraceae; genus Stenotrophomonas; species Stenotrophomonas sp. YJH_SMC_48-3. The sequence goes on along the minus strand of NZ_JCAFSQ010000007.1, from coordinate 214,178 downwards.
TCGACGTCGCGCGTGCGCTGGCCGATACCCGCGCCTGCGTGCTGCTGCTGCACGGGCAGGGCGATCAGCACATACCCGTCAGCCAGGGCCGCGAACTGGCCCAGGCCAACCCGCGCGCGCACTACATCGAGATGCGCGGCGAAGACCATATCACCCTGCCGCTGCGGCTGGATCTGCTGGCCGGAGTGGTTGACGACTGGATGGCGCGCGACGAGCACCACCCGCAGAGCGCATGCCCGGCGCCGCAGCTGCCGGCCCAGGCCGAATGGCTGGCACACGGCTGAAAAAGGGGACGGAGGGGATTAAGTCGTTTGCAGCACACCCGTGGCAGATGCGACTTAATCCCCTCCGTCCCCTTTTTTTGTCAGGCCACGCGTCGGGCCAGTGAGCGGGCGGAGGCAGCTACGCCCAGCAGCAGTACGGCTACGCACAGGAAGGCAAAGCCGAGGCTGGTGGCATGCGCCACTGCGCCGATCGCCGCCGGGCCGGCGAGGATGCCGGCGTAACCCAGTGTGGTCACTGCAGTGATGGCGATGCTCTCCGGCATCACCCGCTGCTGGCCGGCCATCGAGAACAGTGCCGGCACGATGTTGGCGCAGCCCAGCCCGACCAGCACGTAGCCGGCCAGCGCCACCGGGAACGAGGGCACCAGCGTGGCCAGGGTGAAGCCTGTTGCGGCGGTGATGCCGCCGAAGACCAGGGTACGGGTGCGGCCGAGGCGCTCGACGATGCCGTCGCCGAACAGACGCATCGCGGTCATCGCCAGGGTGAACAACGCGAAGCCGGCACCGGCCTGGTCGCGTGGCACCTGTCGCACTTCGGCCAGGAACACCGCGCTCCAGTCCAGCATCGAGCCTTCGCCGAGGAACACCACGAAGGCCAGCACGCCGATGAACAGCACCACGCCATGCGGCAGCGCCAGCAGCGGGCCTTCATGCAGGATCCGTTGCGGACGCCAGTGCGGCGCCGAGAGCGCTGCCACCAGCAGCAGAGCAGCCACCGCAACCAGAGCGGCCAGCCACAGCGGCGTGCCGAGGATCAGCAGCCCGGTCATGCAGCCGGCGCCAACGAACCCGCCGATGCTGTAGAAGGCGTGGAAGCCGGACATCATCGCGCGCCCGGCGTCGCGTTCGACCGCTACCGCCTGCATGTTCACCGTGCAGTCCATCGCGCCCACGCCGGCACCGAACACGAACAGGGCAGTGCCCAGTGCGAGTGGCGAGGGGGCCAGCGCCAGCATCGGCAACGCCAGCAGCACCATCGAGCAGGTGGCCACCAGCAGACGGCGGCATCCCAGTCGCCCAGTCAGCGCACCCGCCAGCGGCATCGCCAGCAACGAACCCAGCCCCAGGCACAGCAGCACTGCACCAAGGCTGGCATCGGTCAGCCCGGCCTTGGCCTTGGCATAGGGCACCATCGGCGCCCACGCGGCGGTGGCGAATCCGGGAATGAAGAAGGCGGCACGGGTGGCGTGCTGCTGGGCACGTGGGGATGAAGGCGTCATGCGCGATACGAAGCTTCAGGGAATCGTCATGAAAACGTTCCCAAGAAGAATCGGCAAGTGCCAAGGGCGACAACCTTCGACGCATACGTTTGCAATGACGCGAGGACGTCACCAGTGATTAACGCGACTCACGGACAGTGGCTGCACGGTCGGCACCCCGCCGGCCGCTGCCGGAGATCCGTACATGAGCACGACACCGACCATCCTCCTCGTCCATGGATTCTGGGGCGGGGCCGCACACTGGGCCAAGGTGATCCTGGAACTGCATCGCAACGGCCACGACCGGGTGCAGGCGGTGGAATTGCCGCTCACGTCGCTGGCCGACGACGCAGGACGCACCCAGAAAATGATCCGGCAGATCGACGGTCCGGTGCTGCTGGTCGGCCATTCCTACGGCGGCGCAGTGATCAGCCAGGCCGGCAACGAGGCCAATGTGAAGGGCCTGGTCTACATCGCCGCGTTCGCGCCTGATGCCGGCGAGAGTCCCGGTGGCATCACCCAGCAGCACCTGCCGGAGGCGGCGCCGAACCTGGCACCGGACAGCGATGGCTACCTGTGGCTGCGTGCGGACAAGTTCCATGAGAGCTTCTGCCAGGATCTGAGCGAGGACGAGGGCCGGGTGATGGCGGTGACCCAGAAGGCGCCGCTGGCCAGCACGTTCGGTGATACGGTCAGCGATCCAGCGTGGAAGGACAGGCCGAGCTGGTACCAGCTGTCCCGCCACGATCGCATGATCGCACCGGAAAACCAGAAGGCCATGGCCGCAAGAATGCAGCCCAAGCGCCTGCTGGAGCTGGATGCCAGCCATGCCTCGCTGGCCTCGCAGCCGAAGGAAGTGACCGCGCTGATCCTGGAGGCCTGCGCCGCCATCGGTGGGTAACACTCCTCCTGTAGCACGCCTGGCGCAGGCCGGGCTCTACGAAAAGGCCCCCGATGCTCAGCAGCATCGAGGGCCTTGTGGTTACAGCGGCAGGTCGAACACCAGCACTTCGGCATCGTTGCCGTTTTCCAGCGTCAACTGGGCTTCGTCGCTGACCTGCAGTGCATCGCCGGCTTCCAGGGTGATGCCGTTGACCTGCAGCTGGCCACGCGCCACCTGCACATAGGCGCCACGACCGTTGCCGAGGGCGTGAAGCAGCTTCTGGCCGCCATCAAGAATGGTGGCGAAGATGCGGGCATCCTGGTGGATGCGCAGCGAACCGTCGGCACCGTCAGGCGAGGCGATCAGGCGCAGCTGGCCGCGCTTGGCCTCCGGCGAGAAGTGGGTCTCCTCGTAGGACGGCGCGATGTTCTCGGTGTCCGGGAAGATCCAGATCTGCAGGAAGTGCACGGTTTCGTCGGCCGAGTGGTTGAACTCGCTGTGGGTGACGCCGCTGCCGGCGCTCATGCGCTGTACGTCGCCGTAGCGCAGCACCGAACCGGTGCCCATCGAGTCCTTGTGTTCCAGCGCACCACCCAGCACATAGGAAATGATTTCCATGTTGCTGTGGCCGTGGGTGCCGAAGCCCTGGCCGCCGATGACCTTGTCTTCGTTGATGACCCGCAGCGGGCCGAAGCTGACGTAACGCGGGTCGTAGTAGTTGGCGAAGGAGAAGGTATGGCGCGAGGACAGCCAGCCATGCTCGGCCAGGCCACGGGTAGCGCTCTTGCGGATCTGCAGCATGATGGAATCTCCTTGTTCGATGGTTTCGATGGGGCGGGACGGGCGAGTAGCTCTTGCATTTCCCCGTTGGAGAGAAGTATCCGCTTGCGCCCCGGGTTTGAAAAACGGATAGTTTTGACAGCCATCATCGAAAAATTCGAATGCTCAAGCTCAGCCTCGATGCCCTGCAGATCCTGGATGCCATCGACCGCCGCGGCTCGTTTGCGGGCGCTGGCAAGGCGCTGCACAAGGTGCCCTCGACCATCTCCTACACCGTGGCCAAGCTGGAGGAGGACCTGGGCGTGCAGCTGTTCGACCGGGTTGGCCCGCGCGCCGAGCTGACCGCAGCTGGCCGCGCGCTGCTGGACGAGGGTCGGCACCTGCTGCGTGCAGCCCGCGAGCTGGAACTGCGGGTGCGGCGGGTGGCCTCGGGCTGGGAGACCGAACTGACCCTGGCGGTGGACTCGGTGTTCCCGACCTGGCTGCTTGGCCCGGACATCGCCGCGTTTCGTGAGGCCCAGGCGCCGACCCGGCTGCGATTGATCGGCGAGGCCCTGTCCGGCACCTGGGAGGCCCTGCTGGACCGGCGTGCCGACCTGCTGGTCGGCGCGCCGGGCGAGGGCCCCAGCGGCGGTGGCTACGTGGTCGAGCCGCTGGGTACGGTGGCGTTCGTATTCGCGGTCGCGCCCGAACATCCGTTGGCCAACGTGCCTGGCGTGCTCGGTCGCGAGCAGCTGGTCGAACACTGCGCGATCGCGGTCTCCGATTCGGCACGACGGCTGCTGCCGCGCACGGTGGGCCTGTTGATGGGGCAGGAGATGCTGACGGTGCCTGACATGGCCAGCAAGCTGAAACTGCAGTGCGAAGGCGTGGGCTTCGGTTTCCTGCCCGAGCCGTGCGCGCGCGCTGCGGTGGCGCGTGGCCAGCTGGTGATCCGCGAGGTGGAGGAGCACAAGCCGGAAGAGACCTTCTGGCTGGCCTGGCGCACCGGCGAGGACGGCGCCGCACTGCGTTGGTGGCGCGAGCGCTTGCGCAGGCCGGAGCTGCTGTCGCAGTGGTGGCAGGCAATGGCCAGGGGGTAGGGGTTTGGCAGGGCTGCGCCCTGCACCCGCCGAAGCAACAGCTATGGCCGAAGCAACAGCAACAGCAACAGCAACAGCTGGTTTCCTGAGGGATGGCGGGGTGGGTCCGGTTGCGGGAGACGCCGTAAACCCGTCCATGGGGGCTTGGCCGCGGCATCCATGCCGCGGACACTCCCGCAACCGGACCCACCCCGCCTTCGACAGAGTCCCGCTGCTGTTGGTAGGTGTCGACCTGGGTCGACACGGTAGATCCACGCCATGCGTGGATGCTCTTCGATCAATTATCGAAATACTCGAACTCGATGGAGATTCATCCACGCATGGCGTGGATCCATCAGATCGCGGAAATCTGTCAGAGGTGGGGCGGCATGGGCAGGCAGGACCGTTGGCGGCATGGATGCCGCCATCGAGCCCCCATGGATGGGTTTACGGCGTGTCCTGCCTGTCCATGCCGCCCCGCCAACCCACGGAACACCAGCTGTTGCTGTTGCTGTTGCTGTTGCTGTTGCTTCGGCCATAGCTGTTGCTTCGGCGGGTGCAGGGCGCAGCCCTGCCGAAAGACGCACATAAAAAAACAGCAGGCCGAGGCCTGCTGTTTCGGTGTAATGGTGCGCCCGGAGAGATTCGAACTCCCGACCGCCTGGTTCGTAGCCAGGTACTCTATCCAACTGAGCTACGGGCGCCAATTACATAAACTTGTTGTGTTGACTGTGTATGGTGCGCCCGGAGAGATTCGAACTCCCGACCGCCTGGTTCGTAGCCAGGTACTCTATCCAACTGAGCTACGGGCGCGCGGTACACAATCAAATTTTACTGCATTTCCAGCGGCGGATGCCGGAAACCTGTCGAGTGGTGCGCCCGGAGAGATTCGAACTCCCGACCGCCTGGTTCGTAGCCAGGTACTCTATCCAACTGAGCTACGGGCGCCCTGCGACAGGAGCGGAATTATGCGGATGTCGGCGCGGACCGTCAACAGTTTTGTGAAAATTTTCATCCAACTGAATGAAAAAGCTGTCAGCCACGGCGTCCGGCGCCTTCAGCCACGCGAAATGATCGGCGCGCGTGCCCAGTTCCTGCGCGGACAGCACGCGCAGCTGCGCGTCCACATTCGGCAGTTTCGCCAGCAGCGTCTGCATCGATCCGGTGGGGGCCAACCAGTCGTGCTCCATCAGCACCGCCTGCGCGCTGCCATGCACGCGCGCCATCTGCGCATCGAGGTCTTCGTCCATGCCGGACGCGGCGTAGTGGTTGTTCAGGCCCACGCGCGCCCAGTCGGCAATCAGGCCGCGCGCCTCGGTGCCGCCGAAGCCAAGGCGACGGCCATGCAGCACGCCCTGGCGCTGCGCGATCCACGGCAGAAAGCGGTAGACCAGCGGCAGCAGCCATCCGCGTGGTGGCGGGAAGCCACGCCAGAACGGTGAGCCGCTGGCGGCCAGCCACAGCCGGTTGAAGTGCTGCGGATGGCGTCCGGCATGCACGCAGGCCAGCTGCCCGCCAAGGCTGTGGCCGCCGATGATCCAGGGCAGGGTGCCAGCCTCTTCATCCGCTGCAGCCAGAACGGCCTGGCTGCCTGGCAGATCCTGTTCGAGTACCTCGCGATAGCCCCAGTCCAGCGCGCGCGATGGGCGCAGCGAACTGCTGCCGTTGCCGCGCCACTCGTGCAGGTACACCGCCACGCCCTTCGCAGCCAGCGCCTGCGCCAACGGCAGGTAATGGCGCGCGGCCACGCCCAGCGCGGGCAGCCACAGCAGGCGCGCAATGGGGTGCGCGGGCACGCAGGCAATCACTTCGTAGCGATGGCCGTCGTCGCACTGTACGGCGAGGATGCGCGGCGCCAGGTTCATGCGTGTGGTGCCGCGCCGAAGTGATCGAGCACCCGCACCTCGCTGCGACCAGGGGCATGGCTCCGCTGCAGGCCGCGTGCGACGTAATCGATGCCGGCTTCGCAGGCGTTGGCCAGGCTCAGGCCATTGCACAGCTGCGCGGCGATGGCCGCAGCCAGCGTGCAGCCGGTGCCATGTGCATCCAGTGGCAGGCGGGCGTGGATGAATTCTTCGTTGCTGACGCCGTCGAAGTAGCGGTCGATTACGCGGTTGCCTTCCTGCAGGTGGCCACCTTTCAGCAGTACGGCGCCGGCACCGAGATCGAGCAGGGCTGACGCCGCGCGCTCAGCGTCATCGCCATTGCTGATCTTCCGTCCGACCAGCAGTTCTGCTTCCGGTGTGTTGGGGGTGATCAGCGTGGCCAGCGGGATCAGGCGCTCACGCATGGCCTGCAATGCGCTGTCTTCCAGCAGGCGCGCCCCACTGGTGGCGACCATCACCGGGTCCAGCACCACGTGCGGCGGACGATGCTTCTCCAGTGCGTCAGCAACGGCGTTGATCACACCGGCGTTGGCCAGCATGCCCAGCTTTACCGCGTGAATGTCGAAATCGTCGAAACAGGCATCCAGCTGCGCGCGCAGGAAGTCGATCGGCGGCACATGCACGGCGATGACGCCACGCGTGTTCTGTGCGGTCAGTGCGGTGATTGCGGAGAGGCCGTGCACGCGATGCGCGGCGAAGGTTTTCAGGTCGGCCTGGATGCCCGCCCCTCCACCGGAGTCGGAGCCGGCGATGGTGAGGGCGGAAACGGGGGTGGTCGGGCTCATCCAGCGATTGTGCCGTGGTCCCGCAGGGGAAGGTAGACCCACGCCATGCGTGGATGCGCTTCACCTCAATGCCGCCAGCGCGCCCACTGCTGGTACAGCACATAGCCCAGGCCCGTCAGGCCAGTCAGCAGGGCAGGGGCGAGCAGGGCGTCATATTGCCAACGCATGAACAGCCAGGCGCCGAGGATGCCGCCGGCCAGGAAGCCGCTGATGATGAGGCCGCTGAGGGTCAGGCGTCGTACCTGCAGCGGCAATCCGCGCAGCAGGTGGCCCAGGCCGATGCCGAGGTCGGTGAACATGCCGCTGAGATGGGTGGTGCGTACCACCGCGCCGCTGAAGGTGGTGGCCATCGCGTTCTGCAGGCCGCAGGCCATGGCGGCGGCCAGTGCGCCCCAGATCTGGTGGCGTTCGAACAGCGGAATGGCCACCAGCAGCAGCGCGGACTCCAAGGCCAGCGCCACGCCGTAGCGTCGGCCCAGTTGCAGGGTACTGTCCTGGATCAACAGGCCGCTGAGCATCGCACCCAGTGAGAACGCGATCAGCAGCCCCCACAGATGGCCGACCGCGCGCCAGTCGCCCTGCGCCAGCGCCATGCCCAGCTGGCTGGTGCTGCCGGTCATGTGGCTGACCGCCTGATGCTCGAAGCCGAGGAAGCCGACCACGTTGACCATGCCGGCCACGCACGAGAGCGCGACCGCACCAATCCAGACCCAGGTGGGCAGGCGTATTCCCATCGGCAAGGCCCCTCAGGGCCCGCCGAAGCCGCCGTTGAACTGCAGCTCGCTGAAGGTATTGCTGGAGGGGTCGAACACCGCGCCCCAGAACTGCGTGCCGCCGTCGCAGACGCGGATCGCTTCCCGTGCCGGATTGATGCCGCTGCCATCGGGCAGATGGAAGGCGTTGACGTAGATCAGCCGCTTGCCGGCGCTTTCGATGCCGACGTACTGGCGGTCGAAGTCCAGCACCTTCGGGACCTGTGCCTGCAGCGACGAGAGCTGTGCTTCCAGTTGGTCGATCTGCTGCCGGCTGGGTGCCCAATAGCCGCTGACCCGGCCCGCCTCGCGGCCTGGACTGGGCCGCGAGCAGGTGTCGAGCACCTGCGCGGCGATGATCGGGCGGGTGACCACCCAGGATTGTCCGGTACGTTCGGCGGTCGGCACGCTGGCCGGGCCGCGCGTGGTGGTGCAGGCGCCGAGCGCGGCTGCGAGGGCGATCGCAGCCGTGGGCAGCAGCAGGCGGGTGCAGCGGTTCACAACACCTCCGACGCGTAATCGGCCAGGCGCGAGCGTTCGCCACGGCGCAGGGTGATGTGCGCACTATGCGGCCAGTTCTTGAAGCGATCCACCGCGTAGGTCAGGCCCGAGGTGGTTTCGGTCAGGTACGGGGTGTCGATCTGCTCGACGTTGCCCAGGCAGACGATCTTGGTGCCGGGGCCAGCACGGGTGATCAGCGTCTTCATCTGCTTGGGGGTGAGGTTCTGCGCCTCGTCCAGGATCAGGTAGCGTGACAGGAACGTGCGGCCGCGCATGAAGTTCATCGAGCGGATCTTGATGCGGCTGGCGAGCAGGTCGTTGGTGGCCTGGCGGCCCCAGGTGCCGCCTTCCTGGTTGTGCGTGAGCACTTCCAGGTTGTCGGTCAGCGCGCCCATCCACGGCGTCATCTTCTCTTCCTCGGTGCCCGGCAGGAAACCGATGTCCTCGCCAACGCTGACCGTGGCGCGGGTCATGATGATCTCGCGGTAGCGCTGCTGGTCCATCGTCTGTGCCAGGCCGGCGGCGAGTGCCAGCAGGGTCTTGCCGGTACCGGCGGTACCCAGCAGGGTGACGAAGTCGATCTCCGGGTCCATCAGTGCGTTGAGGGCGAAATTCTGCTCGCGGTTGCGTGCGCTGATGCCCCACACGGCATGGCTGCCGTGGCGGAAATCATCGACCAGCGACAGCACTACCTTGCCGTCGCCGACCACGCGGCTGACGCGCAGTTCGACTTCGTCTTCGCCGGGCAGGTAGACGTACTGGTTCGGGTACCACTCCTCGCCATCCTGCGCCTGGATCTCGTAATGGCTGCGGCCCTTGTCGCTCCAGCTGCGCAGATCCTCGCCGTGGCGCTTCCAGAAGTCTTCGGGCAGCTCGGTGGCACCGGTGTAGAGCAGGCTGAAATCGTCCAGTGCGCGGTCGTTCTCGTAGTCCTCGGACACGATGCCGGCGATGGCGGCCTTGATCCGCAGGTTGATGTCCTTGGAAACGAACACCACCGGCAGGTCCGGCGTTTCTTCCTTGAGGGCCAGGATCGCGCCGAGGATGGCATTGTCCGGAATGACCTTGCCAAAGCTCTTGCCCGCGTCGAAATGGCTGGTCTGGAAGCGCAGCTTGCCGGCGCTCTGCTTGCCGCGCAGCTGCAGGCCATTGGGACGCTGCAGTGGAATGCCGTCGGCCAGGTTGTCCAGGCCGGATTCCTGCACCAGCTCGTTGAGGAAACGGCTCACCTGGCGAGCGTTGCGGCTGGCTTCGGAGGTGCCCTTCTTGCCGTTGTCCAGCTCCTCGATCACCTGCATGGGCAGGTAGATGTCGTGCTCCTCGAATTTGAACAGCGCGGTGGGATCGTGCATCAGCACGTTGGTATCCAGCACGTAGATGCGCTTGCCTCGGGTCATCGTCGATTCCTGGTTACGGGCAGGGAAAAACCACCACGGCCTGCAGCGGGGCAGGGTGATGGCAGACACGGTAGGCAGTGGGACTCACTTGGACTGGGAGGCCTTCAGTTCGGCGAGAACGGCATCGGCATGGCCGGCAACCTTGACCTTGCGCCAGGACTGCACGATGCGGCTGTCGGGGGAAATCAGGAAGGTGCTGCGTTCGATGCCACGTACCTGCTTGCCGTACATGTTCTTCATCTTGATCACGTCGAAGGCGCTGCACAGCGCTTCGTCGCCATCGCTGACCAGCGGGAAGTTGAAGCCCTGTTTGGCGCAGAAGTTGTCGTGCGACTTCACCGAATCGCGCGAGACGCCCAGTACCACCGCGCCCGCCTTCCTGAACTTCGGCAGCAGGGCGTTGAAGTCGATGCCTTCGGTGGTGCAGCCCGGCGTGCTGTCCTTGGGATAGAAGTACAGCACCAGCCATTGGCCGGCATAGTCGCCGAGGGTGGCGTGGTCGCCGCCGGACAGGGCCAGCGGCAGGGAGAGGGTAGTGCTGTCCAGGGTGTCGCCGTTGTTCATGAGGTCCTTCTGTCGAGCCTGGGTTCTTGCCATTACAGCTACATGAAACGCCACGCGCGCGTGAGAGACGCGCGAAGAATCAGAACTTCATGGGATCCATGATCGCGTCCAGGTTCAGGTGGTCGCAGAACTCAAGGAAATCGTCGCGCAGCGCGGCAATATGCATGTTGGCCGGCACGCCGATGGTGACCTGTGCGCTGAACATTTCCGCACCGGTCTGCATGGCGCGGTAGCGCGTGCTCTGCAGGTTCTCGATGGTGATGCCCTGGCGGTCGAAGAAATCGGCCAGCTGGAACAGGATGCCCGGCTTGTCGGCGGCGATCACCTCGACGATGTAGGGCAGCAGGTTGGACTGCGCCTGCTTGGCGGCGGTGCGGTACCAGACCAGCTTCAGCCCTTCCTCGCGCTCCAGCCGGGTCAGCATCGCCTCCAGCTTGGCCACCGAGTCCCAGGAGCCGGTGGCCAGGGCGGTGACCGAGACGTCGCGGCCGACCGTGGCCAGGCGTGCGTCCACCAGATTGCAGCCGCTGTCGGCGATGCGGCGGGTGACGGGCAGCAGGGGGGACTCCGGATGCGTCGTGTAGGCGTTGATCAGGAGGTGGTTTTCGCTCGGCGCGGGGCGCGGGGTGGTGTCGGTCAAGGCGATTCCGGGTAATGCATGCGTGAGTCTGAATGCCCGCCAGAGGCGGGGATCCACCGGTGTCCAGCATACTTGCCCGTGCTTTCGCGCCGCAAGTAACATTCAGGTCGCCCCCGGCCTTTCGTGGCGGGCGTTTTCCCTTTCCAGCCAAGAGCAGCACGTCCTTGTCCCTTTCCGGCCTCATCACCGCGCTGGCGACCCCGTTCCGGGCCGACGGCGCCCTCGATCCCGACGGTTGGCAGCGCCTGCTGCACCTGCAACTGGAAGGTGGCGTCCATGGCGTTGTCGTTGCCGGCTCGACCGGCGAAGCGGCAACCCTCACCGATGCCGAGTACGACCTGCTGCTGGCCAGCGCGGTCGAACGCATTGGCGGCCGCATCCCGGTCATGGCCGGCACCGGCCTGTCCGGTACTGCCAAAACCATCGAACAGACCCGTCGTGCGGCCGCGCTTGGCGCCAGCCATGCACTGGTGGTCACCCCGCCTTACGTAAGGCCGACCCAGGCCGGCCTGATTGCCCATTATCGTGCGGTCGCCGACCAGGGCGGGTTGCCGGTCGTGCTGTACAACGTGCCCGGCCGTACCGGTTGCGACATGCAGCCGGAGACCGTGGCCGAACTGGCCAGCCACCCCAACATCGTCGGCATCAAGGAGGCGGTGGGCGACACCGGCCGGGTGCAGGCGCTGCTGGCGCTGCGCAGCCCGAAGTTCGCGGTCCTCAGTGGCGATGACGGCACCGCGGCGCGCTCGATCCGGGCCGGCATCGATGGCCTGATCTCCGTGGGCTCCAACGTGCTTCCGGGTGCCTACCGCCGGATGTGCGAACTGGCCGCCGCGCACGACCATGCAGCCACCGAATCCTGGGACGCGCGCCTGCAGCCGTTCCACGATTTCTGCGGCGTTGAACCGAACCCGATTCCGGTCAAGGCGCTGCTGCGCCGCATCGGTGTCGGCCATGACCTGCGCCTGCCGCTGCTGCCGCTGTCGGCGCCGCACCATGCGGCCGCCGACCACCTTGCCGGCGACATCGCCGCCCTCGAAGCCCTTTCCAGCCACTGACCTTCCGTCTTGGTCTGACCCAGGAGATTCACATGCGTCAATCCGTTTCCACCGTCCGCGTGCTGTCCTATGCCCTGCTTGCTGTGGCGGTCGCTGCCGGCACCACCGGCTGCTTCAAGCGCGGCGTCAAGGGCGACTACGCCCTGGCTCCGGAAATGCGTCCGCTGGAAGTGCCGCCGGACCTGAACCTGCCGGCCACCACCGGCGACAACAAGGTGCCGACCCTTTCCTCGGCGACCAAGCCGGCGGCCCCGGTGGCTGCGGCCCCGGCCGTGGGCAACACGGGTTTCACCATCGCCGGTGGCAAGGATGAGGCCTTCGCCAAGGTCGGCACCGCGCTGGAAGGCGTGGAAGGCGTGACCATCGCCAGCCGCGCGCAGCTGCTGGGCTCGTATGACGTGGCCTACGAAGGCAGCAACTTCCTGGTCCGCGTGGTGGCCGTCGATGCCGGCGCCTACATCTCCGCGGTGGACCCGCGCGGCCTGCCGGCCACGGCCGAAGCGCCGGTAAAGCTGATCGCCGCGCTCAAGGCGAAGCTGGCCCAGTAAGGGCTGGTCGGGTGGGTGCGGGCCTTGGTCCGCACCTGCCTTGGGTAGCGCCGGGCCATGCCCGGCGAGCTTGAAGCGCGGCCCAGGATCCGCCGGGCATGGCCCGGCGCTAGCGGAAATGGAAAAGGGCGCCCAAGGCGCCCTTTTTCGTTGTCGCAGCAGGCGCTTCTCAGCGTTCCAGCAGCTTCAGCTTGTCCGGCTTGCCATCCCATTCGCCAGCGTCGGCAGGCGGGTCCTTGCGCACGGTCAGCACCGGCCACTCCTTCGCCAGCTCGGCGTTGAGGGCGACGAAGCTCTCCTGGCCGGCAGGAACATCGTCCTCCGGAAAGATCGCGTTGACCGGGCATTCCGGTTCGCACAGGGTGCAGTCGATGCACTCATCCGGATCGATCACCAGGAAGTTCGGGCCTTCGTGGAAGCAATCCACGGGGCACACTTCCACGCAATCGGTGTGTTTGCACTTGATGCAGTTTTCGGTGACGACAAAGGGCATGGGCTGGGGGCGGATCGATTCCTGAACCCGCCAATTCTAGAACAGGTTGGCCCCCAGTGTCGGCGCGGGGCGGAAATCGGGCGCCTGGCAGGCGCGGCCGTGGCGGACATTGGCGGCAGGGCAAGGCCTGTGCGACGCTGCGGGTCAGCCGGCTGCGTCGGATGGCCGGCCTCCCTTCCCAACAGGTTCATCCATGTCCCAGCGCCAACCCGGCATCGCCTCCCACGGCGGCGAAAACACGGCATTCATCGTCCTCATCAGCTGCGTGGCCACCCTCGGTGGATTCCTGTTCGGCTTCGATAGTGGTGTCATCAATGGCACGGTCGACGGCCTTCGCCAGGCCTTCAACTCCAGCGAGGCGGCGCTCGGTTTCGAAGTCGCTTCGATGCTGCTGGGGTGTGCGGTCGGTGCCTTCCTGGCAGGCTGGCTGGGGGATCGCCTGGGCCGCCGAGGCGTGCTGATCGTGTCGGCGCTGATGTTCCTGGTTTCGGCGCTGGGCGCCGGTGCCGCTCACGCTTCCTGGCTGTTCATCGCCGCGCGCGTGCTGGGCGGTTTCGCGGTGGGCGCGGCCAGCGTGATGTCGCCGGCCTACATCGCCGAGGTGGCCTCGGCGCGCTATCGCGGGCGCTTGGCCACGGTGCAGCAGATGGCGATCATCTGCGGCCTGTTCGCCGCCTTCCTCAGCAATTACCTGCTGGCCCGTGCCGCTGGGGCGTCGACCGAGCCGCTATGGCTGGGCCATGAGGCCTGGCGCTGGATGTTCTGGATGCAGGCGCTGCCATCGGGGCTGTTCCTGCTGCTGTTGCTGGTGATTCCCGAAAGCCCGCGCTTCCTGGTCGTGAAGGGGCGCCCGGAGCAGGCGAGGGCGGTGTTGGCGCGGCTGTACGGCGAGGCCGCAGCCACGGCCAAGCAGGCCGAGATCGAGGCGAGCCTGGCCCAGGACCAGCACAAGCCACGCTTCGCCGACCTGCGCGACAAGGTCACCGGCAGGCTGCGCCCGATCCTCTGGGTCGGCATCGGCCTGGCGATGTTCCAGCAGCTGGTCGGCATCAACGTGGTGTTCTACTACGGCGCGGTGCTGTGGCAGGCGGTGGGGTTCTCGGAAAGCGACGCGCTGCTGATCAATGTATTGTCCGGTGCGCTGAGCATCGGTGCCTGCCTGCTGACGGTGCTGCTGATCGACCGCATCGGACGCAAGCCGCTGCTGTGGATCGGCTCGGTCGGCATGTCGGTAGCGCTGGTACTGATGGTGGTCGCGTTCGCCAGTGGCAGTATCGCCGACGGTCGCCTGCAACTGTCCGACGGCATGGGCCGGCTGGCGCTGGTGGCGGCCAACGTCTATGTGGTGTTCTTCAACATGTCCTGGGGCCCGGTGATGTGGGTGATGCTGGGTGAAATGTTCCCCAACCAGATCCGCGGCCCGGCATTGGCCGTCGCCGGTGCGGCGCAGTGGACCTCGAACTTCGCGATCACCGTGACGTTCCCGATGCTGCTGGCGGGCATCGGCCTGGCCGGGGCCTACGGGATCTATACGGTGGCGGCCATCCTCTCGATCTTCTTCGTGGTCCGCTACGTGCGCGAGACCAAGGGCAAGGAGCTGGAGCAGATGGAAGGCTGACGCTGCCCGGCTTCGGTTGCATTCCGTTGGCGCCTCGGTGTCATCGAGGGCGAAGGCGGGGCAGCCCAATCCGGGACACGCCGTGAACCCATCCATGGGGGCTCGATGGCGCCATCCATGGCGCCATCGGTCCCGGCTTGAGCTGCCCCGCCTTCGCGTCAGGCATTGCGGTTCTGGCGGACGCAGGTCTGCGCGTCGGGATTGAATTGGCTGCGGAGGAGCGAGGCTGTTCGTGCCGCCGTCGCGGGAAACTGTCAGGGTGGCCCACCCCCTCCCACGCAGGAACGGGAAGGCGCTACTGCGACCAGGCCGACCGATGCCGATGCAAACCCCGGAAAACAGAAAAGCCCGCACAAGGCGGGCTTTTTCGGTTCCTGCTGCGGCGACTGGCGCTCCCTAGGGGACTCGAACCCCTGTTTTAGCCTTGAGAGGGCCACGTCCTAACCACTAGACGAAGGGAGCGTAACTGTGTCGCTGCCGAGGCAGGAGCGCTAGTATATGCACCTCGATGCCATTGGGCAATCCCGAAACTTCAACCGGAAGCGCCAACATCATTTCCCCTGCTACATCACCGTTCAGCCTGCGCGTCATCCCGCGCGACCAGCACACGATCTCCCGCAAGGACATCAGCCCGAACGCCCTGCGCGTGCTTTATCGCCTGCGCGATGCCGGCTTCGGCGCCTACCTTGTCGGCGGCGCGGTGCGCGATCTGCTGGTCAATGGCCAACCCAAGGATTTCGACGTGGCCACCGACGCCACGCCCGAACAGGTCAAGCAGCTGTTCCGCAACTGCCGACTGATCGGCCGCCGGTTCCGCCTCGCCCACGTTGTGTTCGGCCGCGAAATCATCGAAGTCGCCACCTTCCGCGCCAACAGCGATGACGGCAGCGGCGACCGCGAGATGGAAAACGGCATGCTCGTGCGCGACAACGTGTACGGGACCATCGAAGACGACGCCATCCGCCGCGACTTCACCTGCAACGCCCTGTACTACGCCATCGAGGACTTCTCGGTGCGCGACTACACCGGTGGCTTCGAGGACGTGCAGGCGCGCCTGATGAAGCTGATCGGCGACCCGGTGCAGCGCTACCAGGAAGACCCCGTACGCATGCTGCGAGCGGTGCGCCTGGCGGCCAAGCTCGGCTTCCAGATCGAGGAGGGTACTGCCGCGCCGATCCCGCACCTGGCCGGCCTGCTCAACGAAGCCGCGCCAGCGCGCCTGTTCGAGGAAGTGCTCAAGCTGTTCCTGTCCGGACATGGCGTGGCCAGCTTCGAAGGCCTTGAGCGTTACGGCCTGCTCGACGTGCTGTTCCCGGAAAGCGCCAAGGCGCTGAAAGCCAACCGCACCGGCGCGCTGCGCCGCATGCTGGTCGAGGGCCTGGCCAATACCGATGCGCGGGTGGCCAACGACGAACCGGTCTCGCCGGCGTTCCTGTTCGCGCTGCTGCTGTGGCCGGCGTTCTGCCGAGCACAGGCGACCCTGCTCAAGCAGGGCGTGGCACCGGAAGAGGCGCAGCGCCGCGCCGCCGACCGCGTCACCGTGCAGCAGTTGAGCACCATCGCGCTGCCGCGCCGCTTCTCGCTGCCGATGCAGGAAATCTGGCTGCTGCAGTCGCGCTTCAGCTCGCGCCAGCGCAAGCGCGTGTTCCGCACCCTGACCCATCCTCGCTTCCGTGCCGCGTTCGATTTCCTCAGCCTGCGCCAGGTGGCGTCGTCCGAGCACGCCGCCGATGTCGAGTTCTGGCGCGAAGCGCAGGCGCAGTCCGGGCGTGAGCTGGAGTCGTCGCTGGATGCGATGCACAGCGAAGAAGGCGATGACGAGAGCGGAGCGCCGCGCAAGCGCCGCCGTCGCCGCCGTCGTCCGGGTGCCCCGGCCGGTGCAGCGGGCGAGTAGGCGATGACCCCTGCCTGGATCGGCCTCGGCGCCAACCTCGGCGACGCGGCCGCCACCGTCGGCGCGGCGATTGCCGCGCTGGACGGCCTGCCCGGGACCCGGCTGCGCCAGGCCTCGCGGCTTTACGCAACGCCGGCCTGGGGCAATGAAGACCAGCTGCCGTTCGTCAATGCGGTGGCCTCGGTCGAAACCATCTTGCCGGCCGATGAGCTGCTGCAGGCCATGCTGGCGCTGGAGCAGCGCTTCGGTCGCGTGCGCGATCCGGCAGTGCACTGGGGCCCGCGCGCGCTGGACCTGGACCTGTTGTTGTACGGCGTGCAGGAGCTCGACCAGCCCGGGCTGAAGGTGCCACACCCGTACATGCACGAACGGGCCTTCGTGTTGGTGCCGCTGGCCGAAATCGCGCCGGATCTGGCCATTCCCGGCCACGGCCGCGTGCGGGACGCAGTGGTGCGGGTGGACGCCTGCGGGATTGCCCCGATAGGGTGATAATGCCCGGGTTATCTCCCCCGGTTATCAGCACATGAGCACCCACGCAGACAGCAAGCCCTGGACCGTTCCCGCCCTGGCCGAGGCCAAGCGCAATGGCCAGAAGCTGGTCATGTTGACCGCCTACGACGCCGGCTTCGCCCGCACTTTCGACGCCAATGGCGTTGACCTGATCCTGATCGGCGATTCGCTGGGCATGGTGGTGCAGGGCCATGATTCGACCCTGCCGGTGACCGTGGCCGACATGGTCTACCACACCCGCGCCGTGGCCCGCGTGCTGCAGCGTGCGCTGCTGGTGGCGGACCTGCCCTTCGGCGCCGATGCCACCCCGGAGCGCGCGCTGGATGCCTCGCTGCAGCTGCTGCAGGCCGGTGCCGAGATGGTCAAGATCGAAGGTGCCGGCTTCAAGGTCGACATCATCCGCTACCTGGTCGAGCGCGAGATTCCGGTCTGCGCGCACCTGGGCCTGACCCCGCAATCGGTGCTGCGCCTGGGCGGCTTCAAGATCCAGGGCCGCGGCGATGCCGCCCGTCGGCTGGTCGAGGACGCAAGGGCGGTGGCCGCTGCCGGTGCCAGCATCATGGTGCTCGAATGCGTACCGACCCCGGTCGCCGCCGAAGTGACCGCTGCGGTGGAGGTGCCGACCATCGGCATCGGTGCCGGCCCGCACTGCGATGGCCAGGTGCTGGTGCTGCACGATTTCCTCGGCCTGGACAGCGGTCATCGCCGCCCCAAGTTCGTCAAGGATTTCCTTGCCGAAGGCGGTTCGGTGGCCGGTGCCACCCGCGCCTACGCCGACGCCGTGCGCGACGGCAGCTTCCCCGACGAACAGCACGCTTACGCCTCATGATCCAGACCTTCAACGAGCTCGGCGCATTGCGCGAGCAGATCGCCCACTGGAAGCGCGAGGGCCTGCGCGTGGCGCTGGTGCCCACCATGGGCAACCTTCACGGTGGCCATCATTCGCTGGTGACCCTGGCCCGCCAGTACGCCGACAAGGTGGTGGCAAGCATCTTCGTCAACCCGACCCAGTTCGGGCCGAACGAGGATTTCAGTCGCTATCCGCGTACGCCCGAAGCCGATGTGGCCGGGCTGGAACAGGTCGGCTGCGATGCGGTGTGGCTGCCCAGCGTGGAGGCGATGTATCCGCTGGGCGTGGACAAGACCACGCGCATGCACGCGCCGGGTGTCAGTGAAGTGCTTGAAGGTACCAGTCGCCCGGGCCACTTCGATGGCGTCTGCACGGTGGTGGCGCGCCTGTTCCTGCAGGTGCAGCCGGACGTGGCCGTGTTCGGCCGCAAGGACTACCAGCAGCTGGCTGTCATCAGGCAGATGGTGGCCGAACTGTCGTTCCCGATCCAGATCGTCGGTGCCGAGATCGTGCGTGACGAGGATGGCCTGGCCAAGAGTTCGCGCAACCAGTACCTGAGCGCGGAACAGCGCCCGGTCGCGACCGCCATTCACCGCACCCTGCTGGGCATGCGCGAGGGCTACGTGGCCGGTCACCCGCGCGAACGCATCGAGGCCGATGCCACCGCCGCACTGCAGGCGGCCGGTTTCCAGGTCGACTATGCGGTGCTGCGCACCCCGGAGCTGGCCGAGCCGACCTTCGACGGCGGTGGCCGCGTGGCGCTGATCGCCGCGCGACTGGGTACGACCCGGCTGATCGACAACCTGGAATTCTGAGTTCCGGCGGCGCCGCGCGATGCATGGGGTCAGATGCCTTTTCCAGGGGAAAGGGTTCTGACCCCCGGTTTCACCGCCTACCTGAACAGGTTGCCGGCCGTGATGCCCCGCGCTGTGCGGGTGCTAGAATCCGCTCTTTCCTTTGCCGTTGCAGCGCCCCCATGCACCTGTCCCTGCTCAAGACCAAGATCCATCGCGCCACCGTCACCCATTCCGAGCTGAACTACGAAGGCTCGATCGCCATCGATGACAACCTGCTGGCTGCCACCGGCATCCGCGAGTTCGAGCAGGTGCACATCTGGGACGTGACCAACGGTGCGCGCTTCTCGACCTATGCCATCCGCGCCGAGGCCGGCAGCGGTGTTGTCTCGCTCAACGGTGGCGCCGCGCGCCACGTGCAGGTCGGTGACATCATCATCATCGCCGCGTTCGCCAGCATGACCGAGCAGGAAGCCGACAGCTTCAAGCCGAAGCTGGTGTACGTTGATGGCAAGAACCAGATCACCCACACCAACGACACGATCCCGACCCAGGCCGCATGACAACGAACAACGGATTCGACTCGCTGCATTCCCACACCCAGCGCCTGAAGGGCGCAAGCATCCCCAGCCTGCTCGCCGCCGAACCCGGCCGCGTGCAGGATCTGGCGCTGCGGGTCGGTCCGTTGTACGTCAACTTCGCGCGGCAGAAATACGATGCCGCCGCGCTGCAGGCGTTGCTGGCGCTGGCTGCCGAACGTGATGTCGGCGGCGCCATCACGCGCCTGTTCCGTGGCGAGCAGGTCAATCTGACCGAGGGGCGCGCCGCACTGCACACCGCATTGCGCGGCGACGTGGTCGATGCACCGGTTGCCGCTGAGGCCTATGCCACCGCGCGCGAGATCCGCCAGCGCATGGGCGTGCTGGTGCGCGCGCTGGAAGACAGCGGCGTAACCGACGTGGTCAGTGTCGGCATCGGTGGTTCCGACCTCGGTCCGCGCTTGGTCGCCGATGCGCTGCGTCCGGTCAGCGGTGCGCGCCTGCGCGTGCATTTCGTGTCGAACGTGGACGGCGCCGCCATGCAGCGCACGCTGGCCACGCTGGATCCGGCGAAGACCGCGGGCATCCTGATTTCCAAGACCTTCGGCACGCAGGAAACCCTGCTCAACGGCCAGATCCTGCACGACTGGCTGGGGGGCAGTGAGCGCCTGTATGCCGTCAGCGCCAATCCGGAACGCGCGGCCAAGGCTTTCGCGATCGCCGCCGATCACGTGCTGCCGATGTGGGACTGGGTCGGTGGCCGTTATTCGCTGTGGTCGGCCGTGGGTTTCCCGATCGCGCTGGCCATCGGTTTCGAGCGCTTCGAGCAGCTGCTGGAAGGCGCCGCGCAGATGGATGCGCATGCGCTGGATGCACCGCTGGAGCGCAACCTGCCGGTGCTGCACGGCCTGACCGGCATCTGGAACCGCAACCTGCTGGGCCATGCCACGCACGCGGTGATGACCTACGACCAGCGCCTGGCGCTGCTGCCGGCCTACCTGCAGCAGCTGGTGATGGAAAGCCTGGGCAAGCGCGTGCAGCGTGACGGACAGCCGGTCACCACCGACACCGTGCCGGTGTGGTGGGGCGGGGCGGGCACCGACGTGCAGCACAGCTTCTTCCAGGCGCTGCACCAGGGCACCAGTATCGTTCCGGCCGACTTCATCGGCTGCGTGCACAGCGACGATCCCTACACGATCAATCACCAGGCCCTGCTGGCCAACCTGCTGGCGCAGACCGAAGCACTGGCCAATGGCCAGAGCAGCGACGACCCGCACCGCGATTACCCCGGGGGCCGCCCGAGCACGCTGATCCTGCTCGACGCACTGACCCCGCAGGCGCTGGGCGCACTGATCGCCATGTACGAACACGCTGTGTACGTGCAGGCGGTGATCTGGAACATCAATGCCTTCGACCAGTTCGGTGTCGAGCTTGGCAAGCAGCTGGCCAGTGGCCTGTTGCCGGCGCTGCAGGGTGAGGGTGTGGCGATTGCCGATCCGATGACCCGCGAGATACTGGCGCAGCTGAAGCGCTGAGCCCGGTCGTGGATGCGCCGGCGACAGGCCGGCCATCCCGTGCCTTCCGTTCCTGCCATTCCGGGGCCCTGCGGCGTTGCCCATGCAACGTATTCGCGTGCCTGCGGCAGCGCAGCTTGACTACGCATGGCGTGCCAATGCAGTGTGCATGGGCGGCTGTACCTGTCATCCAGTATCGCTCGCAGCATGATGTTGATGCCAGGGACTGGCCGTATCCGAAGGGACGTGGAATCGATCCATGTCCTCAACGCCTCATGTTGTGAATGACAGGAGATTGCGAATGGATCTGAATGACGACGTTGTGTCCGGCTGGCTCAATGGCTCGGACGATGTGGATGGGTGCGCCAACCCTGCGGGTTCGCTGTTCATCTACGGTGCGGCAGCCACCGAAGCGGCCCTCACCGGGGCTTCGGACACCATGATCACCGGTGGCACCAACGAGTGCACCACCACGGTATCGGTGATCAACCACTGCCTGTGTTGCTGATGTAGCCCGTGCCGGCACGCAGAGGCATGCAGCTGCGTGCCGGCGACTGGAACAGACTCTTGAATCTCGCAGGGGGCGTAATGACCGCTTCTCCGGCTGCGGCCGCGTTTGCGCGCATCACCGAACATTTCCTTGCCCAGGCGCGCGCTGCGCTGGCTGCCGGCCTGAATGATCCCGCCATTGCCCTGCAGCCCGGCGAACGTGCGCTGCTGCATTCGCAGGGCGAGGCGGCGCTGAGTGAGCATGCCCAGCTCAAGCTCAACCGCGTGCTCCTGCTGGAGCTGCACGCCGCTGCACGCAGCGGTGACATCGGCCCGCTTGACAGTGCTGGTGCGCTGGACGAATTCGTTGCCCTGGCCACGAGCGAGGGCTTCCGCGCGCATCTGCAGCAACGTTATCCGGTACTGCTGCCGCGCCTGACGCGCATGCTCGAAGGACAATGCGCGGCCGTGGTGGAGCTCGCTGCACGCATCGGCAGTGATCGTGTTGCGTTGGCCGAGTTGCTGGGTGCGCCGGCGGGCACGCTGCATGCCGTTGCATTGGGCCGCGGAGACCTGCACGGTGGCGGCCGCACCGTGGCACGGCTGCAGTTCGAAGGCGGCACGGTGATGTACAAGCCACGCTCATTGCGCATCGATGCCACGCTCGATGGCCTGTTGTCCGCGGTCTTCGGTGATGCCCCTGACCGCGTGCGCGTGCCGAAGGTGATTGATCGTGGCAGCCACGGCTGGGCTGCATTCGCCGCGCATCGCTATTGTTCCGGCGAGGCTGAACTGCGGTGCTATTACCGCGGCCTCGGCCACTGGCTGGCCATCCTGCGCCTGATCGGTGGCACCGACATCCATCTGGAGAATCTGATCGCGGTCGGGCCGGTGCCGGTGGTGGTCGACGCCGAAAGCGTGT
This sequence comes from Stenotrophomonas sp. YJH_SMC_48-3, assembly GCF_059369375.1. Classification (NCBI taxonomy): domain Bacteria; kingdom Pseudomonadati; phylum Pseudomonadota; class Gammaproteobacteria; order Lysobacterales; family Lysobacteraceae; genus Stenotrophomonas; species Stenotrophomonas sp. YJH_SMC_48-3. Next base: position 192,217 of record NZ_JCAFSQ010000007.1, on the reverse strand, counting down.
TCTGCCGGGTAATCGAAATCGAGCTATCAGGGCTTGGCGATGCGTACGACACCGCCGTCAAGCTGATGCGCAATTCAGTGCTGCGTACCGGAATCGTGCCGTTCCGTACTGCCGGCCTGGGCATGGAGGGCGTGGACCTGTCTGCAGCCGGCGCGCTGCCCGGCGAGCAGCCACGGGTGCAGGTGCCGGTGATCGTCGACGACGGGACGGAACCGGCCCGGTTGGGCATGGTCGAGGCCGAGGTCTCCATTGCGCAGAACCATCCCAGCGCACAGCCCGATGTGTCGTTGTACTGGGACCACATCAGCGAGGGCTTCATCGACGCCAGTGGGCGCCTGCGCGCGCTGGACGCGAACGGCGAACTGATGCCGCTGCTGACGGCCTTCGAAGGCTGCCAGGTGCGGGATGTACGGCGGCCGACAATGGCCTACGCCGAGCTCGGGCGGATGCTCTGGCATCCAGCATCGCTTCACAACGAAGCTCGGGCGGTTGAGCGCGCGATCGACCTGCTGGTGCGGAATGCGGCGGTGTCGCCCGCTGCGCCATCGGACCTGGAAACCGTACGCGGAGAGGTCGATGACCTGCGCCACGGTGACATTCCGATCTTCGCATCGCAGCTGGACGCGGCGCGTATCCACTCCGTCGTCGCCAACTGGCGCGCGATGCGGATCGACCTGGAGGACGTGACGATCCGCAGCACGCTGGTCGCCACCGACCTGAACCAGCATGCACTGGCCCGAGCCGAGGCCCGGGCCGGCTACAGCTATGCAGCACGGCATCCGCGCGCCGACGACCTGGACGCACGCCGTCGCACGCTGGCCACGCGCGCGGTGGAAAGCCTGCTGCGGCTGGCGGTGCACGGCGAAGACGGCTCGATGACCTGGATCACACCTGAAGTGACGCGTACCGGATGGACCGTCCAGCCGGTGCAGCCAGACCTGTACTTCGGGCTGGGCGGCATCGCTTTCGCACTGGCGGCCTATCGCCACGAAGTGGAGCAGGGGCGTGCCGATCCGGTGGCCGGGCTGGATCCGGCCATCGAGGGCGCCCTTGCGGTGTTGCAGACCCTGTGCGAGCGGCACCCCGCCGAAATTGACGGTGGATTCGTCGGAACCGGTTCGCAAATGTGGGCATTGCTGGCATTGCACGACCTGTTGCAGCGACCGGCGCTGCTGGCGCTGGCAGAGCGCTGCGCGGAAGCCGCGGAGCATCGCGGTTTCCAGCAGGCGGCAAAGTTCGAACTGATTGATGGTGTGTCCGGCATGATCCTGCCGTTGCTGGCGCTGGCTGAAGCCACCGGCAACGCACGCTGGCTGGAACTGGCGGCCGCAGCGGGACGCCGCATGCAGGACGCTGCGATTGTCGACGCAGACGGTACGCGCTGGCCGACGCCACAGTTCAGCGAGCCGATCGGTGGTTTTGGCCACGGTGCGATGGGCATGGGCTGGGCGCTGGCACGACTGGCCCGCTCCGAGGCTGGCAGCGTGCCCGAGCGGGCCGCATGGCGGCGGCTGGCCGAAGGAGCATTTGCATTCCAGGCAGCCCTGTTCGAGCCACATACCGGGCACTGGCGGGACATCCACCTGCAGGATGGGCAGAAGAACTTCCCGACCTGGTGCCACGGCAGCGTGGGCATCGGCCTGGCGGCGGCGGACCTGTATGCCCGCACCGGTGATGCCGCGCAATTGCGCGACATGCGTCGCGCCGTGGCCGATGCGCGCGGCAAATGGGGGTTCAGCCACACCCTGTGCCATGGCGATGTGTCCACCCGGGAACTGCTGGTGCTGGCCGCTGCGCTGGATCCGGCAGGGTGTCCCTATCCGCAGGACGAGGCCGCCATCGAGATCATTTCTTCGATCGAGGAGCACCAGGGGATGGTTGGCGGCCTCACCCGCGCGGCCTTTACCCCGGGCCTGATGATCGGCCTGGCGGGTTCGATCTACGGCTTCCTGCGCATGCATCCGGCCTGCGTACTGCCATCGCCGCTGCTGCAGGAGACGATGGCCACGCGGGCCGATGCGTGTGCGGTGCGCTCCAGCGCCGCGCAGGACCGGCCGGCGCTGGTCGAGGCCTGAGCCGGACCGGTCCGTCAGCGATCAACGGCTCGGATCGCGTTCCGGGCTCGGCCGCTTTGCCAGCTTGCGCTGCAGCGAACGCCGGTGCATGCCGAGCAGGCGCGCCGCTGCGGACACGTTGCCGCCGGTCTCGTGCATCGCCTGCTGGATGTGTTCCCACTGCAGGCGGCTGATCGGCGTCATCGCGTCCGGCACTTCCATTTCGCCATCGTCGGCCGGGCCGTCGTCCTCTTCACCGAGGGCGCGCAGGATCATCGGCACCGTGGCCGGCTTCGGCAGGTAATCATCCGCGCCCAGCTTGATCGCCTCCACTGCGGTGGCGATGCTGGCATAGCCGGTCACCAGCAGGATGCGCATGTCCGCGCGCAGTGCGCGCAGCGGCTGGATCAGCGCCAGGCCGGAATCGCTGCCCAGCTTCAGGTCGATCAGCGCGAACGCCGGCGGATGCTGGCGGGCCAGTGCCAGGGCACTGGCGGCATCCTGTGCGGTCTGTGTTTCCAGGCCCTTGCGGGCCAGGCTGCGCTGCAGGGTGCGCAGGTACAGCTCGTCGTCGTCGACCAGCAGACCAAGGGTTGAGGCGCTCATGGGGTTTCCTCGCGTGGGGCCAGCGGCAGGCGGAAGCCGACGCGGCTGCCGGCCCCCTGGGCCGGGCGCATCCACATCTCGCCGTCGAGGCGTTCGATGGTGGCATGGGACAGGGCCAGGCCGACGCCCATGCCCTCGCTCTTGCTGCTGCCGAACAGCTTGCCCGGCAGCACGGCGGCACGGGCGTCGAAACCATGGCCGTAGTCGCGTACTTCGCCGATCAGGTCGTCGCCCTCGATGCGCAGGTCCAGGTCCACGCGCGGCCGGCCGGCCTTCTCGCCGGCATCTGCGGCATTGTTGAGCAGGACCATCAACAGATGGCCTACGCCCGGGTCGAGCGGCAGCCGCAGCGGCGCATCGTCATTGCGGTGCAGGTCGATGGTCGGCCGCACCAGGCGCCATTGTTCCAGTACGTGCTGGGCGCTGGAATGGCTGCGGCCCGGCGCGTCGGCCGAGGCTGGTGCGGCCAGCGCCAGCACACGTTCCCGGCACTGCACCAGCAGCTCGCGCAGGGTTTCCATGTCTTCGCGCACTTCGGGCTCTTCGCTGCGCTCGGCGACGTCATCGGCAAGCAGGGTCATGGTCGCCAGCGGCGTGTTCAGTTCATGCGCCACGGAGGCGGCATGGGTGGCCAGGGCGACGATGCCTTCGTTGCGGGCGAAGCGTTCCCTGAGTGCCGACAGTTCCAGTTCGCGCTGTCGCAGCGCCAGCGCCAGGCGGGTGGAGAAGGTCAGCACGACCGCTGCGGAAATGAGGAAGTTGGCGACCACGCCCCAACGGTTGAGGTCCTGCGCGCGGAAATAGCCGTCCGGCAGCGGCTGGCCGAAGATGCCGCTGGCGGCGTAGCCGAGCAGGCAGGCCAGGGCCACTGCCAGTGCCCAGCGCAGGGGCAGGGCGAAGGCGGCCAGCGCGATCAGGATCAGGAACAGTGAACTGAACGGGTTGGCCATGCCGCCGCTCCAGCCCACCATCCAGGTCAGGATGATCACGTCCACCAGGATATGGCCGAATGCGGTCAGCGGGGCGGTGTCGGCCGCTTCCGGGCGCAGCTGGGTGTAGATGTTGAACAAGGTGAGCACGGCCACGCCGGCCCATAGTGGCAGCTGGGGCAACGGCAGGCCCAGCACCCAGCTGGCGACCAGGATGGTGGCGGCCTGGCCGCCTACGGCAAGCCAGCGCAGGCTGCACAGGGTACGGAGGAACGGGGCGTCGGGACCGGTCATTCATGCTCATCGTATGCGTTCACGGGCGCGCGTGCCTGCGACAATCGGCCGCAGCCGTGCCGCCGGCTGAATGCGAGTCACCCCGAATGCGGGAGCGGGCGGTAGAATGCGCCCATGCACGACGCCGTGACCCGCCCTACGCCTCCCTCCGATGCCACCTCCTGGCCCCGCCGCCAGACCCATGCCGTGCAGATCGGCGGGGTCACCGTAGGCGGAGGCAAGCCGGTAGTGGTGCAGTCGATGACCAACACCGACACCTCCGACGTGGCTTCCAGCGTCAAGCAGGTGGCCGAGTTGTGGCGCGCGGGTTCGGAAATGGTGCGGTTGACCGTCAACACCGTGGAAGCGGCTGCGGCGATCCCGCGCATCGTCGACAAGCTGGCGATGATGGGTATCGACGTGCCGCTGATCGGTGACTTCCATTACAACGGCCACCAGCTGCTGACCGCCGAACCGGCGTGTGCCGAAGCGCTGGCAAAGTACCGCATCAACCCCGGCAACGTCGGCTTCGGCAAGAAGAAGGACCTGCAGTTCGCGCAGTTGATCGAGTTTGCGATCCGCTACAACAAGCCGGTGCGCATCGGCGCCAACTGGGGCTCGCTGGACCAGGCCCTGGCGGCGAAGCTGATGGACGAGAACAGCCTGCGCGAACAGCCCTGGGATGCCGGCCGCGTGCTGCGCGAAGCGCTGATCCGCTCGGCCCTGGATTCGGCCGAGCAGGCGGTGGAACTCGGCCTGCCGCGCGACCGCATCGTGCTGTCGGCCAAGGTCAGCGGCGTGCAGGAGCTGATCGCGGTATACCGCGACCTGGCTCAGCGCTCGGATTTCGCCCTGCACCTGGGCCTGACCGAAGCCGGTATCGGCAGCAAGGGCATCGTCGCGTCGGCGGCGGCGCTGGGCGTGCTGCTGCAGGAAGGCATCGGTGACACCATCCGCATCTCGCTGACCCCGGAACCGGGCCAGTCGCGCACGCAGGAAGTGATCGTCGCCCAGGAACTGCTGCAGACCACCGGCCAACGCGCCTTCACACCGCTGGTCACGGCCTGCCCGGGCTGCGGCCGCACCACCTCGGAGTTCTTCCAGGAGCTGGCCAAGGTGGTGCAGAACCACGTGCGCGAGAAGATGCCGCTGTGGAAGATCCACCACCCGGGGGCGGAGAACATGACCCTGGCGGTGATGGGCTGCATCGTGAACGGGCCGGGCGAGTCGCGCCATGCCAACATCGGCATCTCGCTGCCGGGCACGGGCGAAACACCCGCAGCGCCGGTGTTTGTCGATGGCGAGAAGAAGGTGACCCTGCGCGGCGACAACATCGCCCAGGAGTTCGTCGCCCTGATCGACGATTACGTCGAACACACGTATGTCCGAAGCGCCGGATAAGCCTGCAATCCTCGCTGCACCGGAGTCCGCCTCCGGTTTCCGCCACTGGATGGCGCGCAATGCCTGGCGCCTGGTCCTGCTGTTCGGCGGCGTGCTGCTGCCGCTGGCTGGCTTCGTCGCCCTGGCGGACGAGGTGCACGAGTTTGAATCGTTCCATTTCGACGCGCCGCTGCTGTGGCAGATGCATGGCCTGCACTCGCCACTGCTGGACCGCTTCTTCGTGCTCATTTCCAAACTGGGCTATGAGTGGTTCCTGATCCCGGCCGACGTGCTGATCATCGGCGTGCTGCTGGGCTACCGGCGCTGGCGCGAGGCCACCTTCGTGGCGGTCAGCTTCGTCGGCTCGGCGCTGCTGAACATGGGCAGCAAGCACTTCTTCCAGCGCCAGCGCCCCAGCCTGTGGGAATCGATCGCGCCGGAATCGACGTTCAGCTTTCCCAGCGGCCACGCGATGGGCTCGATGACCCTGGCGGTGACCCTGGTACTGCTGGCCTGGAACACCCGCTGGCGCTGGCCGGTGCTGCTGCTGGCACCGGCATTCAGCCTGCTGGTCAGCGTCTCCCGGGTCTATCTGGGGGTGCATTACCCCTCCGATATCCTGGCCGGATGGTGTGCCGCGCTGGTTTGGGTGGTAGGGTGCTATCTGGTCATGTTCAGTCGCCGGCACCCTTGGCGGCATCATGGCACGCGGCCAGCGAAGGCCAGCGAAGCATCATCACCGGGGGATTGACGTGGATGCCCCGCGCGGGACGTCTACGTGATAGATCAGTTGTTTCGTTGCAGCAGGTTCTGCAAGACAGGGGGCAAGCACAACGCGCGGTACTGTGATGCGCAAGGCAGATTGCCGGGGCCGCATTCCGAACGCGCTTGCAGGGTATCGGCACCCTGCCTAGCTTGACCTGCAATGGCCGCATTCGAAGAGGTACGTGAATGACGATTCGAGTCTACCTGGTGGATGACCACGCGCTGGTCCGCACCGGGATGAAGATGATTCTGTCGGGGGAAGCCGACATCGAGGTGGTGGGCGAAGCCGAGACCGGCGAAGACGCGCTGCGTGAAGTCCGCCAGCTGCTGCCGGATGTGGTGCTGTGTGACCTGCACCTGCCGGGTGTGAGCGGCATGGAAGTGACCGAGCGCATCGTGCGCAGCCACCGCAACACCCGCGTGGTGATCGTGTCGGTGCTGGAAGATGGCCCGCTGCCGAAGCGGCTGCTCGAAGCCGGCGCGGCCGGATATATCGGCAAGGGTTGTGATGCGCAGGAACTGCTGCGCGCGGTGCGTGACGTGGCAGGTGGGCGCCGCTACCTGGGCACCAGCATCGCGCAGAATCTGGCACTGTCGACGGTGGAAGGCAACGGTTCGCCGTTCGACAGCCTGTCGCCGCGCGAGCTGGAAGTGGCGTTGCTGCTGACCCAGGGCCTGCGCCAGGAAGATATCGCGCGGCGGCTGAGCCTGAGTGCGAAGACGGTGAACACGCACAAGGCGCGGCTGTTCGAGAAGATGGGGATCCACGACAACATCGCGCTGGCGCGGATGGCCAGCCAGTACGGGTTGGTGGATCCGGCGCGGCCGCTGTAACGGGTTTCGGCCAACGGCTGAGCCCCTTGCGGTGTGCGGCAGGATTCGTGGGGTTGGCCCTGCGGAGGGATTGCGCAGGGGACGCCGTGAATCCACCCCTGGAGGCTCGGTCGCGCCATCCATGGCGCTCACGCCCCTGCGCAATCCCCTCCGCAGGGCCAAGGACGGTTTTCGTGCGCCGCCACCGCGGAATGAAGAAGGAAGAGCGGGAGCGGGGCGCGCGCTGCGCGCGCTCTGGATGCTGGTCCTGTAGAGCTGAGCCATGCTCGGCTGCTTTCCATTCCGCTGGCGTGGAGCCGAGCGTGGGCTCGGCTCTACAGCTGCGTTGGGCTCAGTGGCCGCGAACGCGCTGGATGATCTTCGCGGCGTCGGCGGCGCTGGCGCGCACCTTGTCCCATTCGCCGTTGGCAATCCAGTTGCCCGGCACCATCCACGAACCGCCGATGCAGACCACGTTTTTCTGCTCGAGGTATTCGGCGGCGGTGTTTTCGGTGATGCCGCCGGTCGGGCACAGCTTCAGGTCCGCCACCGGGCCGGCCAGTCCCTTGATCATCGCCAGCCCGCCCACGGCCGTGGCCGGGAACAGCTTGCACACGCGGAAGCCGCGCGCGTAGAGCGACAGCAGCTCGGTCGGCGTGGCCGCACCCGGCACCACCGGCAGCGGCGCAGCAGCCAGTGCATCGGCCAGCGCTGGCGGCGTGCCCGGGGTCACCAGGAAGTCCGCGCCCGCATCGATCGACTGCTGCATCTGCTCCACGGTCAGCACCGTGCCCGCACCCACCACCACATCGGGCAGCTCGCGCTTGAGCATCGCCAACGCTTCCATCGCCACCGGCGTACGCAGCGTCAGCTCGATCGCCGGCAAACCACCGTCCAGCAGCGCCGCACTGACCGCCCGCGCCTGGTCCAGCGTATGAACCGTCACCACCGGCAGGATGCCCGCCGCATGCAACAGCTCCGCCGCCTTCACCTGATGTTGTTCGATACCCATAGCTCTGCTTCTGTCTTTGCTGTCGAATTTGATTTCAATGATCACTTCGCGGCATTGATGCGCCGGAGAGTGTCAGAAGGGCGCGGTCAGCCCCAGCCGGGACCGTAAGCGGCATGGATGCCGCGACCGAGCCCCCATGGGTGAGGGCGCTTTGCTTGCGAAGCAACGCTTTGCAAGCGCCCGAACGCCCAACCGCCAGCGGTTGGGCCGGCCCCGTAGGGGGTTTACGGCGTGTCCCGGCCAGGGCGCTCTACTGCCCAGGCCGGGAAGCCTGCCGCGGCTTTTCGCTTCAGGCGTCCTTCGCCTCATGCGGCGCTGCCGCCGCCGCGGCATCATGCCCCAGCTCGTACTCCGCGTCGTACTCCCACGGCCCGCCATCGGCCGCCGCCGGACCGCACGAAATCGACATCGCTCCCTGGTCGGCCGGGCCCACCACGCGACGGTTGACCGCGAACAGATTGCGGCCCAGGTCATGCGCGGCCGGCGCAGTGTTCGGCGCCAGCGGACGCGCCGCCCATTCGGCCGGGTCCACCAGCACTTCCAGCGTGCCGGCCTCGCCGTCCAGCCGGATCATGTCGCCTTCGCGGACCTTCGCCAGCGGGCCGCCGCGCGCCGCTTCCGGCGTCACGTGGATCGCCGCCGGAATCTTGCCCGAGGCGCCGGACAGGCGACCGTCGGTGACCAGCGCCACGCGTCGGCCCTGGTTCTGCAACAGGCCCAGCAGCGGCGCCAGCGAATGCAGTTCCGGCATGCCGTTCGCACGCGGGCCCTGGTAACGCACCACCGCCACGAAATGCTCGGGCAGCAGGCCACCGGCGTGCAGCTTGTTCAGCACCTGCGGTGCATCGACCACCACGGCCGGTGCTTCGATCGTGCGGTACTGCGGCTTCACCGCCGACAGCTTGATCAGCGACTTGCCCAGGTTGCCGCGCAGCAGGCGCAGGCCACCCTGGTGTTCGAACGGATTGTCGACGCCACGCACCACCTCGTCATCGGCGCTGCGTTCCAGGCCCGGCAGATAAACCAGTTGGCCGTCGCGCAGCTGGGGTTCGCGGGCGTAGTCGGCCATGCCGCCACGGGCCACGCTGACCAGGTCGCCATGCATCAGGCCGGCCTTGATCAGCTCGCCGAACACGAACGCCGGGCCACCGGCGGCGGCGAAGCGGTTCACGTCGGCCTCGCCGTTCGGGTAGACGCGGGCCAGCAGCGGAATCAGCTGCGACAGCTCGTCGAAGTCGTCCCAGGTCAGCACGATGCCGGCCGCACGCGCCACCGCGATCCAGTGGATGGTGTGGTTGGTCGAACCGCCGGTGGCCATCAGCGCGATGACCGCGTTGATGATCGCGCGCTCGTCGATGATCCGGCCCAGCGGACGGAAGTCATCGCCCAGCGCAGTGATGTCCAGTGCACGTTCGGTCGCTTCGCGGGTAAGAGCGTCGCGCAGCGGGGTGCCCGGATTGACGAACGACGCGCCCGGCAGCTGCACGCCCATCGCTTCCAGCAGCACCTGGTTGGAGTTGGCCGTGCCGTAGAAGGTGCAGGTGCCGGCGCCGTGGTAGGAGGCCGACTCGGCTTCCAGCAGTTCTTCACGGGTGGCTTCGCCGGCGGCATAGCGCTCGCGAACTTCCGCCTTCTGCTTGTTGGGTATGCCCGGGGTCATCGGGCCGGCCGGCACGAACACCGCCGGCAGGTGGCCGAAGGCCAGCGCGCCGATCAGCAGCCCCGGCACGATCTTGTCGCAGACACCGAGGTAGACGGTGGTATCGAACATGTCGTGGCTGAGCCCGATCGCCGTCGCCTGCGCGATCACATCGCGCGAGAACAGCGACAGCTCCATGCCACCACGGCCCTGGGTGACGCCGTCGCACATCGCCGGCACACCGCCGGCCACCTGCGCGGTGGCGCCCAGCTCGCGGGCGATCTGGCGGATCTGCTCGGGATAGGTCTCGAACGGCTGGTGCGCCGACAGCATGTCGTTGTAGGCGGTGATGATGCCAAGGTTCGGTGTCACCCCACCGCGCAGGCGGCTCTTGTCGGTGCCGCCACAGGCGGCGAATCCGTGGGCGAGGTTGCCGCAGCTCAGGCGGCTGCGGAACGGGCCTTCGCGCAGGGAGGCGTCGATCGCGGCCAGATAGGCGGCGCGCGAGGCCGCGCTGCGGCGGATGACGCGCTCAGTGATGGCTTGCAGTTGCGGATGGAGGCTCATTGGCTACCGGCGTTCGTGGTGGCGAGAGGCAAGCGGCGGCGTGGCGCCGCCGCCGACATCAATCAGCCCAGTGGACGCGCAGGCGCGCGCCTTCCAGGTTGATTGCATTGAGGATCGGGTACTGCTGGGGGTCATTGCTGTCCAGTGCCTGGCGCAGTACCTGCAGCTTCTGCTTGCCGCGCAGCAGCAGCAGACGCTGGCGGCACTGGCGCAGGCCGTGCGGGGTCAGGGTGATGCGCAGCGGCCACTGGTTCGCGCCCGGGCAGCCGGTGGCATCCAGTGCCGCATAGGGCAGGGTGCTTTCCAGTGCACGGGCCAGGTCCTTCGAACCCGGGAACAGCGAGGCGGTGTGGCCATCGTTGCCCATGCCCAGTGCCACCAGGCTGGGTGGCTGGCTGTGCTGGGCCTGCAGGTTGGCGGTGTAGACGCACTCCGTCAGCGGCTTGCCGATCCGCACCAGCGGATCGAAGTGCGCACCCTCGGCACGCTTGAGCAGGTGCTCGCGCACCAGCCAGGCGTTGCTGTCGCGATCCTGCGGCGACAGCCACCGCTCATCGGCCAGGCTCACTTCCACCCGGTCCCAATGCACGTCCAGTTCGGCCAGTGCCTGGTATACCGGCGCCGGCGTGGTGCCACCGGAGAGCAGGATGCGGGCCCGGCCCACCTCATTGATGTCGTGGTTGAGGGTCTGCGCCATTTCGGCGGCCACCGCCTCGATCCAGCCATCGGCGTCGCCGTGCTGAATGAACTCGATGCGGTCGTCGTGGAAGGTGGGGCTCATGCGGCAACTCCTGGTGCGTCACGTTCGGCGTCGGCAGCATAGGCGGCAGCGCCCAGCAGTCCGGCGTGGGGATGCATCACGGCAAGCGATGGAACCCTCGCCATGATCGAAGAGAACCGCCCCTTGTGTTCGAAGCGCTGGCGGAAGCCGGAGTGCTGCAGTGAATCGAGCATCTTCGGGGTCAGGCCGCCCGTCAGGAACACGCCGTCCCAGGCGCCCTGGGTCAGTACCAGATCGCCGGCGATGGCGCCGAACACCGCGCAGAACACGTCCACGGTGCGCATTGCCTGCGGATCACCGTGCAGGGCACGCGCGGTCACGTCTACCGGCTGCAGCTGGCCGGGGTCGATGCCGGCCATCTCGCACACGGCGCGATGGATGTTGACCAGCCCGGGTCCGCAGATCAGGCGTTCGTTGGAGACGCGGCCGAACTGCTCGGAGAGGATTTCCAGGATGCGGATTTCCTCCGGTGTGCCCGGTGGGAAACTGACATGACCGCCTTCGGTTTCCAGCGGATAGCAGCGGCCGTGGCGCATGATCAGGCCACCGACGCCGAGCCCGGTACCGGGCCCGATCACCGCGTAGTTGCGCGGCTGTCCCGGCTTGCCCGGTACCCAGGCGGCGCCGCCGACCTGGACGACGTCCTCGGGCTGCAGCAGCGAAATCGCCATCGCCTGTGCGGCGAAGTCGTTGATCAGGTGCAGCTCGTCGAACCCCAGCATCGCGGCCGTGCGGCTGCGCGAGATCACCCACGGATGATTGGTGATGCGCGCCTCGTCACCGTCGACGCGGCCGGCCACTGCGAACACGCCGCGGCTGGCCGCAGCGCCGATCTGCTCCAGGTGGTGGCGCGCGGCATCACCCAGCGACGGGAATTCCGCCACCGCGTACTCGCGGATGCTCTCCTTGAGCAGCGGCGCGTCCTGCGAGGTGTCGGCCAGGGCGAAGCGGGCATTGGTGCCGCCGATGTCGGCAACCAGCACCGGCTGCGAGATGGCACTCATGCCGAGGCCCCGCTGTCCGGCGCGTCCACGCCCTGCGGCAGGAACTCGCCTGCATTGCTCGGGCCCCACTGGCCAGCAGGATACGGTTCCAGCGGCAGCTTGGCCTCCTTCCAGGCGTCGGCAACGCTGTCGATCCAGGCCCACGCTGCGCGCACTTCGTCGTCGCGCACGAACAGCGTGTGGTTGCCGTTGAAGGCATCCAGGAACAGGCGTTCGTAGGCGATGCGGCGGTGCAGGCCGGTCGGCACCGACAGTTCCAGTTCCAGCGGATGCAGTTCCAGGGCACCCCATTCCGGGCCGGCCAGGCTGCTCATCAGGCCCAGTTCGATGTTTTCCTGCGGCTGCAGCTGGAACACCAGGCGGTTCGGCGCGGCCTGCGCGCGCTGCGGGCGCTCGAACAGCCAGTGGGTGACCGGCTTCAGCGTGACCACCACGCGGGTGGTGCGCTCTGGCAGGCGCTTGCCGGTGACCAGGTGGAACGGCACGCCGCTCCAGCGCCAGTTGTCGATATGCGCGGTGACACCGGCGAAGGTTTCCACGTCGCTGCCTTCCGGCGGCTGGTAGGCCTGGGCCGGCTGGCCATTGATGGTGCCGGCGGTGTAGCGGCCACGGATGCTGTCACGCGCGGCGTGCCTGGCATCGAGCGGGCGCAGGGCGCGCAGCACCTTGACCTTCTCGTCGCGGATGCGATCGGCTTCCAGCGATGCCGGCGGTTCCATCGCCACCATGCACAGCAGCTGCAGGATGTGGCTCTGCACCATGTCCCGCAGCGCGCCGGAGCGGGCGTAGTAGGCGTCACGGCCGTCCACGCCTTCGCTCTCGGCCACCAGGATGTGCACCGATTCGATGTAGTTGCGGTTCCACACCGCTTCCAGCAGCGTGTTGCCGAAGCGCAGCGCGATCAGGTTCTGCACTGCCGCCTTGCCCAGATAGTGGTCGAGGCGGAACACGCGGTCCTCGTCGATCCACTGGCCGATGGTGCTGATGATTTCCTCGGCGCTCTCGCTGTCGCTGCCGATCGGCTTCTCCAGCATCAGGCGTGCCGGCGCGGCGAGGGCGCCGCCCTTTGCCAGGCCTTCGCAGGTGGAGATGTACAGGCCCGGCGGAATGGCCAGGTAGCTGACACACTTGCGGTGCACCAGGTCGGAGACGGCGGCGGCAACCGAGTCGACATCGCGCAGGTCCACCGAACGGTAGTCGATGCGGCGCAGCAGGGCAGCGATGTCGTCCTGCGTGGCCATCGGCATGGCCTGCTGCAGGCGCGGCCGGAGGATGTCATGGAAAGCTTCGGTGTCATGCCCGGACAGGGCCAGTGCGCGGATGCGGAAGTCCTCCGGCAGCAGGCCGTCGCCAAGCAGGCGAAGCAGCGAAGGGAACAGGTAGCGCTGGGCCAGATCACCTGTGGCACCGAACAGGAAGAGGGTGTCGTGCATCGCTCGAGTTTCAGATCCGGGTGACATCGTTGTCAATCGCTTCATGGCTGGGTTCGGGGGACATCCGCGCAACTGCCTGTCCGAGGTTCGTCAGGGGCGTTCTACCGTACTGCGGAAGACCGTTCCATTCGAAACCACTACCTCGGCGGAACCTTCGTTCAACCGCCGACGCAGATCGGTGCGCACCGATCATCGGATAGTGCCACGTGAAAACGTTTACATGGCAGAATGGGCAACTGTATTCGATTGCAGTGCTCGCCGTCATGCGGCAGGCGCGCAATCATCACTGCCATCGGGAGGGCCGAGGCAGTCCCAAAAGACAGCCCGGCTTCGGGCGGACCGGATAGGTGATATGGCAAAAGTGCAGTTGCAGGGTGTGCGCAAGGTCTATGACAACGGCCAGGTCGCGGTGAAGGACGCCACCTTCGAGGTCGCCGATGGCGAGCTGATGGTGCTGGTCGGACCGTCCGGCTGTGGCAAGTCGACCCTGTTGCGGATGGTGGCCGGCCTTGAAGAGATCAGCGGTGGCACGCTGACCATTGGTGATCGCGTGGTCAACGACGTGGCGCCGAAGGATCGCGACATCGCCATGGTGTTCCAGAGCTACGCGTTGTACCCGCACATGACCGTGGCCGAGAACCTGGCCTTCGGCCTGAAGCTGCGCGGGCATGACAAGGCGACCATCGACAAGCGCATTGCCGAGGCGGCGCAGACGCTGGGCCTGACCGAGATGATGGACAAGCTGCCCAAGGCGATGTCCGGTGGCCAGCGTCAGCGCGTGGCACTGGGCCGGGCGCTGGTGCGCGAGCCGGCGGTGTTCCTGCTCGACGAGCCGCTGTCCAACCTCGACGCCAAGCTGCGTCACAGCGTGCGTACCGAGATTGCGCAGCTGCACCGGAAGCTGGGCACCACCATGATCTACGTGACGCACGACCAGGTTGAAGCGATGACCCTGGGTCAGCGCATCGTGGTGCTGAAGGACGGCATCATCCAGCAGATCGATACGCCGATGGCGCTGTACGACCGCCCGGCCAACCTGTTCGTGGCTGGTTTCCTCGGCAGCCCGGCGATGAACGTGCTGCGTGGCACGCTGCAGGGCGATGCCGGTGGCGTGACCGTGGTCGACGGCCAGTGGCGTGCACCGCTGGGCCAGGCCACGATCGATCCGGCATGGCTGCAGAAACCGATCGCGGTGGGCGTGCGCCCGGAGCACCTGCAACCGGCTGCTGCCGATGATGCGCACGCGTTCATCGCGCGCATTGAGGGCATCGAACCGGTCGGCAACGAGATCTTCGTCAACCTCAGCAGTGGCCAGCATGCGCTGACCATGCGCGTGGCACCGCAGGCGTTGCCTGCGGTGGGCGATGACATCCGCGTGGCGATCCACCCGCAGGGCCTGCATTTCTTCAACGCAGAGAGCGGCGAGCGCCTGTAACGGGTAGCGCCGGGCGCTGGCCGGCAACCTCAACCCTGCATGGTTGCCGGCCAGCGGCCGGCACTACCATTCCTTCACCGAAGGCGTGCGGACCAATGGTCCGCACCCACCGGGTCGGTCAGTAGATCCACGCCATGCGTGGATGAGGGCGCGTCAGATTCAGCGCGCCAATCCATCCAGCAGCGGCACGCGCTGCGCAATGGCATCACCCACCTGCAGTTCGGCGTCGCCAGCCTCCAGTGGCAGCACCGCCAGCGCCAGCTCGCCGGCCACGCTGGCGATTGTGCCCAGCGTCGCGCCGTCCTGCTGCACGCCATCGCCGGCCTGTGCGGGTGCCGCGGTATGCAGCAGCTGCACCGCGCGCTTGGCCTTGCCGAGGAAATGGGTGCGGGCGACGATTTCCTGGCCGGGGTAGCAGCCCTTCTTCACGCTGTAGCCATTCAGGCGGTCCAGGCCCAGCTGCTGCGGGGTCCACACTTCGCGCTGGCTCTCTTCCAGCCGTGGCAGGCCGTAGCGCAGGTCGGCCTGGCGCCAGGCCAGGGCAAAAGCAGTCTCATCGGCTTCAGAACTGGCGGCGAACGCTTCGGCGCTGCCGATGCGCAGGGTGCGCGGCAGTGCATCGCTGCCCAGGTCCAGCTCCCAACCCTCATCTGCGGCCTGCGCAATCGCCGCGCCGCTGGCGGCCTCGGGCGCGGTGAAGGCGCCGGCCGCTGCCAGATCGCTGCGCACCTGTACCTTCACCTTGCGACGGAACACGAAGCGCTGCAGTTGCGACGCAATCGCATCGGCATCGCCGTCGGCCAGCACCAGCATCACGTGATCGTCGGCCAGCCGGAGCAGCTGGAACACCGCCAGGGTGCGGCCCTTGGCACTCAGCCAGGCACTCCACTGCCAGTGCAACAGGGGCAGGGCGGTGACATCGCTGCTGAACTGGGCGTGGGCGAAGGCGGCCGCATCCGGGCCCTGCAGGCTCAGCAGCTGGTGGCCGGGCAGGCGCGGATATCCGACGAAAGCAGGGGGCAGGTTGTCAGGCACGTGAACGAGGTCTAAAATTTGTGCGTTGCGAGACCGAACATGATAGGCCAAACAACCCCCACTCCCGACGACGAAACTGAAGCCCCGCTGGTCCCTGCGGCACCCGTGCCCGTGGAGCAGGAAAAGGCAGAAGAATTCGGCGGCCGCGGCGGACTTGATCCGGTGCGGTATGGCGATTGGGAGAAAAACGGACGCTGCATCGATTTCTGATCAGCATTGAGCCAACGCGGCCGCGTGCCGCCCAGCCGAGACAACGAGCCCAGCGAATGGCGACCAGACAACGCCCACTTTCCCCGCACCTTCAGGTGTATCGCTGGCAGATTCAGATGGCCACCTCGATCCTGCATCGAGCCACCGGCATCTTTCTGTCTGTTGGTGCCCTCATCATCGCTGCCGGCCTGCTGGCCCTGATGATGGGGCCCGAGTCCTGGAACTGCTTCACCGGCCATGCCGGGGCCTGGTATGGCCGCGTGTTCCTGTTCGCGTGGACATGGTCGTTCGCCTATCACCTGTGCAATGGCATCCGCCACGTGGTGCAGGACTTTGCCATCGGCTTCAGCATCCCGGCCTTCATCCGCAGCAGCTGGCTGTCGGTCATCGGCAGCCTGGTGATCACCCTGCTGGTGTGGGCCTATGTGATGTTCGGAGGTGCCGCGTGAGCAAGTTCCGTACCCCGTTGAAGAACGTGCGCGGCCTGGGCTCGGCCAAGACCGGCACCGAGCACTTCGTGCACCAGCGCCTGACCGCCGCCGCACTGGTGGTGCTGGGCATCTGGTTCCTGGTCTTCGTGCTGGGCCTGCTCGGCTCGGACTACGCGACCGCCGCCGCCGCCGTGGCCAAGCCGTGGAACGCGGTGCCGCTGATCGGCCTGCTGATCGCCATGTTCTGGCACGCGCAGCTCGGCATGCAGGTCGTGCTGGAAGACTACATCCACGAATCGCTGCTGGCCCTGGTGCTGCAGACCGCGGTGAAGTTCGTCGCCGTGCTCGGCATGATCGTCAGTGTGTTTGCGGTGGGCCGCATCGCCCTCGGCGTTGCCTGAGCCCAGGCACCTACACAGGAATCCAGATTAGATGTCCGCTTACAAGATCACCGAACACAAGTACGACATGGTCGTGGTCGGCGCCGGCGGTGCCGGCCTGCGCGCCACGTTCGGCCTGGCCGCCAAGGGCCTGCAGACCGTGTGCCTGACCAAGGTCTTCCCGACCCGTTCGCACACCGTTGCCGCCCAAGGCGGTATTTCGGCCGCGCTCGGCAACATGGGCGAGGACGACTGGCGCTACCACTTCTTCGACACCATCAAGGGGTCGGACTGGCTGGGTGACCAGGACGCCATCGAGTACATGTGCCGTGAGGCCATCCCGGCCATCATCGAACTTGAACACTACGGCGTGCCGTTCTCGCGCACCGCCGAAGGCAAGATCTACCAGCGTCCGTTCGGTGGCATGACCACCAAGTACGGCGAAGGCCCGGCGGCGCAGCGTACCTGCGCGGCGGCCGACCGTACCGGCCACGCGATGCTGCACACCCTGTACCAGCAGTCGCTGAAGCACGATGCGCGCTTCATGATCGAGTACTTCGCGCTCGACCTGATCTTCGACGACGAAGGCGCCTGCCGCGGCGTGCTGGCCCTGGACATGTCCGATGGCACGCTGCACCTGTTCCGCGCCCAGGGCGTGGTGCTGGCCACCGGCGGCTACGGCCGTGCCTACTTCAGCGCCACCTCGGCGCACACCTGCACCGGCGACGGTGGCGGCCTGGCCATGCGTGCCGGCATCGCCATGCAGGACATGGAGTTCGTGCAGTTCCACCCGACCGGCATCTACGGCGCCGGCTGCCTGATCACCGAGGGTGTCCGCGGTGAAGGCGGCATCCTGCGCAACAGCAGCGGCGAGCGCTTCATGGAGCGCTATGCACCGCACTACAAGGATCTGGCCTCGCGCGACGTGGTCAGCCGTTCGATGACCATCGAGATCCGCGAAGGCCGCGGCGTCGGCGAGCACAAGGACCACATCCTGCTCGACCTGACCCATCTCGGCCCGGGCGTGATCGACGAGAAGCTGCCGGGCATCGCCGAGAGCGCCCGCATCTTCGCCGGCGTCGACGTGCACAAGCAGCCGATCCCGGTCATTCCGACCGTGCACTACAACATGGGCGGCATCCCGACCAACTACCACGGTGAAGTGGTGCAGAAGGTCGGCGACAACGACAACGCCGTGGTGCCGGGCCTGTACGCCATCGGCGAAGCGGCCTGCGTCTCCGTGCACGGCGCCAACCGCCTGGGCTCGAACTCGCTGCTCGACCTGGTGGTGTTCGGTCGTGCGGTGGCCAACCGCTGCGCCGAGACCATCAAGCCGGGCGCCGCGCACAAGCCGCTGCCGGCCGATGCCTGCGACAAGGCGCTGGGCCTGCTGGACAAGCTGCGCCACGCCAACGGCGATACCCCGACCTCGGTCATCCGCGACCGCATGCAGCGCACCATGCAGGCCGACGCGGCGGTCTTCCGCACCAGCCAGACGCTGAAGGAAGGCTGCGAGAAGATGGACAAGATCTTCGACTCGTTCCAGGACGTGAAGGTCTCCGACCGCTCGCTGGTCTGGAACTCGGACCTGATCGAGACCTATGAGCTGAACAACCTGCTGCTCAACGCGGTGGCGACGATCAACTCGGCCGAACAGCGCAAGGAAAGCCGTGGTGCGCATGCGCACGAGGACTATCCGGACCGCGACGACGTCAACTGGCAGAAGCACACCCTGGTCAGCGTCGACGAGAAGGGCAAGTGCAGCTTCGACTACCGTCCGGTGCACATGTACACGTTGACCGACGACGTGTCCGTGGTGCCGCCGAAGCCGCGCGTGTACTGATTCGACCCCGCCTACCATGCAATCCGCGCCCACGGGCGCGGGCCGCCTGAGCCAACGAGAGCAGCCATGGCCGAGTTTTCACTCCCCAAGAATTCCAAGATCACGAAGGGCAAGCACTTCCCCGTCAAGAACGGCGGCAAGAATGTGCGCACCTTCAAGATCTACCGCTGGAGTCCGGACGACGACAGCAACCCGCGCACCGATACCTATGAGGTCGATCTGGATGCCTGTGGCCCGATGGTCCTGGACGCCCTGATCAAGATCAAGAACGAGATCGACCCGACCCTGACCTTCCGCCGCTCGTGCCGCGAAGGCATCTGTGGTTCGTGCGCGATGAACATCGACGGCACCAACACCCTGGCCTGCACCCGAGCCATCTCGGACTGCGGCAAGAAGGAAGTGCCGATCTACCCGTTGCCGCACATGAACGTGGTCAAGGATCTGGTTCCGGACCTGACCCACTTCTACGCGCAGTACGCCTCGATCAAGCCGTGGATCCGCACCCAGACCCCGGCACCGCCGGACCGCGAGCGCCTGCAGTCGCCGGAAGACCGCAAGAAGCTGGACGGCCTGTACGAGTGCATCCTGTGCGCCTGCTGCTCGACCAGCTGCCCGAGCTACTGGTGGAACGGCGAGCGTTACCTGGGCCCGGCAATCCTGCTGCAGGCCTACCGCTGGATCATCGACTCGCGCGATGAGGACACCGGTGCGCGCCTGGACGATCTGGAAGATCCGTTCAAGCTGTACCGCTGCCACACCATCATGAACTGCGCCCGCACCTGCCCGAAGGGTCTGAACCCGGCGCTGGCCATCGCCGAGATCAAGAAGCTGATGATGGAACGCCGCGCCTGATCAGGCCTGGCTGTACCCGGTAGAGCCACGCCATGCGTGGCTGCACCACCTCAGTAGAGCCACGCCATGCGTGGCTTTGCTGTATCTGGAGAAGCACGATGGAAGAAGACGTTCTGCTGAAGAAGCTGCGCTGGCGCTGCCGCCGCGGCATGCGTGAGCTGGATCAGCTGTTCGAGCGCTATCTCGACCACGAATGGCGCACTGCGCCGACCGAAGAGCGCGAGGTTTTCCTGTTCCTGCTCGACTGCGAGGACGATAAGTTGTGGCGCTGGTTCATGGGCTACGAGGCCTGTCCGCATGCGCACGCGATCCCCCTCATGCAGAAGATCCTCACCCTCAAGCCTTGAGTGGCGCCCTTCGAGGCTGCAGGCCGCCGCTCAGTTGGCGGTGCTGCTGGCCGCACCCTGGCTGTTGCGCGCCTCGGATCTGCCTGCGCGGCTGCTGATGCCCGCGCTGCTGCTGGCCTGGGGCGTCGGCTTGGCCGAACTGGCCTGGCGCCAGCGCAGGCCACGCGTACAGGTGCTTCTTGCGCCGCTTCCCGAACCACTGCAGGTGGCCGGGCAGGACGTTGATACGCCACGGCTGGTGGTGCGTGGCCCATGGCTGTTGTTGCTGTGGTGTGAGGATCGGCGCCGCCGGCGCCTGCTGTTCTGGCCCGATGTGCTCGATTCCGGGCAGCGACGTGAACTGCGACTGGCCGTGGCCGCACGCGGCGTTTCCCGTCGGCCCCGGTCAATGGCACCATAAGCTGAATTGACTGGCGTGCCTGCATGTTCAAACCCATTCCCGTGGCGATCGGCCTGCGCTACCTGCGTGCCAAGCGCCGCAACGGCTTCATCTCCTTCATCTCGATGGCATCGATCCTGGGCATCGCGCTCGGCGTTACGGTGCTGATCACCACCTTGGCCGTCATGAGCGGTTTCCAGAAGGAAATCCGCAGCCGTCTGCTGCAGATGACCGCGCACACCACCATCAGCCGCGACGGCGAACCGATGCCGGACTGGATGCGGGTGGTCGACGTGGCCAGGAAAGACCCGCGTGTGGCCGGCGCCGCACCGTACATCGAGATCCAGTCGATGATCAGCGGCCCGCGCGTGCAGGGCGCGATCATCCAGGGCATCGATCCGGCGCTGGAGCCGAACGTCTCGGTGATCGACAAGAAGATCACCAAGGGCAGCTATGACAGCCTCAAGCCGGGCAGCTTCAACCTGCTGCTGGGCAAGGAGCTGGCGATCTGGCTGGGCGTGGACGTTGGTGACCAGGTGCTGGTGACCTTTGCCGAAGTGCAGGGCACGCCGGCCGGCGCGGTGCCGCGGATGAAACGCTTCACCGTCAGTGGCCTCTTCGAGGCCGGCTACAACGAGGTCGATCGCGGCGTCGGCTTCGCCAACATGCAGGACCTGGAGCGCGTGCTGCGCAGCGACGGTGCCACCGGCGTGCGCCTGAAACTGCACGACATGGACCGCTCGCTGGAGGTGGGCGTGGATCTTGCGCAGAACCTCGGTGGCGCCTACCGCGTAAGCGACTGGACCCAGCAGAATGCCAACCTCTACCACTCACTGCGCATGGAAAAGGTGGTGATGGGCATCCTGCTGTCGCTGATCATCGCCATGGGTGCGTTCAACCTGGTGTCTTCGCAGGTGATGCTGGTGACCGACAAGCAGGCCGACATCGCCATCCTGCGCACCCTCGGCCTGACCCCGGGTGGCGTGATGCAGGTGTTCATGGTGCAGGGTTCGCTGATCGGCATCTTCGGTACGCTGGCTGGCCTGATCGGCGGCATCACCCTGACCCTCAACCTGGAACGCATCCTCGGCGCCATCGAGAGCGTGTTCAACGTCAAGCTGCTGCCGGAGGATGTGTACTACATCACCGGCCTGCCGACCGACATGCAGACGGGCGACGTGGTGGCGATCACCGTGGTCGCGCTGCTGATGAGCTTCCTGGCCACCCTGTATCCCGCCTGGCGGGCAGCACGCACCCAGCCGGCGGAGGCCCTGCGTTATGAATAAGGTCTTCAACCGCGGCGACGAAGTGATCCGTGCCGAAGCACTGGGCAAGACCTACGCTGAAGGGCGCATGCAGACCCCGGTGTTCGATGGGCTGGACCTGACCGTGACCGCCGGCGAAACGGTGGCGATCATCGGTGCCTCCGGCGCCGGCAAGAGCACGCTGTTGCACCTGCTGGGTGGCCTGGACATTCCCACTGCCGGTGAGGTCTATGTGACCGGCCAGCGCATGTCGGCGCTGTCGGACACCGCGCGCGGCCTGCTGCGCAACCAGGCGCTGGGCTTCGTCTACCAGTTCCATCACCTGCTGCCGGAGTTCACCGCGCTGGAAAACGTGATGATGCCGGTGCTGCTGGCTGGCACCGCGGTGGCCGAAGCGAGCAGCCGCGCCACCATGCTGCTGGAAGCGGTCGGCCTCGGCCATCGCCTGGACCACAAGCCGGGCGAGCTGTCCGGCGGCGAGCGGCAGCGTGCTGCGGTGGCGCGGGCACTGGTCAATCACCCAGCCTGCGTGCTGGGCGACGAGCCTACCGGCAACCTGGATGACCGCACGGCGGCAACGGTGTTCGAGCTGATGCTTGAACTCAACCGCGCGCGCCATACCAGCCTGGTGCTGGTGACCCATGACCGCAGCCTGGCGCGTCGCCTGGACCGGGTGCTGGAACTGCGGGAAGGGCGCCTGCACGCACTGGCCCACGCCGACGTCTGAGGCGCTGGGCCCGCTTTGGTGCAAGCCGACCTGGGTCGGCTGCTCCTTCAGGGCGAGCGCCAAGCAAGGTTGGCGTCTACCGTGGTCCGGCCAGCAGCCGCCGACCGGCGGCTGAATGGGCTGCCGGTCGTCGCGCCAGCGTTGCGAGCCCGGGCGCATGATGGCGACAGTTCCCCGAGGAGATCGCCATGAAGACCCCGATCCTGCTGGCCGGCCTCTGCCTCGCCCTGGTCGCCTGCGCGACCACCGGCCGGCTCAGCAGCGCCGAGAAGCTTGACCTTTACCGCGCCCACGCCGGTGCGCCGCAGAGCGACATGCAGTTCTTCGGCACCCTCAATGGCTGGACCGAACTGGGCGACAGCGCACTGGCGGTCTGGACGCGCCCGAGCGAGGCCTACCTGCTGGAGCTGAGAGGCCCCTGCCAGGACCTGCCGTATGCCACCGCCATCGGCCTGACCAGCCAGATGAATCGTGTTTCGGCGCGCTTCGACAAGGTGCTGGTGCGCGACCCTACCGGTGGCCCGCGCATGCCGTGCTTCATCGACAGCATCCGCAAGCTGGATGTGAAGGCGCTGCGCGCGTCCGAGCAGGAGCTGCGACAGGCGCAGGTGCAGGAGCGCGAGGAATCCGGGAAATGAACGGGTAGCGCCGGGCCATGCCCGGCGGATGCCTGGACGCCGGGCATGGCCCGGCGCTACCGGCAGGTCAGGCTTCCGGAACGAAGCCAGCCGGCTTCTCTGCGTCCTTCTCGAACAGGAACTTGACCAGTTCGCCTTCAAGAAACGCACGATGCTCCGGGGTGCGCGGCGACAGCCGGTTCTCGTTGATCAGCATGGTCTGGTGCGCCAGCCATGCGGCCCAGGCCTGCTTGCCGATGTTGTTGAAGATGCGCTGGCCCAGCTCGCCGGGGTAGGGCACGAAGTCCAGGCCCTCGGCATCGCGTTGTTCGTACTGGCAGAAGACGGTTCGGGGCATGGCACTCACTCGTGGTTGCGGGATTTCTTGGAAGTTCGTTTTGGCGTCCTGATCGTGGCGCCGTCGAGCAGTTTGCGGATCGGCGCTGGCAGGCCCAATGCGGGTAGCTCGTCGTTGGCGACCCAGCGCAGCGTGGGTTCTTCCCCGCGCAGGCCGCGCACCTTCCGTGACAATATCTGCAGGTGCAGCCTGTAGTGGCTGAAGGTGTGCTGCAGCACCGGCAGTTCCTCTGCATCTTCCAGCGAGCCGTCGACATGTGCGTCGAACCAGTCCTGCAGGTCGCTGCCGACCTCCGCCTGCGGCAGCGTCCACAGCTGCGCCCAGATGCCGGTGTCCGGCCGCTTCTGCAGCAGCACGCGCTGCTGGGCGTCACGCAGCAGCAGAGCCACGGCTTCGCGCTCGGGCAGGGTCTTGCTGGGCTTGGGCGTGGGCAGTTCAGCGGTGCGGCCTTCGCGGCGTGCCACGCACGTGTCCTGCAGCGGGCAGATGACGCAGGCGGGCTTGGCCCGGCTGCATACGGACGCGCCCAGGTCCATTTGTGCCTGGGTGTAATCGGCCATGCGACCGGCCGGCACCTTCGCCACGTGTGCCTCGGCGATCGCCCATAGCTGCTTTTCGATGACTGGCAGGCCGGGGAAGCCGTCGATGCCGTGATAGCGGCTGAGCACGCGCTTGACGTTGCCGTCAAGGATCGCGAACGGGTCGTTCCAGGCCTGGCTGAGGATCGCGCCAGCGGTGCTGCGGCCAATGCCGGGCAGGGCATGCAATGCATCGAAATCGCGCGGCAGGTCGCCGCCGTGCAGTTCCACGCAGCGCTTTGCAGCGGCATGCAGGTTACGCGCACGGGCGTAGTAGCCAAGCCCTGCCCACTGCGCCATCACCGCGTCATTGCTGGCGGTGGCGAGGTCGGGCAGGGTCGGGAAGTGCTGCAGGAACCGCAGGAAGTACGGGATGACCGTGGTCACCTGGGTCTGCTGCAGCATGATCTCCGACAACCAGACCCTGTAAGGGCTGCGCGGGTGCTGCCAGGGCAGGTCGTGGCGGCCGTGGTCGTCGAACCAGTGCAGCAGGCGAGCGATGAAGTCGTCTTGCTGGGGGCTCTCGGCGCTGGCGTGCGGCTGGCGGGGCATGGGTGTTCCGGGGAAGGCAGCCACCCGTAGGGTGGCTCTACTGGATTGCGGTTGCGGTGCAGTAGAGCCACGCCATGCGTGGCTGCACGGTGTATCAGGCGCCCAGCGCTTCGGGCAGCAGGGCGTCGACGAAGGCTTCCGGGTCGAACACGCGCAGGTCTTCCGGGCGCTCGCCGATGCCGGCAAAGCGGATCGGGATGCCGAACTCGCGGGCCAGTGCGAACACCACGCCGCCCTTGGCAGTGCCGTCCAGCTTGGTCACCACCAGGCCGGTCACGTTCACCGCAGCATTGAACTGGCGCAGCTGCGACAGCGCGTTCTGGCCGGTGGTGCCATCGATCACCATCAGCACTTCGTGCGGGGCGGTGGGGTCGATCTTGCCGAGCACGCGGCGGATCTTGCCCAGCTCGTTCATCAGGCCGGACTGGGTATGCAGGCGGCCAGCGGTATCGGCGATCAGCACCGAGGTGCCGCGGGCCTTGCCGGCCTGCAGCGCGTCGAACGCCACCGACGCGGCATCGGCGTTCTGCCCCTGCGCGACCACGGCCACGCCATTGCGCTCGCCCCAGGCCTGCAACTGGGCCACGGCGGCGGCGCGGAAGGTGTCACCGGCGGCCAGCATCAGGCTGTGGCCCTCGTCCTTGAAGCGCTTGGCCAGCTTGCCGATGGTGGTGGTCTTGCCGACACCATTGACGCCGACGGTGAGCACCACGAAGGGCTTGGCGTTGCGGTCGATCACCAGCGGCTTGGCGACCGGTTGCAGGATCGCGATCAGCTCGGCGCGCAGCGCGGCCAGCAGCGCATTGGCATCAGCGAACTCGCGCGACTTCATGCGCTTGCGCAGGCCCTCGACCAGATCGGTAGTGGCACCCACGCCGACGTCGGCAGTGATCAGTGCGGTTTCCAGTTCGTCCAGCAGGTCGTCGTCGAGCTTGGGATTGCGCGAGAACAGGCCACCGAAGCTGCGCGCGATGACGCTGTTGCGCAGGCGCTCGCGCCAGCCGGGCTTGCCGGCCGGGGCTGGCGGGGCATCCACCAGAGCTGGCAGGTCGGCGGCCGGGGCGGTTGGTTCCTCGACCGGAATGACCGGAGCCAGAGGGGCCAGCACGGCGGCCGCAGCCAGCACTTCGGCCTGGACGTCCTCCGGCGCGGTGACCGGCTGCGCAGCCGGTACGGCAGGCCATTCGGCGACGGGCGCCGGTTCCGGTACAGGTGCCGGTGCTGCGGCTTCGACTACCGGGATCGTGGCGGCGTCTTCGGCCGGGGCGGCTGACGGGAACGCCGCCGCCAGCTCTTCAGCCGAGTAGTGCTGGGTCTTGGGTGCCTCCGTGGCGGGGGCATCCTGGGGCTTCTTGCGGCGGAAAAAACTGAGCATTGGCAAAAGGCGCTGAAATCAGGGGGATATGCTACCACTCGGGCCTGTCGGGCTGATGTGGACTCAAGGTCGCGGCCCGCCGGCCGTTAACCGGTCCGAAGGGCTGCGCAGCGCGGCCCGGAGACCGCCATGAACGACGTGATGGGAATCGCTCTCGGCGGGATGCGCGCGGCCCACCAGGGCGTGCAGGTGGCCGCGCACAACGTGGCCAACCTGGCGACTCCTGATGCCCGACGCCTGCAACTGCTGCGCAGTGAGGCGGAGCAGGGCGGGGTGCAGGCCGCGATGACCCCTGCCGACGCCGATGCTGGCGCGCCATTGGGGGACCTGCTGGCGGCGAAAGCCGAGGTGGTGGCCTTCGCCGCCAATGCCACGGTGATACGGCGCCAGGACCAGATGCTGGGTTCGCTGCTGGATCGGGAGGTCTGAGCCGCCCGGCTTTGGTGGGTGTCAACCTGGGTTGACACGCTCGCCCCCCTGAGTAGGTGCCAACCTTGGTTGGCACGCTTTTGGGGCGCCAACCAAGGTTGGCCTCTGCTGCAGTGCCAACCAAGGTTGGCACCAACCAGAGCATCGCCGGGCCATGCCCGGCGACCACCGCCTCGATCAGGCCGACAACTCCAGCAGCAGCTTGTTCAGGCGCGCCACATAGGCGCCGGGGTCCTTCAGGCTGTCACCGGCGGCCAGTGCGGCCTGGTCGAACAGTACCCGGCCGAGATCATCGAAGCGTGCGCCGTCGGCTTCTGCATCCAGCTTGGCGATCAGCGGATGGCCCGGATTGATCTCCAGCACCGGCTTGCTGTCCGGCACCTTCTGCCCGCTGGCTTCGAGGATCTGGCGCATCTGCAGGCCCAGGTCCTGCTCGCCGATGGCCAGCACCGCCGGCGAATCGGTCAGGCGGTGCGAGACGCGGACGTCGGCCACGTCATCGCCCAGTACCGTCTTCAGGCGCTCGACCAGGCCCTGCTTGTCCTTGGCCGCCGCTTCCTGTTCCTGCTTGTCCGCTTCGGTTTCCAGCGCGCCCAGGTCGAGGTCGCCGCGGGCGATGTCGACGAAGCCCTTGCCGTCGAAATCGGTCAGGTAGCCCATCAGCCACTCGTCGATGCGGTCGGTCAGCAGCAGCACTTCCACGCCCTTCTTGCGGAACACTTCCAGGTGCGGACTGTTGCGCACCTGGCTGTAGCTCTCGCCGGTGAGGTAGTAGATCTTGTCCTGGCCTTCGCTCATGCGGCCGAGGTAATCGGCCAGCGACACAGTCTGTGCATCGCCGTCGCCACGAGTGGAGGCGAAGCGCAGCAGCCCGGCCACCTTCTCACGATTGTTGTAGTCCTCGGCCGGGCCTTCCTTCAGCACCTGGCCGAATTCCTTCCAGAACGTGGCGTACTGCTCCGGCTTGTCGGTGGCCAGCTTTTCCAGCATGTCCAGCGAACGCTTGGTCAGCGCGGCCTTCATCGAATCGATGACCGGGCCGGACTGCAGGATCTCGCGCGAGACGTTCAGCGAAAGGTCGTTGGAATCGACCACGCCCTTGATGAAGCGCAGGTACAGCGGCAGGAACTGCTCGGCCTGGTCCATCACGAACACGCGCTGCACATACAGCTTCAGGCCCTTGGGCGCATCACGGTGATACAGGTCGAACGGCGCGCGGCCAGGCACGTACAGCAGCGAGGTGTACTCCAGCTTGCCTTCGACCTTGTTGTGGCTCCACGCCAGCGGATCGCTGTGATCGTGTGCAACGTGCTTGTAGAACTCGGTGTACTCGGCGTCGCTGATCTCGGTGCGCGGACGGGTCCACAGCGCGCTGGCACGGTTGACGGTTTCCCATTCGGCCGCGGCGCCTTCTTCGCCACCTTCCTTCGGCATCTGGATCGGCAGGCCGATATGGTCCGAGTACTTCTTGAGGATGCTGCGCAGGCGCCAGCCATCGGCGAAGCCGTGCTCGCCGTCCTTGAGGTGCAGCACGATGCGGGTACCGCGCTCGGCCTTGTCGACGGTGGCCACTTGGAAATCGCCTTCGCCGCGCGAGGTCCAGCGCACGCCTTCGCCTGCGGCCAGGCCGGCGCGGCGCGAGGTCACTTCCACTTCGTCGGCAACGATGAAGGCGCTGTAGAAGCCGACGCCGAACTGGCCGATCAGCTGCGAATCCTTCTTCTGGTCGCCGGACAGCTGGCGCAGGAAGTCGCCGGTGCCGGACTTGGCAATCGTGCCCAGGTGGGCGATGGCTTCGGCGCGGCTCATGCCAATGCCGTTGTCGTCGATGGTGATGGTGTGGGCGGAGGGATCGAAGCTGACGCGCACGCGCAGTTCGCTGTCGCCTTCCAGCAGCGCCGGCTGGGTCAGGGCCTCGAAGCGCAGCTTGTCGGCGGCGTCGGCGGCGTTGGAGACCAGCTCGCGGAGGAAGATTTCCTTGTTGGAGTACAGCGAGTGGATCATCAGCTGCAGCAGCTGCTTGACTTCGGTCTGGAAGCCAAGGGTTTCGGTCTGGATGGTGTCGGTCATCGATAGGGCTCCATGTGCAATGCCGCGCCAGCGCGTGCGGCCTCGCCAAGGGGTATGGCTGATTGTCCCGAAATCAAGGGGTTGGTCGGCCGGGCTGCGCCCGGCACCCGCCCAGTGCAACTGCAACTGCCAAAGCCAGAGCCAGAGCGGCATTCCGTGGGATGGCGGGGCACTGTGGGTTCGCGGGGACGGCGCAAGTACGTCCATGTAGCCTTGGTCGCCGCATCCATGCGGCTCACACCCCGCGAACCCACAGTGCCCCGCCTCTGACAGGTTCACGCGGCTGTTGGTAGGTGTCGACCTTGGTCGACACATCTGTCAGATATCGAAATAAAACTTGGGTCAGATCCGTTTTCCGCAGGAAAACGGATCTGACCCCAAGAGTCGTTCCGACAGCTCGCAGGAAACTGTCGAAGGCGGGGTGGGTCAGGTTGTGGGGGTGTCCGCGGCATGGATGCCGCGGCCAAGCCCCCATGGACGGGTTTACGGCGTCCCCCACAGCCTGACCTACCCCGCCTACCCCCAGGGAACCAGCTTTTGCCGTTGCTCTGGCTGTCGCTTCGGCCTCTGCGGGTGCCGGCCGCGGGCCGGCCGAACTACAATCCCACTCATGCTGAAATTCTTGAATACCTCCCGCCGGGGGCGCCGGTGAGCGGCCGTGGGGGCAATGACGGTCAGGTCCGCATCATCGGCGGGCGCTGGCGCAATACCCGCCTGCCGGTGCCGACCCTGCCAGGGCTTCGGCCCAGCAGCGACCGCGTGCGCGAGACCCTTTTCAACTGGTTGATGCCCAGACTGGGCGGCGCGCGGGTGCTGGACCTGTTCGCCGGCAGTGGCGCGTTGGGCCTGGAGGCGGTCTCGCGCGGCGCTGCTCACGCCACCCTGGTCGAGCGTGATGCTCAGCTGGGGCGCAACCTGGCCGCCGCCGTGACCAGGCTGCAGGCCAGCGACCAGATCACCGTAGTGCAGGCCGATGCCCTGCGCTGGCTGCAAGGGGCGCAGGCGCAGCAGGCCGATCTGGTCTTCATCGACCCGCCGTTCGCCGATGGCCTGTGGCAGGACGTGCTGGCCCAGCTGCCGCGGCACCTGGCCGCCGATGCCTGGCTGTACCTGGAATCGCCGGCCGGCCACGTGCCGGTGCTGCCGCCGGACTGGCTGCTGCACCGCGAGGGCGGCACCCGCGAGGTGCGCTTTGCCCTGTACCGCCGCGCCACTGCTACACTTTGACCTCATCTGAACATCTGCACCCGCCCATGACCGTGGCCAACCGCCGCATTGCCGTGTATCCCGGCACATTCGATCCGATCACCAACGGTCATATCGACCTGGTCAGCCGGGCCGCGCCGCTGTTCGAAAAAGTCGTGGTCGGCGTGGCGCAGAGCCCGTCCAAGGGCCCGGCGCTGCCGCTGGAGCAGCGCGTGCAGCTGGCACGCGGCGCCCTGGCCCATCACGGCAATGTCGAGGTCATCGGCTTCGATACCCTGCTGGCGCATTTCGTACGTTCGGTGCAGGGCGGGGTGCTGCTGCGCGGCCTGCGCGCGGTGTCCGACTTCGAATACGAATTCCAGATGGCCAGCATGAACCGCCACCTGATCCCCGAGGTCGAGACCCTGTTCCTGACCCCGGCCGAGCAGCACAGCTTCATTTCGTCCTCGCTGGTCCGCGAGATCGCCCGCCTGGGTGGCGACGTGTCCGGCTTCGTGCCGGCCGCGGTGCTCGAAGCCCTGCGCAAGGTCCGCGAAGCGAAGGCGGCACAGTCGTAAGCCCCGCTGTACCCGCACCCCATTACGTACACCACCACGCACCATTCCGGGAGGAAACCCATGAACACCACCATGCGCGCGATGCTGATCGCTTCGTTGGCCCTGGCCTTCACCGCCTGCAAGAAGGAAGAGGCCGCTCCTGTCGACGAGGCCAAGCAGGCCCTGGTCGCGCCGTCCAAGGATGACGATGCCGGCTGGAAGAAGTACCTGCAGGAAGTGGCCATCCAGAACATGGGCAACATCAGCAACAGCCCGTTCCTGTACTACCTCTCGCCGGAATCGGACCCGGACTTCCAGGCCAAGTACGAGCGCCAGACCGAGAGCGCGACCCAGGCGGTGGCCCGTGGCGTGCAGCCGGGCAACATGCTGGCCTTCGGTTCGTCGGCCTCGGGCAAGATGGCTGACATGATCCAGGCTGTGTTCAAGGACGTGGCGCCGGATTCGATGAAGGGCGTGCGCGTCGTCTTCATCGGCCAGTCGGCCGACAACGCCCGCGTGCAGGCGGCGGTCCAGCCGACCGGCGCCGAGTACATTTTCGTCGAAGCCAAGTAATACCGAGCCATGGCGGCCATGCTCCGGCATGGCCCGGGCGGCACCCCGCAAGGGTGCCGCTGATGACCTGACCGGCCCGCGCGCCCGCGCTGGCCGGTCCTTTGTCCCAAGGCGCGGGCGAGGAGTATCGCCATGTCGCTGAAAATCAACGAGCTCTGCGTCAACTGCGACGTCTGCGAGCCGGCCTGCCCGAACCAGGCCATTTCGATGGGTGAAACCATCTACGTGATCGACCCTGCGCGCTGTACCGAATGCGTCGGTCATTTTGACGAGCCACAGTGCGTGGTCGTCTGCCCGGTCGAGTGCATCGACCCGGACCCGGAGATCGTGGAAACGGAAGACCAGCTGCTGGCCAAGCTGCGCCAGCTGCAGCACGATCACCCCGAACTCTACGCGGAGCCCCCATCCGAATGAAGACGCTGATCGTCCGCCCCCTGTTGCTGCTCGGCCTGCTGCTGAGCCCGATTGCCTGGGCCGGCAGCCCGGTCCGTGCCGAGCGCCCTGATGGCGCCGCCATTGCCAGCGGCCATGCGCTGGCCACCCAGGCCGGTATCGACATCCTGGCCCAGGGCGGCAACGCCTTCGACGCAGCAGTGGCGGTGTCGTCCACGCTGGCGGTGGTCGAGCCGATCAGTTCCGGTCTGGGCGGTGGCGGCTTCTTCCTGCTGCACGATGCGGCCACCGGAAAGGACGTGATGCTGGACGCGCGCGAGACCGCGCCGGCCGCCGCGACCCCGCAGGCCTTCCTCGACAAGCAGGGCAACCTGGACCGTGACCGCTCGGTCAACGGCGCCTGGTCGGCCGGCATCCCGGGCCTGCCTGCAGCGCTGGTCGAACTGTCGGCCAAGCACGGCAGGCTGCCGTTGTCGGCCTCGCTGCAGCCGGCCATCCGCATCGCGCGCGAAGGCTTCCCGGTGTACGAGCGCATGGCCAAGGGCTACGCCTCGCGCCGTGAAGTGATGGAGCGCTATCCCGGCACGCGCGAGGTCTACCTGCGCAACGGCACGCCGATCGCTACCGGAGACCTGTTCAAGCAGCCGGAACTGGCGCAGACGCTGGAGCGGCTGGCTGCGGGTGGCTTCGATGGCTTCTACAAGGGCCAGACCGGAAAGCTGTTGCTGGCCGGCGTGAAGCAGGCTGGCGGCAACTGGACCGCTGAAGAGCTGGCCGGTTATCGCGTGAAGCAGCGCGAACCGATCGTGTTCAACTACAACGGCTGGAAGATCACCACCGCGCCGCCGCCGTCATCCGGTGGCATCGCGCTGGCCAGCATGCTGCAGATCCTGGAAGGCTGGGACATCAGGAAGATGGACCCGGCGCACCGCACCCACCTGGTGGTGGAATCGATGCGCCGTGCCTACCGCGACCGTACCTTCTTCCTCGGCGATCCGGACTTCGTGCAGATCCCGCAGAAGGTGCTGACCAGCAAGGACTACGCGCAGGGCCTGCGCGCGACCATCCATCCGGAGAAGGCCACGCCCAGCGACCTGCTGTCGGGCAACCCGACGCCACTGGAAGATGACGAGACCACGCACTTCTCGATCATCGACCGTGACGGCAACCGCGTCGGCGCCACCCAGACCGTCAACCTGCTGTACGGCTCGGGCCTGATTCCGAAGGGCACCGGCGTGCTGCTGAACAACGAGATGGACGACTTCGCGCTGAAACCAGGCACGCCCAATGCATTCGGCGTGATGGGCTACGAGGCCAATGCGCCGAAGCCGGGCAAGCGCATGCTCAGCTCGATGACGCCGACCTTCATGGAAAACAGCGACAAGGTGATCGTGCTGGGCACCCCGGGTGGCAGCCGCATCATCACCATGGTGCTGCTGGGCATCCTCGGCTACGACGCCGGCCTGGACGCGCAGCAGGTTGCTGCGCTGCCGCGCTATCACCACCAGTGGCTGCCGGACCTGATCGAAGCTGAGGACGATGCACTCGACGCGGCGACGGTGAAGCAGCTGCAGGCGATGGGCCACAAGATCGACCTGCCGGGCAATGTCGCCGCAGGCGGCCGCGGTTCCAGCCACGTGTGGGGCAACCTGCAGACCGTGGAATGGGACCGCAAGGCGAACCGACTGTTCGGCGGCAGCGACCCGCGCAATCCGGTGGGCAGTGCCCAGGTCGTGCCGGCCCATTGACGTGGGAGTGCCGGCCACTGGCCGGCACCTCGGCGGATATCGAAACCCCGTCTTCGCCGGCGGGGTTTTCCGTTTGCTTTCTAGCGATTATTTAACGGTCCGGCGCCGATAATCGACACATGAAACTCTGGTCTATTCGTGGAAACTCGCAACGCCTTGATGGCGGCGCGATGTTCGGCAACGCGCCGCGCGCGTTGTGGGAAAAATGGGCGGCACCGGACGAGCTCAATCGCATCGAGCTGGCCTGCCGTGCGCTGCTTGCCAGTCCGCTGGAAGGCAAGACCGTGCTGTTTGAAACCGGTATCGGGGCGTTCTTCGATCCGCGCATGCGCGAGCGCTACGGCGTGCAGGAAAGCCAGCACGTGCTGATCGATTCACTGCGCGAAGCAGGTTTCGAGCACGAGGACATCGACGTGGTGGTGCTCAGCCACCTGCATTTCGATCATGCCGGTGGTCTGCTTGCCGCATGGAGCGAAGGGCGCGAGCCCGAGCTGCTGTTCCCCAACGCAACCTATGTGGTCGGTGCGCAGCACTGGCAGCGCGCCGTGCAGCCACACCCGCGCGATCGGGCCAGTTTCATTCCTGAGCTGCCCGGCCTGCTGCAGGCCAGTGGCCGCCTGGAAGTGGTGGAGGGGGAGTACTCGAAGGCACTTGGCCGCAGCGTGCGCTTCAGCTACAGCGACGGGCATACGCCGGGGCTGATGCTGGCCGAGATCGTTGGTCATCCGCATGCCGGTGAAGATGCGCACGGTGGCGTGGTGTTCTGTGCCGACCTGATCCCGGGGCGCTCATGGGTACACGTGCCGATCACCATGGGCTACGACCGCAACGCCGAGCTGCTGATCGACGAGAAGCGGCAGTTCCTTGAAGACAAGCTGGCGCGCAACGTGCGGCTGTTCTTCACCCACGACCCGCAGGTGGCGCTGGCGCAGCTGGGCCGTGATGACAAGGGACGTTTCGTGACCCTGCACGAACAGGGCGAGCTGAAGGCGCGCGCCCTGGGTTAACGGCAGAGCCGAGCGTGGGCTCGGCTCTACATCACTCTCGTTACGACGCCTTCAGGCAGCTGCTCATGAAGGTCTTGCGCGCATCGCCTGCCAGCTTCTTCGCACCCGCGTCGGCATTGCACTTGCGCATGCGTTCCTGCTGTGGATTGACCGCCTTGGTTTCGGCGGCGTGGCCGCTGAGGCAGGAACTCTGCGCGGTCTTGTAGGCATCACCCTTCAGCCCCTTGTTCTTGGCCGAACATTCGGCCATGCGCTGCTGCTGCGGGGTGGTGGCGTTGGCAGCGAGGGGCAGGCCAACCAGCAGGACGGCGGCCAGCAGGAAAGCGGCTTTCATCGGAATGCTCCAAGCGGTGGCGGGTGCGCGGAGCATTCGCTTCCGACCGGTAAGGCCACGTGAAGAACCACGCGTCGGCCACGCCCGCGTCCACGGGCGTTCACGTGCCGCGGCGAAGCGCGCCCGCGAGTGGTTGGCGGGTCAGAGCCCTCTCCTGCGGAGAGGGATCCGACCCGTTCACCGGGATTACCCGACGCGGGTTCCGAAGATGCGGTCGCCGGCGTCACCCAGGCCCGGCAGGATGTAGCCCTTGTCGTTGAGCTGGGCATCGATGGCCGCGGTGTAGATCTCCACGTCCGGATGCACGGCCTTGACTGCTTCGATGCCTTCCGGCGCGGCCACCAGGAAGATGCCCTTGATGCGACGGGCGCCGGCGCGCTTGAGCATGTCGATGGTGGCGATCAGCGTGCCGCCGGTGGCCAGCATCGGGTCGAGGATCAGTGCGTCGCGCTCTTCCAGGCGGCCGGTCAGGCGCTCGAAGTAGGGCACCGGCTGCAAGGTTTCCTCATCGCGCTGCAGGCCCACCACGCTGACACGGGCGGCCGGGATCAGCGACAGCACGCCGCTGAGCATGCCCAGGCCGGCACGCAGGATCGGCACCACGGTGATCTTGGCGCCGGCAATGCGCTGAACCGTCACCGGGCCGGCCCAGCCGGGCAGGGTGTGCGGCTCGGTGTCCAGGTCGGCGGTGGCCTCGTAGGCCAGCAGGGTACCCAGCTCATTGGCCAGTTCGCGGAAATCCTTGGTGCTGAGCGCGGCATTGCGCATCAGGCCGATCTTGTGCTGCACCAGCGGGTGGCGCACTTCGACGATCTTCATGGTCGGGAAGGGGGAAAGGAGAGAGAGGAGGCCATTTTGCCGGATTGGCGTGTCGAATCCCAAACCGGCCCCGGAGCGGCGTGACCGGAAATGTGCAGGTGCATGTCATGGCCATGCAACCTTGCGGACATATCGTGCAGACCCATTCTTAACAGGAATGGGGATTCCCAGTGCATATCAAGACTCCGTTGGCCGTTGCCATCACCCTGACCCTGGCAATGGGGGCCGCCGCACCGCTGCAGGCGGCCGGGCAGCAGGCGGTAGCCGCCACCGGCGCCGTGGCCGCCGACGCGGTCGACCTGGACCGCATCGAAGTACGCGCCCAGCTCGAGTCGCAGATCCGCGCAGTCGACCTCAAGCGCAGCAGCGACGCCATCGAGGATGCAGTGTCCTCCGACGCACTGGGCCAATACCCGGACAAGAACGTGGCCGAGTCGCTGCAGCGCCTGCCGGGCATCAGCGTGACCCGCGACCAGGGCGAGGGCCGCTTCGTGGTCATCCGCGGCCTGGATGCCAATCTCAACAGCGTCAGCGTGGATGGCATCGCCGTCGGCACGCCGGAAGATTCCAGCCGCGCCGCGCCACTGGACGTTATCCCGTCCGACTCCACCGAGCGCCTGCGCGTGGTCAAGTCGCCGACCCCGGACATGCCCGGCGACGCCATCGGTGGCGCAGTGCTGGTGGAATCGGCCTCGGCCTTTGACCGCGACGGTCGCAGCCTGCGTGGCAAGATCGAAGGCAGCCACCAGCAGTTGTCCGGCGAGACCAGCCCCAAGGCCGCCTTCAACTACAGCGAAGTGTTCAACGACACCTTCGGCGTGGCCCTGGGCGTGAACTACCAGAAGCGGAAGTTCGAGTCGGACAACACCGAAGTGGAGTACGACGGCGAGGATGACGCCGCACCTAGCGACGTCACCGCGATCAACCTGCAGCACCGCAAGTACGAGATCGAGCGCAAGCGCATCGGCGCCAACCTCAACCTCGACTGGCGGCCGAACGAAAACAGCAAGTACTACCTGCGCACGCTGTACAGTCAGTTCGATGATGCGGAGACCCGTCAGCGCGTGATCTTCAACTTCGATGACGGGAAGATGGTCAAGACCGGCACCGACCAGTACCGCCTGGACGGCATGCCGAAGGATTCCATCGACAAGCGCATGCGCTATCGCACCAAGAAGGAAAACACCTTCGCGGCCAGCCTGGGCGGCGAGAACAAGTTGACCAATGCCGTGGTCGATTACCGGATCGGCTACACCCGTACCGAAGAGCGGGTAAATGACGAGATGGAGGCGCGCTTCAAGCTCAACGGAAAGGCCTTCAACGGCACGCTGGACCAGCGCAGCCGCCTGCCCAGCTACAGCTTCGACAATCCGCAGTGGCTGGACAATGCCAACTACGCGTTCGATCGTTTCGTGATCTCGCCGAAGCAGGTGAATGACAAGGAACACAGCGCGCAGGTCAACGTGCGCTTCGACGGCGGCAGCAGCAGCATCAAGTTCGGCCTGCTGGGCCGCTGGCGCGACCGCGACGTGAATGTGGACGAGCGCGAACTGCGTGTCGGCCCGAAGGTGGCGCTGTCGAGCTGGACCACCACCTCGCCGGAACACCGCCACGGCGATATCGGTGACGGCATGGATTCGCCCGCGATGCGTGCCTATTGGGCGGCCAACGGCGGCCAGTACAGCGCACGCCCGCAGGACGCCGGTGGCAATGCGATGACGTCGCTGGAAGAGGATTACGTGGCAAGCGAGGACATCTTCGCCAGCTATGCCATGGGTACCTGGGACGTGGGCGCACTGCGCATCATCGGCGGTATTCGCGTGGAAAACACGCAGTTCAAGGCGATCGGCAACCAGGTGGACGTCGCTGCCAACGGCCGCAGCTTCACCGTCACCCCGCGCGTGGCCAACAGCAGCTACACCAACGTGCTGCCGGGCCTGCACCTGCGCTATGACGCGGCTGATGACTGGGTGCTGCGCGCCTCGGCCAACAAGACCGTATCGCGCCCGTCCTTCGGCGACGTCTCGCCGCGCGTGGGTTACAGCCGTGGTGACGAGGAAGTGCGCCTGGGTAACCCGGACCTGGATCCGTACGAGTCGAAGAACATCGACCTCTCGGTGGAGAAGTACATCGGCAGCAGTGGCATCGTTTCGCTGGGCCTGTTCCATAAATCGATCGACGGTTACATCGTGGAGACCGTGCGCACCAATGATCCGGCCTACGGCGGATACGACGTGACCCAACCGATCAATGGCCGCAAGGCCACCGTGCGTGGTGCCGAATTCAATTGGCAGCAGCAGCTGGCCTTCCTGCCGGAGGGCCTGGATGGCCTGCTGGTCGGCGCCAGTGGCACCTGGCTGGATACCGAGTTCGATGCCGGCATCAAGGACCGTGCGGGCGAGGACTTCACGCTGCCGCGCGCTTCCAAGCATGTCTACAGCGCACACATCGGCTATGAAAAGTATGGTGTAAGCA
The DNA here is from genome assembly GCF_059369375.1 of Stenotrophomonas sp. YJH_SMC_48-3. NCBI lineage: Bacteria > Pseudomonadati > Pseudomonadota > Gammaproteobacteria > Lysobacterales > Lysobacteraceae > Stenotrophomonas > Stenotrophomonas sp. YJH_SMC_48-3. The sequence goes on along the minus strand of NZ_JCAFSQ010000007.1, from coordinate 154,987 downwards.
CGCGCCTGGCGGCCGTGTACCGCAGCGAGTATCTGGACAGCATCGGCAAGGGCCGCGCGTTCGACATCTACGTGGCACCCAACACCCAGCTCGATTTCTCGCTTGACTACAAATTCACCGCGCGCGTGAGCGTGTACTTCGAAGCGCAGAACCTGCTGGACAAGCCATTGGAGCTTTACCAGGGCACCCGTTCGCGCACCCTGCAGATGGAAGAGTACGGCCGCACCTATGCGCTGGGCCTGAAGGTGGCGCTGTGAGGGGGCGTGGCTTCACCGTCCTGGCCGCCGCGCTGGCAGCCGCGCTGGTCGCCGGCTGCACGCCGGCCACCGGCACCGATCCGGTTGCGGGAGTAGCCGCGCCGGCCGCCGGGGGCGAGCGCAAGGTTGCCACCATCGCCGAAGCGTTCCTGTCACCGATGACCCCGGCCGACAACATCGACTCGCCGGCGGCCTGGCGCGCGCCGGACGGCGTACTGTGGCTGATCGCCACCGCCAAGGCCACCGACAAGCTGGTGGTTTACGACGGCAGCACCGGGCAGCACCTGCGTGACGTCGGCAGCAGCGGCACCGCACCGGGGCAGTTCGACCGCCCAAACGGTATCGCGGTGATCGACGACCTGCTGTGGATCGTGGAGCGCGACAATCACCGTGTGCAGGTGCTGAGCCTGCCGGACTTCACGCCGCTGGCGACGTTCGCTGCCGACGACCTGCGCAAGCCGTACGGGCTGTGGGTCGACCGCCGTGCCGATGGCTACAGCGTCTACGTCACCGACTCCTGGGACAACGGCGAGGATGCGCAGGGGCGTGACATCCTGCCGCCGCTGGCCGAGCTGGACAAGCGCGTGCGCCAGTACCACGTGTCCCGCAATGGCGCGAAGGTCGACGCGAAGCTTGTCGCCAGTATCGGTGACACCACCGAGGCCGGTGCGCTGCGCGTGGTCGAGTCGATCTGGGGCGATCCCGAGAACGACCGCCTGCTGATCGCCGAAGAGGACGAGAGCTACGCCAGCGAGTTCAAGGTCTACACCCTGGCGGGCCGCTTCACCGGCACCACCTTCGGCCGCGACGTGTTCAAGGCACAGGCCGAAGGCGTGACCCTGCGCACCTGTGGCAAGGACGGCTGGTGGATCACCACCGAACAGGGCAAGCAGCGCAGCGTGTTCCACCTGTTCGACCGGCACACGCTGAAACCGGTCGGCGCGTTCCAGGGCAATACCGTGGCCAACACCGATGGCATCTGGATGATGCAGCAGCCCAGCGCGCGCTTCCCGCATGGTGCGCTGTACGCCGTGCACGACGACCAGGGCGTGGTGGCCTTCGACTGGGAGAGCATCGCCAAGCAGCTGGCGCTACCCCTGGAGTGTGGTGCATGAGCCGGCACTGCGTGATGCCTACGTTGGCACTGGGCCTGCTGCTGGCCCTCCCGTCGCTGTCGTTCGCAGCAGCCGAAGCCAATACCCAGGTGCCGGCGGGCAGCCGCCACTACGCGGCGACGACGGTACCTGACCGCATCGTCGCCTCCCCGTCGGCCGATCCCAGCCATGGGTTCGCCGTGGCCTGGCGTACCGACGGCAGCGTGCAGGCACCGCTGCTGGAGATTGCCCCCGCCTGGGATTCGCCCGCCATCGAGGGCATCCGCCAGATACACGCGACGACCCGCGCGCTGCAGACCGAGAACGGGCTGTCACACCACCATCGAGCAGATATCGATGGCCTGCAGCCGGATACCCTGTACGTCTACCGCGTGCAGGGCAACGGCAGCTGGAGCGCCTGGAACCAGCTGCGTACGCTGGCCGCCGCCGACCAGCCGCTGACCCTGCTGTACTTTGGCGACACCCAGAACAAGAACGTCAGCCACGTCAGCCGGGTGGTGCGCGCCGCGCAGAAGGCCGCACCCGAGGCGCGCATGAGCCTGTTCGCTGGCGATCTGGTCAGTGGAGGTGATGGTGCCGATGACAGCGAGTGGGGTGAGTGGTTCGCTGCGACCAGTTGGCTGGCGCAGGAGACCCTGGTGGCGCCGGCGATCGGCAACCACGAGTATTTCGAGGAGTTCGAGGACACTCCGCAGGAACGCCGCGTGCTGGGCAGGCACTGGCCGCTGACGTTCGCACTGCCGGGAAATGGTGCCACCGCTGCACAGCAGACCAGCTATTGGTTCGACGCGCAGAGCGTGCGCGTGGCCGTGGTCGATGGCACGTCAGCACTCGACCTGGGCACCGCCACGGCACAGGCACAATGGCTGGACAAGGTGCTGACCGGAAATCCCCAGCCGTGGACCATCGTGCTGCTGCACCAGCCGTTCTATTCGCCGCGCGAAGGCCGCGAGAACGCCGCATTGCGTGACGTGCTGCTGCCGGTGGTGCGCCGCCACAATGTTGACCTGGTGTTGCAGGGCCACGATCACACCTACGGCCGCCGTGGCGAAGGGCAGGCCGCAACCCCGCAGTACGTGGTGACCGTGGCCGGGCCCAAGCAGTACCGTCTCTCCGACGAGGCACGAAAGACGATGGATCCGGTGGCCGAGGACACCCAGCTGTTCCAGGTGTTGAACATCGATCCGCAGCGCCTGCGCTATGAGGCGCGTACCGTGACCGGTCGTCTCTACGATGCCTTCGAGTTGCGCCGCGATGCCAAGGGGGGCAAGCAGCGCACGGAGCTGACCGAAGGCCGCATTACGCCACGCGACTGCCCGCGCGCACAGACGGCCAAGGGTCGTACCGACCGCTGCTGGGAATGAGGAGATGCCGATGACCACACACCGCCGTATCGTTCCTCTCGCTGCCATCGGTGCGGCACTGCTGTTGCTGGCCAGTGCAGTGACCGCTGCCGATACCGTGCTGCACCCGTTCCTGGCCGACCAGCCGAAGCAGGCCCCGGATGAAGTTCACCTGGCGGTGGAGATTCCTGCCGGCAGCTTCACCAAGTACGAGATCAAGGAAGACGGCCTGGTGCATGTGGATCGCTTCCAGTCGATGCCGGTCGCCTATCCGGCCAACTACGGTTCGATGCCGCGCACGCTGGCTGGCGACAACGATCCGCTGGACGCGCTGGTGCTGACCCGTGAACCCCTGCATCCGGGCGTGATCGTGCGCTTCCGGCCGATCGGTTACCTGAAGATGATCGATGGCGGCGAGCACGACGAAAAGATCATCGGCGTACCGACCGACAAGGTCGACCCGACCTACGCCACGATCCGCGATCTGAAGGATCTGCCGGAGGTCGAGCGCCAGCGCATCGAGGCCTTCTTCCGGGTCTACAAGGACCTGCCGGCCGGGCGCAACCCGGTGCAGCTCAACGGTTGGGGCAACGCCGCCGAGGCGCGGGCGCTGATCAGCGAAGCGATGAAGCGCTTCGAAAAGTAGATCCACGCCATGCGTGGATTCAGTCCAGCAATGTCTCGATGAACGATTCGGCCTGCAGGCGGTCGCCCAGTACCCGGGCCACCGCCTGTACGGCTGCCTCCTGGTGTTCAGGGCGGATACCGCCATCGTCATCGTCGTTGTAGAGGTCATCGCCGGCATCGAGGTATACCGTGCCCGCTGCAGCCAGAGCCGCCATCAGGGTCGGCACATCGGCGGTGATCTCGCCGGCATCCAGCAGGCCGGCACCGTGATGGCTGAACAGTACACGGCCATCGTCCAGGTCGAGGATGAACGGATCGGCGCTGCGATCGGCAATCACCAGCCAGTTCGATGGCCAGTCGTTGATCCGTTCGCCGCTGACGCCGTGCCAACGATAGCCGGCCTGCTGGCTCCACAGGCGTTGCAGTGGCGGTATCCAGACATCAAGGCCGGGAACGGTGATGCCGGCGCGGCCAACCCTGGCATTGATCTCTTCGCCCTGCGGCCCCACCTGCGCGTAAAAACGTGCCAGTACGGGGGGCAGCGGGAACGGGCCCTGCCAGTCACGCTCGTGCTGGGCATGCAGCAGCCCGAAGCGGGCGAATGAGGCGTGCAGATCTTCCATGTCAGAGTCCAACGGGTAGCGGCCGTGCAGCCTAGCAGACAGCGTCTGCGCGCATCGCCTTCACCACCGCTGGCTATCATGTGTGCCTTCCACAACGAAGGCAGTGCCTGTGTCGGTAGCGTTGGTATGGTTCCGCCGTGATCTGCGGCTGCAGGACAATCCGGCCCTGCAGGCCGCGCTGGATGCAGGTCACGATGTGGTGCCGGTCTACATCCACGCGCCGCACGAGGAAGGCGAATGGGTGCCCGGTGCGGCCTCCGATGCCTGGCGCCACCGTTCACTGGCCGCGCTGGATGCGGACCTGCGCGCGCGGGGTTCCTCGCTGGTGCTGCGCAGCGGCGATAGCCTGCCGGCCCTGCAGTTGCTGATCGAGCAGGCGGGCGCCGAGGCGGTGTACTGGAACCGCAAGTACGAACCGGCCACCCAGCCCCGCGACGCGGCCATCAAGCGCACGCTGCGCGAGCAGGGCATCGATGCGCAGAGCTGCAATGGCAGCCTGTTGTTCGAACCCTGGGACATTGCCACCCAGCAGGGCCAGCCGTACAAGGTATTTACGCCGTACTGGCGCAATGTACTCAGTCACTGGCGCCTGCCGGCACTGCAGGCTGCACCGGAAGCACTGGCGCCGCACGCGGTCGACAGCCTGGCATTGGATGATCTCCAGCTGGCACCGACGCTGGACTGGGATACCGGCTTCTGGGAGCACTGGCAGCCGGGTGAAGCCGGTGCGCTGGAAGCACTGTCCGTCTTTGAAGACGGTGCCCTTCGCGGGTATCGCGAGCAGCGTGACCTGCCGGACCGTGTCGGGACCTCGCGGTTGTCGCCCCATCTGCACTTCGGCGAGATCGCGCCGTGGCGCATCGCGCAAGCCCTGGAAGGGCTGCGCAGTGCGGCCACCGATGCCGACATCGACGGCTACCTGCGCCAGCTGGGCTGGCGTGACTTCGCCTACCACCTGCTGCATCACTTCCCGAAGACGCCGACCGACAACCTCAACCCGCGCTTCGACCGTTTCCCGTGGGCCACTCCGAGTGCCACGCAGCTGCACGACTGGCAGCGCGGCAATACCGGCGTGCCGATCGTCGATGCCGGCCTGCGCGAGCTGTGGCACACCGGCTACATGCACAACCGGGTGCGGATGATCGTGGCCAGCTACCTGTGCAAGCACCTGCGCGCGCACTGGCTGCATGGCGCGCGCTGGTTCTGGGACACCCTGGTCGACGCCGACCTGGCCAATAACACCATGGGCTGGCAATGGGTGGCGGGGACTGGCGCCGATGCCGCTCCGTACTTCCGGGTGTTCAACCCCGTGACTCAGGCCGAGAAATTCGATCCGCAGGCACGGTACATCAGCCGCTGGGTGCCCGAACTGGCCGCGCTGCCGGTGAAGGCCCGGTTTGCGCCGTGGCAGCATCCGCTGCTGCTGGCGGCGCATGCCCCGGGCTATCCGCGTACGCCGCTGGTGGACCTGGCCGCGGGCCGCGACGCCGCATTGGCGGCATACCGCCAGTCGGGGGCGGGGTAAAGGGTGACCCGAGCGATCCGGTCAGTTAGCTGAACGCGGCCCTGTCGGCGCACCGGATCATCATCCCGACGTCGCATCGGGCTGTTTATTCTCTCTGCGCCCGCAAGCCGCCGGCCCGTCCGGAAACCAAGGAGAACCTCATGATCCGCAACACCACCCGCAACGTCGCACTGGCCCTGATGAGTGCGGCCGTCCTGTCGGCCTGCGCCACCGGCGGCTCCTACGTGCAGAGTGACCAGTACGGCAATCCGACCGAGCAGCAGAACCGCACTGGTCGTAACGCGCTGATCGGTACCGCCATCGGCGTGGCTGCCGGCCTGTTGACCGGCGACAGCGCCACCGAGCGCCGTCAGCACGCATTGATCGGTGCCGGTATCGGTGCGCTCAGCGGCGCCGCGGTCGGCCAGTACCAGGATCGCCAGGAACGCGCGCTGCGCGAGCGCACCGCCAACACCGGCATCGATGTGCAGCGCCAGGGCGACAACATCATGCTGAACCTGCCGGACGGCATCACCTTCGACTTCGGCAAGGCCACCCTGAAGCCGCAGTTCTACGGCTCGCTCAACGGCGTCGCCGGTACGCTGCGTGAGTACAACCAGACCATGATCGAAGTGGTCGGCCACACCGACAGCATCGGCAGCGACGCTGTGAACAACCGACTGTCGAAGGAACGCGCCGACTCGGTCGCCCAGTACCTGATCGGCCAGGGCGTGCAGAGCGTACGTATCGAAACGCTGGGCGCCGGCAAGGCGTATCCGATTGCCGACAACAGCACCGACGCCGGCCGTGCCAAGAACCGCCGCGTCGAGATTCGGGTGATTCCGCTCAAGCAGTAACGCGTAGCGTTATTGCTTGAGCCGGTCCGGCCATCGGCCGGAGCGAAAATGCCGCCCTTGCAGGCGGCATTTTTGTGGGTGCCGAGCGTTGCTCGGCACACCGATGGCGTATGCGGAGTCTAGCCGTGCTCGACTCACCAGAGGCAGTCGAGCGTGGCTCGACTCTACAGAAACCGGCATCGCGCGCCCGGGTAGAGCCACGCCATGCGTGGATACCCCCGGCTACGCCGCCGAAGCGGCCACCTTCTCCAGGATCCGCTTGCCGCTGCTTTCCAGAGCGGCGTCTTCCTTTTCCTTCTGCTGCTGCGCCAGCTTCGCACCCGGGCACTGCGCCAGCATGTAATTGGCGTCGAAGTTGAGCTTCTCGACCAGGAAGTCGACAAACGCACGCACCTTTGGCGAGACCAGGCGGCCGCCGGCGAACACGGCGTTGAAGTCCACTTCCGGGCCGGTCCAGCCAGCCAGCACGCGGCGCACCATGCCCGATTCAACGAACGGCTTGGCCATCACGTCGCCGGTCAGCAGCAGGCCTTCGCCACAGACCAATGCACCATTCAACGCAGACATGTCGTTGGCGGTCATCAGCGGGGTAACCGGGAAGTCGCGCAGTTCCCCACCGTTCTCGCCCAGCTGCCAGGTGAAGCGCGGCGAGTTGCCGGTGTGGTACGGCTTGCGCATCGCAAGGATGCGATGGAACTGCAGTTCTTCCGGATGCAGCGGCTCGCCGTAGCGCTCGATGTAGGCCGGGCTGGCGAACACCTGCGTCCGCAGGCTGCCCAGCTTGCGCGCGACCAGATTGGAATCGGGCAGGGCACCCACGCGCAGCGCCAGGTCCGCTTCACCGGCGATCAGGTCCAGCTTTTCGTTGCCCATGTGCATGTCCAGGCGGATCTCCGGGTACTGCGCATGGAACTGGCCCAGCAGCGGGGCGATCCAGGTGATGCCGATCGAATAGGGCACGGTGAAGCGCAGCCAGCCGCGCGGGCCGGACTGCAGCTGGCTCACCGCGCTTTCGGCCTCTTCAAGCTCGCGTGCGATGCGCTGGCAATGTTCGTGGTAGATCGAACCAGCTTCGGTCAGGCCGAGGCGGCGCGTGGTCCGGTGCAGCAGGCGCGCGCCCAGGCGCGTTTCCAGCTCCTGCACTTTGCGGCTGACCGTGGTCTTGGGCAGGCCGAGCGATTTGGCAGCGGCAATGAAGCTGCCTTGCTCGACCACTTTGACGAAGATCAGCGTCTCGTTGAGATCGTGGGACATGGTCGGGATCCTGGACGTCGGGGATGGGACAATCGTGACAGAACGATTGGACCGGGAGCGGGATGATTATTCCCCTTAATCAGGACTAATCAAGTAAAGGTTTGAGGTCTATCGTGGCGCCATTCGTTAATTGGAGCCCGTCCGCCATGAGCCTGCGCAACATTCTTGCCCGACTCCGGAACGCCGGCCAGAGCACCCTGGACCTGGCGATGACCGTCGAAGCCCGTCCGAGTTCCTTGGTACACAAGGACTTTCGTGAGTTTACCGCGCCCATGCGTCAGCAGCGTGGCGGCGCCATCCGCTTGGCCCCCCACAAGGGTGACCGGCTGCGCCGGATCGGGACTATCCCGGATTTGGGAGGAAATGTCCCGTGAATGGGATACTGACGCCCGAAGTTCTGGTCCTTGGTGGTACCGGTGCCGTGGGCCAGGGCGTGGTCGGCGCCTTGCTGGAAGCCGGCAGTCCGGTGCTGGTGGTTGGTCGCGATCCGGGCCGGCTGGCTGCGCTGCATGAGCAGTTCGCCGATGAGCCGGGCCTGGAGACGCTGCTGGGTTCACTCAGCGATGACGGCTCGGCACGCGCCCTGGCCGAACGCATCGGGCAGCGCCCGCGTCCATTGGCCGCGGTGATCGCGGCCATGGGCGGGCCCTACCGTCGCGGCCGGGTGATCGACCGCAACGGCGAGGAGCTGCTCGGGGCCATGCAGGCCGACCTGATGCCGCATGTGCATGCGGTGCGCCACCTGCTGCCGTTGTTGCAGGACAACGTGCATGCGCGGCGCTATGTGATGATCGGCAGCCCGGCCAGCGCCAAGCCTTGGGCGGGCTACGGCGAGACCTCGATCACTACCGCCGCGCTGCGCATGTACGCGCAGGTGGTGCATCAGGAAGCGCAGGCGCTGGGCGTGCGCGCGCAGATGCTGGAAGTCTGCAGCCCGGTGTGTACCCCGGCCAACGCGGCCAACGCCTGCATCGAGTGGCCCAGCTCGCTGCTGGTCGGCCGCCGCGTGGTCTCGCTGCTCGATGGTTGCCGGGACAACCGCGCCATCGTCCGCTGCGACAGCAGCGATGCCGAACTGCCACGCGGCCTGCTGCACCTGGAAGTTCCCCCTTTGTGGCGCGATACCGCAGGCGTCGCTTGACCTCGACCAAGGTTGAGGTCGCAGTATGCGCCGCCGATTTTTGCAACACGTTCCCATATTGCTGTACCACCCCTCCGTACGGATGCATGCCATGACTTCCCCCAATACCACCCCACATCGTTTCGGCCATCGCATTGCGATGGTTGGCGTGTCGATCCTCGCAGCGGCCGTGCTGGCGGCCTGCAGCGGCGGCCATGCCGAAGAGGCCGGTGCACCGCCGCCGCCGCAGGTCAGCGCCGCGCCGGTGCTGGTCAAGCAGGTCAGCCAGTGGGACGAGTTCAGCGGCCGCGTCGAAGCGGTACAGAGCGTTGAACTGCGCCCGCGCGTGTCCGGCTACATCGACAAGGTCAACTACGTCGAAGGCCAGGAAGTGAAGAAGGGCGATGTGCTCTTCACCATCGACGCCCGCAGCTACCAGGCCGAGTACGACCGCGCAGCCGCCGAGCTGGCCCGTGCCCGCACCCAGGCCAGCCTGGCCCGCAGCGAGTCAGAGCGTGCCAAGCGGCTGTCCGAGCAGCAGGCGATCTCCACCGAGACCGCCGAGCAGCGTCGCGCGGCTGCCGACCAGGCGGGGGCTGCCGTGCAGGCCGCGCAGGCGGCCCTGGATGCAGCCCGGCTCAACCTGGAATTCACCAAGGTGCGCGCGCCGATTGACGGCCGTGCCGGCCGCGCGATGGTCACCGCCGGCAACCTGGTCACTGCTGGCGACAGCGCCAGCGTGCTGACCACGCTGGTCTCGCTGGACACGGTGTTCGTCTACTTCGATGCCGACGAGAGCACTTTCCTGCGCTACGCCCAGATGGCGCGCAAGGGCGAGCGCCCGAGCGAGCGGGACAGCGAGCTGCCGGTGAAGGTCGGCCTGTCGGGGGAAGAGGGCTATCCGCACTCGGGCAAGGTCGATTTCCTCGACAACCAGGTGGCGCGCAGCACCGGTACCATCCGCGTCCGTGCGCTGCTGGACAACGCCGACCGCCAGTTCACACCGGGCCTGTTCGCCCGCGTGCAGCTGCTTGGCAGCGGCCAGTTCCAGGCCCTGCTGATCGACGACAAGGCCGTGCTGACCGACCAGGACCGCAAGTACGTCTATGTGGTCGACAAGGATGGCAAGGCCCAGCGCCGCGACATCCAGCTCGGTCGTACCGCCGACGGCCTGCGCATTGTCGAGCATGGCCTGGCCGCAGGTGACAAGGTCATCATCGACGGTGTGCAGAAGGTCTTCATGCCGGGCATGCCGGTGCAGGCCAAGGCGGTGGCCATGCAGCCACCGGCCGCAAAGCCCGCACCGGGCCGCGATGCCACCGCTGCGCTGAACCACTGATCCGCCCGCTCCTGATCCGCGTCCCCGCTTAGCTGCCGGCGCCAGCGGCAGCCTTCCCTGCCTTCGTCATATTGGCGAGGGGCGGGGCGGCTGTTGCCCGCCGAATGCCTTTCCCAGGAATTCCTCCATGGACTTTTCCCGCTTCTTCATCGACAGGCCGATCTTCGCGGCGGTGCTGTCGATCGTGATCTTCGCCGCAGGCCTGATCACGATTCCAATCCTGCCGATCAGCGAGTACCCCGAAGTGGTGCCGCCGTCGGTGGTCGTGCGCACGGTCTATCCGGGCGCCAACCCCAAGGTCATTGCCGAGACCGTTGCTACCCCGCTCGAAGAGGCGATCAACGGCGTCGAAGGCATGATGTACCTGAAGTCGGTTGCCGGCTCGGACGGCGTGCTGCAGATGACCGTCACCTTCCGCCCGGGCACCGACCCGGACGCGGCGGCGGTGAAGGTGCAGAACCGCGTGGCGCAGGCACAGGCACGCCTGCCCGAGGACGTGCGCCGGCAGGGCGTGACCACGCAGAAGCAGTCGCCCACCTTCCTGATGGTGGTGCACCTGACCTCGCCGCAAGGCAAGTACGACACTCTGTACCTGCGCAACTACGCGCGCCTGCACGTCAAGGATGCGCTGGCGCGTATTCCGGGCGTGGGTGACGCGCAGATCTTCGGTGGCGGCGACTACGCCATGCGTGCCTGGCTGGACCCGGACAAGGTGGCTTCGCGCGGCCTGACCGCCAGCGACGTGGTGCGCGCCATGCGCGAGCAGAACGTGCAGGTGTCGGCCGGCCAGCTCGGCGCCGAACCGCTGCCGGACAGCAAGTTCCTGACCCTCATCAATGCCCAGGGCCGGCTGAAGACCGAAAAGGAATTCGGTGACATCGTGCTCAAGAGCGGCACGGATGGCGAGATCGTGCGCCTGTCCGACGTGGCCCGCCTGGAACTGGGCGCGGGCGACTACACCCTGCGCTCGCAGCTGGACGGCAAGAACGCGGTGGGTATCGGCATCTTCCAGTCGCCGGGTGCCAACGCGCTGGAAATCCGCGACCAGGTCATCTCGACAATGGACGAGATGCAGAAGACCATGCCGGCCGATGTGAAGTACGAAGCGGTGTATGACACCACCATCTTCGTGCGCGACTCGATCAAGGCCGTGGTCTCCACGCTGCTGGAAGCGATCGCCCTGGTGGTGCTGGTGGTGATCCTGTTCCTGCAGACCTGGCGTGCGTCGATCATTCCGTTGATCGCGGTGCCGGTGTCGGTGGTGGGTACCTTTGCCGCGCTGTACCTGCTGGGTTTCTCGATCAACACGCTGAGCCTGTTCGGCCTGGTGCTGGCGATCGGCATCGTGGTCGACGATGCGATCGTGGTGGTGGAGAACGTCGAGCGCAACATCGAGGAAGGCCTGTCGCCCACTGCGGCGGCACACCAGGCCATGCGCGAAGTGTCCGGCCCGATCGTGGCGATCGCGCTGGTGCTGTGCGCCGTGTTCGTGCCGATGGCGTTCCTGTCCGGTGTCACCGGCCAGTTCTACAAGCAGTTCGCCGTCACCATCGCCATCTCCACGGTGATCTCGGCGATCAACTCGCTGACCCTGTCGCCGGCCCTGGCCGCGCGCCTGCTGAAGGCCCATGGTGCGCCGAAGGACGGCCCGAGCCGCCTGATCGACCGCCTGTTCGGCTGGGTGTTCCGTCCGTTCAACCGCTTCTTCAAGTCCAGCTCGGAGAAGTACGAACGTGGCGTGGCCCGCATCCTCGGCCGTCGTGGTGCGGTGTTCGTGGTCTACGCGATCCTGCTGGTCGGTACCGGCGTGATCTTCAAGCTGGTGCCGCCGGGCTTCATCCCGACCCAGGACAAGCTGTACCTGATTGCCGGCGTGAAACTGCCGGAAGGTTCGTCGATCGCACGCACCGATGAAATGCTGCGCAAGGTGGCCAAGATCGCCCAGGAAACCGATGGCGTGGCCCATACCATCTCGTTCCCGGGTTTGAATGCACTGCAGTTCACCAACACGCCCAACACCGGTGTGGCGTTCATTCCGCTCAAGCCGTTCGCCGAGCGCCATGGCCGCACTGCCGCGCAGATCAACGCCGAGATCAACCAGAAGATCGCTGGCCTGCAGGAGGGCTTCGCGTTCGCGATGATGCCGCCGCCGATCCTCGGCCTGGGTAACGGCAACGGCTACCAGATGTTCATCGAGGACCGCGGCAACCTGGGCTACGGCGCACTGCAGAATGCCGTGCAGGCGATGCAGGGCACCGTTGCGCAGACCCCGGGCATGGCCTTCCCGATTTCCAGCTACCAGGCCAATGTGCCGCAGCTGGATGCCGAGGTGGACCGCGTCAAGGCCAAGGCACAGGGCGTGCAGCTCACTGAGTTGTTCGACACGTTGCAGACCTACCTGGGTTCGGCCTACGTCAACGACTTCAACCAGTTCGGCCGTACCTGGCAGGTGATCGCCCAGGCCGACGGTCCGTTCCGCGAGACGGTCGAGGACATCGGCAAGCTGCGCACCCGCAACGATCGTGGCGAGATGGTGCCGATCGGTTCGATGGTCACCATCAAGCAGACCTTCGGCCCGGATCCGGTGCTGCGCTTCAATGGCTACCCGGCAGCGGACCTGGCCGGCGAGGCCGACCCGCGCCTGCTGTCCTCGGCCGAGGCGATGACCAAGCTGACCGAGATCGCCGGCAAGGTACTGCCGGTCGGCATGACCACCGAATGGACCGACCTGAGCTACCAGCAGGCAACCCAGGGCAAGGCCGCCTTCATCGTGTTCCCGGTGGCGATCATGCTGGCCTTCCTGGTGCTGGCCGCGCTGTACGAGAGCTGGTCGCTGCCGCTGGCGGTGATCCTGATCGTGCCCATGACCCTGCTGTCGGCGCTGTTCGGCGTCTGGCTGACCGGTGGTGACAACAACGTGTTCGTGCAGGTCGGCCTGGTGGTGCTGATGGGCCTGGCGTGCAAGAACGCAATCCTGATCGTCGAATTCGCCAGAGAGCTGGAGATGGGCGGCAAGGGCATCGTTGAAGCCGCGCTGGAAGCCTGCCGCCTGCGTCTGCGCCCGATCGTGATGACCTCCATCGCGTTCATCGCCGGCACCGTGCCGCTGGTGCTGTCGCACGGCGCAGGCGCCGAGGTGCGCTCGGTGACCGGTATCACCGTGTTCGCCGGCATGCTGGGCGTGACCCTGTTCGGCCTGTTCCTCACCCCGGTGTTCTACGTGGCACTGCGCAAGCTGGTTACCCGCAACGGTGGCGGCCAGCTGGTGCAGCATGGCGAACCGACCATCCATCACTGACATGGAACCCCGCCGCCGCCGGCTACCGGCCGGCGGCGGCTTTTCCCTCACGAGGCATGAATCCATGAACACCCATCAGAACAAGATCGCGCTGGTCACTGGCGCTACCCGTGGCATCGGCCTGGAAACCGTGCGCCAGCTGGCCCAGGCGGGCGTGCACACGCTGCTGGCCGGTCGCAAGCGCGAAACGGCGGTGGAGCTGGCCCTGAAGCTGCAGGCCGAGGGCCTGCCGGTGGAAGCCCTGCAGCTGGACGTGACCGACGCGGCCAGCATCGCCGAGGCAGTCGAGCAGGTGCGCCAGCGCCATGGCCGCCTCGACATCCTGGTCAACAATGCCGGCATCATGATCGAGAATCCCGCGCAGGCGCCGTCGGAGCAATCGCTCGAGACCTGGAAGCGCACCTTCGACACCAACGTCTATGCGCTGGTGGCAGTCACCCAGGCCTTCCTGCCGCTGATCAGGCAGGCCAAGTCCGGGCGCATCGTCAATGTGTCCAGCATGCTCGGTTCGCAGACCCTGCATGCCGACCCGACCTCGGGCATCTACGATTTCAAGATCCCGGCCTATAACGCGTCCAAGGCCGCAGTGAACAGCTGGACCCTGAGCCTGGCCTATGAGCTGCGCAACACGCCGATCAAGGTCAACACCGTGCATCCGGGTTACGTAAAGACCGACATGAACGGCGGCAATGGCGAGATCGAAATCAGCGAAGGCGCGCGTTCCAGCGTGGAAATGGCGCTGATCGGTGAGTCCGGTGCCAGCGGCAGCTTCACCTACCTGGGCGAGGTGCTGCCATGGTGATCCGCACGTTGGCGATGGCCGTCTCCAGCCTGGTGCTGGCAGGCTGTGTCAGCGTCGGCCCGAACTACAAGGCCCCGGTACAGGAGCCGGTGGTGCTGAAGAGCGCGCAGCAGCCGGTCTTCAGTTCCGTCTCGCCGGTGGCCAGCTGGTGGGCGCAGTTCGACGATCCGGTGCTGGAAGAGCTGGTGCACGGCGCACTGTCGGACAACCTGGACCTGCGCGTGGCCGTGGCCCGCGTCAGCCAGGCCCGTGCTGTGTTCGTCGAAAGCCGTTTCGACCAGGCCCCGCACATCACCGCAGGCGGCAGTTACGACCGCCGCAAGCAACCCGATCCGCAGCTGGGTGGGCAGCGGGTGTTCAGTGAAAGCTACCAGCTCGGCTTCGACGCCGGCTGGGAGCTGGATCTGTTCGGCCGCAAGCGCCGTGCTGCAGAAGCCGCGCGCGCCGACCTGGACGCCGAGCAGGCCAACCTGGCCGACGCGCAGGTGCTGGTTGCTGCTGAAGTGGCGCGCAACTACTTCGAACTGCGTGGCACCCAGAAGCGCATCGCAGTGGCCCAGCACACGTTGGAGAACCTGCGCGATACGCAGAAGCTGACCGAAGCACGCTGGGAACTTGGGGCCGGCAGCGAACTGGACGTGCAGAGCAGCCGCGCCCGCCTGAAGGCGATCGAGGCCGATATCCCGCTGCTGGAAGTAGCCGAGACGCAGTCGCGCAACCGGCTGGCCGTGCTGCTGGGCCAGCGCCCGGAAGTGCTGACGGCGATGCTGGCGCCGCAGGAAGTCCCGGCGTTCGCCAAGGCCTTGCCGCTGGGTGATACCCGCGAACTGCTGCGCCAGCGTGCAGACGTGCGTATGGCCGAGCGTCGCCTGGCTGCCGCGACCGCACGCGTGGGCGTGGCCACAGCGGACCTGTTCCCGCGGTTGTCGCTGTCCGGTTTCGTCGGCTTCCTCGGCGGCGATGCCAGTGGCCTGGTCAATGGCAGCAACAAGGCCTGGTCGCTGACGCCCTCGCTGAGCTGGGCCGCGTTCGACTTCGGCACCGTGCGTGCGCGCCTGCGTGCCAGCAAGGCTGAAGCCGAAGGCGTGGCCGCGCAGTACGAACAGGCGGTACTGCTCGCCCTGGAGGACACCGAGAACGCGCTGACCCGCTATTCCAAGCAGCAGGCACGGTTGGCAATCGTGGTGGAGCAGGCGCAGGCGGCTCGGCGTGCCGAATCGCTGGCGCAGATCCGCTATCGCGAGGGATCGGAGGACTTCCTGACCCTGCTGGACGCGCAGCGGACCCAGCTGGCAGCCGATGATGCGCTGGCGGCGGCCGAGGCCGACGTCAACGTCAGCGTGGTGGGTGTGTACAAGGCGCTGGGTGGTTGGGGTCAATCACCGCAGCCGCCAAGCGTGGCGCAGGCGCAGTAACCGCAGGGGACGGAAGCAGGGACTTCCGTCCCCTTGTTCTTTCAGGGCCAGTGGTTGGCCGGTACCTCACGCTCGCGCATGCGCACGATGCAGAAGCGATGGCCGGTTGGTGCTTCCATCACCCACCAGCGCTTGACGAAGCCTATCCGTCGCGCGCCGAGCTTCTCCAGGCGGTCGGCTTCGGCATCGATGTCGTCGCTCTCGATGTCCAGATGCACCCGTGACGGGTGATCGACGCGCTGGACTTCAACGTCCAGGCCCGCCGGAGCACCGAGCAGGTCGGCGTACTCGGCGGCGTCTTCGGCACGGGCGGGCTGCGCCTGCAGGCCAAGCGCGGCGGCCCAGAAGCGGGCGCCTTCGTCGGCGGGAATGCCCTCGCAATCGATGATGAAACCGGCCAGGCGACTCTGGTGTGCCATGCCTTTCTCCACAGTTCGGGAACAGGGGCAGGGTAGCGCGGCGTCTGCTGTGGACGTTGTCACAGTCGTGACGTTTCTGACTCTGCCGGAAGCCGTGTCCGCCGTGTAACTAGTGGGGCAGATTCCAGGGAGTACACATGATGAGCGATGACAGGCGGGATACCCAGCGCATGTTGTTTGGCGACCCGGGGCCACCCGGTGCGGGCCTTTCGGTGGCGGTCGTTGTGCTGCTGGTGCTGGCGACGATGGCCGCTGCGATCGGTTTCCTGCGACTGCCCGATCCGATGCTGGGGCTCGGGCTGATCGGGGTTGCCGTGTTCCTTGCCGTCGGCGCCCGCATCTGCCAGGCGCGCAACCAGCACCAGGCGTTGTACCGGCTGTTGTCGCGGCAGCCGCCGCCGTAGCCACGGCTGCCGCGGGAATTCAGGGCTTCGGCCAGTCCAGCTCGACCACCAGCGGGAAATGATCCGACGGCAGCACGCCGTCGATGCGACGATCATCGGTAAGGAAGCTGCGCGCACGGAAGCCACGCACCAGCACCCAGTCCAGCTGCACGGTGGCCTTGCCGGTGAAGTCGTGGAAGGTCGGGCGCGGACCCTGCGGTGTTTTCACCTGGGTACGGGTGTCCTGCAGCAGGCGGGTGAACGCCTTGTAGGTGTCACCGCCTGGCTCGCTGTTGAAGTCACCGGTCAACACCACCGGCAGGTCGGCCGGCAGTGCTTCCAGGCGCTTGCCGATGAGCTCGGCACCCTTCACCCGGCGCGGTTCGTCCTCGTCGCGGTAGGGCAGGTGGGTATTGAGGAAGTAGAAGCGACGGCCATCGTCCAGGCGCCGGAACAGGGCCCAGGTGACCATACGCGGGTACAGGTTGCCCCAGCTGATGCTGCCAGGGACGTCCGGCGTATCCGAAAGCCAGAAGTTGCCGGATTCCTCGATGGCCAGCACCTTGCTGTCGTAGAATACGCCCATGTGCTCATCGCCGCTGCCACCGCGGCGGCCTTCACCGAACCAGCGGTAGCCGGGCAGGTGCCCTGACAGGTAGTCGGCCTGTTCCTTCACCAGTTCCTGGGTGCCGATCACTGCCGGGTGCGCGTCGAGGATCACCTTGACCATCGCATCACGGCGGTCGGGCCAGCGCTTGCCCGGTTCGGTGTCAGCCGGGGTACGGACGTTGAATGACATCACCTTCAACGGCGCCGGCGTGACGGCCCAGGCAACGGCAGGCAGAGCAAGCGCCAGCAGCGCACTCAGCGCCGGGCGACGGAAACGCGACAACATCGTGGAATCCCTCCATCCCATGAAAACGGTTTCATGGAGCATGCCATGGAAGGCGGGGGCAGTGGTATGCCGGGACAGGCGACTTGGAGACGCCGGGCGGGCGCTGGACGCTCCGCCCGGCAGATGCCCCTTGCCCGATCAGGGGTCGTAGATCATCCCGTTCTCGTCGCGGTTGTAGTGGTCGCTGGCCACGCGGGTGCCGTCGTCATGGACCACGTACAGCGTGCAACGCTGGTGGAACACGTTGCCGCTGATGCGGAAGGGCACGCACTCCTCCTGCAGGCCGACCTCTTCGGCTGCATTCGCCGGCGGCGAGGGCACCAGGGCCGCAAGTGCAACTACTGCAGCGAAAGAAAAAGCGGTCATTCGATTGTGCAGCGTCATTGATCACACTCCTTGTAGCCGTAGTCGGTGTCCGATGCAGATCAGTCTGCCGGGAGGTACCACTGACCGTTCTCGTCTATCCAGTACACCGACGTGAAAACGGTGCCGTCTGCCAGAGTGCGGGTGACGGTGCAGCGCTGATGCACGAGGTTGGGCCCAAGTCTTACGGGCACGCAATCGGTCGTCGATCCGGGGGACCCGGCCGCGTGGCCAGTCGCCGGTATCCCACTACCCAATGCCAACATCAATGCGGCCATCGCGGCCAGTTGCAGTTTCATAAGCATCATCCTTGCTTTCTGCAATCGCGCACATGCGCATGGCGTGTGTAACACGCGAACCAGAGCTCCGGAAGTGCCTCGCCGCGATCAGTCTTCGATCTCGCCGCGACGGCTGGCGGCACGCACTGCCTGCGCGGTGGTCGCCACACCCAGCCGTTGCCGCGCGTGGCGCAGGTGGTTCTCCACCGTGCGCGTGGAAAGCCCAAGCGTGGCCGCGATCTCAGCTTGCCGGCGGCCGGCGGCGACCCAGCGCAGCACTTCGCGCTCGCGGTTGC
Organism: Stenotrophomonas sp. YJH_SMC_48-3; assembly: GCF_059369375.1. Classification (NCBI taxonomy): domain Bacteria; kingdom Pseudomonadati; phylum Pseudomonadota; class Gammaproteobacteria; order Lysobacterales; family Lysobacteraceae; genus Stenotrophomonas; species Stenotrophomonas sp. YJH_SMC_48-3. Next base: position 136,799 of record NZ_JCAFSQ010000007.1, on the reverse strand, counting down.
TCAGTGCGCTTCCCGAACGCTCGGCAGGTGATTCGGCCAGACGGCGCGCGGCCCGGAATGCTGCGGTTGCAGCAGCTTCCAGCCGCAGGCGCGCGTTGGCCGACGCGTCGATTGACGTACCGGCAACGCTGACCGCGCCTTCCAGGCCGGTGATGCCGAACACCGGCACCTGCAGCCCATGCAGGCCTTCGCCGCGAGGCTGCTTCACCACCTGGTAGCGCTCGCCGCGAACCCAGGCGCTTGCTCCAGAAGAACGGCGCGTTGCTGTCCAGCACGTGGCGATTGACGGGGCAGGCGTGGAGGTAGCGCGCAAGGTCGGTATCGCTGCCATCGCCGAACCAGTCGCCCTCGATCCAGTACACGCGTTGCGTACCCCGCTCCAGCCCGGTGCCGGTGGCAAACACCAGCACGCGGTCGAAGCCGAGCGGTGCCGCGATGCCTCGCAGGACTGCACCCACCGCGCTCAGCGAACTGGCGCGTTCCAGCTCCAGCAGCGCCTGCACCAGCTCGGTCATCCGGCTCAGCGCCCGGCCAAGGCGTCGAGCAGGGCGCGTGCAGCCAGTTTGCCCAGCGCATTGCCAGCCAACGGGCTGTCGCCGGTCAGCAGCAGGCGGTCCTGCAGCACGCTGCCATCGATGCCGTCATTGACGATCTGCACGCCCCGCTGTGCCAAGCGCTCACCGAAGAACCACGGCAACTGTCCAGGCATGTAGCCGATCTCCGGCGTCTGCCGGTCCATCGCATCGGGGAAGGCGCAGATGCGGTAGCCGCGGAACAGCGAACCGCCATCGGCCTCGTCCACGCCCGCAGCCAGCAGTGCGGCCGGACCGTGGCAAAGGGTGATGATGTGGCGTTGCTGGGCCATCGCCCAATGCAGGACGGACTTCACCGCGCGGCTCTGCGGCAGTCCTATCAGGGCGCCATGGCCACCGGGGATGAACACTGCAGCATAGTCCGAATCCGCATCGAGCCCGGCAACCACCTCGTCCAGTGGCAGCGGCTGGCGGAAGCACGAGGCATAACGCTCGTACAGCCCGCCGATTTCCTTGTCCTCGTTTGGAAATGCCCACCACTCGAACTTGGCGGGGTTGCCCGACAGCGTGGCTACATCGATGCCGAAGCCGGCCTTGTCGAGGTGGTACATCGGCAGCAGGGTCTCCACCGGATGGTTGCCGGTGGAGAACAGGTGGCCATTGGCAGTTGGCAGATAGCGTTCGTCGGCAGCGATCATCAGCACCTTCCAGCGGCCATCGCGGCGCGCATCCGGGTAGTCGGCACCGGAAAGGTTGCTCTTGGGCGATGTGAACTGTGACAGCGAGTAGGGCGACGGGAAGAAGGCATCGCGCTCGGCCGGGTCGGGGCTGGGCTGGCGGCTGGGCTCTTGCGTGTTCATGCAGATCTCCTGCGGGAAATGTGAGGCCAGCATAGGAGGGTGGGTGCGCACGCGCGATGAGGGATTTCCCTCAGCTGCCCACGGCTAATTGGCCTGGTTTCCGTGTTGCTGCATGTCCTCATGCAGGATCCGCCGCAGTTCGACGATGGCCGGCGTGGCTTCCTGCACGCTGTGCCCGGAGACGATCACCTTCTCCGAGTCCGCATGCGGCAGGTGCGAGCTCCAGTAGGGCACCAGCCCGTCGCTGGTCTTTCCCAGCGGACCATCGGCCTTTGCCCGCGCGATGATCGAGTGGTAGTGCACCTTCGGCGACATCGGCAGGTCTGCCACGGCGCGGACGAAGGGATCGTCCTTGTCCAGATTCTGGATGCTGTTCATCTGGTAGCCGTGCTTGCCGTCGGTGCGGTCGATCTGGCCGTCGTTGGCGATGGTGGCAACGTCTTCCAGCACGGTCAGCGGCAACCGCACCAGGCGACCGATCCAGCGGCCCAGGCGGGTGCCCGCCACATCGGTGCCGCGGTGTGGCGTGGCGATGAACACCACCCGCGACACTGCCGGTTCCGGCAGGAAGGTCAGCACCGGTGCGCCCTTGGTGCGCAGCAGTTCACGCTGTGCCGGCGTCATCTGCGCGGTTGCCAGCAGGGTATCGACCAGATGATCGCCGGAAGAGGAAACCATCAACCGCGCGATCACCCCACCCATGCTGTGCCCGACCAGGACCATGTCATGCGAAGCCCGCGCCTTGCCGCTGGGGTCGAAATGCTTGAACACCTCATCCAGCGTGTGGCGCATCGCATCGTGGCTCATCGCGATGGGCATGTTGGTGGGGTAGTAGAACTGCCAGACCTGGAAGTCCTGGCGGATCTCGTCGTCGCGCAGCAGTTCGTTGGCCACGTTGACCCAGGCTTCCGGACTGCTGGCCAGGCCATGGATCATCAGCAGTACGCGACGGTTGGGATCGTAGGGCTGCATCATGTACAGATGCGGCGTGTCGATGCCGCCCTTGCCCCCGAACAGCGAGCGCAGCGACTGCCGGCTGAAATTGGAACGGGCCAGCCACAACGCATAGCCGGCGGTGAAGTTGGCCGCCAATGGCACGTGCTGGCCGTGCAGGGTTACTTCCGAAACCTGGTAGGGATCGTGAATCTCCAGCTCCGGCTCGTCATCGTGCAGCACTTCCCACAGGTTCTTTCCCGAGAAGCGCAGCAGCACCGTCATCGATGGCGAAGGCATCTCGCTCCAGCTCTGCGTGGCGGAAGGGCTTGCCTGCACCGCTGCCGGCGTAGTGCTGGGCGTGGTTGCGGCCGGGTCATCCATCACGGCCACCAGTTCGGCACCGAAGCCATCGCGGCGGTGCACGCTGCGCAGCGTGCCGGTGAACGACAGCGAGGCGGCGGGTACCAGTTCGGTCGGTGTACGCTCGTCCAACGCCGATGCTTCCCCTGGAGGGGCCAGCACGAACGTCCAGCGGCCCAGCTGGAGATGGTTGGCATCGTTGTGCACGCGCCCGGTGGCGTAGGCGTCGTACAGCTGCACCGACGCCTCCTGCACGGCCAGGTTGTAATAGTCGCGCACCTGGGTCTGGCGGTCTTCGAAGCCGCGCTGGTTGGCGGTGCGCTCGGTGAAGAACAGGTAGGCGTAGGCCTGGCGCGCGACCTGCATCCATGCGTCCAGGCGCGGCTGGAAGTCGGCATCCAACTCGTTGATTGCGGTCTTGGCGCGACCCGAGGCGGAGTACTCGCGCTTCGGCGCCGGCAGGGTCATCGCATGCTGCAGCCACAGCTCGGCCAGGCTGGAGCGCTTGTCCTCCTCGCGCACGACGATGCTGGCTTCCATCGCTTCGATGCAGGGCAGGCCGGGCTTGGCGCAGACACCTTCATCAAGGCCGGCCACGCGCAGCGTCTCCGTGGTCGCCGCACTGAGCTTGCCGGAGGTGAGGATGTCACCGCGCTTGAGCGCGATGTACTGGCCGGGCGTGACCGAGGCGACCTGCACCGAAGGCCCGAACTGCCGCAGCGTCGCGCAACCTCCCAGGCTGAGCAGCGCAGTGATGATGAGGGTCGTGCGGCCGATCAAGCCCAAGCCCGTGGTAGCCATGCGATCCTCCTGCGCGGAGGCGCCACTCTAGCGGTCGGTCTGTCAAAGCGGAATCCACTGGCCGGATTGGGCCTGGCCGATGCGTCCGCCGTGCGATCCGGGCATTCCCGTGTGACACTGTGGTGGAACGTGCTTGGTGATCGTGATGACCTGGCTGGAAACACGTGTTCCCCCGCCCATGGTGATGCTGCTGTGTGCAGCTGTCGGCTATGCAGCGTGCAGGCTGTGGCCGGGTTCTGCCTTTCGGGCACCGGTGCCGGCGCTACTGGCGGGTCTGACGATGGCGCTCGGTGTGGTGCTCAACCTGCTGCCCAAGGTCTCCTTCCGGCGCGCAGGCACCACCGTCAATCCTCTGCGACCTTCGGCCTCGAGCGTGCTGGTTACCAGCGGGGTCTACCGCCGCACACGGAATCCGATGTATCTGGGCCAGGCGCTGGTTCTGCTGGGAGCCATGGTGTACCTGCAGCATCTGATCGCGCTGATCGTGGTCCCGCTGTTCCTGGCGTACATCACGCGGTTGCAGATCCTGCCGGAGGAGCGGGCACTGATGGCGCGCTTTCCCGAGGCGTACGCGCAGTACCGTCGTCGCGTGCCGCGCTGGTTGTAGCGTTGGCTACGCCATCAGCGGCTGATCTGGCATTTCACTGCGGCCGAATAGCCCTCGTAGTCGTCGCCCGCGATCACGTGCAGGGTATGGCGCTTGTCGATGCGCTTCGCGTACGACGGTTCTTCGGTATTGGCGTGCTCGTTGACTTCGGTCACCGACCAGGCCTTGGCCAGGCGCTTGGCACCGACACCGTTCAAGTACACGAAGAGGCTCCTCTCGCCTTCGGCCACGTTCACATCGGCACTGGTGACCGTGCCACCAAACAGCGCGACCGGCTTGTCCTCCGGTTCGAATGTACCGCCCGGCTTCTTGGCCAGGCCGGCTGCCTGCAGGGCATCGATGGCTTCGGCCTCGCTGAAGTTGGAGCCAGGTCTGCAGGACAGCAGGGCTTCCAACGTTGCGGTGCCTGGCGGCGCGATGGTGGGTGTGGAGGCGTGCGTGGCTGGGGCTGCGGCCAGGGCGGTGAGGAGCAGGGACATCGCGAGGGGGGCTTTCATGGCAGATCCTTCTGGCGATCGCGGAGTGAGGGGCTGTTGGAGGTGTCATCCCGATTATGCGCCACACATCCTCCGCGACGTGCAGGCACAAAAAAGCCGGAACCCCGGTTGACGGGAGATCCGGCTTCTTGCGGCCTCGACAGGCCATACAGATGGTGGAGGTGGGCCCTACCGCAATGTGAACGTAAGTTGTTGATGGTGAAGGCGGTTGGTGCTGGTGTCAGAAACTTATACCCCCAGCAATACCCCCACTCTATGCAGCCTTTGCGGGTTCAATTCCATCCCGCTCGGCAACCCGGGCGGCCTGCCAGGCGTCCACCTCAGCCTCGATCCAGCCTACCGCGTTACCGCCCAGCGGCACAGGCGCCGGGAAGGTGCCGGCGCTGATCCGGTCATAGATCGTGGTCTTGCCCAGGCCCGTGCGGCGCTTGACCTCGGGCATCTTGATGAAAACGAGCGGCTCGGTAGCCATGTTGTCCTCCTTCAGTTCGTGGCCAGCGCAGCGCGCAGCTGCTCGTCTGGATCCGGGTAGCAGTCCATGTAGGCGCCGATCACTTCGGCCGCGACTTGCGGGACGATGGCATTGCCGCCGGCGCGCAATTTACCCACTCGGGCGGGAACCCCATGAGCCAGAAGACGAATGCTGGGTTCAATCCTGCGCGCTTTCCCATCGTGTCCGACGATCCCGCCGGCGGAACCCCAAGCACTTCTCCAACGCGTTGGGGAAGAGGCTTGCCCGTATCCTGCGGTCTGGTGGTCACCCCCCTGTTCCCGTCCACCGCCGTTGGGGTCGGCCACATCGCCATCGCCACATAGTCCGGAAGGATCGACATTCCATGCCCCAGCGCCTTCTTCTCTGCGATGTACTCCGGGGTGTGAGGTGGCATGTGATCCCTCGCGCATGGCGTTGGCCACAAGGCCGCCGGCGCGTTCTGCGCGATCCAGTACACCTGCCGCGGCAGAAGATCCAGTCGGCTCGCACCGTCCTTGCGCGGCGCGAATGACATGCCGGGACTGTCCTTCCAGTCCCGGGTTGTCGGTGTGGGCCACAAACCAGAGCCGATCCCTTCGGTGGGGCGCGTCGACGGCACAAGCCGGGACAACGGCCGCCCGGCAGGCGTAGTCGATTCCTTCCAGGTCAGCAGACACTCCGTCGAGCCAGTTCTTGCCAACCGCCGCCGCAACCTGTTCTCCCATGACGACAGCGGGCCGTCGGGCACGGATGAGGCGAAGGAAGTGGGGCCACAGATGCCGATCGTCATCCTGGGCTTTTCCTTTACCCGCGACGGAGAACGGCTGGCACGGGGCGCTGCCGGTCCAGAGCTCGCGGTCGTCGGGCCACCCAGCAAGTCGAGCTGCAAGGGACCAACCGGCGATGCCGGCGAAGAAGTGGCATTGCCGGTATCCGGCGAGGTCTGAGGGTTGAACATCGGTGATGCTCCTGGTGTCGACGTGGCCAGGCGGAATGAGCCCGGCATCGATGAGGTTGCGGATCCACTGCGCTGCGTAGGGATCCCATTCGCTGTAGTAGTTCATGCGAACAGGTCCAGTTGGGCCGGCAGTGCCGGTGCGCGCGGCGGTTCCGGCAGTGGGGCGGGGGAGGTGGCGCGCAAACGCGCGCGCTGAGCGGCGTTGAACGAGAACCAGTAGCCAAGGCCATTCCTCCGCGCTCGCGCCTCGCTGAGGAAGACGCGCGCTGTGTGCTTGGCCTGTGCAGCGGTGAGCAGCTGGTCAGCCATGGGCCTGCCCTCGCTCATGCTCTTCGTTGAGCCGCTTGCATTGCAGATCAGCTTTCGACCATCCGTTCTTGCGGAAAATGTCCCATCGGGTCACGGTGCGCCGTTCATGGGTGTCCTGGACATAGGCGTACCGGCTGCCGGATGCCTTCAGCACAACGTAGCGCGGCGGATCCTTCTCGGTGTCGGCGCTCATTTGCCCACCGCCTTGCCGTCGATCAGGGCCAGCAGGCGCTCAGCCTCCGCGAATAAGCCGTTCTTCATAGGAGACTCGTCTCCATGATGGACAACCGCGTTGGCAAGGGCCGCAAGAGCATTGAACTGCCCCAGGTCCACGGCTTGCGCGGGCGTTGCATTGGGCACCGTGCAGTCACGGGTGTTGTTGGCGAAGCGCACGAACAGATGAGCATTCCACTTGTTGCTGATCTGCTCGAACCGGCGCAACGCTGCATCCAGTGCCCCGGAACGGGCGAAGCTCTCGTCCGGCACCTCGGCGTCGTCAAACACAATCTTGTAGAACCCATCCGGAGGTAGATGCAGCTCCCCCGCCGGCTGGCGGGCGGCGTCAATCTCGCGCTGTGCTTTCCGGCCTGCTGCGAAAGCGTATTGCGCAGTGTCAAGGATGGCGCGGGAATCGGCGACACCGGGATTTGTAGCCTTGAAATCAGCAATCCACTCACGGAATGCGTTGTCTACGATAGCCATCAATTCACCTCCGGCTGGCGGGCGCCATCAACGGCGAGTTCTCCGGAATTTCCGGACAGCTGATTTGATGCCGCCGGCTGGCTGACCATTTTGCGGTCTTGCGCAATATGGTCCCCCACCGGCTGGCGGGCGGCGAGTCGGGCAGCTAGCTTTTCCGTGGGTGCGTAGATCAGCATGTGATCCCAAGCGCGCGGGTCAACCTCGTCATGCTCAGATCCAAGGCGGTCCACAACGTCCATCATGTCGTCGCTGACTGTGCTGGACCTAACCGGCTGGCTGGCGGCGAGGGCGGCTTCCAGTTCGTCCGCTGCCCGATCCAAGGCACGCGCCTTTGCGTCGTAAGTCCAATCGACCTCGAAACCAGTTTCCTTTGCCTGCTGGTCGTCGTATGCGCTAGCCTCGTTACGCCACTTCGACACCAAAGCGGCCAGCTCCCCCTGACCACCCGGGGAGGGCTGGGCGGAGAGGGCGACATGCAGCGACCGCAGGCGTTCGGCGTGTGACTCGTTGCCGCCTTCGGATAGCGTGCTTGCTGCATCCATCAGCCACCACAGCAATTCGGAATCGAACTGCCCCGCCTGCGGCAGCCTCACCCTCCCACCGGGCTGCACGTCCGCCAGGGTCTTGTTGTCGGTGGTCATGCGGATGCTCCCATTGCGGCGTCGATCATGTTCGCAGCGGTGCGAAGGCCTGCCACGTACTGCTTTCCGTGTTGCTGAGCCGTGCCCTCGCTCGCGGCGCGTGCGCGAATCTTGCGGGCCACTTTCTGCAGCGCATCGTCGCTGCCGCTCCCGGCCTTCAGCGCCCTGGCCACGACTTCCTCGCCAGCCTCGGTCAACTGGAATTCGCCGTTGTCGTCGCCTTCCACCACCCAGCCGCGGACCTGCAGGTCCATCATTTGCGGCATCGTGAGGTTGGTGACGCCGGCCCAGGCGAACTGTGTGTCGCACACGATCAGGTGGCGTACGGCGTCGGCTTCGCTGATGGTGTACTCGATGGTCTTCATGCGCGCGCTCCCTTCTTCGTGCGGCTGTCGTGACCACCCTCGACCACCTGGCGGCGGCTGATGGTGGATCGGTCGATGGGGCTGTTGCCGAGGATCTGGACCTTGCCGCCCGAGCGCAGGAACTGCGCCACGTCGTCGGCGATCTCGGCCCGCTGGCGGTTCTTCTCGGCCTGCGTGGCCAGGTCAAAGGTCGGCTGTACGTGGATGCTGGTCATGCGTGTTCACCCCACCGCACGTACAGCCACACGTCCACGAACTGGCCACAGCTGGAGCCAATATCGGCCTTGAATCCAAGGTCGCGCAGTTCTTTCAGGATCGCCTTGCACAGCGCCGGGTAGTTGTCCTCGGCCGTGTAGCAGGAGCCATCGCCGAAGCCGTAATCGCGGGTGATGTACTCGCGCTTGCCGGCTTCTGCCGCAGACTCGACGCCCTGCAGAATGCTGTCCACTGCGAAGGCGGGATCCTTCGAGCGGGTGATGCGTTCGGCCATCGCGGCCGTCAAACGTTCCGTGGTCATGCGTGGCTCCGCAGCGGCACGCGGCGCACTGGGCCGTGCCACAGGTTGGTGAGGTTGTTAAGGCGCACCTGCAGCGGATCGCGGCGCAGGGGCCGGAGCGGATCGTGCAGGCGGCGCTCGGTGTTCCGGCAGGGCGCGCACGCGGCGGTGGCCTTGCCGTTGATCAGTGGGAAGAACCGCAGCGGCAGCCGGGCCGCGCACTTCGTGCAGGTCTTCATGGCTGCTCCAGGCGCGACTTGCTGAGGTTCTCCCAGGTGAGCGGGTAGGGGCCGCGCTTCACCCGGCTGTCGGCGGTGGTAAGCGACACGCCCAGCTGCTCGGCGATCTGGCGCATGGTGTAGCTCTTGCCCTCGACCACTCGGGCAAAGAGCGCCGCCTTGGCCTTTCCGCCACGGATCGTGCCCCGGTGGGGATAGACGTAGTTCAGGCCCTTCACTTCAAACCCTCCGTTTCTGCGGCCATTTCCAGTGGGTCGTACTTCCAGGTCTTGCGCTGTACAGCCGCCTGGACGGTGGGCATGGATACGCCGAAGCGCTTGGCCAACTCTTCTTGGGTGGCTCGGCCTTCCCGCTGCGCTGCTCGGATCTCACGGACTGCCGGCCAGTTCAATCTGGCGTTGCTTCCAGCTTCACCGGCCTGACGCATGGCATGTCGGAGGCCGCGAGAAATCCGACCCTTCGCCGCGCAGTCCCGGATGTTCTCGGCACGTGTTCCAACGAACAGGTGATCTGGGTTGACACAAAGCTTGGTATCGCACTTGTGGCAGACGTCCATCCCATCGGGGATAGGGCCCTTATGCAGCCTGTAGGAAAGCCTGTGCGCACCGATGACGCGCCTGGACTTCGGCTCCTTTACCTTTCCGTAGCCAGAGGTCTGCATGGCGCCCATCCACAGCCAGCAGCCGCTATTCGGTTCAGGCAATGCGCGATCTTCCAGCCAGGCGCTCATGCTGCGAGCCCCAAGAACTTGGCGCGCGCGGCGTGGTACTCAGCAACAAAGCGGTCTAGGTGCCCGCGCAACTTTTCTGTGAACCCGTCCGGCGTGACGCGAACGATCAGCGGGTCGTAGCCAGGGCAGTACGACAGGAAATCCCAATACGCCCGCCCGGTAATGATCAGGCTGCCGTGCACCTGGGGCTTGTGTTCGTCCGGCACACCGCCAGCGCGCAGCCACTTCACGTGGGTGGGACCGTCGGGGCATTTGATTTCCAGCCCGCCGTCCAGCTGGATCAAGCTGTCCGGGCTGCAGCCGAGCGTGCCGGCATCGTTGAGGATGAACCCGACCTGCTGCGGCACCACCTCCCGCTCGAAGGCGTACAGCTCGCGGGCGTCGTCCTCGAGGAATTCCCCACGCTCGGTGTGCCGGTTGCCGGTGAAGGACTGGCCAGCGTCCGGGCGCACAACCTCGTCGATCAGCTGGTTGATGTAGGTGTCAGCGGCAGCCGCGTACTCGCCCTTCTTGGGGGTGATGATGCTGCCGAACTCGCTGGCGGTCGGCACGCCGCGGCGGGCGGCGTACCATTCCGGCGATCGCTGTTCGAAGGTCAGGATCTGCGCCATGGGTCAGTCCTTCGGCTTGGTCGCTGCAGCGGCGCGGTTGAAGGCCTCGCGCACTTCCGGGGGAAGGTTCGACCCCCTGCCGCCGTAGGCCTGCAGTACCTCGGCCTTGCGCTTCGTGTAGTCCTCGTAGGACTGCAGGCCGTCTGCCACCTGCACCCACTCCTGAGCAACCTCGCGCGCGATGCGCTGCTGCTCGTTCTCGCCGGCGGCGTTGCCGTCGTCGTCGTCGCCGATCGTCAGGTTGAAGATCATCATCACCAGGTAGCGCCGGCCGTAGCTGATGGCCGAGCCGCGCCCGTGCGTGGTGGTCTTGTTCTTCTCGCCCTTGATACCGACGTTGTCGATCGGGGCATCGTAGGTGTAGGTCTTCGAATACCCGCCGTCGTGCATCACGTCGCAGACGATCCCCACGTGGTCGGCCAGTTCCGACCGGTCGGTGCCGAACGACAGGGAGAAGCCGTGGCGGGTGTAGATCGGAGTGATGAGGCGGTTGATATCCTCGAGCAGCGCGTAGCGGCTGTTCGTCTGCTTGTTCTTGCCGCGCTTCTGGATCGCCGGCATCTCCTTCTGGCAGGCCTTCATGGCGTCCGCGTAGGCGCGGGCCGCATCACGGTCCTGCATTTCCTTGTGCATTTCCCACATGCGTTCCAAGCGCTCGACACCCTGATCGGGGAGCAGCAGCGCCTGCTGCAGCGCCGCGGCAAGGCCGGTCGCCTGCTGGCCTTCGCTGGTGGTGGTGATGATCTGGTTCATAGATGCCTCGGGTTCGAATAGGTGCCCGGCTCTCGGAGCCGCCGCCGGGCGGGCGGGTGCGTCCTTGCTGGGTCAGGACGGGAGGTCTTCACCGTTGTCGGTGGTGATTACTTCGCTGGTAGGCGCGGCTTCCGGTTCGGCCGGCGTGACCGTGCAGTTGGTCACCGACTGGATGCCCGCCAGCTGGGCCTTGAGCTCATCCAGTTCCTTGGCCAACTTCTGGTTCTTCGTGTACTCCGCGTACCACTGGCTGCTCCTCTCGGAGGCTTCCTTCTGCGCCTTCTCGACCAGGGGATGGGTCGGCTCCAGCTCGCCGCCTTCGGTGTACTCAATGCGAACGCCTTCCTCGGCGCGCTTCCAACCGCTCGTGCTGTAGTGGCCGTCGCGTTCGAAGATGGTCGCGCGCGCCATCAGTTCAGCGGCCAGGCCGGCGCTGTCGCTGGGCAGGATGATGGCGATACGGTCGTTGCCGCCGACGGTGATCTTGATCTTCATGGGTCTGTCCTTGGTCTCTTGGAATGAATGCCGGCGTCGTGGAATCCCGGCCGGCGCGGGGCCCGTGAGGGCGGGGGAATGCGTTACGCGGCGAGGTCTTCCTGCACGGGCTTGTCGCCCTTGCTGGTGTTGAGCGGCGACACCAGCGTCACCTGCACGTCGCTCTTGATCAGCTCGCACAGCGGGCCGGATTCCAGCTTCGTCGGGTGGAAGGCGGCGCTGAACGTGATCTGCAGACTTCCGCCTTCGAGCGGTTCGAACGAGATTTTCTTCAGAGTCACGTCGACAATGACCAGCGGCTTTTCGAGGCCCAGGCCACCGCCGATCACCATGCTGTAGCCGGGGTATTCCTCGTCCCACGACAGCGCGCCGAGCTTCGGGAACTTCACCGCGGTCAGGCCGTCGCTGCCTTCGATCAGATCCTGCTGCTCGCCCTGGTTCGGCTTGCGGTAGAGCGCCTGGCGCAGACCCTTCTGGAAGTAGTCCAGGACGCCGTTTGCCACGCACACGACCAGCTTCAGGTCGCCTGCCGGCTTGTTCTCGTCGCCGTGCTTCTCCGCGCGGGGGTTGAAGTTGGCGACTTTGGCAGTCGCGTCGTTGAGTTCGAACATCGGTGGTGCCTCTCGTAGGAGCCGGCCGCGCCGGCGGGGATGGTCAGCCGCGCACGCTGCTGGTCGCAGCCCATCGGGCTTTGGCAGCGTCACGGTCGGAGTGGGCCTGGTGGATCTCGGCGATGCGCAGCGGCACGACAACGGCGGCGAACAGCGCGACGGCGGCCCAGGCGATGCGGAGGCGGACGCTCATTGCGCACCGCCTGTCGCCTTGGCGATGGCGGCGCGAGCCAGTTCCTGCATTTCTTCCACTGCGATTTCCAGCGCAATCTGGCTACGGCACTGCCCAGTGCAGGGAACGCACCCGCAGTCGTGCGGCCGGGCGATTCGCTCCAGCGCCTGCAGCAGCTCCGGTGCGGCGGCGATCAGGCGGCGATTCGCCTCCTGCCCTTCGTCCCAGTGGGGAAGGCCGCTGGTGTTGTGGATGGCCACATAGCCCCAGTTCGGCGCGCGGACACCCCAGCCGCCGGAAACCTTCTCAATCTCCCACGGCCCCGGCGTGTGCTTATTCATCGTCGTTCTCCTCCACGCACAGGCCGTCCACGGCCTCGCGGTTGTGATCGGTGTCGGTGGGTTCGCACGCGGCCAGAGCGGCGCGCAGGCGGTCGTCGGCGGCCAGCTGGTCGGCCAGGTCCCGGGCGGTCAGCGAGGCGTGGGCGGCAGCAAGAAGCTCGGTTGCCAAGTCATGGGCATCGCGCAGAACTTCGAACTCGCGGATCTGAGCGCGCTCGGTAGCCATCGCGATTGCGTGTTCCAGCGCGTCCAGCAGACCGGCGCTCACGACAGCACCGCCTGCACCAGCACAGCGGCCAGCACACCCAGGCAGAACGACAGGGAATTGGCGACGACAGTGGCCACTACGTGGTGGCGATGTTCGCGTTCGGCGGCGGTCATGCGGCCACCTGCTGCAGCGCCATTTCCAGCAGCTGCTCGTCGATTGCGGCGGCCTCGTCGCGGGCCAGCCGGTACAGGTCCTGCAGCACGCCCGAGCCCATCAGGTCGGCCGGGTCCGTGTGGTGCAGCCGGTGCAGCGCCAGCGACACCTCGGTGTAGTGGGTACCGCTGAAGGTGCCGGCCGTCAGTTCCTCGGCCTCGCGCAGCTTCGCCGGGTCGGTGCGGTAGGTCTTGGCCAGATCCGCGGCCTGCTCGGCGCGGTACTCCTGTTCAAGGCATGGATCTTCCTGGTCGTCCCAGTTGCGCTGGGCGCTACGTGCCCGGTCCGAGGGAGTGTGGAAGGCCATGGCTCAGCCCTCCCCACACTGGCGGCGATAGCGCAGCACCGCGCTGGCAACCAGCGCTGCCCAGGCGATCAGGTAGAGAAGTGCTTCTGCCATGGTGGACCCCGTCTTGGATGGCCCGGGTGGGCCGACGGGGCAACATTACCGAAACGGTTATCGACGGTCAATACCGAAACGGTAATTTTTTTGCGACCGGTTCGGGTTGGTGGGCCCAAACGCAAAGAACCCCGCGCTGGCGGGGTTCCGGTGGAAGATCAGGGGGAAACTTCAGTAGCGATAGCGGAGCAGTCCAGCGTCCTCAAAGCTGACACCGTCCAGCATGCACTCCTGCGCGCGCTCCATATCCTTGTGCAGCTGGATCAGCGCTTCATCATCGAGCTGCTCGATACCCGCAAGGCCAAACACTGCCTGGTCGATGATCATCTGCATGGGGTACCCCCAGCGTCGCCGGAAGTGTCTGATCATCTTGCAATGCGACTCCCGCATCAGGTCATCCATGCCGCGCGGGGGAGGTTGTGGTTTTACCAGGCGAAGCTTAGGCCGATCGCTACCTACCTCGGACCCCATCGCCTTCGCCATCCGGCTAGCCAGCTCCCTCAACCGTTCTTCGCTCAAAGCCATCATTCGCTCCCTTTGCCTTTTCCAGCCGTGCCACGAAGGCCCGCATGAAGTCGAGAACGTTGCTGTCATCCAGAGCAGCCGCTTCCGCACTGACCGTCTCATAGGCGACGGCCAGTGCGACCACATTGATGTCTGGGACAGGTGGTTCTCCCCTGATTTCCGCCACTAGCTGCAGTAGCCGATGGGCGGAACGGAGCGTAGCCACGTCTATTCCCACAGACTGAGACGCTGAAGCGGGTGGGCGATCCAGTTCGCCGTGGACAAGGCCCATGGCAGCCTCCAGGTCACGGGCCAACCTTCCTCCTATGCCCTTTGGAGCCCCTTCGGAGATCCATTGGCTGACCTGCGGCTGCGCCCAGCGGCTGCCGCCGTACTGGCGCGCCCATTCGGCTGGGCCTCCCGCCTGATTGACCAGACGGCGCATGTTTTCGGTTCGGGCAGTGCTTGCGTCCATAGGGGTAATGGTCACAAGCGACGACCTGCGGGGGAATGACCGAAACGGTATTGACCGCCAATAACCAAAACGGTAATGTGCGGCGCATGAACCTGACCAACTACGCCACCAGCAAAGGGGGAACCGGCACGCTGAAGTGCCCGGTTCTGGTTTCGGTTGCCCAAAAGGCCAACTGCAGCGTTGGAACGCTCTACCAGATCGCGCTGGGGAACAAGCAGCCCAGTCCGAAGCTTGCAAACGAGATCCACCGCGCCACCCGGGGGCGGGTCAACCGCAGCGAACTGCGCCCCGACGTCTTCGGTCCGGCGCCGGCCAATGAACCCACCGATTCGGCTGCCTGACATGGCCACCTCACACCGGCCTGGTGGGGAAGGGCACAACCACGCCCACCGCACCGGCCGCCATCGGCTCGCGCTTCTTCCGCTTCAGCGGTCGCACGTGGGTCTTTCCACCCGCCCTTACGAGGGCAAAGCACCGCCCACCGGTCCAGATCATCTGGACGACGTTTCCGTGGGCATTCCGCAGTGAACCGGGCATCGGGGCCTTCCGTTGTGGTGGGCCTCCATTTCCGCCCCCAACCCCCTGGCAAGAAAAGGCAAATCATGGAAATCACTGACAACCTGACGGATCCAACTGGACGGCTTCACCTGGGCATCTGCGTGACCAGGAAGCCGAAGGACGCACCGCTGCAGGTCGTGCGGCAGATCGAGTCGCCGGACCAAGCACTGGCCATCGCGATGAAGGCCGGCGATCACAAGCTGGCCAACGTCGCCGCTGCCATCGGCAAGTCGGAGAGCTACGTGTCGCGCATGCGCCGCGGCATGCGTCCGATCCCGCGCCGGCTGGTCGGCCCGCTGTGCGCTGCGACTGAGTCGAACCTGTTGCGCCAGTTCTTCGATCTGCAGGCTGCCATGGAGCCCCCGTGCTGGCGCTCGGAAGTGTCGCGCCTGGCCGGGATGCTGAGGGGCGCATGAGCACGGACGCGCGTCTCAGCACGGGTTTGCCCGGCCACCCGAAGACGAAGAAGCTGGTTCGTCGGCTGGGTCCTGCCGCTGGCTGGTCGCTGGTGTGTCTGATCCTGTGGGCGCGCGCCAACCGGCCGGATGGCGATCTGGAAGGGATGACCGCCGAAGACATCGAGTTGGCTGCGGACTGGGCTGGCGACAACGACGCGCTGGTGCGTGAGCTGGCCTCGGTCGGATTCCTCGATGGCAGCGAGGGCGCCTACCAGCTGCACGACTGGTCCGAGCATCAGCCCTGGTCAGCCGGTGCTGAGGCTCGTTCGGAGAAGGCGAAATGGGCTGCACTGTGCCGCCGGCACGGTCGCCAGGAGGCATCGCAACTGATGCCAGAGTATGCGGCCAAGCTGCTACAAGCACAGAACGAGCAGGGTAGTGGCATGCCCGTAGCAGGCGGAAATCTGCCGCTAGCAGATTCTGGCAATGCCCCGTCTCCGAATCCGTCTCCGTCTCCGAATCCGTCTCCAAAAGCAGAAGAACCTCCCCATACCCCTCCGGCTGCCGCCGAAGGGGCGAAGCCAGGGCGGAAGAAGCGGGAGAAGATCACCTTCGCTGCGTTCCTCGACCAGTGCCAGGACGCTGGCGAATCGGCCATCCCGAGGACGGACCCGATCTTTGCCTTCGCCCGTGACGCTGGGATCCCGAAGGACTTCCTGCACCTGGCATGGCGGGAGTTCGCTGGCCGGCATCGCGACAGCGGCCGGTTGCAGAAGGATTGGCGCGCCCACTTCCGCGATGCCGTCCGCCGGAACTGGTTCAAGCTCTGGTGGTTGCCGCCTGCAGGTGGCTGCGAACTGACGACGGCTGGTGTGCAGCTGGCCCGTGAGCGTGACGCCGAAAAGGCCCGTGAGCAGGAGCAGGCCCCATGAGCGCCCAGCCTGCCTACCGCGACGACTACGCCTACCTGCCGGTGCCGCCGCATTCGATCGACGCTGAGCAGTCCGTCCTCGGCGGCCTGATGCTGGCGCCGGAAGCGCTGAGCGAGGTCCGCGATGTGCTGACCGAGCGGGACTTCTACCGCCGCGACCACCAGCTGATCTGGCACGCCATCTGCGATCTGGCTGACCGTGAACAGCCCTTCGACACGGTGCTGCTGATCAACTGGTTCGAGAACCAGCGGCAGCTGGAGTTGGTGGGCGATGGCGCGTACCTGGTCGAGCTGGCCAGCACCACCCCGTCAGCGGCCAACATCCGCGGCTATGCCGAGGTCGTGCGCAACAAGGCGCTGCTGCGGGGCGTGATCGAGCGCGCGACCGAGATCGCCAACGATGCCTACGGCACTGCCGACGAGGACGCCGATGCGCTGGTGGCCAGCGCCACCGCGAAATTCGCCAACCTCAGCGTGCAGGCAGGCGGCAACGGTGGCCTGGTCATGGTGCGCAGCGATCTGCAGGGCATGTGGGAGGAAATGGAGGCCCGGTTCGATGGCACTGCCGACCTGGGGCTGGTTCCGCCGTGGCAGAACGTGGCGAGGAAGCTCCCCGGTCTGGAACCCACGGACCTGATGATCCTCGCGGCCCGGCCGTCGATGGGCAAGACGGCGAACATGCTGGAGTGGGTCTACAGCGTGGCAGTGCAGGGCAAGCACGCTGCGGTATTCAGCCTGGAGATGGCCCGCCGGCAGCTGCTGGCGCGGTTGATGAGCATGCACTCGGGCGTGCCGCTGTCGCGCATGCGCGTGAAGGGCGAGCTGACCAACGACGACTGGCACAAGCTGAGCATCGCCCGCAACTTCCTACATGGCCTGCCGCTGGCGATCGATGATTGCGGCTCGCTGCCGGTGGATTCACTGGTCGCGCGCGCGTCCCGCATGCACGCCAAGGTGAAGGGCGGGTTGGGCGTGGTCGCGGTCGACTATCTGCAGCTGCTGTCGGGGCCGGCCAAGGCCGGTAACCGGACCGAGGAAGTCTCCTACATCTCGCGCACGCTGAAGAAGCTGGCCAAGACGCTCGGCTGCCCGGTGATCGCGCTGTCGCAGCTCAACCGCTCGCTGGAGACCCGCACCGACAAGCGCCCGGTGATGGCCGACCTGCGCGAGTCGGGGGGCATCGAGCAGGACGCTGACGTGATCGCCTTCATCTACCGCGACGACTACTACACGAAGGACGCCTGCGGCGCTCCCGGCATCTCGGAATTCATCCTGGCCAAGAACCGCCAGGGCGAGACCGGTACCGCCTACTTGCGGCACCACCTGGAGTGCAGCCGCTTCGAGAACTACCACGGCGAGAAGCCGAACTACTCGCTCAAAACCGTGCTGCGCGATGCAGACGATGACAGCGGCGGATTCGACGCGCCGCGCGATCGCCGCAGGAGCGGCAAGGACATGGCAACTGGAGGGCGCGCATGACACCGAACGAGAGGGCGAAGTGGTGCATTCAGCAGGCCGAGGAAATCGAGGCAGGCCTGCCACCGGTGGATGCCGAACTGGATCTGGTCCCCATCGGCTACGCAATCGCTGGCTGGTGCAGGGGTATGGCCACAACCTTGGCGACGGAAGAGGAGCGCGCCGCATGAACCTGGGAACCTTCATTCTCCGCGCCGGCAATGCCCGCGACCGCATGGCGGCTGCGTGGCACTTCGCCTGCCAGTTCCTGAAGCTGGGGCAGGACGTGTGTGTGACCGTCAAGGAGTACAAGCCCAGCCGTAGCCTGGAGCAGAACGCCATGTTCCACGCCATCTGCGGCGAGATGGCCACCCAACTGAAGTGGGCCGGCCGCTACATCGACGCCGAGGGCTGGAAGCGCCTGCTGGTCGACGCCTGGGCGCGCGAGTCCAACCGCCAGCAGGGCGATGTGGTGCCGTCCCTCGACGGCGCCAGCATCGTGAACCTGTCCATCCAGACCCGGCGCATGACCGTGGGGCAGATGGCCGAGCTGATCACCTTCGCGCAGGCCTGGGCCGTGGACAACAACGTGCGCCTGAGCGACCAGGCGCCGAAGCGACTGCAGAGGTATGCGGCGTGAGCATCGCTCTGCAGTCTGCGCACTTCTCGAAGGTTAGAAACCCTTCTTGCGCGGGGGTGACTGGTTGCTCTTGGCGCGCAGGTCTCCACGCAGCTGATGTCCCATCCCGGTCAGGTAGATCTTCGCTCCGCGTTCTTCGGCGAGCTTCCAGTTCATCAGATCGACGAGGGTTGGGCTCTCGTTGCGCTGAATCTCATCAACAACGGCATCGAGAGAGGCCAGGAACGCCGCCTCGTATGGGAGTAGCTGCATGTCGTCAGTCCATTGGGTTGTCAAAAGGAGCCAAAGCATGAAGCGCGGACGATCGACGGGCAAGCCGAACATCAAACAACGGCAGCGTATGGACGCCATAGCCGAGATTGGCTGCATCGTGGCCTACGCGCTGGGCATTTCCTTCGGCGAGAAGCCAGTGCCATGTGAGGTGCACCACCTGACGGTCGGCGGCAAGCACGGTCAGAAGCGGCGAGGCCACGACTTCACCATCGGACTGAACCCGTGGTCGCACCGCGGTGAGCCCTTCGGCGGCATGGACGCGGACACCTGCGAAGCACTGTTCGGCCCGTCCTACGCCAAGCAGCCGCGCCGCTTCCGCCAGGAGATCGGCAACGACGACTACCTGCTGGACCTGCAGAACACCGCGCTCGATCAGTACTGGGGGAGGGTGCGGCCATGGCGCGCAGCCTGACCTTCGGCATCGACCCGGGCCTGAGCGGCGCCATCGCCACGCTGGTAGACGGCGAGGCCGGGCCGGTGATCGACACCCCCACCATGGAAGTGGATGGCCACACTGAGCTCGACGCGCGCGCGTTGGCGTTGTTCATCCGCGCCGCCAGGGAGATGAACCCTGGTGCCCACGTCTCGGCCTGCATCGAGCGAGTTCGGGCCATGCCGGCCAAGGGCCGTAAGCAGGGTGCCCAGTCGTCCATGAACTTCGGCGACACCTACGGCAAGGCCAAGGCCGTGCTGGAGTTGCTGGGCATTCCGACCACCAGGGCTGAGCCGGCCAGCTGGAAGCGGTCCTTCGGGCTGCTGAAGCAGGAGAAGGACGCCGCTCGCGTGCTGGCGATCAGCCGGTTCCCATCAGCCGCGCCGTCCCTGCGCCGCAAGAAGGACAACGGCCGCGCCGACGCGCTGCTGATCGCCCTGTGGTTCGAAAACACCCACCTGGCCTCGCACATCACCGACGAGGCCTCAGCCTGATCCCGACGAACCCCACCGGGGGAACGACCATGCGCAAGAAGACCGACAACCAGACGACCAGGCAGGCAGCACCGCACCGGCAGTTCCGCCGGTCAGCGGTCGGCCTTGCCGTGGCCAGCGAGGCGGACGTGCTGGTGGTGGCCAGGAAGGTGCTTTCCCGCGTGCGCGATATCCGAAACGCCCAGGGAGAGGGTAGCTATGTCTTCGGCGACCCTGGTTGCTGCATCTTCGCCCTGCGCATCGGCTCCGCAGCGGGTGAGGGCATGTTGCGGGAACACCCCGACTGGCTGTTCGGGCTCTACGGCGCCGACACCGCCGACGGTAAGCGGGTCAGCTTCCCCAGCCCGGAGCAGATCGCTGAGGACCTGCGGGAGCACTACAGCTGGGAGCAGCCCGAGCCCGTCCGCTGGCCGATGCAGCTGGAATTGTTCGCTGCTGCCTGATCGCCATTGATCGGAATGCCCAGGCTGGGATAACAGCAGCATGAGCGACCGCCAGACGCCATCCAGTCAGGAAGCCACCCGGGGCGAGTACCGGGACGACCAGCACGCAGGTGTCGACAACAGCGTGCAGCCGACACGGGGAATGCCGCGTTGCGGCGGCCATGGGGACTTGCCTCTCCATGGTGACGTTCATGCCCCCGGGAATCGGCAGTCTTGCCCGCAGAGGGCGAGCTGATGCCCCGCAAGAAGCCAGACACGCCGAAGGCCAAACCGGCCAAGAAGGCAGCCAAGGCACCTTCCAAGGGTGGTCGGCCCACCAAGTACCGCGCGGAGTTCACGCGCCAGGCCGCACTGCTGGGCCGCAGGGGCTGCACCGACCCGGAAGTGGCGGAGTTCTTCGGCGTAGCCTTGTCCACGGTCAACCTGTGGAAGATCAAGCACCCCGAGTTTTCGGAAGCCCTAAAGCTGAGTAAGGCCGAGGCCGACCTGCGGGTGGAGCGCGCCCTGTTCGAACGGGCAACCGGCTACCGCTGCCGAGAGGACGACGTCCGGGTGGTGGAGGGGGAGATTGTCGTCACCTCGACCGACAAGCAGTTCCCGCCGGACACCACCGCGGCGATCTTCTGGCTGAAGAACCGCAAGCCGGGCAGCTGGCGGGACAAGCCAGAGGGCGAGGACGACGGCGATACACCAGCACCGGTCGCGGTCACGGTGAACGTGGTCAGCGGGCGCCGCCGGAATGCCAACCCTTAACGAACCGCAGGCCGCGTTCCTGCAGCTACCGCACAAGTTCCGCGCCTTCGTGGGTGGGTTCGGCTCGGGCAAGACCTGGGTTGGCTGTGGCTCGCTGTGCAGCCACGTGTGGACGCATCCGCGCGTGCCGGCCGGCTACTTCGCCCCCAGCTATCCGCAGATCCGCGACATCTTCTATCCGACCATCGAGGAAGTGGCTTTCGACTGGGGCCTGCGCGCACGCATTGTCGAGTCGAACAAGGAGGCCCACCTTTACTCAGGGCGCCAGTACCGCGGCACAGTCATCTGCCGGTCTATGGACAACCCGGCCAGCATCGTCGGCTTCAAGGTCGGCAAGGCCTTGGTCGATGAGATCGACACCCTGAAGAAGCGGAAGGCCCAGGACGCCTGGCGCAAGATCATCGCCCGCCTGCGCGTGAAGGCCGACGGCCTGCAGAACGGCATCGATGTGACGACCACACCCGAGGGGTTCAACTTCGTCTACGAGCAGTTCCACCAGCTGCCCAGCGAGAACCCGAAGCTGCAGGCGCTGTACGGCTTGGTGCATGCCAGCACCTACGACAACGAGGCCAACCTGCCGGACGACTACATCCAGTCGCTGTTCGAGAGCTACCCGCCACAGCTGGTGCAGGCCTACATCGACGGGATGTTCGTCAACCTGACCACAGGGTCTGTCTACCCGGCCTTCTCCCGCACCGCCAACAACACGACGGCCGAAATCCAGGACGGCGAGGCGCTGCACATCGGCATGGACTTCAACGTGCTGAACATGACGGCCATCGTCTGCGTGATCCGCGACGGCGAGCCTATGGCGCTGGCCGAGCTGACCGGCATCCGCGACACCCCGGCGATGATCCAGGCGCTGCGGGATCAGTACGGCAACCACCGCATGACGATCTACCCGGATGCCAGTGGCGACAGCCAGCACACCAACAACGCCAGCGCGTCCGATCTGGGCCTGATCCGCGCCGAGCGGTCGATGACGATCGTGGTGCCGGCGGCCAACCCGCGCATCCGCTCCCGTGTGGTGAGCGTCAACGCCATGATCCTCAACGCCAAGCGCCGCCGCCGCTTCCTGGTGAACGTGCGCAACTGCCCGAAGCTGACCGAGGCGCTGGAGAAGCAGCCGTACGACGCCAACGGGCTGCCCGACAAAACGACCGGTTTCGACCATCCGCCGGACGCCCTGGGCTACTTCATCCACAGCAAATTCCCCGCCGCAGTAAGCGCGCGCGACCGACCGTCCATTGAACGGCCTCGGGTGCTGGTGCCCCATAGCCGCCAGTGGTTGGAGCATTCCGACCAGCCCTCACTTGCCGAACGTAGGAGATCCGCTCTGTGACCATGCCCACCGCCGACAGCTTCACCGACGCACTGGCGGCCGAGCAGGCAGCCGACGCAGAGCGCGAGGCGCAGGCCCAGGCGCTGGCACAGGAAGAGGCGGACGTCTCCAACTGGCACAAGCGCATCAGGGAATCGCGCGAGTTCGACAAGCACGCCCGCAAGGGCTATGCGCTGGATCGGCGCTACTGCCGCAACCAGGTGGATCCCGTCTACGACGTGAGCGTGCCGATCGCCGGCACCTACGTGAACCTGCTGACGTCGTTCCTGTACGCGCGCGACCCCGAACCGGCCGTGCAGCCCGCCGAGTCGGTCGGCTCCAGCCGGGTGAAGCTGGCCAAGCAGGTCGGCCGCACGCTGGAGATCGTCATCGCCTCGCTATGGAAGCGCGGGCGCCTGAAGCACGCAGCCGACGCCATGGTGCGTTCGGGACTGAGCATCGGCATCGGATGGATCAAGGCGGCATGGCACCGCGAGACCGAGCGCGACCCGACCACCGACCAGCGCATCGCCGACCTGCGCGCCAAGCTCGAAGCCCTGTCGCTGATGGAAACGGAGCTGGCCGAGGGCAATGCCGCCAACCCGGACCTGCTGAAGGCTCAATACGAGCAGCAGATGAAGACGCTGGAATCCCAGGTCGAACACATCATCTACAACGGCCTTGTCTTCGACTTCGTGCGCGGCGAAGACATCCAGGTCTCCATGGACGTGGCCACCCTGAAGGACTACGCCATCTCGCCGTGGATCGCCCACCGCACCTTCATGCCGTACGACAAGGCGCAGGCCACGTTCCCGGAGGTGCGGGACGAGCTGGGGAAGGCCGAGGCCTACTACCACGTGCAGCCGGAGAGCCGTACGCGCGAAGGCGGCTTCGCCCCGGCCGATGGCGTGGTGAGCGACAGCGATGCCGAGGTGTTCCGCAGCGCAACGGCAGCGGGGCAGGGCAGTGACGCCGGCCCGCGCTTCCTGTGCATCTGGGAGGTGTGGGACCTGACCACCAACCTGGTGCACACCATCACGCCTGGCCTGCGCCGCAACCTGCGCCAGCCTTACACGCCCGACCAGCGCAGCACGCGCTTCTACCCGTTCTTCCAGTGGGCGCCGCTGTGGGTGGATGGGGAGCGGCATCCGCAGTCGCTGGTGGACCGTTCGCGAGCCCTGCTGGACGAGTACAACCGCACCCGCACCAACTACCGCGAGCATCGCCGCCGAGCCATCCCGAAGCTGGGCTTCGATCGCGGCGCTGTAGAGCCGGACGATGCGGCGAAGCTGGAAGGCGCAGGCGTCGGGGAGATGGTCGGCCTGGACCTGAAGGGCCAGCCCACCGGCAACGTGCTGTTCCCCATCCAGTACAACCAGATCGATGCCGCGCTGTACGACACAGCGCCGATCCGCGCCGAGCTGGAACTGATCTGGGGCATCCAGGAGGCGCTGTCCTCCAGCATCCAGACTGCGAAGACGGCCACCGAGGCCGACATCCAGCAGCAGGGCACCGAATCCCGCCTGGGCTACAGCCGTGACAGTCTGGACGACGTCCTGGGCGAGATCGCGCAGTACACCGCCGAGGAAGCCATGTCACCCGCCGGCCTGTCGCCGGAAGAGGTCAGCGACATCGCCGGGCCCGAAGCGCTGTGGTTCAACGCGCCCCTGCCGGAGCTGGTCACCGCGCTGCTGAACGTCGACATCCGCGCCGGCAGCTCGGGACGCCCGGCGTCAAACCTGCGCCGGCAGCAGTGGGGCGCGATCCTGCCGCAGCTGCAGGAGGCCGTCGTCACCATCGGCCAGATGCGCGGCGCAACGCCGTTGGACATCGCCAACAGCCTGGAGCAGCTGATGGTCGAAACCATCGAGCGCACCGGCGACACGTCGATCGACGCCTACACCTTCATTCCCCAGGTGCCGCAGGTTGCGCCCGGCGCCGTGATCGATGCGCCGGCCATGCCCGGCATGCCCCCCGCCGACCCGATGCAAGCCCTCCCGCCGGCCGAAGCGCCGGTACCCACCGCAGCACCCGTGGGCGGCGTTGTCGCCCCGCCTCTCTAACCCGCCGCCAACAGAGGTACCACCATGCACATCGAAGACCCGAACACCCCGGCCACGCCGGATACCATCCCGACCGACGTCCAGCCGGCCGACACTGGCGCACCGCCGCTTGCCGACGGTGGGGACGCACCGCAGCCCGCTGCTGCTGACCTGGATGCCTTCTCCGCTGGCGTTGAAGCCGCGCGCGAGCAGGAAGCCCGCGAGGACGCGCTGCCCGGCGATGCCCCGGCTGCCGTAGACGGCCAGCCGCCGCAGGACGGCGCACCGGCAACGCCGGCTGCCGTCGACCCGAATGCGCCGCCTGCAGGTGAGCAGCAGCCGGCACCGCCCGCGCAGCCGCAGCAGCCGACCGTTGACGACGAGGTCAAGCAGCTGGGCCTGAAGGAACGAGCAGCCGAGCGCTTCCAGGAGCTGCACACCCAGGCGCGGGATGCCCGCGAGCGGGTCAGCCAGTGGGAGGAAACCGTCCAGAGCACCGGCGCCACGCCGGAGCAGTTCGGCGGCGCGCTGCGGTACCTGTCCGACATCAACTCCGGCGACCCGAGGCGCATGGCAGACGCCTACGAGCGCATGCAGGGCGAACTGCAGTGGCTGGGCCAGCAGCTGGGCCGCGAGGCGCCTGGCTTCGACCCGCTGAGCGCGCACCCGGACCTGGCCGGCCGCGTGAACTCGGGCGACATCACCCGCGACGTGGCGCTGGAACTGGCTCAGCACCGGCAGACCGGCCAGCTGCAGCAGAACCACACCCAGGCGCAGCAGGATCGCCAGCGGCAGGACCTGCAGTACCAGCAGGGACTTGTGTCGGTGCAGCAGCTGGGCGCGCAGCTCCGCGCTGGTGATGCGCAGTTCGACCAGAAGTTGGCGCTGCTGGCGCCGACGATCGACATCATCCAGCGCACGTTGCCGCCGGCCCAGTGGCAGACCGAGATCCATCGCGCGTACCTGGCTCTGCCCGCCACCGCGGTCGCCGCGCCTGCTGCGGTCGCCCCTGTCGCCCGGAGCGCCCCCAATCCGGTCCGGGCAAACTCTGCTGCGCCGGTGGCACCGAAGATCACTCCCGAGAACGCGTTCGACATCGGTGTCCAAGCAGCCCGGGCACGCGGTCAATAACGGAGAAGGGGCCTTTCGGCCCCTTCTCTTCTGGATCAGTAGATTCGCGGCACCGAAACCACTTCGAACAATGGCTGGTCGCCGATGTCATCGCCATCCGGCCCGACCATCCATCCAGACCACTGGGTGAAGCGACGGCGCGAATCGCTGAGACCACTTCCATTCGACTGGGTACCGTCCAAGCCAAAGAACCTGTCGCCTTGGCCGTACTGGGCGTAGAGGTAGGGCTTGTCGCCCAGTACCAATGCGGCGTTCCAGTTTCCGCGTTGGCCATCGACGGTTTCAGAAATCCATTCGATGCGCGCCTCCACCCTCCATCCGCCGCCGATGTAGGTCGAAACGCCGGCCGGGTTGGGGAGAAACAGCCCTACCAAATCGCCAGTGAGCTGCACGGCGGACATGTACCCGCCTTGGCCCTGGTTTGCATCAACTGAGAGAAACCAATTGCCGTCCTTCAAATAGAAATGACCGGCGGGAACCTCGCGTGCTTCAGCAGCGAAAAATGCTTCTGCGGGAAAAATCATTCCATTGCCCCTGTTTTTGGATAGCCGGCTTGCCCCGGCTCGCCGAGTGTACCGCCAGCGCCCATTGACGGGTCCACCAGCGCTGGCATCTTGACCACCGAGCGGCACACCAGCCGCCCCGCGTGTGACGTAAGCCGGGTTCGCCGCCGGTAGCGCTGTAACGAGCCTCGCGCCCTCGGAACGCGGAAAGACCCTCAGCCCTTGCGGGCTGGCCATCTTTCCTTCCGAGGCCATTCCCATGCCGCTTACCGCTGCGCAACTGCTGTCTGGTGCCAATACCCAGCTGCAGTCCTACGCCACCAACGACCCGATCGATCAGTTCACCACCCAGCGCCCGCTTGCCAACTGGCTGATCCAGAACCGCCAGGATTCGATCTTCGGCAACGGCGTCTTCAACGAGAAGATCCGCTACACCAACGACTCGAACTACCAGAACTACACCGGTGACGACCAAGTCACCTACAACCGCAAGAAGACCGTGCGCCTGGCCCCGTTCCAGGCCTACGAGGCCTTCGACGGCTTCACCCTCAACGAAACCGAGCTGGCCAACAACGGAATCATCCTCACCGATGACCGCAATGCGGTGATGACCGAGGCCGAGAAGATCCAGATCGTCAACATCCTGGACGAGAACTGGACCACCCTGAAGGACGGTTTCCAGGAGAACTGGGACATCGAAGTGCACCTGGACGGCGCAACCAACCCGAAGGCTGTTCCGGGTCTGGACGCGCTGGTCAGCACCACCCCGACCGTGGGCACCGTCGGCGGCATCGATCGCGCGGCCACGCCGTACTGGCGCAACTGGGCCGACATCGGCATCAGCACCGGTACCGCCGGCAACCTGATCTCGCACCTGGAAACCCTGTGGCGCAAGTCCATCGCCTACGGCAAGTTGGGTGCGCCCGACTTCATCGTGGTCGGCTCGGACATGTACGACGCCATCCAAGCGGACGCGCTGAAGGTCATGAGCCGCCAGATCACCATGGGCACCTCGGCCACCGGTGGCGTCACCCTCGATCCGTCCACCAAGGCCCTGGCCTTCAAGGGCGTGCCGGTGGTGTGGGATCCGACCTTCGACGCCCTGGACGACCTGCTGGGCACCATCGCGGTGCCGTGGAAGAAGCGCGGCTACTTCCTCAACAGCAAGTCGCTGAAGCTGCGCCCGGTGAAGGGCCGCTGGATGGTCCGCCGTACGCCGCCGCGCGTGTACGACCGCCACACCCACTACTTCGGCATGACGGCCCACTACGGCCTGACGCTGAAGAAGGGCAACAGCAACGCGGTCTTCTCGATCGCCTGACCCCACGCAACGCCGGCGGGGGCATACCTCGCCGGCAGGAGAACGAAATGCCGAACGTGAAGACGCTCCCGACCGGGGGCACCATCGTCAAGCTCAACAAGACCCCGCTGCTGGGCGGCTGGGGCCGCGAGGGCCTGGCCAACCTGGGCGGCAACACCGCCGTGACCACTGGCGTGCTGCTGCAGGGCCACGAAGCCCCGGCCGACGGCAGCACTCCGGCCGCTGGCAGCTCGGGCTGGTTCACCGTGCTGAGCGCGGCCGCCAACCTGGCGCCGGTGGTCGAGATTGCCGACCTTCCGGACTTCATCCGCACTGGCACCGCCGCGACGGCGCTGATCACCCTGGAGGGCGTGCAGTAATGGCCAAGACCGTATCCCTGCTGTTGCTGACGCTGGTCATCGACCGCGACGCAACCACCAAGCTGCCGGTGCAGATCTTCGACTACGAGCTGCCGATCGTGGAAGAGCTGTATCCGCCGGAATCCATCAGCGAATCGAAGCGCGAGGCCATCGAGGTCAGCAACTTCGATATGGCAGAAGTGTTCGCCGGCCTGCAGAACAAGTACGGCCGAACTGCCGAGGGTGCCGAGGCACTGAAGTTCGCCTACCGCAACGAGCGCGACTTCGCCAAGGCGGTTGCCTCCAGCATCGACGCGGCCAAGGACGAAGCCGAGCAGGTCGACCAGGACGACGAGGAAGAGGACGACCAGCCGACCGAGCTGGAAGCCCTCGCCGGCAAGACCGTCGCCGAGATCGAAGCCGAGCTGGTCAACCTGACCGACGAAGCCCTGCAGGAACTGGCCGAGATCGAGAAGGCCGGCAAGAACCGCAAGGGCGTGATCGACGCCATCAGCGCGGCGCTGGGCGACCAGGGCAGCGAAACCGTTTAAGTCCGCTGGCGGCGGGCTGGCGGCCGGCCGGGGCGACTCGGTCGGCCGTTTTTCTTTCTGGAGAACGATATGGGCGGCAACAACGCACCGATCATGGTCAACGGCGGCAACGTCTACGACAGCCCGCTGGGGTATGACGCGCCGATCAACTACGACACGGGGCAGGTGAACCTGTCGTCGCTGGGCGTGGAATGGACCCTGAAGAAGGCACGGCAGGAGGTCATCCGCCGGCTTGGCTTCGTGGTCGAGCCGGTGAAGGTGCAGCGCACGTTCGACCAGCTGAGGCAGACGGTATCGACGGCGCTTGGCTTCACCTACGTGGGCACGCCTGCGCCGCGCACGATGGCATCGCTGCGGCTGGACCTGCTGCGCCGGCTTGGCTTCTCCGCGCAGGCCACGGCAGACGCTTGGTCGCCGGGCGTGAAGGAGCTGCTGACCAACTTCCTTTCCGAAGCGCAGGTGGCGCTGCAGCACCAGTACCGGCTGAGCGTCAGCACGCCGCTGGCACCGTTCCATGACGACGCCGACGTGACCACGCTCGATCCCTGGGCCGTCTTCCTGCTGGCCCTGGCCAACGGTAAGGCCCACCACGGCCAGCAGGACGCGAAGGCCTATTACGACCAGCTGGGCGGCTACATCACCACGGTGGCCAAGTCTGCGGATGTGGACCAGATCATCAACACCGCGCAGGACTCACTGCTGCAGCGGTACGCCATGGATCGCTACAGCGACGGGAAGGCGCCGCTGGTCGAAGGCGACGACAAGACCCTGATCGACGGCGTGGCCGTGGAAATGCAGGCGATCGCCGATGCGAAGGCGAAGTACGGCCAGAAGGACGCCGAGGCCTACTACGGCCGCCTGCAGGAGATGGCGCAGCGCCGGCCATTCGACCTCGATGCGATGGTCGACAGCTTCATTCGTGACGCTCAGGACCAGCTGTACCAGCAGTACAAGGAACTGCGCACCGAGCGCTGGTGGACCATTCAGTGCGTGCCCGGCGCCAACCTGTACGACGTGCCGCTGGATCTGGACCAGTACCTGGACTTCCGGCGCATCACGTGGGCAGGCATTCAGGACGACGTGCAGTGGACGCCGCTGATCGAGGGCATCGACCCGGTGCTGTACACCAGCACCTCGCTGAGCAAGCCGGCCTATTACCGGATCACCGGCTGCATCGAGATTTTCCCGGCGCCCGACCGTGCCTACACGATCAAGATCCGTGGACACCTTGGGCTGAAGTGGCTCTCCGGTGACGACGACCTGCTGACTGTGAACAGCCGCGCGGTGTTCCTGCACGCGCTGGCGAATGCGAAGGCGCACTACAAGCAGCCCGACGCGGGCAACTACATGCAGCAGGCCCAGGCCTACGTGCGGCAGCTGATCGCCGGGTCCCATGGCACCCGGCGCTACATTCCCGGCACGCGGCAGATTCCGCCGGCGCGGCGCCCGATCCCCATTGGCGGCTGGCCGGAGGATTACTGATGCGCGCCACCTACCTGACCGCCGTAAAGGCCGGCATCACCCGCCTGCGCGACAAGGGCGGCGCATCGGAGGATGCGCTGTTCGACCTGCTCAATGGCTACGTGACCGCTGCCCGTACCATCCGCATGCGCCAGGCTGCACGTATCCAGCTGGACCTGCCGCCCGGGACGATCGGGCTGACTTCCTTCAAGGGAGCGTTTGTCGTGTACGCCGACCAGGTGATGCCGGCTGGCCCTGGCTACTCGGTGGTGGTGCTGAAGCACCCGAGCAACGGCGCGGCGACGCTGAAGGAGATCCACTACTCGCTGCCATACCTTGGGTTCCTGTACGTGGTGGCCGAGTTCTCCGACGGGTCGACCTATCACTACTGGCTGGAAGAGGGGAAGCCGTGGGCAGCCAACACCACCTACCTGCCGGGTGCGCTGGTCAGCCCGACCGCCCCGAACGGCCTGGCCTATTCGCTGGTCGACACCGGTGGTGGCCATGCCCCGTGGGAGGCCTACGCCGCGCGCACGGTCGGCAACGTGGTGGTGCCGTCTGCCAACAACGGCTTCAAGTACACGGTCAGCTCGGTGAGCGGAGCGAACGCGCGCTCCGGCGACACTGAGCCGCAGTGGCCAGGCATTACCGGCGGCACCGTGAACGAGGACGTTCCACTGGAGAACCCGCTGGGGAATGCCGGCAGCGGCACGGCCGGCGGCTCGGTGCCGCAGTGGACTGCTGCCAAGCAGGTAGCCAAGGGCGACCTGATCCGGCCGGTGAACCTGCCCAGCCCGACGGACACGGCGCCGATCAATGGCAACTTCACGGACGGCAATACCGGCTGGGATCTGGAAGGCGGTGCACAGATCGTTGCGGGCAAGCTGCAACTGCCGGGGCGCATCAGCGACGGCGCCGCGGTGAACAAGGCGCGTTTTGTGGTCGCTGATGGTGCATCGCTCACGGCGAACTGCCTGATTGAGCAAGGACCGGCCAAGGCCGGCGCCACGCGCGGCTGGGTGGAGGTCCGGTGGTACGACAAGGACGACGTGATGATCTCCTACGCGCAGGGGAACATTGTCAGCAGCGATGCAGCGATCTCCACTGCCGTCTCGCAGAAGCCCAGCGGCGCGGCATATGCCAGGGCCGTCGTCGCGCTGTGGTCGGTGGGTGACCACGACCACCTGACCTACGCCGACAATCTCACTGTCAGTGGAGCGGTGAACGGTCTCCCTGCTGGCCTGGTGTATCGCGCCGTGCAGGATGTGGTAGCTCATACCGGTGCCTCGGAACCGGCCTGGCCGAACATCTTGGGCAAGCGCGTGGTCGATGGCGGGGTGACCTGGGAAGCTGTCGCGGTCACCCGCGTGACCTGGACGGCCTCTCCGCTGTACGTCAGCGGCGGCAGTGAGCCAGCATGGCCGACCAGCGTGGGCGGCACCGTCGCGGATGGCAGCGTGACGTGGCAAGCCGTGAGCCGACGCGTGGAGGACCCGAACTGCCCGAACAGCAAGGTGGTGCTGATCGGTGCCTCGAAGGTCTTCGCCGGCGATGGCGACACCGTGCCCTACAGCGCCACCGTGGCGCCGAAGGATTGGAGTAGCGCCAACGATGCAGGGTTCCTCCCCACCGGCCTGCAGAACTACGGCGCGAACCCAGTGGCAGCGATGGGGCTCTATCGCGGCAACCTGACCGTCTTCAACGCCGAGGCATTTCAGCTGTGGCAGATCGATGAAGACCCGGCCAGCATGTCGCTGCTCGACGCGCTGCCGGTGGGTAGCACCCAGCACCGCGCCATCGCAGCTGTGGGCAACGACCTGCTGTTCCTGGCCAGCCAGGGCGTGCGCAGCGTGGGCATCGCTGCCAGCAGCACCAACTTCCAGGCTGGCGACGTGGGCATGCCGATCGACCCGCTGGTGCAGGCGTGGCTGGCCCAGCCTTCGGTGGTGCCGCGCGGACTGTACTTCCCGGCCGCCGGCCAGTACTGGCTGATGTTCGCGAAGGACGGGCAGACAGAGGTGTTCGTCTACACCATGACGCAGATCGGACAGGTCGGCGCGTGGTCGCGATATATCTTCCCGTTCGAGGTGCACACCTGGGCCATCCAGGGCGACGCACTCTATCTGCGTTCGGCCAACCGCATCTATCGCATGGTGGACGGTGCGATCGGGGACGAGCTCTCCCCAGGCGTGTTCACCCCGTTCCAAGGCGTCATCCAGTGGCCGTGGCTGGACTTCGGCCCGGCGGGCGTCACGAAGATGCTGTACGGGTTCGAGGTGGTCGGGCGGGGCAAGGTCGGCATTCAGATCGGTTTCGACCAGACCAACGGCGGGGCGTTCACCCCTGCATACCAGGTCGATCCGGACACGCTCACCGGTGGCCCGGTGCCAATGTCGATGGCGGCGCCAACGTTTGCGGTGCGGCTGGTCTACGACGGCACCGAGGCGTGGCAGTGGAATGCCTTCGGCCTTTATGTGCAGGACTTCCGCCCGATGGCGTGACCATTGATCAAGGGGGGTAGGAAGTCAGCATTTCGGCATGATTTCCCCCCGTCTCCCGCGCAATGTTGTGCCCTGTCGGCCACTCCACCTGGTGGTGCTGGCCGACATCCTTCGGCACGAAGAGCAGCGCCAGTTCCGGGCCGTCTTGGGCGGCACCGCCTACAGCCCCGACACCACGGCACACGCGCTGGTGAATGCATGGGCCACCTCTTCCCCGTATGCCCTCACTGTCCTGCGCGCCGATGGCACGCCGGCTGCCGCTGGTGGATTCGAGCCGGTCGGCCCGGGGATCTGGCAATCGTGGATGGTTGGCACGGAACAGGGCTGGGCCGAGCAGTGGCGCGCCATGACGAAGGCCAGTCGCTGGCTGATCGACCAGCTGTTTGCAGCCGGAGCGCGGCGGCTGCAGGTGAACGCTCTGGCTGACCGCTTGGCAGCCATCGAGTGGTTCGAACGATCGCTGGGGATGCAGGACGACGGTGTCTGGAGCGGGCAGGGCGCCAACGGCGAGGACATCGCTCACTTTTCACGCATGCGAGGTGCCTGATGGGCGGCAGTAGCGGAAGCAAGGCGGCCAACGCCGCGGCACAGACCGAGGCATGGCGAACCTCGAACATCAATCGCGCCACCGACCAGGTGAACCGGCTCTACAGCGCACCCTCGCGGCAGGCCGGTTACGACGACTTCCTGGGCGCCACTCGGGATTTCTACGGCGGCGAGCTCGGTCGGCAGAAGGAGCAGGCAGACCGAAGCCTGAAGTTCGCGATGGCCCGCAGTGGCCTCGCCGGCGGATCTGCGGCCGTAGACGCCAATCGCCGCCTGGGCGAGGACTATCAGCGCGGCGTGCTGGATGCCGAGCGCCTGGCGCAGGGAGCGCTGGCCGACCTGAAGGCATCGGACGAGACCTCACGCCAGAACCTGCTGTCGCAGGTCGCCGGCGGCATGAGCCTGACCAGCGGCGCCACGCAGTCGGCGCAGGCGCTGCAGGGCAACCTGCAGGCCGCGCAGGGCCGGCTGCGGGCTGATTCGCTGGGCGAGATCTTCGGTGGCCTGGCTGACGTGTACACCCGCAGCCGCGAGGCAGCTGCAGATCGCAGGGGCTTCCGGGACGTCTACAACACGCTGTACCAGCCCGGCTTCGGCTACGGCGGTGCACGATGAGCGCGATGCCTGACGTGATCAGCACCATGGCACGGCTGGTGAGCCAGCCTTCGCTGGCTGACATCGTGCAGCTGCAGGACCTGTGCGCGCAGCTGCCGCAGGCAGATATGCCGGTGGAGCACACTTTCCTCCCCGGCCAGTACCTGCGCCGTATGTCGATGCCAGCCGGCGCGCTGGTGGTGGGGAAGCGGCACCGCTTCCGGCATGCCCTAATTGTCTCCGGCCACGTCACCCTGCGCACCGCCGACGGCATGGTCGAGCTACAAGGCTTCCACGTCATCGACTCGCCGCCGGGCATGAAGCGCGCCATCTACGCGCACGCGCCGAGCGAACTGGTAACTGTCCACCTCACGGACGAAACGGATCTGGATCGGATCGAGGCGCTGGTGATCATGCCCGACGACGAGCCGCTGGAATTGGAGGCACAGCCATGACGTGGGTCGCAACGGCCATCGCGGTGATCGGCGCCGCAACGCAGCAGTACACGCAGCACCAGGCCGCCAAGAAGGCTGACAACCAGGCGGCGAACCGGATCTACCAGCAGGCGGCCAATCAGGAGCGGGCCGATTATGCGGTGAACCAGCTGCTGACCAAGCGCGCAACCGACGAGGGCAGCGCCGAGCGGGCCAATGTCACCCGCAGCCTGATGGACCAGTCGCAGGCCGCGCAGATGGCGGCAAGCCGGGGCCTGAATCAGGGTGGCGCAGTCAGTGACGCATATCGAACTTCGGCCAATGATGCCGCGCTGGGGATCAGCGATTACGGCCAGCGCGCAGCCGGCCTGATGGCCCGAATCGACGCGCCACAGCAGCAGCGCAGGCGCGAGGCGCTACAGAGTGGGAATCTCGCATCGCAGCTGGGCCTGATTGGGCGCGAGGCGGCCAGCGATGACTTCCTGGCACAGCTCCGGCTGCAGGCCATTCGGCCCGACCCGTGGCTGACCGCCGCTGGCCAGATCGCCCAGGGCATCGGTAGCGGCATGGCAGCGCGTGGTGGTGCTGCGCCCAAGACCAATGCAGGCGCTACGGCCAACTTCGGCAACCAGGCCGGCACCTGGTACCAGAATTCGAACCTGTGGGGACGCTGAGATGGCGACGAACGGATGGGCCTCTCTGGGCCAGGCATTTGCAGGCGGCGGCGCGGTGCAGGAGCGGGCGTATCAGGCTGGCCAGACGCGCGCCGCACAGCTGGCCACGCTACTGGCTGGTGCGCAGATCAAGCGCGACGAGGCGATGGCGCGCGACCAGTTCCAGGCCAGCCTTGCAGATGCCGGGTATGCGCCTGAGCAGGCCAGCGTGCTTTCCAATGCACTCCGGGCCGGCTTCAACCCGACCCAGATCAGCGGATACCGCGGCGACTTGCAGGAGCAGGATTTCCGCCAAGGCGCGGTAGCCCGATCGCTTGCCGGTGACTTCGGCGGCGGCAACGCCTACCTGATGGGCGTGGCGAACGGCCCCGTCGAGCTGGCCGCCATCCAGGGCCAGAACCTGATCAACAACCGATTGCTGCCCGGCGGCGGTGGCGTCAGTACCACCGAGCAGGGGCGCGCCGGAATGCTGGCTGATGCCGCTCGCGCACGCGCCTCGGATGCCAGCGCCGCGAGCTCATTCGCATCTGCGGCGCGCACCCGCCAGGCCATGGGCATCGACGGCGCCCAGTTCGCGCTGCAGCGTGCTGGCCAGTGGAACCCAGGTGGCAAGAACGCCGGCGGCAGCTCACCACTGCCTGTGTCGGCTCTGAAGGAGCTGCTGGGAGTGGAGGATGCCTTGGGTGGCACGCAGGTGCTGGCCGACATCATCAGCAAGAACGCTCAGCGCCTCGCAGATGGATCGCTGCGGGTCAGTCCAACCAGTTCGTTGCTGGCGCGCGGCCGCACGTTTGCTGGTATCGCTACACCCGGCGACGTGAACTACAACGAATGGCAGGCCGACCTGACCAAGATCGTCAACGAGTCCCTGCGCCTCAACAAGGGCGTGCAGACCGAGGGCGATGCGCAGCGCGCAGCCAATGAGCTCATGAGCGCCAACGATCCGGCCACCGCGGCGGCGGCGCTGAAGCGCCTGGCAGGTTTCAACCAGCAGGCGGTCGAGCTGCAGCAGCGCAAGGCTGCGCTGATCAACGGCAACTACGGCCGCAGTGCCAGCCCCGGCGCAATGCCCAGCGCCGTAGAGGCTTTCGGCGGTGGCGCTGCACCAGCACCGGTACCGGCCGTTCCGGCGCGCCGTCGCTTCAACCCGGCCACCGGGAGGATCGAGTAATGCCGATCGAAGTTGAGCTGCCTGATGGGAGCATCGCCGAGTTTCCAGACGGCATGCCTGACGACCAGATCAATGCAGTGCTGCAGCGACAGTTCGGCGAGGGGCAGATGCCCGTCACCGATCTTCCAGCGGTGCAGGCGCTGCCGCCGGACTTTTCCGAGGTCACCTCTACCGTCGACAGCACGGCGGCCGGCCGCCAGGCCGATGGGTGGCGCGCTGGCCCACTGAGGGATGCGGCGTTCAGCCTGCGCTCGGTGCTGCAGGGAGGCGGCAGCCTGCTGGGCGCCCTCGGCGGCGATGCCCTGGGCGCATTGGAAACGAAGATCACCGGCCGTCCCGTGACCAGCTTCCGGGACAATGCTGCGCGCTTGGCTGATGTGCTGGGCCTGCCACAGGCGCAGACTGCCGGCGACCGCGTGCTGGGCGATGTCGGCGAAGCGCTGACCGGTACCGCACTGACGCTTGGCGGCGGTGCAGCCCTCAATGCAGGGCGTGCGGTGGCACCCACGCTGACTTCAGCTGCACCGACGCCCACGGCAGTACCTGGTCTTGCCGAGCGCGCTGGAGAATTCCTCACTGCTCAGCCAGTGCTTCAGGCGATCAGCACGATCGGCAGTTCTGGTGCGGCAGGCCTGGCCCGGGAAAGCGGTGCAGGTCCAGCTGGACAGTTGGCGGCCGCGCTCGCCGGTGGTATCGGCCCGGCGGCTCTCATGCAGGGCGGCGCTGCAGCAGTCCGAGGTGCCGTGCGTGGCCGGTCCGGTGAGGCCATGCGGAATTCCATCGCCGACTTCGAAGCGCTGGGCACGACCCCATCCGTCGGCCAGGCATCGGGTAACACCAACCTGCAGGGCGTGGAGAACCTGCTGGCGGGCGCGCCGACCAGCTCGGGCGTGATGCGCCGTTTCGCCGAAGGGCAGGGTAACGACATCGCCAAGAACCTCGGGGAGCGGTCTCGCGCACTGGCGGCAGACCCCACCCGACAGAACGCTGGCATGGCCATCGAGAAGGGTGTCGCAGCCTTAAAGGGCGACGTCACTGCACGCCGCCGGGCGCTGTATGACGCCGTCGACCAGCTGGTGCCGTCGGATACCCCAGTGCGCTTGGACCGGACCAATGCCGAGCTGGCACGGCTGACTGCGGTCGATCCCGGCGCGCCGGCGTCCGCCGCGTCGATGATCCCGGACGAGGTCACGCAGTTGGCGCGCAACATCGCCTCGGACCTGGGCGAAGGTGGCACTGCGCTGCCCTACCAGACCTTCAAGGATCTGCGGTCGAACCTGGGCAACGGCCTGTTCGACTTCACGCTGACCCCTGACCGAGCTACTTCGCAGCTGCGCGGCGTGTACCGCGCCATGGGTGACGACATCGAGGCGGCTGTGCAGGCTCAGGGCGGCAAGGCCCCCGAGGCGCTGGCGCGCGCGAACGCCTACTTCAAGTCAACGCAGGAACAGTTGAAGCAGCTGGAGCGCGTGGTGAACAAGGCCGGCGGCCCGGAGAAGGTCTACAACGCCGTGATGGCCGGTGCTGGCGAAGGCGGCACCACGCTGAAGCGCGTGATGGAGGCTTTGCCGGATGATGGGAAGAAGTCGCTGACGGCCGCGGTGCTGAATCGCATGGGCCGCCCGACACCGGGCCAGGCCGGGTTGCCTGCCGAGCAGTTCAGCCCAGGCACGTTCATGACGAACTGGAGCAAGCTGTCCGACGAGGCACGGCGGGAGCTGTTCGGCCACTACGGCCCCGGGTTCGCCAAGGATATGGACCAGATCGCACGGGTGGCTGACAACATCAAAAGCGGATCGCAGGTGTTCGCCAATCCGAGCGGAACAGGCAATCGAGCCGCAGCCTACACCTATGGCGCCGCTCTGGTGGCATCGTTGATGGATGTCACAGGAACTACGACCGCCCAGTTGATCGGAGCAGGCCTGGGCGCGAATGGTGGAGCGAGGCTGCTGACCAACCCGCGTTTCGTGAAATGGCTGTCTCGGGCGACGACCGCGCCGGTGGGATCTGTGACCGGTTCGCTGGCTTCGCTCCGGAACATCGCGTCAAGCACAGGGGATGCAGAACTACAGGAAATTGCCGAGCAGCTTGGGAAGGCCCAGCAGGAATCCACCGACGCAGACGACGATCAGTAGGGCGCAGGCGAGTAATGCCAGCGCCAGCCAGCCGCCACCGCGGGACCCGGCCTCGTGCTTGCGCTCCCAGTCCTTGCGCCGGATCTCGCTCCAGGCCCTTTCTGGATGGAATTGCCCGGTGTCCTTGAATCGGTCTTCAATCATTTCAATCGGCCTTGTCCTGATGCTTGGGCGCGAAAATGAAAAGTCCAATGCGGTACGCAAATACAGGGAGACAAAGGAAGAGGTACCAGAGCAGCAATCCGATAACGATGATTTGGATTGAGTCACCTGGCGACATCGCCCGCCAGCTCATGTAAGCGTAATCCAACAGGCTCGTACCGCAATCCAGCTCAGAAACCTTCATCGCCCCGTACTTCAGCGACAGACAGGAAGCTCTTGGCTGGAGGACCCCAGCGTTCAAAACCCAGAGCGCCGTGAAAGCCACCCAAGCCCACGCCGCGACAAAGGCCAATCGGTGCCACCACTTCCCATTCAGCCACCTACTTGATGGGAAGAAGATGAATTTTAGGCTGTTCATGTGTCCGTCCTTGGATTGGCTGCGTTGGCCGAATGGTACCACCAGCCCCGGCCGGCCACTGCCAAAGGAAAGGCCCGGTTGCCCGGGCCTTGCGTCACTTCTTCTTTGCCGCGTCCAGATGCTGCTGCTGGATCTTTGGAAGCTTGGGGCGCCTTTCCTTCTCCACTTCCCCGAATGCTTTGGCGGCGATGAACGCGTACTCGGCCAAGCCCTCAAAATCAGCCGTTGAGGGGTCGTCCGCGATGGCGGCGCTAGCGGCGGCGGTGAAGATCTGACGCGCCAGTTCCTGTTCTGAGGACTGCTTGCTGTTGCTCATCACCATCTCCTTGGTTGGAGCCCGGATTCTAGCCCGCGCGCCGGTCCAAGCGTCCAGCGCCCATTGATGGGCCCGGGGCCGGGGGTAGGGTGGCCCCTACCGATCAACCCAGAGGCCGCCATGCTGTCAGCCGCCATTGTCGTCACCGAGAAAGCCATGTTCATCGAGTGGCCGGAATGTCCCGGCGACGAATTCACCGTTCCGCTGCATGCCGATGCCGTCATCCTGTTCCGGCGGGTGGCGTCTAACCCAGCATGTTTTGCAGCAGCGGAAGTGCTTTCTGCCAGTTGTCCAGACCAGCATCCACCAACTTCAGTACAAGGTGTTTGGTGGTCTCGCCGGGCAGCTCTCGAAGCTGATCAAGGAATCGCTGCTTATCGGGCGTAGGCAGATCCGAGCTGAGCACCTTGGCCTCGATGAGTGCCTTTAGCGTGTCGTCGTGAAGTTTGATCGTGACGACACCGAGGATTGCGCCCAATCCGCCATCGTCAGCCAGAAAATCCATACCTCGAGCGGTAATGGTTGCCTGCATGAGCATGTTTCCACGGTCCAAGCTGCCAAGCCATTGGCCCTTCACTAGACCGTGCTCATGCAAGTAGGCGATGTTCACGTTGGCCCTATTGAACTCACCCTGGGCCATCGTCCCTGCATCGACTGGCTCCGGGTAGCTCTCGGCCAAACGCTGGAGCAATTGCAGCTGGTATGCCCTGTCAAGTAGTTCCATCTGTCCGTCTCCGGTAGTGCTTGGGTTGGTTGGCGCCGCCAACTCTACCGGAGAACGGATTCCTCCCATTGATCGCCGCCCCCCAAAAGGCACCGTAGGCCCATCACTTCCGAGGGGGCCGACAGTGGCACGAATCACAGCACAGGAGGCGGGCGGGCAGAACGTCGTGGCGTTCCTGGACATGCTGGCCTGGTCCGAGGGGACCGATAACGGCCGGCAGCCGACCAAACAGCACGGCTACGACGTCCTGGTGGGCGGTGGCCTGTTCTCCGACCTCAGCAAGCACCCCGAGCGGCTGGTGCGGCTGAATTCCACGCTCAGCTCCACTGCTGCTGGCCGGTACCAGTTCCTGAA
This sequence comes from Stenotrophomonas sp. YJH_SMC_48-3, assembly GCF_059369375.1. Lineage (NCBI taxonomy): Bacteria > Pseudomonadati > Pseudomonadota > Gammaproteobacteria > Lysobacterales > Lysobacteraceae > Stenotrophomonas > Stenotrophomonas sp. YJH_SMC_48-3. The sequence continues at coordinate 97,495 of NZ_JCAFSQ010000007.1, read as the reverse complement.
ACGGACCTGGGCCACCTTGCAGGCGCGGCTGAAGCTGCCCGATTTCGGCCCGCTGAGCCAGGACAAGGGCTGCATCGAGCTGATCCGCGGCCGCCGCGCGCTCGATGCGGTGAAGGCTGGCCAGTTCGACCGTGCCGTGGCGTTGTGCGCCAAGGAGTGGGCCAGCCTGCCGGGCGCCAACTACGGCCAGCACGAACAGAGCCTGGAGAAGCTGCGGCAGATCTACAAGAAGGCCGGCGGCACTCTGGGTGGGGGCGTATGAGCATGGAAGCCCAGCCGAGCCAGGACGGCCGCACCCGCGTTTCCCTCGGCCCCGTGGAAAAGTGGTTCGTGACCGCTTTCGCCGGATTCATCGTTGCTGGCGGGTACTGGCTGATCAGCTCCATGCAGGCTGTGCTGACCCAGCAGCAGGTCACGAACCAGCAGATGGCCACCGTGCAGCAGCAGCTGCAGACCTTCAACACCCAGCTGGCCGACGTGCCGGCGCTGAAGCTCGAACTGGCCAAGCAGGCCGTGCAGGTCGAGCAGAACAAGGCCGACATCAAGGAGCTGAAGCAGCTCAGGGGGCTGAAATGAAGGTCGAGCTGATCTACGGGTGGCGCCGCGCGTGGAAGCTGGCCTCGGTGTGGGTGTTCGGCCTGGTGTGCCTGTTCCCGGATATGTACGACGCAATCGCCGCCATGGGCTGGATGGACGAGCTGCCCGAGCCGGCGAAGTGGTCGATCCGTGCGCTTGGCGCGGTCGGCGTGGTGGCCCGTGTGCTGAAGGCCAGGAGGCGCCCCGATGCAAATCCCTGACCCGATTCGGCCGTACGCAGACCTGATCCGCTGGGGCCTAGTGGTGGTGCTGGCCGCCGGCCTGTTCGTGGCCGGGTGCCAGCGAGGCGAGGACCGTCAGGCTGCGCATGATCGTGAGCAGATCGAGGCCGTGCAGCGACAGCTGGAAGGCGCGCGCGCCGAGGCTGCAGAGAACCTGCGTGCGGCCAACGCCGCCGGCGAACTGCTGCAGGAGGTAAACCGACAGACCCAGGCATCGATCGATGCTGCCGAGGCGGCGCGCAAGGCCTCGGACGCGGCGGCCCGCCGTGCTGAAGCGGCGGCGGCGGACGGTCAGCGCCGCGCCACTGCCGCCGAGAAGGCCCTGCAGGCCGCCAAGACCCAGCCCGCGTGCCGGGCACAACTGGAGCAGACCCTGTGCGATTCCATCCCGCTGCTTTGATCCTGCTGGTGCTGGCCGGCTGTGCCAGCGCGCCGCAGCGACCGGCCATTCCGGAAAAGGTGCTGGTACCCGTCGAGAAGCAGGTACCGGTCGACGCCCGCCTGACCAAGCCGTGCCCGGCCAAACGCGCCACGTCCCGCACGGTCGAGGCCGTGGTGGCCGCCTATAACGCCAACCTGGTGACGTTGCAGGACTGCGACAACCGCATGGGCGAGATCCGCAGCTTGGGCGAGGGGAAGACCCAGCCGTGAGCAAGGTCAAGCTCCAGGACAATCTCGGCCGTGTGGTGAATATCAACGCAGATGCCACCAAGGGCGCGATCGTGGGCGTCAATCTGTACGCGGCGGATGGCAAGACACTGATCGATCCTGCCCAACTCGGCGGCGGCAGCGGCAACAGCAGCACGCCTTGGGGCAACCTGACCGGCGTGCCCCGCAACATCGTTGCCTTGGCCCAGCTGTCGGGGATGGGCTATCCCGTGCTTGTGGGCCCGGCCGACTGGCGCATGCGCACCTTCCGCGCCGGTGGTGGCATCACCGTCGTCAACGGCAATGGCCGCGATGGCGATACCGTTGTTCGGCTGGAGGAAGTCGGCAACACCGAAGACGGCCAAGCGCTGGTGAAGATCACCCGGGACGTGTACGGCCGCGTCATCGCCACTGCGGCAGCAAGCACCGACGACCTGGCCGAGGGCGGCAGCAACCTGTACTTCACCGCCGCGCGTGCTGATTCACGGGCCGATGCGCGTATCACCGCGCAGAAGGGCGCCGCCAACGGCCTGGCGCCGCTGGACGCGGCCAGCAAGATCCCCACGCAGTACCTGCCGGCGCTGGCGATCACCTCCACCTTCGTGGTGAACAGCCAGGCCGCCCAACTGGCGCTGGTTGCGCAGGAGGGCGATGTTGCCGTGCGCACGGACCAGAGCCGCACCTACATCCAGAACGGCGGCAGCGCCGGCACCATGGCCGACTGGACGCTGCTCCAGACGCCGCCGGACCTGGTGCAATCCGTGAACGGTCAGACCGGCACCGTCTCGCTGGACGCCGCAGACGTGGACGCCACCCGTTCCGTGGTGGGCCTGCAGGGCGACGTGACCGCGACCGACATCGCCGACGCCCTCGGCCTTGGCAGTGCCGCCACGCACGCCGCCGCCGACTTCGTGGCCATCGCGTCGCTGGCCACCCTTCCCAATGCCGTTGACGACGCCGCCGCCGCTGCCGCTGGTGTGGCTGTCGGTGCGATGTACCGCAACGGTTCCGTCCTATGCGTCCGCATCTCCTGAGGTAGCCCGATGACTACGAAATTTCCTGCCGAAATCGACCAGTTCGAGAACCCGCGGCCGAACGACAGTCAAGCGCAGGCGCGCACGCATTCAGATCAGCATGGCGACGCCAACGACGCCATCGAAGCTGTGCAGCGAAAGGTTGGCGTGGATGGGTCCTCAGATCCAGATGCGTTGGACTTCAAGGTAGGGGCACTTGAGAACCTGACCGAAGCTCTCGATTCGGCGGCGTACCAGCCAGTGACGGCCTTTGCGACCGCGAATCAGGGTCTCAAGGCAGACAGTGCCATCCAAGCGGACCAGCTTGCAGCGGCCACTGGAGCGGTGCAGCAGGAGCTGCAATCGCAGATCGACGGTTTGGTGGATGGGCAGCAGACGCAGGCCATCTACGCCAATACTCTTCCTGATCTTCAGGCTGTATCGGGCACCTATGTTGGCCAAGGTGCGTTCGTTCTGAATGGAACGGGCGCGGGTCAGTACCGATGGAATGGTACCGCCTGGGAGTTTCTGCGCAGCGATATGCTCGCGGCGAAGGCGAACACAGCTGATGTGAACGCGGCTCTGGTGAACAAGACGGACGCGCTACCTGGTCGACGCAGGTCAACCGGCATTCTCTATCGACACTCAACTCTGAATCGCTCCGGGAAGGTAGTGCACGGAGTTGACCGAGATTTCCGCCACTGGCTCAAGAATCTCGGAATGTTCTCCAACACCATGCGGCATCGCAGCCCGGGAGGTGGCCTCTTCAGCATCGGGGACGAAGTCGGCAATCGTCTCTTCTTGATCAATGACAAGGGCCATGCCGATTTCCGTCCGAGCGACGCGTTGCTGGATTTCATCGCCGACCATATTGGCAATGGCCCTACTCCTGTCGTCCGTGGAGTCGCCTCGCCGTTTGACGTTCGGGCGTCTTCAGACATCACCAGGGCTATGACGGTAAACGGCGGCTGGTGCGGGGAGGTTCAGCAGCCGCGAAATGGTATTGAGCCCGTGGCAGTCTCAACGTCCCATCAGCCAGTTGTCGGTGTACATCACTTTGGCCAAAGCAATGCAGGTGGAGGTGGTGTTGCGGTAGCCGTGCTGAAGGATCCAAAGTTCATCCATCACGCGCTCACCTTCTCTGTGGGTAAGCAGCAGTATGGAGACGCGGTAGTGGATCCTGCGACGCTCAATGAGCTCAAGCCCTTGGCAGATGATTCCCTGAGGCCTTTTCCAGGTGTGACGACTGCCTATGCACTCGAAGCTGTTGCGCGTGCACATGGCGAGTCCTCACCTGCGACGTTCAGCAGGACAGATTGGCAGGGATCCATGCCGCTCGGTTCGTTTGTACGCGGTACAAGCAACTGGACCAACCTTATGGCCTCGATCACCCAGGCTATTGCGGTATGCCGCTCGTATGCACGGGACTATCAGCCTCACGTAGTGTGGGTGCAGGGTGAAGCGGGGCCTGATGGTCGCGAGATCTATGCGTCTCAGCTGAATTCGTTGATAGACGATGCCCGTAGCGAAGTCCGATCCAATCATCAGAAGGAGATGCCATGGTTGATCTGGCAGATCTGTTACAGCCAAGCGGTGACTCGTGGCGTGACGTTGGCTCACCGAGATGTTGCGCGAGGTAGGCCCAACAGCAACACCGTGCTGGTGGCTCCGACGTACTCGCTGCCATTCGTTAACCTCGATGGCGACGTGACCCACTACAGCACGTTGGGAAGGATGATGCAGGGAGAGCTCACGGCGCTAGCACTTCGCAGCATCGAAAGAACCGGTACTTGGCAGCCCCTCGACGTTCGGAGCATCAGCCGGAACGGATCTACGATCGTGGTCGATCTGCATAACCCCGGCGGCCCTATCTTGTTCGACACGGACTGGGTGGAGGCCATCGCGAACTTCGGATTCAGCTTCTCTGACAGCACCGGCAGTGCAACGGTGTCGCAGGTCGCTATCACCGGGCGAAATCAGATTACCGTGACGCTCAGTGCAGTGCCGTCGGGGAACAACAAAGTCCTGCGGTACGGCCTTGTGGCCCAGGCACCAGCAGATGCCAAGTGGTCGCCATACCGCGGCCAGGTCTATGCGCCAAGCGGCGAGCGGTCGCCGTTTGCGGCCATGGGCTACGGCGTTCCGAACGAGATCCGTTTCTACCTGCCGATTTTTGAGGAGGCAATCGTATGAGTACCATTCTGACGCGCGGTGCGGCCACTGATTCGGATCTTCCGTACGATGGCCCGATGAAAACCCATCTGGCAGCGCTACCGAGCACGCGCGCCTGGTACCAGATGGACGCTGAGCACGCGACTATCGATGTGAACAACGCTATTTCCTCGCTGCGGCCGGTTGGTACTGGGGTACAGCTCGCCCCCGCAGGCGCCGCGACCGGCCCGACACTTGCCGACAGGAGCGCGTACGGTGGGTTCTCCGTTGCGCTGTATGACAGCGCGGCTACGAGCCGCTCTCTCCTAGGCACGGCCTCGTACTTCGCTGGACAGTTCTCAATTCTGGCGTACTGCCGAAGAGGGACGATCAGCGCAGTAGCTGCGCCGATTGTTCAACCCGCAGGGACTGGCGGCGCAATGACTGCGCTGCAGTGCGGGGCTGACGGCGCTTGGCAGGCATGGCACAAAAACAGTGGCTTGACATTGACGGGCCCGTCTCCGCCGGACTCCACTCCGCAACTGATTATCGCGAGCTTCGATGGAACGACCTTCCGCGCTCAGGTTGACGGGTATGCACAACGGACAGCAGTCCCTACCGGACCAGTGCCAGCCAATTCTGAGCTCAGCATCGGTGGCAATAGCAATAACCGTTTCATCGGGGACATCAGCGATATCGTGATCCTGAGCGTTCCAGTCTTGGAGGCGTCCCAAGCCGGCCTTCTGGCCCAGTGGCGCGACTACTTCAACGAAACTTACGGTTGATGCTTGTTAAGGCAGGGTCGATCCAGAGTCGACCCTGCCTCATCCCATCTGCGCCAGCAGATCCTCGCGATTGTTCGCGGCGTGTTCACCGCGCGGCTGACGCGATATGCCTCCATCGCTGGCGGCTCCCTGGCCGATAGCATCGGCGAGTGCACTGGCGTCATAGATTGACTTAACTATTAATAAATGTTAAATCTTGACCGCTAGGGCTCGCCTATCGAATGGATCAAGGACGAAGTAATGATCAAGAAGATACTATTTTCTTCTGTGCTGCTCGCCGCAGGCTATGCAAGTGGTGCAGGCGCTGAAACCATTTCTTGCGATGGTTGTACTCCCGCAGAGATGCAGGAATGGGCGATGATGACGGCGGCCTATAGCGGGAATTCGTATAGTGAAATATATGTCATAAATCGTCACGAGGGTAAGATTCGTCGCTACGCAGTGACCCTCGATCAGCCTGGCCAAGATGTTCCAGGTCAAATTCCAGACGGTTCGACAAGTTACGGGTCTGCAGTCGAGTACGCGGTGCCAGTTCCCATTACCGACTATTTCTCGATTGCAGTTCAGATTGATGGCAAAACTTACTTCATGCCAATGGGGGCGGGGCTGCCAGACAGTATGTATGATGTTGTTAACAATCCGGCAAGAGAAGCAACCATGCTGGATTGGGTGAGGACCACCCCTGAGAATAGTTTCAATACACTACTGATGCGCGCTCAGATGCTGGTGAACATTCCAGTGTTTGATCTCAATAAGGTGAAGGTTTCAATAACCCTTCATGCTGTAGATGGAAGTTATGCGGTGGTTGTTTTCGATCCCATCGAGAAAAAGTGGCAGCGATTGCCTAACTCCACGCGTGATTCCAGTAACAATCTAATTCCTGCCACAAAGTCAGAGTTGACTGGCGGGGTTGACAGTTTTAGGCAGTATCATTTCAATAACTCGATGGATCAGGGGCGGTTCGTCAACCAAGCGGTAGCATTAGGCGCAACATTCGTTGGTTCTGTCGGTAGTGCGCCTGGTGGCGTGGTATGCACTTCTATCCTGAAGTCAACGGCAGATGGTCAAGAGCGTCAGGAGTCCATAACGTGCAGCTCGGATTAGTTAGTATGGTCAGTGTTTCAAAGGTGCTGTTCGTCGTGTCTGTGATTTTGTGCGTGATGACGATGCAGAATATCAATAGTGGTGTCAGCCACGTCTATTGGTGGTCTGCTATTGGCTTGGCGTGCCTCGGAGTTGTTCTTGGTTGGCCGCTTGGGCAGGTGCGTCGATATGTTATCTGTGCAATTACGGCTATTGCTGTCCCAGCGGTTCTAATGATCTAACTGCCCAGATTGCTGCAGCCCGCGCTTGGTCGGGCTGCAGCCTTATTCACTTTCGGCACCGCTGCTTGATGCCCTGCCTGCGCGGGATGGCCCCTGGTCCTTGCCGGATCCGGGGCCGCAGGCAGCTCAACCCAGGGGCGCGTGAGCAGCGCTGCGCCGGCACAGAGTCGAGCCAGACTCGACTCTCCCCGAACGATTCAGGCAGGTCGCAGACGCGTTCGCAGGATCTGCGACGGCCGGCCGTATTCTTCCGGCCATGCTTCCCTCGCACGGCTACCAAGGCTTCCGAGCCGCCCCAATTCCCTCTGGCTGGGTCCAGACGGGTGAGCGCTGGGCGCTCTGGTACAACGGCCGCGAGACGGCCAGCGTCACGCCCGACGGCGGTCCTGGCGTCCGGCTATGGATGGAAGGCCAGAAGATGTGGCAGGTGAAGGAAGTGCGCGCGGCCAACGTCCGGCAGGCGAAGCGCTACGCCGAGCGTTGGTGCGCCGCTAGGCTGTATCCCGAGCTGCCTCTGCGTGATGCGGTCGCTCGGCTGACCGACAGCACGCCGATCCAGTTGCCCCCGCCACTGCCTGGTCTGCCGCCGACGCGCGAGCAGCAGCAACAGGCCCGGCGCCTGGCTGAGGCTGGGGCGAAGGAGATCGAGCGGATCAAGGCGGCGCTGGAGCCGCGCAAGCCGCCGGCGGAGACGAAACCCCGAGCGAGGGACATCCGCAGCAAGGCGCGGTTGAGGGCAGGGCTGGAGCAGATGCGGCGGGGCGTGTAGAACTCATCCAGCCCGCAGCTTCACCACGTTGCCATCGCGCAGGCCATCGAGGTAATCCGCCCAGACCTGCATCATCCGCACGCGCTCCTGCAGGTGCGATGTGCGGTTGTAGGCCCGGCCGTTGGGATCCTTGACCGCGTGCGCAAGCTGGTGCTCGATGATGTCCGGGCGGAAGTGCAGGACCTCGTCCAGAATGGTGCGAGCCGTCGCGCGGAAGCCGTGGCCGGTCATCATCGTGCGGTCGTAACCCATGTTGCGCAGCGCTGCGGTAACGGCGTTTTCCGACATCGGGCGTTTGGCATCGCGGGCGCCAGAGAACACCCATTTGTGCCGGCCGGTGATCGGCTTGATGTCCTCCAGGATCTGCAGCGCCTGCCTGGACAGCGGCACTAGGTGCGCAGCACGCATCTTCATCTTGCTGGCAGGGATGGTCCACACGGCCGCGTCGAGGTCGAACTCCTCCCACTCCGCATGCCGCAGTTCTCCAGGACGCAGGAACACCAGCGGCGCCAGCCGCAGCGCCGAGCGGGTGATGGCAGAGCCGCTGTATGCCTCGATGGAGCGCAGCAGGCCACCCAACTGCACGGGGTCGGTAATCGCTGCGTGGTGGGCCTCCTTCGGTGGCGCGAGCGCTCCCTTCAGGTCGGCAACGGGGTTTCGCTCGGCCCGGCCAGTGGCCACGGCGTAACGCATGATCTGGCCGCAGTTCTGCATGATTCGGTGCGCGGACTCGATCGCGCCGCGGTCCTCGATGCGCCGGGCCACCCGGAGGAAGTCCGGCGCGGTGAGGTCGGCGACAGAGCGTGACCCGATCCACGGGTACACGTCGTTCTTCATCCAGGCTTCGACCTTCTCCGCATAGCTGGGCACCCAAGGGCGTGTGGCCAGCCACTCATTGGCGATGGTCTCGAAGCTGTCCGAGCCGAGGGCGGAGTGGGCGAGGGCAGCAGCCTTCTTCTGCGCGCCCGGGTCGACGCCTCGGGCCAGCAGCCGGCGCGCTTCGTCGCGGGCCTCGCGGGCGCGCGCCAAGGAGACATCCGGGTACAGGCCGATCGACAGCAGCTTCTCCTTGCCGGCGATGCGGTACTTCCAGCGCCAGCTGCGCGCGCCGGTCGGGGTGAGATAGAGGTACAGGCCGCCGCCGTCGGTGATCTTCTGCGGCTTGTCGCTGGGCTTGGCGCGCCTGATGGCTGCGTCGGTCAGAGGCATTGGGGGTATCGCTTCAGTGGGTGCGGTCGGATACCCCTTGATATACCCCCACCGTCTCATGGATTGAAACGGATTGCCCCGGTCTGCTGCGGACAATAAAAAAGCCCGGAAACCCTTGTGATGCGGGGGTTTCCGGGCTTCTCCGGTCCTTGACGAACCGTTCGTTGGTGGAGGTGGGCGGAATTGAACCGCCGTCCGAAGGCACTCCATCCCCAGCACTACATGCTTAGCTCACCGTTGGATCTCGTCCCCGAACAGCACGGTGCGCAAAGCGCATCCGGGAACCAGCCTGTTGTGTTCTAGTGCCGGGCTGACAGGCAGCCGCCCAGCGCGATTCCATGATAGTGACTCTACACCGCGAGCATGGACACAAGCGGTTTCGAGGCTTAGGCCTTAAGCGGCCAGAGCGTAGTTGTCGTCGTTGGCAACTAGAGTTTTGCAGCTGGATTTACGAGGAAAGCTACCCCCTCGGCATGCGCCAGGCGACTTCACAACCCCCGTCGAAACCAATGCACCCCCGGTTTCTACAGTGCTGCAATGTACAGGGCCAATGCCGTGTTGCCACGAGCGGGGCCTGCCCAACGCTGCCAATGCTACGCCAAAACAGCTGAACAGTCACCGTGGCAATCCACAACAAGTTGTAGAGCCTCCGTCATAGCGGATTGGTAACGTCATGGGCACGAATTTGCGACACACTGGCGACGACCATCCAAGCCAGGACAGACAGGGAGACTGTGGGTGACCGAGGCAAGCCAACAACGCAGCCTGCGACAGCTGGTTGGACCCGTCGGGGCCGACTACCAGCGGCGCGCGTTGCCGCCCGGCTGGGTCTGGGCGGTGCTGGCGGTGCTGCTGGCGGCCACCTGGCCGACCGAGCTGCCGGCGACGGCGGCAGCCGCGCTGGTCTCCAGTGCGGTGGTGGTGCACTGGCCGCAGCGTGGGCGCTTGCATTGGCTGGGCTGGCGGCTGCCGGCGCTGGCGGTGCTCGCCGCGCTGCTGTGGGGCCCGGATGTACTGTCACAGTGGTTCGAACATGGCCTGGCCCTGACCTTGATGTCGCTGGCCAGCCTCAGCATTGGCGTGCATGTGTGGCAGTCGCGGCAAGTTGCGCGACAGTTGCAGGCTTCCGCCGATGCGCTGGACGACGCCCAGTTGCTGGCCCTGCTGCCCGTCGACGCCGCGCGGCTGGCGCAGCAGTGGCGCGCCGGTGATGATCGCCACGCTCCGGAACTTTCGGTGGTGATGCACCTGGCGGTGATGCATGCGGCGCTGGCGCCGAGGATGCGCAGGCAGGGCGTTCTGGCCAGCTGAACCGCATCGTGTTGTAGAGCCGAGCCTATGCTCGGCTGCTTCACGGCAGTCGAGCACAGCTCGGCTCTACAGAAAGCCAAAGCAGCCGAGCGTGGCTCGGCTCTACAGGGTGCTGCGCAGCCGCCTTACGCGTCGCGGTTGCCGCGACGCATCACGCGTTGTTTCTCGATCGCCCAGTCGCGGTCCTTGGCGGCATCGCGCTTGTCGTGGTTCTGCTTGCCCTTGGCCAGTGCGATCTCAAGCTTGATCTTGTTCTTGCTCCAGTACATCGCGGTAGGCACGATCGTGTAGCCGTCGCGCTCGACCTTGCCGATCAGCTTGTCGATCTCGTTCCGGTGCAGCAGCAGCTTGCGCTCGCGGCGGTCCTCGGCGACCACGTGGGTGGAGGCCTGGATCAACGGGGTGATCTGTGCACCGATCAGGTAGATCTCGCCGCGCTTCACATAGGCGTAGGCGTCGATGATGTTGCCACGGCCTGCGCGGATCGACTTGACCTCCCAGCCCTGCAGGGCGAGGCCGGCCTCGAAGCGCTCTTCGATGTGATACTCGTGGCGGGCACGCTTGTTCAACGCGATGGTTTTGTTGGCCGTCGCGCTCTTTGCTTTATCCTTGCCGCTGTTCTTGCTCATTTCCGTATTGTCTCCGATTCGGGCCCGCCCGGTCGATTGCCGAAACGTCCTGTATTCATGCCTACTATCCGCCGCAGCGCCCTGGTCGAACATTCGGCTGCGCGCATGTTCGACCTGGTCAACGATGTCCAGGCCTATCCGCGCCGTTTCCGCTGGTGTTCGGCCGCCCAGATCCTGGAGCAGGGCGAGGACCGCCTGGTGGCGCGCCTGGACCTGGGCCTGGGCTCTTTCAGCACCTGGTTCCAGACCGAAAACACCCTGCAGCGCCCACACAGCATCGATATGCAGCTGCGCGATGGCCCGTTCAAGCAGCTGCACGGCCGCTGGGAATTCCATGCGCTGGCCGAGGATGCCTGCAAGGTCACCCTGACCCTGGAGTTCGAGCCCAGCTCGCGCCTGCTCGGTCCGGCGCTGGCGATCGGCTTCCAGGGCTTGGCCGATCGGATGGTCAACGATTTCGTCCGCGTCGCCGACGAGGACTGAGCGATGATCGAGGTCGAGGTGGTACTGGCCTGGCCGCAGCGGGTGCTGTCGTGCCGACTGAAACTGGAGGAGGGTGCCACCGTGGCCGACGCCATTGCCGCTGCGGCGCTGGAAGGCAGTGCCGATTGTCCGGCCGCTGCCGTGCACGGCGTCCTGGCGCGTCCGCAGCAGGTGCTGCTGGATGGCGACCGCGTCGAGCTGTTGCGCCCGCTGCTGGCCGATCCCAAGGACAACCGCCGGCGTCGCGCGCTCGGCGGTTGATCCCGGCAACCCGTCCCTGCGGACGGGGCTGGGCGCTTAACGGCCCTTCTTCTTCTTGTCCTTGGGCAGGTTGCGGCCGAACTGGCGCACGGTCTGCTGGGCCAGGGCCTTGTCGTTGCCCGGGAAGTAATCGCCCTCCCAGCGGGTCACGGTGTCATTCTCGAAGAACACCACGAAGTTCTTCACTTCGGTACGGCCCAGGCGGTTCACGCGCTGGCTGGACGTGTAGTCCCAGCGCTGGGCGTGGAACGGGTCGGGAATGGACGGGGTGCCCAGCAGCGCGGTGACCTGCTGCTTGCTCTGCCCGACCTGCAGCTTGGCCACGGCATCTTCCCGGATCAGGTTGCCCTGATAGATGGGTTGCTTGTAGATGATGCCGCACCCGGTGGTGGACAGGGCGACGGCGGCGACCAACAGGAGATTGCGCATCGGGACTGGCGGTTGGGGAAATCAAACCGATGATACACTCCCGGCGTGCCACCGCGACCCAATCCGAGGCAGCTGGCGCTAAATCGCCAATGAACGGAGACCTATGGAAACCCACGACCTGCGTAAAGTCGGCCTGAAGGTGACCCATCCGCGGATGCGGATCCTGGCGCTGCTCGAGCAGCGCAATGCCCAGCATCACCAGCATCACATGACCGCCGAGGACATCTACCGCCAGCTGCTCGAGCATGGCGACGAGATCGGCCTGGCGACCGTCTACCGGGTGCTGACCCAGTTCGAGGCTGCCGGCCTCGTGCTCAAGCACAATTTCGAGGGCGGCCAGGCCGTTTACGAACTGGACCGTGGTGGCCACCACGACCACATGGTCGACGTGGACAGCGGCAAGATCATCGAGTTCGAGAGCCATGAGATCGAGGAGCTGCAGCGCAAGATCGCGGCCGACCATGGCTACGAGCTGGAAGAGCACTCGCTGGTGCTGTACGTGCGCAAGAAGCGGAAGTAGGCCGTTCAGGCCCGCTGGATGCGACGAAACCCCGGGCCTGCCCGGGGTTTTTCGTTGCTTACGGTAGATTCCCGCCACGCCTGGATGATCCCATCAGGAGGTCCAGGTCCACCGCCTCGGCCATCGCCCGGTTCCCTGCATCACCCGGATGCAGGTGATCGCCGGAGTCGTAGGCGGCGGCCATCCGTAACGGCTCGGCCGGGTCGCGCAGCGCTGCGTCCAGGTCGATCACCGCGTCGAACGGGCTGTCCGTACGCAGCCAGGCATTGAGTTGCCGCCGCAGGGCGTCCTTGTCCGGGTGGTAGTAGTCGTCCAGCGGCGTGCCGGGCAGGGCACCAGCGAACGGTGGCAGGGTGGCGCCGATTATCCGCACACCACGCCTGCGGGCCTGTTCTGCCAGGGTGCGATAGCCCGCCTGCAGTTCGGCCAGCGTTGGCCTGGCCTGGCCCCGGGCGAACGCCGTGCCGGGCCAGCTGATGTCGTTGATGCCGATCAGCACGATGACGCTCGCCACACCGGGTTGATCCAGTGCATCGCGCTGGAAACGGGCCAGGGCGGACTCACCCATGCCGTCGCTCAGCAGCCGATTGCCGGAAATGCCCGCATTGACCACCGCCACCCCGCGCGGGGCGAGGCGCGCGGCCAGATGGTCGGTCCAGCGCTGGTCCTGGTCGAGGCTGGCCGTGGCGCCATCGGTGATCGAGTCGCCGATCACCACCACGCTGCGCGCGCTGGCGTTGGCCTCGACCTCGATACCGGCCAGGAGCAGGCGCGCGGTGGTGCTGCTGGCAGCGCGCAGCGCCTGGGCCCGGCTCTGGTCGCCAGCGGCGATCCAGCTGGTCTGGCGACCGTCCCAATGGAACGTCTGGACCGCCGCCGGCCCCGGCACGAAGACACTGACCTGCAGCGCCTGCCGGTCATCCGTGGCAAGCGCCAGCGGATCGCTCAGCCGTTCCTGGCCGGGGCCGATCACCACGCTGGGCTGGCCGTCGAAGCTGAGCGGGTGAGGCGCGCCGCCCATGCGTGCGGAGATGCTGGCCGCTCCGATCCGCAACGGCTGGGTACCGTAGGCATTGCTCAGCCGCACCCGCAGCCGCGCCCCGCCCAGGCTGATGCGCGCGGTCTGGCGGAAAGTCTTGTCATGCAGCGCGGCCGGAACCAGGGTTGGGAAGAGGAAATCCGCGCCCCAGACCGGTTGCGGGCTGGCCTGCCAGCTGGCGACCCAGTGCGGGGCCGTGGCCGCGCTGGCAGCGCCGGACAGGGCAATCAATGCGGCGGCGGTGAACTGGCTCAAGCGGTTCATCGGGCAATCCCGGGAAGGAGGAATTGCCATGGTGATTCTCCGGCCATCTGTGAACTAGACTGCGCATGGACAATCATCTGTGAACTGGATTCATCGTCATGGCGCGACCCGACATCAACCGATCCGGCGAGCTGGAAGTGTTCGTGCGGGTCATCGAGACCGGCGGCTTCTCCGCCGCCGCGCGCACGCTCGACATGACGCCGTCTGCGGTGAGCAAGCTCGTGGCACGATTGGAGCAGCGGCTGGGCACGCGATTGCTGCAGCGATCCACCCGCCAACTGCAGCTGACCCCGGAAGGCTGCGCGTTCTACGAGCGGGGCCTGCGGGTGCTGGCCGATCTGGAAGAAGCAGAGCGCTGCGCCAGTGCCCATGCCGAACCGCGTGGACGCCTGCGGGTCAACTCCAACGTGCCGTTCGGCCAGCATTTCCTGTTGCCGCTGCTGCCGGCGTTCCTGGCGCGCAACCCGCAGGTGGGGGTGGACCTGACCCTCAATGATGAAGTGATCGACCTTCTGGAGCAGCGCACCGACGTTGCGGTAAGGGCTGGTCCGCTGAAGAGCTCCAGCCTGGTGGCGCGACGGCTGGGCGCGACGCGGATGATGATCGTGGCCGCGCCGGCGTACCTGCAGCGGCACGGGATGCCGCGCAACGCCGACGAACTGCAGTCGCACAACCGGCTGGACATCGGCCACGCGCGTGCGATGCAGGGCTGGCCGCTGCTGCAGGAGGGGCGAGAGCGGATGGTGCTGCCCAGCGGCAACGCCCGTGCCAGCAACGGCGATGCACTGCGCCAGCTGGTGCTGGGTGGTCTGGGCATGGCCCGCCTGGCCGCGTTCCAGGTGCAGGACGACGTCGCCGCCGGGCGCCTGCTGCCGGTGCTGGAAGAGGCCAATCCGGGTGACCTGGAAGAAGTACACGCAGTGTTCCTGGGGCAGGGCGGTTACCTGCCGCTGCGGGTACGCGCGTTCCTCGATTTCCTGGTGGAACAGGTCGATCTGACGCAGCCACGGGGGTAGGGCCGGCCGCTGGCCGGCAACCTCACGATCTTCGCCCACCCGTGTTGGGTTGCCGGCCAGCGGCCGGCACTACCGCGCGGAAGCCGGGCCTATGCCCGGCTCGGGCGGCGTTACACCTGCAGCAGCTTGCGCGCGGCGGCGCGCGCTTCCTTGCTCACTTCCACGCCACCCAGCATGCGCGCCAGCTCTTCTTCGCGCGCCTTGCTGTCCAGCTTTTCCACGGCGCTCTGGGTCATGCCTTCCACCGGCGCCTTGCTGACCCGGTAATGGGCATGGCCCTTGGAGGCGACCTGCGGCAGATGGGTCACGCACAGCACCTGGCGCTTCTCGCCCAGTGCGCGCAGCTTCTGGCCGACGATGTCGGCCACCGCGCCGCCGATGCCTGAATCCACTTCGTCGAACACCATCGTCGGCACCGCGTCCAGATCCAGCGCGGCCACTTCAATGGCCAGCGAGATGCGTGACAGTTCACCGCCCGAGGCCACCTTGCGCAGGGCGCGCGGCGGCTGGCCGGCGTTGGCGGCGACCAGGAACTCCACGCGTTCGGCGCCCTGTGGGTCGGGCTTGCCGGCGTCCTGGGGTTCCAGCTCGATCAGGAACTGGCCGCCGCCCATGCCCAGCTCGGCGATGATGCCGGTGGTGGTGGCCGACAGTTCGGCGGCGGCGCTGCGGCGGCTGGCGGACAGCACTTCAGCCTGCACGCGCCAGGCGGCGGCGGCCTTGTCGATCTCGCCGGCCAGGCGCTGCAGGCGCTCGTCGGCGCCGCGCAGTTGCTCCACTTCGGCATGCATGCGCTCGCGTTGCGCGCCCAGCTCGTCCATCGGCACGCGGTGCTTGCGGGCCAGGTCGTGCAGGCGGCCGAGGCGGCGCTCGTTCTCCTCGAACTGTTCCGGGTCGGCATCCAGATCGTCGTGCACGCGGTCAAGCAGCGACAGGGCTTCGTGCAGCTGGATCGAGGCATTCTCGATCAGGCCGTCCACCTCGCCCAGCCGTGGGTCGTGTTCGATCAGGCGCGACAGCTCGTGGCGCACCTGCTGCAACAGGTCCAGCGCGGAGCTGCCGTCGTCACCGTTGAGCTGGTTGCTGGCCGCCTGGCAGGCACTCAGCAGGGCGCTGGCGTGGGCCTGGCGACGGTGGCTGGCGCCGAGTGCCGCGATCGATTCCGGCTCAAGGTCTTCCCGGTCCAGTTCGCGCAGCTGGTGCTCGAGGAAGCCGATCCGGTCACTGACGTCGCCCTGTTGCGACAGCGCCAGCGATTCATCGACCAGTGCCTGCCAGGCCGCGGCGGCGCGCCGTACCTGGCGGCGTTCGTTCTCGTTGCCGGCATAGGCATCCAGCAGCGCCAGCTGCGACGGGCGCGTCAGCAGGGCCTGCTGTTCGTGCTGGCCGTGGATCTCCACCAGCAACGAGGCCAGGTCGCCCAGCTGGGCCAGGGTCACCGGGCGGCCGTTGATCCAGGCCCGGGAACCGCCGTCGGCGCGGATCACGCGGCGCAGCTGGCATTGGTCCTCGTCGTCCAGCTCGTTGTCGGCCAGCCACTGGCGCGCAGCCTGAAGCTGGTCCAGCACGAACTCTGCGGAAAGCTCGGCGCGGGCGGCGCCATGGCGGACCACGCCGCTGTCGGCGCGCAGGCCGGACAGGAAGCCCAGCGCGTCGACCATCAGCGACTTGCCGGCGCCGGTCTCGCCTGAAACCACGGTCATGCCTGGCCCGAACTCCAGTTCGGTAGCGCGGACGACGGCGAAATCCTTGATCGAAAGATGTCTGAGCATGGGTAAGGGGGTATCAGCAGCCGCGCAACGCTAGCACGCGGGCGCGGGAGGTCCAATGACTTGCCAAGGTGATGCGCCGCCATTATCTAGTGTCCGTGTCTCACAGGTTGATTCCATGCACGGTTCTCCCGACCAGCTTGCCCCGCGTGCGCGCCATCTGCTGCGCACGCTGATCGCGCGTTATATCCAGGACGGTGAGCCGGTGGGCTCGCAGACGCTGGCACGCGTGGCCGGGCTGGAGGTCAGCCCGGCCACCATCCGCAACATCCTCGGCGACCTGGAGGACCTGGGCCTGCTGGCCTCGCCGCATACCTCGGCCGGGCGGGTACCGACCGCGCACGGCTACCGGGTATTCGTCGACAGCCTGCTGCAGATGCAGCCGCCGGGCGAGGGCGAGCTGGCCCGGCTGCGCCAGGAGCTGGCCGGCGGTGGCAGCACCCAGGCCCTGCTCGGCAGCGCTTCGGAACTGTTGTCGGCGATGAGCCACTTCGTCGGCGTGGTCAGCGCCCCGCGGCGGGAGCAGTTCGCCTTCCGCCAGATCGATTTCGTGGCGCTGGACGGACGGCGGGTGCTGGCGATCCTGGTGTTCGCCGACAACGAGGTACAGAACCGGGTCATTGAGACCCGCCAGGAGTTTGCGCCGGGGCAGCTGGAGCAGGTCGCCAACTACCTCAATGCGCATTTCGCCGGCCTGCCGCTGGCCGAGATCCGCACCCGCCTGCTGCTGGAACTGCGCGATGCCCGGTCCGAACTGGAACAGCTGCTGGCGCACAGCATCGAACTGGCCGAACAGGCCCTGCAGCCGCCGGCCGACGACATGCTGGTGGCCGGCCAGACCCGGCTGATGGGGGTGCAGGACCTGTCTGACCTGGAGCGCCTGCGCGAACTGTTCGAGCTGTTCTCCAGCAAGCGCGAGATCCTGCAGCTGCTGGAGCGGACCATCCAGGCGCCGGGCGTGCGCATCTTCATCGGCGAGGAGACCGGGATGATGCCGCTGCAGGGCGTCTCGCTGGTCACCGCCCCGTACACCGCCAACGGCCAGGTGCTGGGCGTGCTGGGCGTGATCGGTCCCAAGCGGATGGCCTACGACCGCGTGATCCCGCTGGTCCAGGCCACGGCCGATGTGCTCGGCGCGGCCTTTTCACCGGCCTCGCGCACGCCGGGAACATCCGACGCTTGAAACGCAGCATCCCGCCCACACTAGGGTGGTTGGAGGCGGAGTTTGACCGCCAGGGACCCAGACATGAACCACGAACAGCCAGATACCGAATCCCAGCAGAGTGCCGCCGATGCGGCCGCCACCGCCGGCGTCAACGACGAAGTCGAGCGCCTGCGCGCCGAAATCGAACAGGTCAAGGCCGATGCCCTGCGTGAGCGCGCCGACCTGGAGAACCAGCGCAAGCGCGTTGCCCGTGACATCGAACAGGCCCGCAAGTTCGCCAACGAGAAGCTGCTGGGCGATCTGCTCCCCGTGTTCGACAGCCTGGACGCCGGCCTGAAGGCCGCCGGCGACGACCCGCACCCGCTGCGCGAAGGCCTGGAGCTGACCTACAAGCAGCTGCTCAAGGTCGCTGCCGACAACGGCCTGGTCCTGCTGGACCCGATCGGCCAGCCGTTCAACCCGGAACACCACCAGGCGATCAGTCAGGCGCCGACCCCGGGCGCCGCCCCGGGCAGCGTGGTGACCGTGTTCCAGAAGGGCTACCTGCTCAACGAGCGCCTGCTGCGGCCGGCGCTGGTGGTGGTGGCCGCCGAGTGATCCCGCAGGGCCGGGGCGGCGGACAGACCCGCCACCCGACCCGACGCTGAACGCGGCGAATCATCGGAAACACAGCGTTCGGAGGATGGCTTGAATGTTCCACGGGCCTCCCCCACATCGTATTCATCCACCGGCCGAACGGCCGGACTGACCCCAACAAGCATCCTCAGGAGTCTCCCCCATGGGCAAGATCATTGGTATCGACCTCGGCACCACCAACTCGTGCGTGGCGATCATGGACGGCGGCAAGGCCCGCGTCATCGAGAATTCGGAAGGCGATCGCACCACCCCGTCGATCGTCGCCTACACCAAGGACGGCGAAGTCCTGGTCGGTGCCTCGGCCAAGCGCCAGGCCGTGACCAACCCGAAGAACACCTTCTACGCGGTGAAGCGCCTGATCGGCCGCAAGTTCACCGACGGTGAGGTGCAGAAGGACATCGCCCACGTCCCGTACAGCATCCTGGCCCATGACAATGGCGACGCCTGGGTGGCCACCAGCGACGGCAAGAAGATGGCCCCGCAGGAAATCTCGGCCAAGGTGCTGGAGAAGATGAAGAAGACCGCCGAGGACTTCCTCGGTGAGAAGGTCACCGAAGCGGTCATCACCGTGCCGGCCTACTTCAACGACAGCCAGCGCCAGGCGACCAAGGACGCCGGTCGCATCGCCGGCCTGGACGTCAAGCGCATCATCAACGAGCCGACCGCGGCCGCGCTGGCCTACGGCCTGGACAAGGGCGACAACAAGGATCGCAAGATCGTGGTGTACGACCTGGGCGGCGGCACCTTCGACGTCTCGGTGATCGAGATCGCCAACGTCGACGGTGAAAAGCAGTTCGAAGTGCTGGCCACCAACGGCGACACCTTCCTGGGCGGCGAAGACTTCGACAACCGCGTCATCGAGTACCTGGTTGAAGAGTTCAACAAGGACCAGGGCATCGACCTGCGCAAGGATCCGCTGGCCCTGCAGCGCCTGAAGGACGCTGCCGAGCGCGCCAAGATCGAGCTGTCCAGCGCCCAGCAGACCGAAGTGAACCTGCCGTACGTCACTGCCGACGCGTCGGGTCCGAAGCACCTGAACATCAAGCTGACCCGCGCCAAGCTGGAAGCGCTGGTGGACGACCTGATCAGGAAGTCGATCGAGCCGTGCCGCGTCGCCCTGAACGATGCCGGCCTGCGTTCGAGCGACATCAGCGAAGTGATCCTGGTCGGCGGCCAGACCCGCATGCCGAAGGTGCAGCAGGCCGTGACCGAGTTCTTCGGCAAGGAACCGCGCAAGGACGTCAACCCGGACGAGGCCGTGGCACTGGGTGCGGCGATCCAGGGCGGCGTGCTGGGCGGCGACGTCAAGGACGTGCTGCTGCTGGACGTGACCCCGTTGTCGCTGGGCATCGAGACCATGGGTGGCGTGTTCACCAAGATCATCGAGAAGAACACCACCATCCCGACCAAGGCCTCGCAGGTGTTCTCCACCGCCGAGGACAACCAGTCGGCCGTGACCGTGCACGTGCTGCAGGGTGAGCGCGAACAGGCCCGCTTCAACAAGTCGCTGGCCAAGTTCGACCTGTCCGGCATCGAGCCGGCCCCGCGCGGTCTGCCGCAGGTGGAAGTGTCCTTCGACATCGACGCCAACGGCATCCTGCATGTGTCGGCCAAGGACAAGAAGACCAACAAGGAACAGAAGGTCGAGATCAAGGCCGGTTCGGGCCTGTCCGAGGAGGAGATCGCGCGCATGGTCGCCGACGCGGAAGCCAACCGCGAAGAAGACAAGAAGTTCCAGGAACTGGTGCAGGCCCGCAACCAGGCCGACGCCCTGATCCACGGCACCCGCAGCGCGATCACCGAGCACGGCAGCAAGGTCGGCGGCGATGTCATCGGCAAGGTCGAGGCAGCGCTGGCTGACCTGGAAACCGCGATGAAGGGCGACGACAAGGCACAGATCGAAGCCAAGTCGAAGGCACTGGAAGAAGCTGGCCAGTCGCTGTTCGCCGCTGCTTCGGCCGACCAGGGCGGTGCCCCGGGTGCCGACGCCGGCAATGCCGGCAAGGCGCAGGACGACGTGGTCGACGCTGAGTTCACCGAAGTCAAGGACGACAAGAAGTCCTGATCCGGACCGACGCGGGACGCTGGCCACCAGCGTCCCGTTGTCGCATCAGGGTCCTGACCGCCCACCGGCGTGTCGGGGCGCCCGACGCAAGAGCGGACCTGGTTCCGCTCTTCCGCTTTGACGAATCCCGACGTTCCGGAACCCGATTCACGATATGAGCAAGCGCGATTACTACGAAGTGCTGGGCGTTGCCCGCACCGCCACCGACGACGAGCTGAAGAAGGCCTACCGCCGCTGCGCGATGAAGTTCCACCCGGACCGCAACCCGGGTGATGCGGCGGCCGAGGCCTCCTTCAAGGAGTGCAAGGAAGCCTACGAAGTGCTGTCCGACGGCAACAAGCGCCGCATGTACGACAGCCATGGCCACGCCGCGTTCGAGCACGGCATGGGCGGCGGTGGTCCGGGCGGCCCGGACATGAACGATATCTTCGGCGATATCTTCGGCAACATCTTTGGTGGCGGCGGTGGTCCGCGCCAGGCCCGTCGCGGCGCCGACATCGGCTACGTGATGGAGCTGGACCTGGAAGAAGCCGTGCGCGGCGTCGAGCGCCGCATCGAGATTCCGACCCTGGCCGAGTGCAGCGACTGCGATGGCAGTGGCTCCGAGGACGGCAAGGTCGAGACCTGCAACGTCTGCCATGGCCGTGGCCAGGTGCGCATCCAGCGCGGCATCTTCGCCATGCAGCAGGCCTGCCACAACTGCGGCGGCCGTGGCCAGATCATCGCCAAGCCCTGCAAGACCTGCCATGGCAACGGCCGTGTCGAGGAAGACAAGGTGCTGTCAGTGAAGGTGCCGGCCGGCGTCGATACCGGTGACCGCATCCGCCTGCAGGGCGAGGGTGAAGCCGGGCCGGCCGGTACGCCGCCGGGCGACCTGTACGTGGAAGTGCGCGTGCGCGAGCATGCGATCTTCCAGCGCGATGGCGACGACCTGCACTGCGAAGTGCCGATCCGCATCTCGCAGGCGGCACTGGGTGACACCGTGCGCGTGGCCACGCTCGGCGGCGAGGCGGAGATCCGCATCCCGGCCGAGACCCAGACCGGCAAGCTGTTCCGCCTGCGTGGCAAGGGCGTACGTTCGGTGCGCAGCCGCAGCGAGGGTGACCTGTACTGCCGTGTGGTGGTGGAGACCCCGGTCAACCTCACCAACGAGCAGCGCAAGCTGCTGGAGCAGTTCGAAGCCACCTTCGTTGGTGAGGAAGCGCGCAAGCATTCGCCGAAGTCGGCCACCTTCATCGATGGCGTGAAGGGCTTCTGGGACCGCATGACGTCCTGAGTTCTCAACGCAAGCATTGAACGGTAGCGCCGGGCCATGCCCGGCGTTTTCGTATGCGGTCAGCGGAAAAACGCCGCAGGTGTCTGCCCCAGCTGCCGCTTGAACATGCTGGTGAACGCGCTTGGGCTGTCGTAACCCATCGCCAGCGCGACATCGATGACCTTGTCGCCGACGGCCAGCCGTTCCAGTGCGGCCAGCAGCCGCGCCTGTTGTCGCCACTGCCCGAAGGTCATGCCCAGTTCGCTGGCGAAATGGCGCTGGATGGTTTTCACGTCCACCTGCAGGGCCTGCGCCCAATCCTGCAGCGTGGCGTCGTCGCCGGGATGCTTCTGGATGTGCTGGCAGATCCGCTGCAGGCGCGGGTCGGTGGGCGAGGGCAGGTGCAGCGGCAGCACGTCCATGCGGTGCAGCTCGTCCAGCAGCAGGCGCACCACGCGGCCGTCGCGGCTGTCGTCCACATGCGCGGTCTCGATCAGGCTGGCGGCCAGCAGCAGCTCGCGCAGCAGCGGCGCCACCTGTACCGCGAACGCTTCGTCCGGCAGCTGCGGCGCGAAGTCCGGCTCCACGTACAGGCTGCGCATGTGTACTTCGGCGATGCAGTCCACCGCATGGGCCATGCCGGCCGGGACCCAGATCGCGCGGGTTGAAGGCACTACCCAGCGGCCGCCGTCTGCACGCACCACCATCAGTCCGGACATGGCGAACACCAGCTGGTGACGCCGGTGCCGGTGGGGCGCGATGTGGGTCCCGGGCTTGTAATGGCGGGCGCGGCAGGTCACTGGGCGGTGCACCGGAACCTCGTTCCACGGCGCGGTCTCGCGGACCTGGCAGGGGATGTCCTTTTTGCGATATGCCATGACCCGAACGCGGCAGAAGGGAGGGGGAGGTCACCGTAGCATGCGTGGCTCGCCCCCAACCTGACTGTATCCATGTCGACCCTGGCTTCTCCCGCAACCACCTCACGCCCGGTGGCCCCCGGCGTGCTGGCCGCCATCTCCACCTCGCATGTCGTCAACGACATGATGCAGTCGCTGATCCTGGCCATCTATCCAGTGATCAAGGGCGGCTTCAACCTCAGCTTCACCCAGATCGGCCTGATCACGCTGACCTACCAGCTCACCGCCTCGATCTTCCAGCCGTTGATCGGCATGGCTACCGACCGCCGCCCGGCGCCGTACTCGCTGCCGATCGGCATGGCCTCGACCCTGTGCGGCATGCTGCTGCTGGGCTTCGCACCGAACTACGCGGTGGTGCTGATGGCGGCGGCGATGGTCGGCATTGGTTCGGCCATCTTCCATCCGGAAGCCTCGCGCATCGCGCGGCTGGCCTCGGGCGGTCGCCATGGTTTCGCGCAGTCGGTGTTCCAGGTCGGTGGCAACTTCGGTACCGCGCTGGGCCCGCTGATTGCAGCGGCGGTGATCGTGCCGTATGGCCAGCATGCCGCATCGTGGTTTGCCGGCGCCGCCCTGATCGGCATCGCATTGCTGACCTATGTGGGCCGCTGGTATGCACTGCACCTGGGCACACCGCGTCCGGCCAGTACCGCGTCGATGGCCCTGCGGCATCCGTCGCGCACCGTGGCCAAGGTGCTGGCGATCCTGCTGGTGCTGATCTTCAGCAAATACTTCTACATGGCCAGCATCGGCAGCTACTTTACCTTCTACCTGATCCACCACTTCGGCATTCCGGTGGCACAGGCGCAGCTGCATCTGTTCGCGTTCCTGGTGGCATCCGCCGCCGGTGGCTTCCTCGGCGGCCCGCTGGGTGACCGCATCGGCCGCAAGCCGATCATCTGGACCTCGATCCTGGGCGTTGCGCCGTTCGCACTGATGCTGCCGCATGCCGATCTGTTCTGGACCACGGTGCTGGCGGTGCTGATCGGTTTCGTGCTGTCCTCTGCGTTCTCGGCCATCGTGGTCTATGCGCAGGAAATGATGCCGCACCGGATCGGCATGGTGTCCGGCCTGTTCTTCGGTTTCGCGTTCGGTATGGGCGGGCTGGGTGCCGCCGTGCTGGGCCTGCTGGCGGACAAGACCAGCATCGAGTACGTCTATCAGCTGACTGCGTTCCTGCCGCTGCTGGGCATCGTGGCGGCGTGGCTGCCGCCGTCGCGGCCTGCTGCTCACTGAGGGGTTTTGGTTTGCAGGGCTTGCAGCCCTGCACCCGCAGAGGCAACGGCAACAGCCGAAGCGCGCTATCCGTGGGGTGGCGGGGTGGGTCCGGTGGCGGGGGCCGCTGCAAGTACGTCCATGTAAGCTCGGTCGCCGCATCCATGCGGCTCACGCCCCCGCCACCGGACCCACCCCGCCTTCGACGGTTTTCCGCGATCTGTTGGAACAGCGTCCGGCACTGGTAGGTGTCGACCTTGGTCGACACGGTAGATCCATGCCATGCGTGGATGAATTCATTCGATATCTGACAGATGTGTCGACCAAGGTCGACACCCACCAACAGCCGCAGTTACCAACAGCCGCGTGAACCTGTCGAAGGCGGGGCGGTGTCGGAGTGCGGGGTGTCAGCCGCATGGATGCGGCTGCCAAGCCTACACGGACGTACTTGCGGCGTCCCCGCACTCCGACACCGCCCCGCCACCCCACGGATAGCTCGCTTTTGCCGTTGCCGTTGCCGTTGCCGTTGCTTGCAGCTTCGGCAGGTGCAGGGCTGCAAGCCCTGCCGAAAACCCCCTTGGGCGTAGAATGCGGCCATGAGCGAATCCCTTGATAACCACCTGGTCCACGGCCGCCGCCAGCGGCCCGACGGTCCGTCGCCGATCGATGTCATCTCGGTCCAGTCGCAACTCGTCTACGGTCATGCCGGCAACAGCGCGGCAATCCCGCCGATGCGCGCGCTGGGCGTGCGTGTGGCAAGCATTCCGACGGTGCTGCTCAGCAACGCGCCGTTCTACGACACCACGCGTGGCCGCGTGCTGCCGGCCGACTGGTTCGCCGACCTGCTGCTCGGCAGCCACGAGCGCGGCCTGCCGCAACGCGCGAAGATGCTGGTGTCCGGCTACTTCGGCAGCACCGCCAACGGTGCCGCCTTCGCCGACTGGCTGGACGCGATCCTGCCGGGCTGCCCGCAACTGCGTTATTGCCTGGACCCGGTGATCGGTGACACCCACACCGGCCCGTACGTGGAACCGGGCCTGGAAGCGATCTTCGCCGAGCGCCTGCTGCCCCATGCCTGGCTGGTGACCCCGAACGCCTTTGAACTCAATCGCCTGACCGGCATGCCAGCGCTGGCCGAGGCCGATGCCATCGCCGCCGCGCGCACGCTGCTGGATCGCGGCCCGCATTGGGTGATCGCGCACAGCGTGGGCGGCACCCCGGGTGAACTGGTAACCCTGGCCGTTGGCCGCGAGGAAACCTGGCGCTGGACCTCGCCGTTGCTGCCAGTGGACGTGGCAGGCACCGGTGATGTGCTGATGTCGCTGGTGGTGTCGTTCCTGCTGCGCGGCGAATCGATGCAGCAAGCTATCTCGCGCGCGATTGCCGGCACCCATGCGGCGCTGGAGGCGACCCTCGACAACGGCTTCGAAGAGTTCGACGTGATTGCTGCAGCGCCGGCGGCGCTGGCCGAAGGAACGCGCTTCCGCGCCGAACGCGTGGCATGAGCGGCCTGGACCCACGCACGCCGCGCACGGTCGGCATCATCGGCAGTGCCGGCGCCTACGGGCGCTGGCTGACCCGCTTCTTCCAGCAGCACATGCAGCTGCAGGTGATCGGCCACGATCCGGCCGATCCGGACTCGCATACGCCGGAACAGCTGCTGGCGCAGGCTGACGTGTTGGTGTTCTCGGCACCGATCCGGCATACGCCGGCTCTGATTGCCGCGTACATGCAGCAGTCGGCCGGCCGCGAGCAGGACCGGCTGTGGCTGGACGTGACCTCGGTAAAAGAAGCGCCGGTGCAGGCGATGTTGGCCTCTCAAGCCGAAGTGGTCGGCCTGCACCCGATGACCGCGCCGCCCAAGGCGCCGACCCTGAAGGGCCGGGTGATGGTGGTCTGCGAAGCGCGGCTGCGGCACTGGCAACCGTGGGTTGATACGCTGTGCACGGCGTTGCAGGCTGAGTGCGTGCGCGCCACGCCGCAGCATCACGACCAGATGATGGCGCTGGTGCAGGCGATGGTGCATGCCACCCACCTGGCCCAGGCCGGCGTGCTGCGCCAGTACCAGCCGCAGCTGGGCGACCTGGCCGCGATGATGCCGTACCGGTCGGCATCGTTCGAACTGGATACGGCGATCATCTCGCGCATCCTGTCGCTGAACCCCGCGATCTACGAGGACATCCAGTTCGGCAACCCGTACGTGGCGCCGATGCTGGAGCGCTTGGTCGGCCAGCTGCAAGCCCTGCAGGCCCAGGTCGGGCAGGGCGACGACACTGCACGCAGTGCATTCCGTGAGCAGCTGTTGTTGGCCAATCGCAATGCCTTCGGCGAGCAGGAACTGGCTGACGGCAACTACACGTTCGAACGCGTGGGTTACCTGTTGGCGGACCTCACCGAGCGCAACGCGCTGTCGGTGCATTTGCCGGAGGACCGGCCGGGCTCGCTGCGTGAACTGTTGAACGTGTTCGAGCAGCACCGCATCAGCCTGGCCTCGATCCATTCCTCACGCACGCCCGGGGGCGAGTTGCATTTCCGTATCGGATTCGTGGCCGGCAGTGATCCGACGGCGATCCGTCGGGCAGCGGCCGAGGTGGACGCCAGCGGCATCGGACGGGTGCTGGGCTGAGCACATTCATCCACAGGTGGTGTGGATGGTTTCTGAGCAAAGGTGTGGATAACCGCGCGCAGCCCTTGGCAGCCAAGGCTGTCAAGATGTCTGGTGAAAAATTGACCATGCTTTTTTGTAGCGTCGAGCCATGCTCGACCGCCTTTGGCAAAAAGCATGTCGACCAAGGTCGACACCCACCAGAGCGGGGCGGAATGAAATCCGGTAGCGCCGGGCATGCCTGGCGAGCCTCAGATCGTCAGCCTCAGCTCACCGCCGCTTGTCGTGAATTCGCGGCCATTGCGCACCAGCTGGCGCCCGTCATCCAGCTCATAGCGTGGCGTAGCTTCGGAGTGGTGCCCGCTGCCACTCGCTTCGGGCTTGAACTCGATGATGATGTGGCTTTCGCCGTTGCTGTCGACGGCGGGGAACTGACGGAACGACATCGTGCACCTCCTTCAGCGGATGCTGCTGTTGCGCGGCCAGCTTGGCCGCGCCGATGTTAGCCGGATGTCATCAATCGATGAACTGCAGGCGTGCCAGTTCAGCGTACAGTCCGTCTTCGGCCAGCAGCTGTGCATGCGTGCCCTCGGCGACGATGCGGCCCTGGTCCATCACCACGATGCGGTCGGCCTTGAGCACGGTGGCCAGGCGGTGGGCGATGACCAGCGTGGTGCGACCCGCCATCAACCGTTCCAATGCCTGCTGCACGCTGTGTTCGCTCTGTGCATCCAGCGCGCTGGTGGCTTCATCCAGCAGCAGGATCGGCGCATCCTTCAGCAGCGCGCGGGCAATCGCCACACGCTGCTGCTGGCCACCGGAAAGGCGGGCACCGCGCTCACCCAGCTCGCTGTCATAGCCCTGCGGCAACGCGCGCAGGAAAGCATCGGCCTCGGCGGCACGCGCGGCATCCTCGACTTCCGCGTCGCTGGCCTGCAGGCGGCCATAGCGGATGTTGTCGCGTGCACTGGCCGCGAACAGCGTCGGCTGCTGCGGCACCAGCGCCAGCTGCGCGCGCAGCTCGGCCGGGTCGACCTGGCGAACGTCGATGCCGTCCACGTCGATGTGGCCGCTGGCTGGGTCATGGAAGCGCAGCAGCATCGAAAGCACCGTGCTCTTGCCCGCCCCTGACGGACCCACCAGCGCTACGGTCTCGCCGGGGCGCACATGCAGGTTGAAGTGGTCCAGTGCGGCCTGGTCTGGTCGCTGCGGGTAGTGGAACACCACGTCGTCGAATCGTATCTCGCCACGCAGCGGTTGCGGCAACGCGTGCGGCTGGGCCGGCGCGCGGATCTCGATGTCTTCCTGCAGCAGCTCGCCGATGCGGCCCATGCCGCCGGCGGCGCGCTGCAGCTCATTCCATACTTCGGCCAGCGCGCCCACCGAACCGCCGCCGATCAATGCATACAGCACGAACTGACCCAGCGTGCCGGCGCTGAGGCGGCCGTCGATGACGTCGTGCGCGCCCAGCCACAACACGCCGACGATGGCGCCGAACACCAGCAGGATGGCGCTGGCGGTGACCAGCGACTGCGCGCCGATGCGGCGCCGAGCGGCACCGATGGCATCACCGAGTGCCTTGTCAAAGCGTCCGCGTTCATAGGGTTCGCGCGCATGTGCCTGTACCGTGCGCACCGCTCCCAGCGTCTCACTGGCCAGGCTGTTGGCGTCGGCGATGCGGTCCTGGCTGTTGCGTGCGACGGTGCGCAGCTTGCGTGCGCCGATGATGATGGGCAGCACCGCCAGTGGGATGCCAAGCAGCGACCACGCCGCCAGCCGGGGACTGGTCACAAACAGCATCGCCAGGCTGCCGATGACAGTGACCGTGCTGCGCAGAGCCACCGACATGGTCGAGCCGACCACGCTGCGCAGCAGTTCGGTGTCTGCGGTCAGGCGCGAAACCAGCTCTCCGCTGCGGCTGCGGTCGTGGAAGCCGGCGCCCAGCTGGATCAGGTGGGCATACAGCTGGCTGCGCAGGTCGGCCACGACTTTCTCGCCAAGCAGCGACACGAAGTAGAAGCGCGCGGCCGTGCCCAACGCCATCACTACCGCCACCAGCATCAGCAGGGCGAACGCACGGTTGATCTGGCCGCCGCTGCTGAAACCATGATCGATCATCTGCTTCACCGCCGGAGGCAGGCTCAGCGTGGCGGCCGAAGACACCGCCAGGGCCAGCAGCCAGGCGGTGAACAGCCCGCTGTGGCGGCGTACGAATGGCCACAGCGTGCGCAGGCTGCCGAGGCGCCGCAGCGGCGGGGTCGAAGCGGGGGCGTCGTCCTTGTCAGTCATCCTGGTCGTCTTCTATGCGGATACGGTCACGGGTGGCGTCGCGCAGGCGGATTTTCAATGCGTCGACCTGATCGGCAGGCAGTTCGATCCGCAGGCACACACCGTTGGCATCGAACTGTTCATCGCGCTTTTCCGCGCTGAAGGCGGGCAGGGTGGCGTGCAGGGTGCCGAGGTCCTCAAAGCCAGCCAGCAGCTGCAACCGGGCCAGCGCCACCAGCGGCAGGCGCGGGGCGGTGCGCAGGCACTCGGCGGCGGCGCCACCGTAGGCGCGTACCAGGCCACCGGCGCCGAGTTTGATGCCGCCGAACCAGCGCGTCACCACCACCATCACCCGGTCGAAGCCCTGCCCGTCGATTGCCGCCAGGATCGGACGTCCAGCCGTGCCGGCCGGCTCGCCATCGTCGCTGGAACGATAGTCCTGGCCGTGCCGGTAGGCCCAGCAGTTGTGGGTGGCATCGGTCACCGCGACCTGCTGCAGGAACGCCATGGCCGCTGCGGCGCCGTCGATGGGCGCGGCCTGGGCGATGAAACGGCTGTGTTTGACTTCCAGCGTGTGGCTGACCGGCTGGGCGAGGGTATCGA
Organism: Stenotrophomonas sp. YJH_SMC_48-3; assembly: GCF_059369375.1. Taxonomy (NCBI): domain Bacteria; kingdom Pseudomonadati; phylum Pseudomonadota; class Gammaproteobacteria; order Lysobacterales; family Lysobacteraceae; genus Stenotrophomonas; species Stenotrophomonas sp. YJH_SMC_48-3. Next base: position 68,330 of record NZ_JCAFSQ010000007.1, on the reverse strand, counting down.
GCATTCCCGTCATTCTACGGGGTTGCCGGGTGTTCCCGTCCGCTTCAATCGTCCAGCAGCGGCCGCAGGTCGCGCGGCAGGCGCGCTTCCGGGTACTGCTGCATGTAGCGCTCCAGGCTGGCACGGGCCAGATCGCGCTGGCCGTCGTCGCGTCGTGTGCGGATTTTCTGCAGCCACTGCCGGCGCGGCAGTCGTGCGTCGGCGTCCACTTCGGCCTGCACGGCATCCGCGCTCAGGCGCGCATCGCTGCCGCGGCGCATGATGCCCGGTGCGGAACGGCTGGGAGCCTCACGCTTCATCGAGGTGATCTCCACCCGATCCAGCGCCTGCGCCCGCTCGACCTCGGCTGCATTGGCGGCCGGTGCGCTGGCCGCGCGTGCTTTCAGTGCCCCGGACGCTGCCGGCGCGAGGGCCGGTGCCGGTGTGGGTGCCGGGTAGGCGGCCGGTGCCGGTGGCGCAGGTGGCGCAGGCGGCGCCGCTGCCGGTGCGGGCGGGAGGGCCGCAAAGGAGACATCGGCGGCCGCATCCGCAGCCATCGATCGTGCTGCCTGGGCCGACGCTTCATCGGGTTCGGCCGGAACGGGCTTGGACGCCCGCGCGATGGCCGGTGCCGGGGCGGCGGCAACGGGGGCCGCCTCGGGTGCTGCGGGCGCAGTAGCAGGATCCGCTGCCACCACCGCGCTGTCGGCTGCGCGGTTGCCAGCGGCCTGATCGGCAGCCGCGCTGTCTTCTGCCGCAGCCGGTGCCGCAGCCACGGCCGCCTCACCGGCCGGAATCGGCGGCGGTTCCGGACGCAGCTGCCAGGCGATGCCGATGGCGAACACCATCGAGGCGGCGATGCCGAACACGGCCGGCCAACGCGGGCGTGTGCGCTGCGTGCGCGGCGCCTCCGGAGAGGCCACTGCATCGGCAGGCGGAGCATCCACGGCGGCACGGGCCGCGGCCAGAATGGCGGTGTCCAGTGCAGCCGGCGGTGCCTGTTCGGCGCGACGGCCGAGCAGCCGGGACAGCTCGCGTTCTTCCGGCGTCAGTGGTTCGTCTCGGTTCATGCGTTCAATCCCGCACGCAGCTTGTCCATCGCATAGCGCAGCCGCGATTTCACGGTTTCCCGGCCTACGCCGGTGATCTGGCCGATCTCCTCCAGGCTCAGTTCCTGATCCAGCCGCAGCTGCAGCACTTCGCGCTGCTCCGGCGGCAGTTGTTCCATCGCCAGCTGGATGCGGCGACGTTGCTCGAATTCGGATAGCTCGCCCTCCGGGGTCTGCCCATCCTCGATCGCGGCCAGGCGCAGGTCGGCGTCGGCCGGCGCGGCGGGGCGATGACGGGCGGCACGCCAATGGTCATTCAGGCGGTTGTGGGCGATGCGGAACAGCCAGGTGCTGAACGCGGCCTCGGGCTGCCAGCCGGCGCGGGCGCTGATCACCCGCTGCCAGACGTCCTGGAAGATCTCCTCGGCCAGCGCGTTGTCGCGCAGTTGCCGCAGCAGGAAGCCGAACAGGCGCTTGCGGTGGCGCGCATACAGGCTTTCGAAGGCGCGCAGGTCGCCACCGGCCCAGGCCAGCATCAAGGCTTCATCGGTTGGCAGTGCGCTGGCTTCCACGGCGTACAGGGTAAGGCCTGCGGGCGATGGCGCATAGCCGGTGGCGGGGGCGGGCAGGGCGAGGGTCATGGCTCGGATGGGGCTACGGACAGCAGGAAAAACGTACGGGTGCACGATTCGGGGTTTACGGGCTTCCATTGCCCCCCGGGTGGCGCGCTATGCTCGGCGGCTCAGGGGAGGCGACGCACAGACGGCGCCAAGAGATTGTCATTTGTCCACGCATGCTGAACCGGCGGAAGAGTCACCACACGAGGCCGTGCTGAGCACGGCGCTGGTGCGCGCGTTGCATGCGCTTTTGCCGGAAACGGCCGTGGTCCGCGTCGGCTGGGACGACCCGCAGCTCGGTCGTGGCCAGGGGGGCTGGCCGACAGCGGCTGCCGGAGGTGATGCGGCGGCACCCGGCGCGGGCGATGGCCAGCACGGCTGGGAACATGATGGTGCGCGCCTGCTGTTGTCGGTCGAAGGCGCAGTGCCTTCGCCGGCATGGTGGGGCGTTGCCCGGCAGGCGATGGAGCTGGCGCTGCAGCGCGGCCGCCAGGCCGGCCAGATCAAGGCACTGGAAGAGGCCGAGCGGTTGCAGCAGGCCCTGTTCCAGATTGCAGACCTGGCCGGTGCCGACCTTGAAATGCCCGAGATGCTGCGCCACGTGCATGGCGTGCTGGGCACGCTGATGTATGCCGAGAACTGCTACATCGTCGAATACGACGATGTGCGCGACCAGATCCGGTTCCTGTACTTCGCCGATCAGGTCGATGACTTCGTCGCCGATCCCACGCAGAGCCATGACGCCAGCGAGATGTCGCGCAGCCTGACCGTGGCGCTGCTGCGCCATGGCAAGCCGCTCAGTGGCCCTTCGCGCAAACTGCTGGCGCAGGTGATGGAACAGGAGCATGACCCGCAGCGCGGTCCCGAAAGCCTGGACTGGCTGGGCGTGCCGATGCTGCGCGACGGCCGCGTCTGCGGGGCCATCGTGGTTCAGAGCTATGAACAGGCCGCCCGCTACGGCGAGGCCGAGCGCGCACTGCTGGGCTTCGTCGCCCAGCACGTGCAGACCGCGATGGATCGGCGCCAGGCGCAGGTCCGGTTGGAACAGCAGGTGGCGCGGCGCACCCAGGAACTGCAGCGGGCCAACCACAGCCTGCAGGACGAGGTAGCCGAGCGTCGTCGTGCCGAACAGCTGCAGACCGCCCTGTACAACATCGCCGAAATGGCGATGTCGGCCGACAGCCTGGCTCAGTTCTACGGGCAGGTGCACGGCGTGGTCGGGCGCCTGCTCGACGCGCGCAATTTCTACATCGCCCTGGTCAACCCGGCCGGCAACGGCCTGGATTTCGTGTATTCGGTGGACGAGCACAATGCCAGCCGCGCGCCACGGCCCTTCAGCCGGGGCCTGACCGAATACGTGGTGCGCAACCGGCGCCCGCTGCTGGCCTCGCGCGCGCAGATCGATGCGCTGCTGGCCAGTGGCGAGGTGCGTGAATCCGGTGCACGTTCGCACTGCTGGCTGGGCGTGCCGCTGCTGCGCGACGACGAAGTGGTCGGCGCGATCGTGGTGCAGAGCTACAGCGAGAACAGCACGTTCAGCGTTCACGACCAGCGCCTGCTGACCTTCGTCGCGCAGAACATCGGTACCGGCCTGGCCCGTCAACGCGACCAGCAGCGGCTGCGTTCGGCGCATGCCGAACTGGAAAAGCGCGTGGAAGAACGTACCCGCGAGCTGGCCGAGGTCAACGAAAAGCTGCTCGGGCAGATCGGCGAGCGGCTGCGGGCCGAGCAGCGGCTCACCCATCAGGCCATGCACGATGCGCTGACCGGCCTGCCCAATCGCCTGCACCTGCTGGATCGACTGCAGGATGCGCTGGTGCTGGCCAGGCGTGAGGGTGGCCCGGTGTTCGCCGTACTGTTCCTCGATCTGGATCGCTTCAAGCTGGTCAACGACAGCATCGGGCATGCCGCCGGCGACCGCATGCTGGAGGAAGTGGCCAAGCGCATCGTATCGATGGCCGGCGCCGACGACGTGGTGGCACGGCTGGGCGGTGATGAATTCGCGGTGCTGCTGCAATGCCCGCAAGGTCTGGCCCAGGCACTGGATTTCGGCCAGCGGCTGCTGCTGGCGTTGCAGGAATCGATGTGGATCGCCGGGCGCGAACTGTTTCCGTCCGGCAGCCTGGGCATTGCCCTCTGGAATCCGCGCTACCGCACCGGAGAAGAGCTGCTGCGCGATGCGGATGCGGCCATGTACCGGGCCAAGGCGCAGGGCCATGACCGCTGTGCGATTTTCGACGAGGACATGCGCGAAGAAGCCATGCGCAGCCTGGACCTGGAAGCCGACCTGCGCCGTGCGATCAACAACCGCGATTTCGTACCGTTCTACCAGCCGATCGTGCGCTTGTCCGACGGTGAAGTGGTCGGCCACGAGGCGCTGCTGCGCTGGCAGCATGAGCGCCGTGGCCTGCTGCTGCCCGGCGCGTTCCTGGAGCTGGGCGAGGAAAGCGGCCTGATCGAGCAGGTCGACTGGCTGATCTACGAACAGGTGATCATTGGCCTCGCCGAAGGCGGGCACAGCTATGTATCGGTCAACGTATCACCGCGGCATTTCCGCTCTGCAGAGTTCAGCGGCCGCCTGTTCGGCCTGCTGGACGCATACGGGGCCGATCCGCAGCGGCTGCGGCTGGAAATAACCGAGGTGGCGCTGCTGGATGATGCCCCGCACACCCTGCGCATCCTGCAGGGGCTGCGCGAGCGCGGCATCCAGGTGCAGCTGGACGATTTCGGTACGGGCTTCTCCGCGCTGTCCTACCTGCACCGTTTCCCGATCAGCACGTTGAAGATCGACCAGAGTTTCATCGCTGGCCTGCATGGGCCGGAAGTGCAGAGCACGCGCGCGCTGGTCGAGGGCGTGCTGTCGCTGGCGCGCACGCTGGGCATCGAAACCATCGGCGAAGGAATCGAGACCGAGGCGCAGCGGCAGACCCTGCGCGAACTGGGTTGCGACTACGGCCAGGGCTACCTGTTGGGGCGGCCCGCCCCGTGGTCGCACGCGGCGGCCTGAGCCCACCGCGTGCGGCTGCATCAACGCAGGGCAGCGCGACGCTTCTCGTCGATCCACTTCGAGGCCTGGGCCGGCTGGTAGTTCTGCATCCACTCCAGCATCGCTTCGATGTCCGAGCCGTACCACAGGTCCTGGCGCTGGTCCGGGTGCAGGAAGCGCTCTTCCACCATGCGATCGATCATGCCGATCAGCGGGGCGTAGAAACCTTCCACATCGAGGAAGGCGCACGGCTTGTTGCCGATGCCCAGCTGGCGCCAGGTCAGCATTTCAAAGATCTCTTCCATGGTGCCGAAGCCGCCGGGCAGGGCGACGAAGCCGTCAGCAAGATCGAACATGCGCGACTTGCGCTCATGCATCGAACCGACGATCTCCAGTTCGGTCAGGCCGCGGTGGGCCACTTCCCAGTCGGCCAGCTGGCGCGGGATCACGCCGGTCACCTCGCCGCCAGCGGCGAGCACGGCATTGGCCACGGTTCCCATCAGGCCGACGTTGCCGCCGCCATACACCAGGCGCAGGCCGTCGCGGGCAATGCGGTCGCCCAGGGCAATGGCGCGTTCGGTGTAGGCCGGCTTGCTGCCAGCGTTGGAACCACAGTACACACAGATCGATTTCATGGATCTTCCTGTCTCTTGGCCGGAAACGAAAACGCCCCGTCGCCAACCGCAGGGCGGTCGGGGACGGGGTGTCCTTGGATTATGAGCCCTTCTGTAGAGCCGAGCCATGCTCGGCTGCTCTTCGTTCAGATCGCGGCAAAGGCCGAGTCGAGCATGGCTCGACTCTACAAACGCCAAGCAGGCTTACGCGGCAGCGGCCTGTTCGCGGCGCGGGCCTTCACGCAGGGCACGGCCGACCATCCCCACCAGCAGGTCCAGCTCCTCGCTGTCCATGCCGAAGTGCGGGGTGAAGCGCAGCGAGTTCTCGCCACCGTGGATCACGTTGATGCCGTGCTGGCGCAGCCATTCTTCGGTGGAATTGGCGCCGTAGCACTTGAACTGCGGCGCCAGCTCGCAGGAGAACAGCAGGCCGGTACCCTGCACCTTGGTGATCAGGCCGCCCAGCTCGTTCTTCAGCTGCTCCAGCTTGCGTACGGCTTCGGCGCCACGTTCGGCGATGTTGGCGCGCACCTGTGGGGTCAGCTGGGCCAGCGTGGCGCAGGCCACGTCCAGCGCACGCGGGTTGCTGGTCATGGTGTTGCCGTAGATGCCCTTGCGGTACAGCTGCGCGGCATGCTCGGTCACCGCCAGCACCGACAGCGGGTACTGCGCGGCGTTCAGCGCCTTCGAATAGGTTTCCATGTCCGGCGGGTCCAGGCCTTCGAAGCCCGGGTAATCGACCACCGAGAGCACGCCATGCGCGCGCAGGCCGGCCTGGATCGAGTCGAGCAGCAGCAGGCTGCCATGCGCACGGGTCAGTTCGCGGGCCACGGCGTAGAACGACGGCGGCACCGAGCGGCCCGGGTCGCCTTCGCCCATCACCGGCTCCAGGAACACCGCCTCGATGAACCACTGGTTGCGTGCGGCGTCCTCGAACACCTTGCGCAGGCCGGCCTCATCGTACGGCGCCACGGTGATCACCGAATCCTCGCCACGGTAGCTGGCCAGGTGCTGCATGTAGCTCTTGCGGCTGGAATCGGAATACAGGGCAGGGCGGTCGGTACGGCCATGGAAGCTGCCCTTGACCACCACGCGCTTGATCGCAGCGCCAGCGTGGCGCGCACCCGGGTCGGTCTGCAGCTTGGCGTTGACGTCGGCGATGCGCGCGGCCAGGCCGACCGCTTCGGAGCCGGAATTCAGGCACATGAAACGGGCGAATGGGCAGCCGCCACGGCGATGGCCGATCTCGGCGCGCAGGGCGGTGATGAAGCGCTGCTGCGACAGGCTGGGGGTCATGATGTTGGCCATCACCTGCGGGCGGGCCATTGCCTCCAACACGGCGTCCGGGGTGTGCCCGAAGCCGAGCATGCCGTAGCCGCCAGCGTCGTACAGCACGGCGCCCTTCAGGGTGACCACCCACGGGCCGCGCGCAGCCAGTGCCACGTACGGGGTCACCGCGTCATCGGCGTAGAAGTTGACGAAACCATCCTGCATCGCGTCGATCTGCGCCTGTTCGTCCTGCGCCAGCAGCGGCCCCAGGTCGGCCTGCACGCGCGCGAATTCCTCGGCGGCGGCGTCCACCGCGGCGATCAGCTGCGGGTGGTTGGCGGACAGGGCGGTCAGGGTGGCATCGTCCAGGCCAGTGGTGAGGCGGGTGCCGGGCTGGTTGCGCAGGGTGGCGAGGCGTTCGATGAAGCTCATTGCAGATCTCCTGAAACAATGGGTCGCACGGGCCATCAAAAGCAAAACGCGCGTCATCACGCGCGCTTGGGGGCAGGCTCGTGCAGCGGACTTCCAACTCGATGCTAGCACTTGTTTTTTTGCGCGATAACCCCGCAGAAACCTGCTGCATAGCAGCATTTTGCGCGACGTTCGCCGCGAAGCGCGCCGGCTCGCAGACGCTGGACGTACAATGCGCGCCATTGTCGACCTGTTGCCGCCCACTGCCTTGAAGAAGTCCGATTTCCACTACGACCTGCCGGCTGAACTGATCGCGCAGGCTCCCTTGGCCGAACGTTCCGCCAGCCGCCTGATGCTGGTGCCGGCCGCACCTGCGGCCTTCACCGATCTGCAGGTGCGCGACCTGCCGTCCCTGCTGCAGCCGGGCGACCTGCTGGTGTTCAACGACACCCGCGTGATCCCGGCGCGCCTGTTCGGGCAGAAGGCCAGCGGCGGCCGCGTGGAGATCCTGATCGAGCGCCTGCTCGGTGGCCAGCAGGCCCGTGCCCAGGTCGGCGCCAGCAAGTCGCCGAAGGCCGGCAGCCGCATTGCGCTGGATGCCGGTGGGGAGGCCGAGGTGCTGGGTCGCGACGGCGAGTTCTACGTGCTGCAGTTCCACGTGCCTGAGTCGCTGGAGCAGTGGCTGCTGCACGCCGGCCGCCTGCCGTTGCCGCCGTACATCCAGCGTGAGCCGGGCGTGGACGATCGCGAGCGCTACCAGACCGTGTTCGCGCGCGAAGTGGGCGCGGTGGCGGCACCGACCGCCGGCCTGCATTTCGACGAACCGCTGCTGGCCGCGCTGAAGGAGAAGGGCGTGGACTTCGGCCACGTCACCCTGCACGTGGGGGCGGGCACCTTCCAGCCGGTGCGCGCCGATGACCTGAAGGACCACGTGATGCACCGCGAGTGGCTGAACGTCGGCGCCGAACTGGTGCAGCAGGTGCGGCGCACGCGCGCCGCCGGCGGCCGGGTGATCGGCGTCGGCACCACCGTGGTGCGCGCGCTGGAAAGTGCGATGCGCGATGGCGAGCTGCTGCCGTTTGCCGGTGAAACGCAGATCTTCATCACCCCGGGCTACCGCATCCGCAGCGTCGACGCGATGGTGACCAACTTCCACCTGCCGGAAAGCACCCTGCTGATGATGATTTCCGCGTTTGCCGGCAAGGAGCGGGTGTTCGAGGCCTACCGGCACGCGATCGAGCAGCGCTACCGCTTCTTCAGCTACGGCGACGCGATGCTGCTGTTCCCGCAGGCGGGGGTAGGGCGCTGACCTCTGCCTGCTTGTGGTGGGTGCGCACCGTTGGTGCGCACTTGCAGGTGCCTGGAGACCAGGAAAGCCACGCATGGCGTGGCTCTACTGCCCAGGTAGATCCACACCATGCGTGATGAATCCGGTAGCCCTGGCCATCCCGGGCAAACCGCTCCGCCGGGCATGGCCCGGCGCTACCGGAGCAGGGAGGGCGGTTTTGGGAGACAATGGGCAACTATTTGCCCGAATGACCGCTCCATGTCCCGATTGCAGTTCCAGCTCCAGACCCGCGACGGCCGTGCCCGCCGTGGCCGCCTGACCTTCCCGCGTGGCACGGTGGAAACGCCGGCCTTCATGCCGGTGGGGACCTATGGCTCGGTCAAGGGCATCCTGCCGGACCAGGTGCGGGCGCTGGGCGCCGAGATCATCCTCGGCAACACCTTCCACCTGTACCTGCGCCCGGGCCTGGACATCATCGCCGACCACGGCGGCCTGCATGGCTTCTGCCGCTGGGATGGCCCGATCCTGACCGATTCGGGTGGCTTCCAGGTGTTCTCGCTGGCCCACCGCCGCAAGATCACCGAGCAGGGCGTGACCTTCGCCTCGCCCACCGATGGTGCCCGCGTGTTCCTGGGCCCGGAAGAGAGCATGAAGATCCAGAAGGTGCTCGATTCGGACGTGGTGATGATCTTCGACGAGTGCACCCCTTATCCGGCCACCGAGGATGTGGCGCGCCGCTCGATGGAGCTGAGCCTGCGCTGGGCCCAGCGCAGCCGCAACGCGCATGACGAGCTCGGCAACGACGCGGCCCTGTTCGGCATCGTCCAAGGGGGCGTGCACACCGATCTGCGCAGCCGTTCGGCCGAGGCCCTGCAGGCGATCGGCTTCGACGGCTATGCCATCGGCGGCCTGGCCGTGGGCGAGCCGGAGCACGAGCGCAACGCCATGCTCGACCACCTGGACCCGGAGCTGCCAAGCGACCGTCCGCGCTATCTGATGGGTGTGGGCCGGCCGGAGGACCTGGTCGAGGGTGTCGCACGTGGCGTGGACATGTTCGACTGCGTGATGCCGACCCGCAATGCGCGCAACGGCCATTATTTCACCTCGTTCGGCACCGTCCGCATCCGTAATTCCCAGTACGCGCGCGACATGGACCCGATCGAGCCGGGCTGCGGCTGCGTGGCCTGCACCGGTGGCTATACCCGTTCCTACCTGCGCCACCTGGACCGCTGCAACGAGATGCTGGCGCCGATGCTGGGCACCCTGCACAACCTGTTCTATTACGAAAAGCTCATGGCCGACATCCGTGCGGCCATCGAGGCGGGAACCTTCCTGGCCTTCCGTGAGTCTTTCTACGCGGCACGCGGGGCGGTGGCCCCGCCCCTCTAACCCGGACGCCCCCTGCCAAACGGTCCAAGGACGAACGCCCGGGGCCGTGGCATACTTCAAGGCTGACCCAGATCCGCGGTCGACACCCCCGGCCCTCAAGGGACGGGAGCGCCGCCCAACCAAAGGACCAACGATGAACCTGCTTGCTTTCCTGATTCCCGCCGCCCACGCCCAGGCCGCCGGCGGCCAACCGCAGGGCATGGGCCTGACCACGCTGCTGTTCCCGATCATCCTGATCGCCATCATGTACTTCCTGATGATCCGCCCGCAGATGAAGCGGCAGAAGGAGCACAAGGCCATGCTGGAGAAGATCAAGCGTGGCGATGAAGTGCTGACCAACGGCGGCATCGCCGGCATCGTCACCGACATCGGCGACAACTTCATCACCATTGAAGTGGCTGACAACGTGCGCATCCGCGTGCAGAAGGGCGCTGTCGGCAACGTGCTGCCGGCCGGTACCCTGAAGTCGGCCCAGTAAGCCACTCCCTTTCCGATGCACAACCGCGGCGCCGGGGATGGCGCCGCGCGGGACCCAAGCAATGCTCGAATTTCCACGCTGGAAGTACGTCGTCATCCTGATCGTACTGGCGCTCAGTGCGCTGTATGCGCTGCCCAACATCTACCAGAAGGACCCGGCCGTCCAGATCACCGCCAACCGTGGCGGGCAGATCGATGATGCGCTGCGCGACCGTGTGCTGGCCGACCTGAAGAAGGCCGGTATCACCCCCGTCGGCGCCGAGAAGGAAGGGGAAAGCCTGATCGTCCGCCTGCCGGACCTGAAGGCGCAGTCCGCCGCCAGCGACGCCCTGCGTGACACCGTCGGCGAGAACTACACCGTGGCCCTGAACCTGGCCTCGACCGTGCCGGACTGGTTGGCCAAACTCGGTGGCCGCCCGATGGTGCTCGGCCTGGACCTGCAGGGCGGCGTGCACTTCGTGCTGCAGGTTGACCAGAAGGCTGCCCTCGACAAGCGCCTGGATGCCTATACCGAAGACGTGCGCAGCACGCTGCGCGACGCCCGCATTCCGTACCAGTCGGTGGAACGCCGTGCCGACAACAGCATCGTGGCCAACCTGAGCCCGTCCGCCGGCGACGACGCCGCGCAGCGTGCGCGCGCCGCCCTCGTGAAGGCGCAGCCGACGCTGGGCTATGACGTCAGTGGCAACCGCATCACGGTCACCGTGCCGGAGACCGAGATCACCCAGATCGCCAATGGCGCCATCGAGCAGAACATCAACACCCTGCGCAACCGTGTGAACCAGTTGGGCGTGGCCGAACCGATCATCCAGCGGCAGGGTGCGGACCGCGTGGTCGTGCAGCTGCCGGGTGTGCAGGACACCGCCGAAGCCAAGCGCATGATCGGCGCCACCGCCACCCTGGAGTACCGCGCGGTGGTCGAGGGCAATGCGCAGGACGCCATCAATTCCGGCCGCATCCCGCCGGAGGCGAAGGTGTACCAGCGTCGTGACGGCCTGGGCCCGGTGCTGCTGAACAAGCGCGTGATCGTCACCGGTGACCAGATGGTCGGCGCGCAGGCGGTGACCGATCCGAACAGTGGCTCTCCGGCCGTCAGCGTGACGCTGAACAATGTCGGCGGCCAGCGCATGTTCGACTTCACCAGCGCCAACGTGAACAAGCCGATGGCGGTGGTCTACACCGAGCGCGTGCCGACCGTGACCGTCGTCGACGGCCAGGAAGTGCGTGGCTTCAAGGTCAACGAGGAAGTGATCTCGGTGGCCAACATCAATGGTGTGTTCGGCAAGAACTTCCAGACCACCGGCCTGCAGAAGAAGGAAGCCGAGGACCTGGCCAAGCTGCTGAAGTCGGGTTCGCTGGCTGCGCCGATGGACTTCGTCGAAGAGCGCGTGGTCGGCCCGAGCCTGGGCGCCGAGAACGTCAAGAACGGCATGCGCGCGGTCGTGTTCGCATTCCTGTTCACCCTGGTGTTCTTCAGCATCTACTACCGCATGTTCGGTGTGATCACCTCGGCGGCGATGCTGTTCAACCTGCTGATCGTGGTGGCGGTGATGTCGCTGTTCGGCGCGACCATGACCCTGCCGGGCTTCGCCGGCCTGGCGTTGTCGGTCGGCCTGTCGGTGGACGCCAACGTGCTGATCAACGAGCGTATCCGAGAAGAGCTGCGTGCCGGCGTGCCGGGCAAGACCGCGATCGTGACCGGTTACGAGCGTGCTTCGGGCACCATCCTCGACGCCAACCTGACCGGCCTGATCGTCGGTGTGGCGCTGTTTGCATTCGGTACCGGTCCGCTGAAGGGCTTCGCGCTGACCATGATCATCGGTATTTTCGCCTCCATGTTCACCGCGATCACCGTGTCGCGTGCGCTGGCGACGCTGATCTACGGCCGCCGCAAGAAGCTCCAGAACGTGGCCATCTGACGGGACGACACGCACATGAAACTGTTTCCGCTGCACATCCTCCCGAACGACACCAAGATCGACTTCATGCGCTGGCGCCATGTCGCCATGGCAGTCACCATCGTGGTGTTCCTGGCCTCGGTCGCCATCATCGGCATCAAGGGCTTCAACTACGCACTGGACTTCACCGGCGGCACCCTGATCGAAGCCCGCTTCGACAAGGCGGTGGACGTCGAGCAGGTCCGCACCAAGCTCGAGCAGAACGGCTTCGAAGGCGCGCAGGTGCAGAGCGTCGGTGGCAACACCGATCTGCTCATCCGCCTGGCGCCGCACGGCGAGCATGCGCCGGGCACCGGTGATGCCGCTGCCGAGGACAAGGCCACTGCCGCTGCCGTGGTGAAGGCACTGTCCACGGCTGACAACCAGGCCACCGTGCTGCGCAACGAGTTCGTCGGCCCGCAGATCGGCAAGGACCTGGCGATGAATGGCCTGTACGCCACCATCTTCATGCTGGCCGGCTTCCTGATCTACATCGCGGTGCGCTTCGAATGGAAGTTCGCGGTCACCGCCAGCATCGTGGCGATGTTCGACCTGATCGTGACGGTGGCTTACGTGTCCCTGCTGGGCCGTGAGTTCGACCTGACCGTGCTGGCCGGCCTGCTCTCGGTGATGGGCTTTGCGATCAACGACATCATCGTGGTCTTCGACCGCGTCCGCGAGAACTTCCGCAGCCTGCGCGTGGACTCGATGGAAGTGCTGAACCGCTCGATCAACCAGACGCTGTCGCGTACGGTGATCACCGCGGTGATGTTCTTCCTGTCCGCGCTGGCCCTGTACCTGTACGGTGGCAGCTCGATGGAAGGCCTGGCCGAGACGCACATGATCGGTGCGGTGATCGTGGTGCTGTCCTCGATCCTGGTGGCGGTGCCGATGCTGACGATCGGTTTCCTGCGCGTCAGCAAGCAGGACCTGCTGCCGAAGGCGAAGGACGTCGAGGCCCTGGCCCGTCGCCCGTAAGCGTCTCGCTGCACGCAACACGCAGAGAACCCCGCGCAAGCGGGGTTTTTTGTTGGCAGGGCTTGCAGCCCTGCACCTGCAGAGGCAACAGCAACAGCAACAGCAACAGCAACAGCAACAGCAACAGCAACAGCAACAGCAACAGCGGCGCCGCAAGTACGTCCCTGTAGGCTTGGCAGCCGCTTGCTCGTGCGCGCAGTCCTGCGCGCACGGCAAGACCGGGGTTGGGCGTCCTGCCCAACCCGCCCGAGGCATGCCTCGGGCCCATGCGGCTGACACCCCGCACTCCGACACCGCCCCGCCTCTGACAGATCCCCACGGCTGTGGGTAGGTGTCGACCTTGGTCGACACATTTGTCAGATATCGAAACAATTCTGGGGTCAGATCCGTTTTCCTTCGAAAAACGGATCTGACCCCAAGAGCTGTTCCGACAGATCGCGGAAGACTGTCAAAGGCGGGGTGGGTCCGGTTGCGGGGGTGTCCGCGGCATGGATGCCGCGGCCAAGCCCCCATGGACGGGTTAACGGCGTCCCCCGCAACCGGACCCACCCCGGCATCCCTCAGTAGCCCGGCTTTTGACCTTGCTGTTGAGGTTGCCGGCCAGCGGCCGGCACTACCGCAGGTGCAGGGTGCAACCCTGCAAAGAAACCCCACCCTACGCCAGCGTCGGTTGTGCATTCGGCCCCCGCACACTACGATCCTGCGGTTCGCGCGCACAGGCGCGCGCCCGTATTCCTGCTGAGCGCCCCGTGCGCCGCATCTGCCAACCCGAGGTATCCATGGTCATCAAACCGCGTGTCCGCGGCTTCATCTGCGTCACTACCCACCCGACTGGCTGCGAAGCCGCGGTCAAGCAGCAGATCGACTACATCCGCGCGCGTCCGCCCATCCAGAATGGTCCCAGGCGCGTGCTGGTCATCGGTGCCTCCACCGGCTACGGCCTGGCCGCACGCATTACCGCCGCGTTCGGCAGTGGCGCGGCAACGCTGGGCATCTTCTTCGAACGCCCGGGCAGTGAATCCAAGCCGGGTACCGCCGGCTGGTACAACTCGGCCGCGTTCCACAAGTACGCCGACGAAGCCGGCCTGTATGCCAAGAGCATCAACGGCGATGCCTTCTCCGATGAGGTGAAGGCGAAAACCATCGAGATGATCAAGGCCGATCTCGGCCAGGTCGACCAGGTCGTGTACAGCCTGGCTGCACCGCGCCGCAAGCACCCCAAGACCGGCGAGATCATCAGCTCCACGCTGAAGCCGATCGGCGAGCCGATCACCCTGCGTGGCCTGGATACCGACAAGGAAGTGATCACCGAGACCACTCTGCAGCCTGCCACGCCGGAAGAGATCGCCGGCACCGTTGCGGTGATGGGTGGCGAGGACTGGCAGATGTGGATCGACGCGCTGGCCGATGCCGGCGTGCTGGCCAACGGCTGCACCACCACGGCCTTCACCTACGTGGGCGAAGAGATCACCCAGGCGATTTACTGGAACGGCTCGATCGGCGCCGCCAAGAAGGACCTGGACACCAAGGTGCTGGGCCTGCGCGAGAAGCTGGCGAAAATCGGCGGCGACGCGCGCGTGTCGGTGCTGAAGGCCGTGGTGACCCAGGCAAGCTCGGCCATTCCGACCATGCCGCTGTACCTGTCGCTGCTGTTCAAGGTGATGAAGGAAAAGGGTACTCACGAAGGCTGCATCGAGCAGCTCGACGTGCTGTACGACATCCTTTACGGCGGCAGGGCCGATGGCACGGCGGTCGAGCGCCTGCGCCACGATCTGGTCGATGGCGATGGCCACACCGTTGCGCTGGTTGACGAGGAAGGCCGCCTGCGTGCCGACTACAAGGAAATGGCGGCGGACGTGCAGGGCAAGGTGGTCGCGCTGTGGCCGCAGGTGACCAACGAGAACCTGTACGAAATCAGCGACCTGGCCGGTTACAAGGCCGACTTCCTGCGCCTGTTCGGTTTTGGCGTGGAGGGCGTCGACTACGAGGCCGACGTCAATCCGGACGTGAAGATCGACAACCTGGTCGACATGACCTGATCAACGAAAAGGCCGGCGAAAGCCGGCCTTCTCTTTGTGTAGAGCCGGGCCATGCTCGGCTGCTCTTCGCTTGAGTCCCGCAGCCGAGCATGGCTCGGCTCTACAGAGAGGCATCACCCAAACTCGAACCCCATCTCCGGCAACGCCGGGCCGACGAAATCGCCCTGCACGTAATCCACGCCGGCACTGAACAGCAGGGTCATCGAATTGGCGTCGCTGACGAACTCGGCGATGGTGCGGATACCGGCCTCCTGCGCGCGTGCGGTGATCTGGCTGATGCGATCGATGTTCTCGCGGGTGGCCGCCAGATCGTTGGTGAAACCGCGGTCGAGCTTGAGGAACTGTGGCTGGAAGTGGGCCAGCAGCTGGAACGAATCCAGTCCGGAACCGAACTGTTCCAGGCCGATGCGGCAGCCCAGGGGCGCCACTTCAGCAAGGAACTGCTGCGCACTGCGCAGGTGGGTGAACACCTTGGCTTCCGGCGCATGCAGCCACAGCCGTTCGCCGGGTAAACCCTGCGCCTGCAGCTCGCGGCGCAGGGTGGCGATCATCTGCGGGTCATCGAACGATTCCGGCGTGACCTTCACCAGCACCTGGGTGGCATGACCCGCACGCGCGCGTTCACCCAGCACCGCGATCGCCTGCGAGACCACCCAGCGGTTGATGTCGGCCAGCAGCCCGTGTTCTTCGGCGATGCCCAGGAACGCGGTCGGGCTCAGCAGTTCGCCATTGTGTTCCAGGCGCAGGTAGGCCTCGTAAAGCTCCAGTGGCTCGCCCTGCAGGTTCAGCACCGGCTGGTAGTGCAGCTGGAAGCCGTCGCCAGCCAGCGCCTCGCGGATGCGGGCGACCCAGCGCAGCACGCGCTCTTCCTCGACCCGGTCGGCGGCGGCCGGGTCGAAGATGCGGCAGGTGTTGCCCAGTTCGGCGGCGGCCTGCGTGCATTCGCTCGCGCGTGCCAGCACCTGGCCGATGCTGGCGATCTTCTCGCCCACCTGCACGCCACCGATGCTGACCGTTACCGTGGCCGAACGCGCGCCGATGCTGAAGACGTGTGCGGCGTAGGCTTCGCGGATGCGCTCGGCCAGCGCCACGGTCTGCGCGTAGGGCCCGGCCTGCAACACGGCAAAATTGTGTTCGCCGAAGCGGGCCAGTTGCGCGTCCGCGCCAACTACTTCGGCCAGGAGGCCGGCGAGGGCGCCGATCAGCGTATCGGCCGAGGCCAGGCCGATGTCCGGCAGCAGGCGCGCATAGTGGTCCGGCTCGATCAGCAGCAGTCCGAACTGGCCCTCGCTGCGCCCGGCCTGGGCCACTGCGCTTTCCAACTGCAGCATGAAGGTCGGTCGGTTGAGCAGGCCGGTCACCTGGTCACGCTGGCGCAGGTCCTCGACCTCGCGTGCCAACTCGGGATCGAACTCCATGCGGCGGCGGAGCACCACCTGCAGGCAGGATTCGCCCTCGTAGGTAGCGGCGGTGAATTCCATCGTCGCCGGGAACGCACTGCCATCCTGGTGGCGCGCGTCGAGCTGGTACTGCGGCGGCGGCGCTTCGCCGCGGCTGAGGCCCTTCAGCAGCTGCTTGAAGCCTTCCACGTGCTGCGCGGCAACCATGTCCAGCAGCGAGATGCCTTCGATATCGTCGAAATGCTCGTAACCGAACATCTCCAGGTAAGCGTCGTTGGCACGGATG
The DNA here is from genome assembly GCF_059369375.1 of Stenotrophomonas sp. YJH_SMC_48-3. Classification (NCBI taxonomy): domain Bacteria; kingdom Pseudomonadati; phylum Pseudomonadota; class Gammaproteobacteria; order Lysobacterales; family Lysobacteraceae; genus Stenotrophomonas; species Stenotrophomonas sp. YJH_SMC_48-3. The sequence goes on along the minus strand of NZ_JCAFSQ010000007.1, from coordinate 51,611 downwards.
TGCATGCCTTCATGCACGTAGGCGATGGGATCGCGCGAGGAGGCAATCAGCGCATCGCAGCGGCGCTCGGTCTCACGCATCTGCGCCTCGATGCGGCGCAGGCCACGCCGTGCCTGCAGGTCCACCCACTGGTCACGGACCACGGCCAGCAGGTGCTCGGAACGCTGGCGCAGGGCGAGGGCACGGATGCCATGGCTGCTGGCCTGTACCAGTTCGTCTTCGTCGATGCGCTCGGCCAGCAGTACCAGCGGAATATCCTTGCCGCTGGCGGCAATATGCTGGGCCACCAGCGGCAGCGGAATGCCCTGCGAAGGCGAGGCCAGCACCAGGTCGATGGCCTGGCTGGCCAGCACCTGGGCCAGCTCGGCAGCATCCTGCGGGCGCCACGGACGCACCGCGATGCCGCTGTTGCGCAGGGTGCTGACGATGGCTTCGGCATTCTCGCCGCTGTCATCGACGATCAGCAGGCGGATGGTGATGTCGTTCGCGTTCTGCATGCACTGCTCCCCAATCTGCAAATCTAGATACACGATGCGCGCCGAACCGTCCATGCGCGCACCCCTTGCGCGCAACGAACGGCGATGTGGTTCACACCACGCCACCGGCGGCGTGGCCGCTGGCCCAGGCCCACTGGAAGTTGTAGCCGCCCAGCCAGCCGGTCACATCCAGCACCTCGCCGACGAAATGCAGGCCGGGTACGCGCTTGGATTCCATTGTCGAGGACGACACCTCGGCGGTATCCACGCCGCCCAGGGTGACTTCGGCGGTGCGGTAGCCCTCGGTGCCGCTGGCCACCAGCGGGAACGCGCCCAGCAGCTGCGCGGCCTGGCGCAGCACCGGCTCGTCCAGCTGACGCACCGGGCGGTCCGGCAGCCAGTGCTCGCACAGGCGCTGCGCCAGCCGCTTGGGCATCACGTCGCCCAGCACGGTGCGCAGCTCGGCGGCGGGCCGCTCGCGCTTCATCTGGCGCAGCCACTCGCCCGCATCCTGGCCGGGCAACAAGTCCAGCTCCAGCGCATCGCCGGGCTGCCAGAACGACGAAATCTGCAGGATGGCCGGGCCGCTCACGCCGCGGTGGGTCAGCAGCATGAAGTTCTGGAAACTCTTTCCGTTGCAGCGCGCCTCGACCGGCAGTGCGACGCCGCTGAGGTCGGCCAGCCGCTCCTGGTGCTTGCCGCTCAGCGTCAGCGGGACCAGCCCGGCGCGGGTCGGCAGCACCTGGTGGCCGAACTGGCGGGCAATTTCGTAGCCGAAGCCGGTGGCGCCCATGCTCGGAATCGACAGGCCGCCGGTGGCAACCACCAGCGAGGCGCAATGGAACAGGCCCTGCGTGGTGTGCACGCGGAAACCATCGCTGCCGTGCTCGATGCGCTGCACGCTGCATTCGGTGCGGATCTGGGCACCGGCCGCCTGGCATTCGTCCACCAGCATCTTCACGATCTGCTTGGACGAGATGTCGCAGAACAGCTGGCCCAGTTCCTTTTCGTGATAGGCGATGCCGTGCTTGCTGACCAGCTCGATGAAGTGCCAGGGCGTGTAGCGCGCCAGCGCGGACTTGCAGAAGTGCGGGTTGGCCGACAGGAAGTTGGCCGGGGTGGTGCCGGTGTTGGTGAAATTGCAGCGGCCGCCGCCGGACATCAGGATCTTCTTGCCGACCTTGTTGGCATGGTCGATCACCTGCACCTGGCGACCGCGCTGGCCAGCCGTGATCGCGGTCATCAGCCCGGCCGCGCCGGCGCCGATGACCACCACGTCGCAGCGGATCGTGCTCATGCCTTGGCGCGCTTGCGCCAGTCCGGGATCACGTCAAGCTGCATCTGATCGTTGAGCAGCTGCACTTCACCGTCCTGGATCAGCACGCTCCAGCGCATCGCGCGCTGGATCTGCTGGCCCCACAGTTCTACGAAGGCACCGTCGAGGTCGACCACCGACAGGTTGTCGAAGCGCGCCAGACCCTTGCCCTGCTTGCCCCACCAGATCTCCGAGGCGTTGCCGCCGTAATTGATCACCTGCACTTGGCGGCTGCGGTTGCTGGCCTTGCGGATGCGCGATTCGTCCGGATGGCCCAGGTCGATCCACTGCAGGATGTCGCCGGTGTAGTCGTGTTCCCACAGGTCCGGCTCATCGTCGGTGCTCAGGCCGCGGCCGAACTCCAGGCGATCGCTGGCATTGAGAGCGAAGGCGAGCAGGCGCACCATCAATCGTTCGTCGGTCTCGGACGGGTGCTGGGCCAGGGTCAGGTTGTGGGTCGCGTAGTAGCCGCGATCCATGTCGCTGATCTGCAGTTCGGCCTTGCGGATGGTGGCGGTAAGAGCCATGGGGGATCCGTGGACTAAAGACGTCAATGATAGAGGTTTGCTCGAAGGGTGTCCGTTGCCGGGCTGTCTGCGCAGCGTCAACGGTGGCACTCTTGGCGCTCTTTCCCGTGGCCGGAATGGACGCCATGACCCTGCCCAGCCACCTGCAGCTGCCCCCCGGCCACTGGCCCAGCCTGCTCGATGGCCTGTGCGCGCGTTTCCCGCGCATCGGTCGCGCGCAATGGCAGGACCGCTTCGCCCGAGGCCGTGTGCAGGATGCGCAGGGCAGGGCACTGGCGCCGGACATGCCCTGGCAGGTGGGGCTGGAAATCCAGTACTTCCGCGAGGTTGCCGACGAGCCGGTGATTCCCTTCGCCGAGACCCTCCTGCATCTGGATGAGCACCTGCTGGTGGCCGACAAGCCGCACTTCCTGCCGGTAACGCCGGCCGGTGGGTATGTGCGCGAAACCCTGCTGTCGCGCCTGGTCGCCCGCACCGGCAACACGGATCTGGTACCACTGCACCGCCTGGACCGGCTCACGGCGGGGCTGGTGTTGTTTTCGACCCAGCCGGCGACACGCGATGCCTATCAGCGCTTGTTCCGCGAGCGCCGCATTGAAAAGACCTACGAGGCGCTGGCACCGGCGCTGCCTGGGCTGGCGTTCCCGCTGCTGCGGCACAGCCGGCTGGCGCCAGACGAGCCGTTCTTCCGCATGGCTGAAGTGCCGGGCGAGCCCAATGCGCGCAGCCGGGTCGAACTGGTCGAAGCCGAGGGGGCGATCTGGCGCTACCGGCTGCTGCCGGAAACCGGCCGCAAGCACCAGCTGCGGGTGCACATGGCGATGCTGGGTGCGCCCATCGTGGGCGACGACCTGTATCCGCAGCTCAGAGTGCGCCCGGAGGGGGCGGACGAGCCGCCCCTGCAGCTGCTGGCGCAGGGCTTGGCCTTCAATGATCCGTTGAGCGGGGAGCGACGGCGCTTCCGCAGCCAGCACCGCTTGGTGCTGCCGGGTCAGGGCGACTAGGCCCGTTCAGCGGGCCGGGCGCCGCGCCAGCCAGCGGTCCAGCTCGGCGGCGAACAGCTGCCGGTCGCGCTGGCCCAGTGGTGGCGGGCCGCCGGTCTGGACCCCGGCGCCGCGCAGTTCTTCCATAAAATTGCGCATCGACAGCCGCTCGGCCATGTTGTTCGGGGTGTACAGCTGACCGCGCGGGTTCAGCGCCACGGCCTTCTTCTCCAGCACCAGCGCGGCCAGCGGAATGTCCTGGGTGACGACCAGGTCTCCAGCGGCGACCCGTTCGACGATGGCGCTGTCGGCCACGTCCAGGCCTTGGGGGACCTGGATCGAGCGCAACCAGCGCGACGGCGGGGTGCGGATCCACTGGTTGGCAACCAGGGTCAGTTCGATCCCGACCCGTTCAGCGGCCCGGAACAGGATGTCGCGAATGACGGCGGGGCAGGCGTCCGCGTCCACCCAGATACGGGGGAGGGCCAGTTCAGCTTGGGTTTCAGCTTCAGTCATTTACCCAGTGTAGGGTAGGAAAATCCTGAATGGGGGCTCAGGGTTAGCCTCGACCGGCTGCCAGCCCTTGCCACGTCTAGGGGGCGGGGCCAGCCCATGAACGCCCCGGCTATCGCTTTTTGCAGAAAACACGCGTATCGTTGGCCCCACTGTGTTTGCTAGGGTCACCGTGAATCGTGGCCTGGTGCAGTTGATCTCACGATCCGCTCATCGATCCGCTTTACCAACGCCTGCAACTCAGTCTCGGCCCCGATACCCGGTGGCTGCGATTTTTTCAACATGTGTTTCAGGAGTTAGTCAAATGTCTGATCGTCAGACCGGCACCGTCAAGTGGTTCAACGACGCCAAGGGCTTCGGCTTCATCACCCCGGAAAGCGGCCCGGACCTGTTCGTGCACTTCCGTGCCATCCAGGGCACCGGCTTCAAGACCCTGCAGGAAGGCCAGAAGGTTACCTTCATCGCCGTCCAGGGTCAGAAGGGTATGCAGGCTGACCAGGTGCAGGCGGTCTAATCCGTCTGCTGCCGTTTGGTAGCCAGAACGCCGGAAGCGAGAGCTTCCGGCGTTTTTTATTGCCCGTTGTTTTTTTGTAGAGTCGAGCCACGCTCGACTGCTCTCAAAGCCAGTCGAGCATGGCTCGACTCTACAAAGGGCATGCACTGCGCGCGGTACGATGTGGGCCTCCCCAAGGATCATCCCCATGCGCATTGTCCATCACTTGGAAAACTCCCGTTCCCTGCGCGTGTTGTGGATGCTGGAGGAGCTGGGGCTGGACTACGAACTGCGCCGTTATCCCCGTGATCCGAAGACGCTGCTGGCACCGCCCGAGCTGCGCAACGTGCATCCGCTCGGCAAGTCCCCCGTGCTGCAGGACGGTGAGCTGGTACTGGCCGAGTCCGGCGCGATCCTCGACTACCTCGCTGACCGCTACGACACGCAGCGCCAGCTGTCGCCGTCACCGATGCCGGCCGATGGTGCCGAACGGATCGCTTATCGCTACTGGCTGCACTACGCCGAAGGTTCGGCGATGCCGCCGCTGCTGTTGACCCTGGTGATGGGCCGCATCCGCAACGCGCCGATGCCGTTCTTCGCCCGCCCGATCGCGCGCAGCATCGCCGACAAGGCCGAGCGCGGCTTCATTGGTCCGCAGCGGCGCCTGCACCTGGACTGGATGGAGCGTCGCCTGGCCGAAAGCCCCTGGTTCGCGGGTGATCGGTTCAGCGCAGCCGACATCCAGATGAGCTTTCCGATCCAGGCTGCGGCCGCGCGCGGCGGTGGCCTCGACGACAAGCCGGCGCTGCGCGGCTTCCTCAAGCGCATTGGCGAGCGCCCGGCCTACCAGCGCGCCGAGGCCCACGGTGGACATCTGCAGGCGCTGAGCGGCAATTGAGGCCGTCGGCCGTCGCCCCCATCTTCAACACCATGGATAACGACAGCCCCCGTTTCGACAATCGCCTGCTGAATGCCCTGCCGGGTGACCCAGAGTCCGGCCCGCGCAGGCGTGAAGTGCTGGGCGCCGCCTGGTCGCCGGTGATGCCGACGCCCGTGGCGGCGCCCACGCTGTTGGCCTGGTCGCCGGAGGTGGCCGCGATGCTCGGCTTCGATGCCGATGAAGTGGAGAGCGATGGCTTCGCCGATGTGTTCGGTGGCAATGCGCTGTACCCCGGCATGCAGCCGTGGGCGGCCAATTATGGCGGGCATCAGTTCGGCCACTGGGCGGGGCAGCTGGGTGATGGCCGCGCGATCTCGCTGGGCGAACTGGTCGCACCCGATGGGTGTCATTGGGAGCTGCAGCTGAAGGGTGCCGGCCCCACCCCGTATTCGCGGGGCGCCGATGGCCGCGCGGTGCTGCGCTCGTCCATCCGCGAATTCCTGTGCAGCGAGGCCATGCACCACCTGGGCGTGCCGACCACGCGCGCGTTGTCGCTGGTCGGCACCGGCGAAGACGTGGTGCGTGACATGTTCTACGACGGTCATCCCCGCGCCGAACCCGGCGCCATCGTGTGCCGTGTATCGCCGTCGTTCCTGCGCTTCGGCTCATTCGAACTGCCGGCCTCGCGTGGTGAAACTGGCTTGTTGCGGCAGCTGGTCGACGCGTGCATCGCCCGCGACTTTCCGGAGCTCGAAGGGCAGGGCGAGGCGCTGTACGGTGACTGGTTCGCGCAGAGCGCGGTGCGCACTGCCGAGATGATCGCGCACTGGATGCGCGTCGGCTTCGTGCATGGCGTGATGAACACCGACAACCTGTCCGTGCTAGGCCTGACGCTGGATTACGGTCCCTATGGATGGGTCGAGGACTTCGATCCGGACTGGACGCCGAACACCACCGATGCCCAAGGCCGGCGCTATCGTTTCGGCACCCAACCGCAGGTGGCGTACTGGAACCTGAGCCGACTGGCGCAGGCGTTGTCGCCATTGTTTGCCGATGTCGAACCGTTGCAAGCGGGACTGGCGGCGTACCAGTCCACGTTCGTTGCCTGCACCCGTCGCGATGCAGCGGCCAAGCTCGGCCTGGCAGCGGCGGATGATGAGGACCTGCAGCTCTACCTGCGCTGGCAGCAGCTGATGCAGGACGGCAGCATGGACATGACGCTGGCCTGGCGCGCGCTGATGCGCGTTGATCCAACGTCGCCCGATGTGGGCGTGCTTGACGCGGTGTACTACGACGAGGCGCGCCAGCAGTCGGTGCAGGCACCGCTGCAGCAGTGGTTGCAGGACTACGCGGCGCGACTGCGCGTGGATCCGCTGTCGGCCAGCGAGCGCACGGCGAAAATGGCCGCGGCCAATCCGCTGTACGTGCTACGCAACTGGCTGGCCCAGGAGGCCATCGATCGCGCCGAGCAGGGCGACCTGGGCGGTGTTCACGCATTGCAGGACGTACTGCGTGACCCGTATACCGAACGCGCCGGGCTGGAGCACTTTGCCGGCAAGCGCCCGGCGTGGGCCGACAACCGCGCCGGCTGCTCGATGCTGTCCTGCAGTTCCTGAGGGTGGGTTTCGGCAGGGCTGCGCCCTGCACCTGCAGAGGCAAGGGCCGAATCCAAAGCCAAAGCCAGAGCCAAAGCCAGAGCCAAAGCGGCTCTGGATTGTCGATGGTCTGGCGGGGCGGTGTGGGGCTGCAGGACACGCCGTAAACCCATCCTTGGGGGCTCGATGGCGCCATCCATGGCGCCAACGGTCCTGCAGCCCCACACCGCCCCACCTCCGACAGATTCCCGCTGCTGTGGGTAGGTGTCGACCTTGGTCGACACGGTCGATCCACGCCATGCGTGGATGCTTTTCGTTCAATTCTCGAAATATTCGATTTCGATGAAAGTTCATCCACGCATGGCGTGGATCTACGACAGATCGCAGGAATCTGTCGAAGGCGGGGTGGGCCCGGTTGCGGGGGCGTGAGCCGCATGGGCCCGAGGCATGCCTCGGGCGGGTTGGGCAGGACGCCCAACCCCGGTCTTGCCGTGTGCGCAGGAAAGCGCACACGAGCAAGCGGCTGCCAAGCCTAGACGGACGTACTTGCAGCGCCCCCCGCAACCGGACCCACCCCGCCATCCCTCGGAATGCGGCTTTTGTTTTCGCTTTTGCTTGCGCGGTGGCCTCTGCAGGTGCCGGGCGCAGCCCGGCCGAACACCCCAACAGGCAGCCGGCGCCCGGAACAGGTACCCTATGCCGCCATCAGATAGCCAACGTGACATGACCGACGCCCTCGTCGCTCCGCAGTGGGCCTCCCGCCTGCGCGACATCGCCGACTTCCCCAAGCCCGGCATCCTCTTCAAGGACATCATGCCGCTGCTCGCCCATGGCGAGGACTTCCGCGGTGCCATCACCGCGATGGCCGACCGTTGGCGCGACCAGAAGCTGGACGCGGTGATCGGTATCGAATCGCGTGGTTTCATCCTCGGTGCCGCCATGGCGCTGGAACTGGGCGTGGGCTTCGTGCCGGTGCGCAAGCCGGGCAAGCTGCCGGGCCAGGTGCTGCGCGAGGAATACACGCTCGAATACCGCAGCGACTGCATCGAAGTGCACGCCGATGCGCTGCCGGCCGGTGCCCGCGTAGCAATCATCGATGACGTGCTGGCCACCGGCGGTACGCTGGTCGCTGCCTTGTCGCTGGTGCGCCGCCTGGGTGTCGAGGTGGTGGGTGCCGGCGTGTTGGTCGAACTGGACGGACTCGGCGGCCGCGCACGCTGGGAAGCGGACCTGCCACTGCACACCGAACTGGTGTTCTGAGCGTGTCGCCGGGCGTGGCCCGGCGCTACACACGGCATGCCGGTAGCGCCGGGCCACGCCCGGCGACCACCCTGTTCCTTACATCATCCGCACGCGGAAACGACGGCCCTTGATCTTGCCGGCTTCCAGCCTGGCCACGGCCTTGTTGGCCTGCTCACGGGCGATCGCCACGTAGGAGCGGGTCGGGAAGATCGCGATCTTGCCGATGAACTTGGCTGACAGGCCGGCGTCGCCGGTCAGTGCGCCGAGGATGTCACCCGGGCGCAGCTTGTCGGTCTTGCCACCATCGATGCGCAGCGTACGCATCGCCGCCTGCGGCAGCTCGGCCGGGCGCGCCGTCGCCAGCGGCGTCTTCTGCCAATCCAGCGCTTGCCCCATCTGTGCTTCGATCGCTTCGGCGCGGGTCTTCTCGCGGCCGGCCACCAGGCTGATCGCCAGGCCACTGGCACCGGCACGGCCGGTACGGCCCACGCGGTGCTGGTAGCTCTCCACGTCGGTCGGCAGCTCGTAGTTGATCACCGCGGCCAGCTCTTCCACGTCCAGGCCACGTGCGGCCACGTCGCTGGCGACCAGCACGTTGCAGCTGCGGTTGGCCAGCAGCAGCAGCACTTCCTCGCGGTCGCGCTGCTCCATGTCGCCGTGCAGGGCCAGTGCCGAGAAGCCGAACTGCTGCAGCGAGTTCGCCACTTCGTCCACGTCCTTGCGGGTGTTGCAGAACACCACCGCCGATTCCGGCGTGTACTTCAGCAGCAGGCCGGCCAGCGCCTTCTGCCGGTGCGCCGGTTCCACTTCGCAGAACATATGGCGGATGGCCGGGGCCTGGTCAGCGCCTTCGACGGTCACTTCCACCGCGTCGCGCAGCAGGTCGCGTGCCATGGCACGGATGCTGTCGGGGAAGGTGGCCGAGAACAGCAGGCTCTGTCGATCCTTGTGGGTACGGCCGGCGATCTCGCGGATCGGTTCCTCGAAGCCCATGTCGAGCATGCGGTCGGCTTCGTCCAGCACCAGCGTGCGCACCGCGCCAAGATTCAGCGCGCGCTTGCGCGCCAGCTCCTGCACGCGGCCGGGCGTGCCGACCACCACGTGCGGGTCGTGGCCTTCCAGCGACGCCAGCTGCGGGCCCAGCGGCACGCCGCCCACCAGCAGCAACAGCTTCAGGTTGGGGATGCCGGTAGCCAGCTTGCGGATCTGCTTGCCGACCTGGTCAGCCAGTTCGCGGGTCGGGCACAGCACCAGCGCCTGCACGCGGATCAGGCTGGGGTCGATGGCCTGCAGCAGGCCCAGGCCGAAGGCGGCGGTCTTGCCGCTGCCGGTCGGCGCCTGTGCGATCACATCGCGGCCATCGAGGATGGCCGGCAGGCTCTGCGCCTGCACAGGGGTAAGAGTGGTGTAGCCGAGGGCATCCAGGCCGGGCTGCAGGGCCGGGCTCAGCGGCAGGGTCGAGAAGTCAGTCATGGCGCATTGTACCCGTCCGCGAGGCCGGTCCCGCCTGATGGGGTAGGGTCATCCACGCATGGCGTGGATCTACGGGTGGGTGCCGACCGCCGGTCGGCACGCTCTTGCTCAGCCCAGCACCGCCAGCACGCCCTGGTGGATCGCCAGGCCACCGAAGAGCAGCCAGGCGAACAGGATCAGCGCCAGCAGCAGCGGCTTCAGGCCCGCCTGGCGCAGCGCCGAGACGTGGGTGGTCAGGCCCAGTGCGGCCATCGCCATCGCCAGCAGCACGGTATCCAGCTGCACCAGCCCGGCCTGCAGGCCGGCCGGTAGCAGGTGCAGCGAGTTGAAACCGGCCACCGCCACGAAACCGAACGCAAACCACGGCACCACGATGCGGGCCTTGCTGCCGCCGGCGCTGGCCTTGCCGCCACGCGCCAGCCACAACGACAACACGACCAGAAACGGCGCCAGCAGCATCACCCGCACCATCTTGGTGATCACCGCGGTATCGGCGGCGGCTTCGCTGACCGCGCGGCCGGCGGCTACCACCTGCGCCACTTCATGCACCGTCGCACCGGTGAACAGGCCATACTGCCGTGCGTCCATTGCCAGCCAGCCGTGCGACTGCGCCAGTGCATAGAGCGCCGGGTACAGGAACATCGCCAGCGTGCCGAACACCACCACCGTAGAGACCGCGACCGTGACCTGCGCCGCGCGGCCGCGCACCACCGGTTCGGCGGCCATCACCGCTGCCGCACCGCAGATCGCGCTGCCGGCACCGATCAGCATTGCTGCCTCGCGTTCCATCTTGAACACGCGCACGCCCAGCCAGCAGGCCAGGCCGAAGGTGCTGGCGACCACCAGTACGTCCATCAGCACGCCGCTGACGCCGACGTGGCCGATGTCCTGGAAGGTCAGGCGCAGGCCGTACAGCACGATGCCGGCGCGCAGCAGCCAGTGCTTGGAGAAGCCGACACCGGCCGCGCTGCTCGGCGCCAGCCGCGGGTAGAAGGTGTTGCCGACCACGATGCCGGCGACGATGGCGACGGTCAGTGCACTCAGACCATGCGCCTGCAACCAGGGAAGCTCGGCCAGGTACAGGGATGCCGCCGCGATCAGGCCCACCAGCAAGAGGCCGGGCAGGCGTGGCTGCCAGCGTTGGCGCAGAGCGGGCAGGGACCAGGGGGAGAGAGCGGGGGCGTTCATGGCAACGGCAGGTCTGGAATGGCCAGGCAAGCGTGCGCCTGCATGGCTGACCTGTAAAACGAATAATATGGGTGAAATCTACCTATTAAGCGGGTAAATGACATGCGCCTGACCTTGCGCCAGCTTCAGGTCTTCGTCGCCATCGCCGATCACGGCAGCACCACCGCCGCTGGCCAAGCCATCGCGCTATCGCAGTCGGCCAGCAGTGCTGCGTTGCAGGAACTGGAGGCACACTTCGGTACCCCGTTGTTCGACCGCATCGGCCGCCGCTTGGCCCTGAACGGCCACGGCCGCGCGCTGCTGGAGCCGGCCCGCACGCTGCTGGTCAACGCCGCCGACCTGGAGCGGCAGCTGGCCGCCGGCGGCGATCCGGGGCAGGGCGCGCCGCTGCGGCTGGTGCTGGCCGCCAGTACCACCATCGGCAACTACCTGCTTCCACCGCGCATCGCCGAGCTGTTGCGGCAGGCACCACAGGCCGAGGTCGACCTGCGCATCGACAACAGCGCCGGCGTGGTCGCCGCCGTGCAGCGCCTGGACGTCGACGCCGGCCTGATCGAAGGCCCGTGCCACGAGCGCGGCCTCCAGGTCACGGCCTGGCAGGAGGACCCGCTGGTGATCGTGGCTGCCGCCAATGCCCCCGCACGCTGGTCGCTGGACGAACTGCGCCGTACACGCTGGCTGTTGCGCGAGCCCGGCTCGGGTACCCGCGAAGCGGTGGAGCAGGCGTTGTTGCCGCACTTGCGCGGCTTCGCCCAGACCCTGCAGCTGGGCAATACCGAAGCGATCAAGCAGGCCGCCATCGCCGGCCTCGGCCTGGCCTGCCTATCGCGCCACGCGCTGGAAGAGCCGCTGGCCCTGGGTCGCCTGCGCGTGCTCGAGACTCCGCTGCCGGCCCTGCAGCGCACCCTGTGGTTGGTACGCCACCCGGGCAAGCAATGGTTGCCGGGGTTGCAGGCGTTGCTGGGGGAGGTGGAGTAGCAGGGATCGGTCTTGCACTGCGCGAATTCCACGAAGGGGTCAGAGCCCGTTGCGCAGCAACGGGATCCGACCCCGACAGATCGACAGGCCTTGCAGCGCTCATCCACGCGTGGCCTGGATCTGCCGTGTCGACCAAGGTCGACACCCACCCGCGCAGAATGCCGTTCCGACAGATCGCGGGAAACTGTCAGAGGCGGGGCGGTGTGGGTCTGCAGGACCGTTGGCGCCATGGATGGCGCCATCGAGCCCCCAAGGAGGGGTTTACGGCGTGTCCTGCAGACCCGCACCGCCCCGGCATCCCACAGGAAACCAGCTTTTGACGTTGCCGTTGAAGTTGCCGGCCAGCGGCCGGCACTACCGCGGGTGCCGGGTGCAACCCGGCCGACGCCCCCAACCCGTACAATATCCGGATGCCTCTGATTACTCTGCAGAACGTCGACTTCAGCGTCGGCGGCCCGTTGTTGCTGGAAAAAGCCGAACTGTCGATCGAGCCGGGCGAACGCATCGCCCTGATCGGCCGCAACGGCGCCGGCAAATCCACCCTGCTCAAGCTGCTGTCCGGCGACCACAAGCCCGATGACGGCGAAGTCCGCGTGCAGCAGGGCGTGCGCGTCACCCGCCTGGAGCAGGAAGTGCCGCACGGCGCCGCCGGCTCGGTGTTCGACGTCGTCGCCGATGGCCTCGGCGAGCTGGGCCAGTGGCTGGCCGAATTCCACCACCTCAGCCATGCCGAAGTCTTCGATGGCGAAGCCCTCGGCGACGTGCAGGCCAAGATCGATGCCGCCAACGGCTGGGGCCTGGACCAGCGCGTCAGCGAAACCCTGACCAAGCTCGACCTGGATGGCGAGGCCGAGTTCGGCCGCCTGTCCGGCGGCATGAAGCGCCGCGTGCTGCTCGCCCGCGCGCTGGTGTCCAGCCCCGATGTGCTGCTGCTGGACGAACCGACCAACCACCTGGACATCGAGGCCATCGACTGGCTCGAAGCGTTCCTGAAGGGCTGGAGCGACAGCGTGGTGTTTGTCACCCATGACCGTCGATTCCTGCGTGCCCTGGCCACCCGCATCGTCGAGATCGACCGCGGCCAGGTCACCAGCTGGCCAGGCGACTGGGCCAACTACGAGCGCCGCCGCGAGGAACGCCTCAACGCGCAGGCGCAGGAAAACGCCCGCTTCGACAAGCTGCTGGCGCAGGAAGAAGTCTGGATCCGGCAGGGCATCAAGGCCCGTCGCACCCGCGACGAAGGCCGCGTGCGCCGCCTGAAGGCGATGCGCGTGGAGCGTTCGCAGCGCCGTGATCTCAGCGGCAACGTCAAGATGGAAGCCGCGCAGGGCATCAGCTCCGGCAAGAAGGTCATCGACGTCAAGGACATTTCGTTCGCCTTCGGCGAGCGCACCATGGTCCGCGATTTCACCACGACCATTCTGCGCGGCGACCGCATCGGCCTGATCGGCCCCAACGGCAGCGGCAAGACCACGCTGTTGAAGCTCCTGCTGGGCGAGCTGCAGCCGGCCAAGGGCGAAGTCAATGCCGGCACCAACCTGCAGATCGCGTATTTCGACCAGTACCGCGCGGTGCTCCGCGAAGACTGGAGCGCGATCGAGAACGTCGCCGAAGGCCGCGATTTCCTCGAGTTCAACGGCAAGCGCAAGCACGTGCATGCCTACCTGCAGGACTTCATGTTCACCCCGGAACGTGCGCGTGCGCCGATTACCCGCCTGTCCGGTGGCGAGCGCAACCGCCTGCTGCTGGCCAAGCTGTTCGCGCAGCCGTCCAACCTGCTGGTGATGGACGAACCGACCAACGACCTGGACGTGGAAACCCTGGAGCTGCTGGAAGAGCTGCTGGGCGAATACACCGGCACCCTGCTGCTGGTCAGCCACGACCGTGACTTCATCGACAACGTGGTCACCTCCACGCTGGTGATGGAAGGCGACGGCGTGATCGGCGAGTACGTGGGCGGTTACAGCGACTGGCAGCGTTATGCGGCCAGCATCGCAGCGCCTGCCGCGGCCCCTGCGGCCAAGCCGGCGGCCGCTGCGCCGGCCACCCCGGCTACCGCAGCTCCGGCCGCACCCAAGCGCAAGCTGGCCTACAAGGAAGCGCGCGAACTGGAGCAGCTGCCGAAGACCATCGAGAAGCTGGAAGGCGATGTCGAAGGCCTGACCTCGGCGATGAACGACCCGTCGTTCTACACCCGCAGCAGTGCTGAAGTGACGGCGCACACCCAGCAGCTGGCCAAGGTGCAGGCCGAACTGGATGCCGCTTACGCGCGCTGGGAAGAGCTGGAAGGCTGAGCGTTGACCGGCGCCAGCGATCGCGCCGATTGATGTAGAGCCGAGCCCACGCTCGGCTCAGCAGATCCACGCCATGCGTGGATATCCGGAATCTGTGCGGACCAACGGTCCGCACCTACCAACCGACGGTCCGCACCGACCGGGGGGCCGGCCGTCATTTGACCCCGTGCAGATCCCGCAGCTGGCTCGGCCGGCTACCGAAATACGCGGCCAGATCGGCGATGTCCTGATCGCTCAGGTCCTTCGCCTGCGGCGTCATCAGCGCATGCTGGCGGTCACCGGCGCGGTAGGCCTGCAGCGCGTGCGCCAGGTAGTCACCGTACTGCCCACCCAGCTTCGGGTAGGTCGGATCGATCGGCGCATTGCCGTCGGCCCCGTGGCAGTCGATGCAGCTCTGGTTGGTGGCCTTGCCCTTCACCTTGGCGCGGGCTTCACCGGCGGCCTCGCGGCCGGCGGGCAGGCCGGCCGAAGACGAAGAGCCGTGTTCGCCGCTGGCGTGGCCCGGGTCGGCGGCGGATTTCTCGCTGTTTTCCACCTGCGACTGCGAACAGGCCGCCAGCAGCAGGGCAACGGACAGGGCGATGGCGTGACGCATCGGATGCGCGGCTTTCGACATGGGCGGGCCTTACTTGACGGTGGACAGGTAAACAGAGAGATCGGCGATCTCCTGTTCGCTGAAGCTCATCGACTGCGCCTGCATCGTCGGATGCCGGCGCTTGCCCTGGCGGTACTCGGCCAGGGCCTGGGCCAGGTACTGCTGGGTCTGGCCGCCGATCTTCGGCACCCGGTAGCTGGGGTAGGCGTTCTTGTAGCCGGTGATGCCGTGGCACCCCTGGCAGGTGTAGGCCAGCACGCGGCCATTGTCGAAGTTGCCGGTGGGCGCGGCAGGCGCCGGCGCGGCGGCAGGAGCCGGGGCCGGGGCAGGTGTGGCGGGAGCAGAAGCAGGAGCGGGCTGTGCGGCGGCCCCAAGGGGCAGGAGGACGGCCAGAGCGAGACAAGCGGCGAGCGGCTGCGGGCGCATGGTGTCGTTTCCGGGGATTCGGGTCTGGTCGTTCCGGCGTGGGGTACGGAACGCCCCGAGTATAGCCTCAGGTTTCATCTAGCTGAAATGGGGTCGGTCCGACCGGTGGCGTGAAGGCACCATGACCTTTGGGATATGGTGTGGCCGTGAAGTGGTGCATTACTTTGCTACCACACCTGTCCACGCATCCTCCAGGGACCTGACGATGTCGCACCCAACCTTCCCGTCCGGCCGTCGCAGCGGAATCTGCGCTGCCGCACTGCTGATCTCCACCTCCCTGCTGCTGGGCGGTTGCGCCGCAGGGCCCAATTCCGAAGCCAAGGCCGCCGACACCAAGGAGGAGAAGAAGGTCGATGCGGTCCCGGTCGAAGTGGCCGTGGCCAGCCATCGCGCGGTCGCGGCCAGTTACACAGGCACCGCCGCGCTGGAACCACGCGCCGAGTCGCAGGTGGTCGCCAAGACCTCCGGCGTGGCGCTGGCGGTGCTTGTGGAGGAGGGCCAGCGGGTCACCGCCGGCCAGCCGCTGGTGCGACTGGACCCTGACCGCGCGCGCCTGGCCGTTGCCCAGAGTGAAGCGCAGATGCGCAAGCTGGAGAACAACTACCAGCGCGCGCAGAAGCTGGTCGGCCAGCAGATGGTCAGTGCGGCCGATGTCGACCAGCTGCGTTTCGACCTGGAGAACGTCCGCGCGCAGTACCGCCTGGCCACGCTGGAACTGTCCTATACCACGGTGGTGGCGCCGATCTCCGGCGTGATCGCCTCGCGCTCGATCAAGACCGGCAACTTCGTCCAGATCAACACGCCGATCTTCCGCATCGTCGACAACTCGCGCCTGGAAGCCACCCTCAACGTGCCCGAGCGCGAGCTGGCCACGTTGCGCGCCGGTCAGCCGGTAACCCTGGCCGCCGACGCGTTGCCGGGCCAGAGCTTCACCGGCACCGTCGACCGCATCGCGCCGGTGGTGGATTCGGGCAGCGGCACGTTTCGCGTGGTCAGTGCCTTCGATGGCGCCGCGCACGCGCTGCAGCCCGGCATGTTCGGGCGCATCCGCATCGATTACGACCAGCGTGCCGATGCGCTGGTGGTACCGCGCCTGGCGCTGCTCGACGACGGTGAGCCGGCGGTGTTCCGGGTGCGCGAAGGCAAGGTCGCACGCGTTCCGGTCAAGCTGGGTTACGCCGAGGGCCCGTGGGTGGAGATCCGTGATGGCCTGGCGGCCGGTGATCAGGTGGTCACCGCCGGCAAGGTCGCGCTGCGCGATGGCACCGCAGTGCAGGTGATCGCTGATCCGAAGGCAAAGGCGAAGACGGTCGCAGCGGCCGCCAAGCCGGCAGACAAGGCCGGGAGCAAGCAATGACCGCCCCGGGCCACGACCACGGTGCCTCGCCGGCGAGCGACGGCGCCGCCGCCGGCATGCGCGGCGGCCTGGTGGAATTCGCCACCCGCCGCCGCGTGACCATCGCCATGTGCACGGTCACCCTGCTGCTGTTCGGCCTGATCGCGCTGGGCAACCTCAAGGTCAACCTGCTGCCCGACCTGAGCTACCCGACGCTGACCGTACGCACCGAGTACACCGGTGCGGCGCCGACCGAAATCGAAACCCTGATCACCCAGCCGGTCGAAGAAGCGGTGGGCGTGGTCAAGAACCTGCGCAAGCTGAAGTCGGTCTCGCGCACTGGCCAGAGCGACGTGGTGCTGGAGTTCGCCTGGGGCACCAACATGGACCAGGCCAGCCTGGAGGTGCGCGACAAGATGGAAGCGCTGAACCTGCCACTGGAGGCCAAGGCCCCGGTGCTGCTGCGCTTCAATCCGTCCACCGAACCGATCATGCGTCTGGTGCTGTCGAGCAAGGACGCGCCAGCCACCGATGCCGATGCGATCCGCGAGCTGACCGGCCTGCGCCGCTATGCCGATGAAGACCTGAAGAAGAAGCTGGAGCCGGTCACCGGCGTCGCAGCGGTCAAGGTCGGCGGTGGCCTGGAAGACGAGATCCAGGTCGACATCGACCAGCAGAAGCTGGCGCAGCTGAACCTGCCGATCGACACCGTCATCAAGCGCCTGAAGGACGAGAACATCAACATCTCCGGCGGTCGCCTGGAGGAGGGTTCGCAGCGCTTCCTGGTGCGCACCGTCAACCAGTTCGCCGACCTGGAGGAAATCCGCAACCTGCTGGTCACCACTCAGGGCTCGAACGGCAGCGCGGCCGACTCGGCGTTGCAGCAGATGTTCAACATCGCCGCGTCGACCGGGTCGGCGGCCGCCATCGCGGCGGCCTCGGCGGCACAGAGCGCATCGTCCGGTAGTGGCTCCAGCGTGGTCGCCAACGGCGTGCCGGTGCGCCTGAAGGACGTGGCCACCGTGCGCCAGGGCTACAAGGAGCGTGAAGCGGTTATCCGCCTGGGCGGCAAGGAATCGGTGGAACTGGCGATCTACAAGGAAGGCGACGCCAATACCGTGTCCACCGCCGAAGCGCTGCGCAAGCGCCTGGAGCAGATCAAGGGCACGTTCCCGTCCGATGTCGAAATGACCACCATCGAGGACCAGTCGCGCTTCATCGAGCACGCCATCGCCGACGTCAAGAAGGATGCGGTGATCGGTGGCCTGCTGGCGATCCTGATCATCTTCCTGTTCCTGCGCGATGGCTGGAGCACCTTCGTGATCAGCCTGTCGTTGCCGGTCTCGATCATCGCCACGTTCTTCTTCATGGGCCAGCTCGGCCTCAGCTTGAACGTGATGTCGCTGGGCGGCCTGGCGCTGGCCACCGGCCTGGTGGTGGACGACTCGATCGTGGTGCTGGAGAGCATTGCCAAGGCGCGCGAACGCGGCCTGGGCATCCTGCAGGCGGCGATCGTCGGTACCCGCGAAGTGAGCATGGCCGTGGTCGCCTCGACCCTGACCACCATCGCGGTGTTCCTGCCGCTGGTGTTCGTCGATGGCATCGCCGGCCAGCTGTTCCGCGACCAGGCAATGACCGTGGCGATCGCCATTGCGATCTCGCTGCTGGTGTCGATGACCCTGATCCCGATGCTGAGCTCGCTGAAGGGACGGCCGCCGCTGGCGTTCCCGGAAGAGGCACCGAACGAACCGTGGCAGCCGCAGAACCGTTGGCAGAAGCCGGTGGCGCTGGGGCGCCGTGGTGCCGTGGCGACCGCGCGCTGGAGCTTCTATGCACTGGCCTGGCTGGTCGTGCGGGCGTGGCGTGGCGTGGTGGCGGTGGTTGGCCCGGTGATGCGCAAGGCCAGCGATCTGGCGATGAAGCCCTATGCCGGTGCCGAGCGCGGCTACCTGCGCCTGCTGCCGAGCGCGCTGGCGCATCCCGGCAAGGTGCTGGGCGTGGCCACGATCATCTTCGTGGCGACCATGGCACTGGTGCCGATGCTCGGTGCCGACCTGATCCCGCAGCTGGCGCAGGACCGTTTCGAAATGACGGTGAAGCTGCCGGCCGGTACGCCGCTGAAGCAGACCGATGCGCTGGTGCGCGAGCTGCAGCTGGCCCACGGCAACGGCGAGGGCGTGGCCTCGCTGTATGGCGTCAGCGGCAGCGGCACCCGCCTGGATGCCAGCCCAACCGAGAGCGGCGAGAACATCGGCAAGCTGACCGTGGTGATGGAAGGCGGCGGCAACGCGCGTACCGAGGCGGAGATCACCGAGCGCCTGCGTGACACCATGGGCCAGCATCCGGGTGCACAGGTCGACTTCGCGCGCCCGGCGTTGTTCAGCTTCTCCACGCCGCTGGAAATCGAGCTGCGTGGGCAGGACATGGCGACGCTGGAAGTGGCCGGCCAGCGCCTGGCGGCAATGCTGCGCGGCAACGCGCACTACGCCGACGTGAAGTCCACGGTTGAAGAGGGCTTCCCGGAAATCCAGATCCGCTTCGACCAGGAACGTGCCGGTGCGCTGGGCCTGACCACCCGCCAGATCGCCGACGTGGTGGTGAAGAAGGTGCGCGGCGACGTGGCGACCCGCTACAGCTTCCGCGACCGCAAGATCGACGTGCTGGTGCGTGCCCAGGAAGGCGACCGTGCCAGCGTGGAGAGCATCCGCCGGCTGATCGTCAATCCGGGCAGTACCCGTCCGGTGACGCTGGACGCGGTGGCCGACGTGGTCGCCACCACTGGTCCCAGCGAGATCCATCGCGCTGACCAGACCCGGGTGGCCGTCGTGTCGGCCAACCTGCGCGATATCGATCTGGGCGCGGCCATGCGCGAAGTGCAGCAGATGGTGGCCGAGCAGCCGCTGGGCGCGGGTGTCGGCCTGCACATCGGTGGCCAGGGTGAGGAGCTGGCGCAGGCGGCGAAGTCGCTGATCTTCGCCTTCGGCCTGGCCATCTTCCTGGTCTACCTGGTGATGGCCTCGCAGTTCGAATCGCTCCTGCACCCGTTCGTGATCCTGTTCACCATTCCGCTGGCGCTGGTCGGTGCCATCCTGGCGCTGGCACTGACCGGCAAGCCCATCTCGGTGGTGGTGTTCATCGGCCTGATCCTGCTGGTCGGGCTGGTCACCAAGAACGCGATCATCCTGATCGACAAGGTCAACCAGCTGCGCGAGGCCGGCGTGGCCAAGCACGAGGCCCTGGTGGAAGGGGCACGCTCGCGCCTGCGGCCGATCATCATGACCACCCTGTGCACGCTGTTCGGCTTCCTGCCGCTGGCGGTGGCGATGGGCGAGGGTGCCGAAGTGCGCGCGCCGATGGCGATCACCGTGATCGGTGGCCTGCTGGTGTCGACCCTGCTCACCCTGCTGGTGATCCCGGTGGTGTACGACCTGATGGATCGCCGCGGTGATGCCTACTACCGCGAGCGTGGGCGCAAGCACGCCGGTGAGATCGAGCCGGGTGCAGCAGGCAGCGCGGCGGGTGTGGAGGAGCCGGCATGAGTGTTGCCGAGTTCTCCATCCGCCGTCCGGTCACCACCATCATGTGTTTCGTGTCACTGGTGGTGATCGGCCTGATCGCCTCGTTCCGGCTGCCGCTGGAAGCGCTGCCGGACATCTCCGCGCCGTTCCTGTTCGTGCAGATCCCGTACACCGGTTCAACCCCGGAGGAAGTGGAGCGGACCATCATCCGCCCGGTGGAGGAATCGCTGGCGACGATGACCGGCATCAAGCGGATGCGCTCGTCGGCGACCTCCGAGGCGGCGCTGATCTTCATCGAGTTCAGCGACTGGGACCGGGACATCGCCATCGCCGCGTCCGATGCACGCGAGCGCATCGATGCGATCCGCAGCGACCTGCCCGATGACCTGCAGCGCTACAACGTGTTCAAGTGGTCCAGCAGCGACCAGCCGGTGCTGAAGGTGCGCCTGGCCAGCACCACCGACCTGACCACCGCTTACGACATGCTCGACCGCGAGTTCAAGCGGCGCATCGAGCGCATCCCCGGCGTGGCCCGCGTCGACATCACCGGCGCGCCGCCGAACGAGGTGGAGATCGCCATCGATCCGAACCGGCTCAACGCGCATGGGTTGAGCATCAACGAGCTGAGCGAGCGCCTGCGCACGCTGAACTTCTCGATCTCGGCCGGGCAGATCGACGACAACGGCCAGCGCGTGCGCGTGCAGCCGGTGGGCGAGATCACCGACCTGCAGGAAATGCGCGACCTGGTGATCAACGCCAAGGGCCTGCGCCTGGGCGACATCGCCGACGTGCGCCTGAAGCCGGCGCGGATGAACTACGGGCGCCGCCTGGACGGCAACCCGGCCGTCGGCCTGGACATCTTCAAGGAGCGCAGCGCCAACCTGGTGGAGGTGTCGCGCGCGGCGCTGGCTGAAGTCGAGTCGATCCGTGCCGAAGCATCGATGCGCGACGTGCAGATCAAGGTGATCGACAACCAGGGCAGGGCGGTGACCTCCTCGCTGCTGGAACTGGCCGAGGCCGGTGCGGTCGGCCTGATCCTGTCGATCACGGTGCTGTTCTTCTTCCTGCGCCATTGGCCGTCCACGCTGATGGTGACCCTGGCCATTCCGATCTGCTTCACCATCACCCTGGGTTTCATGTACTTCGTCGGGGTGACGCTGAACATCCTGACCATGATGGGCCTGCTGTTGGCGGTGGGCATGCTGGTCGACAACGCCGTGGTGGTGGTGGAGAGCATCTACCAGGAGCGCGAGCGCATGCCGGGACAGCCGCGCCTGGCCTCGATCATCGGCACCCGCAACGTGGCCATCGCGCTCAGCGCTGGCACCTTGTGCCACTGCATCGTGTTCGTGCCGAACCTGTTCGGCGAGACCAACAACATCAGCATCTTCATGGCGCAGATCGCGATCACCATCTCGGTCTCGCTGCTGGCCTCGTGGCTGGTCGCGGTCAGCCTGATCCCAATGCTGTCCGCGCGCATGGCCACGCCCAAGCTGGTGCACTCGCAGACCGGCCTGATCGCGCGGCTGCAGCGCCGCTACGCCAGGCTGCTGGACTGGTCGCTGCACCATCGCGGCTGGAGCCTGCTCGGCATCGTGCTGGTGGTGCTGGTCAGCCTGGTGCCGATGAAGCTGACCAAGGTCGACATGTTCGGCGGTGATGGCGGCAAGGACATCTTCATCGGCTACATGTGGAAGGGCGCCTATACCTATCGGCAGATGTCCGAGGAGGTGGCGCGCGTGGAGAACTGGATCGACGCCAACCGCGAGCGCCTGCACGTCAAGCAGGTGTACTCCTGGTACAGCGAGCAGGAAGGCAGCTCGACCGTGGTCACCCTGGACGAGAAGTACGCCAAGGACATCAAGGCGCTGCAGGAAGAGCTGCGCAAGGGCCTGCCGAAGTCGGCCCGCACCGACTACTTCGTCGGCAACCAGGGCGGTGATGGCGGCGGTGGCGGCAACCAGGGCGTGCAGGTGCAGCTGGTGGGCGACTCCAGTTCGATGCTGCAGGAGATCGGCCAGGAAGTGGTGCCGCTGCTGGCCCAGCGTGCCGAGCTGCGCGACGTGCGCATCGACAACGGCGAGAAGGGCGGCGAGCTGAAGGTGCGCGTCGACCGCGAGCGTGCCGCCGCATTCGGCTTCAATGCCGAGCAGGTCGCCAGCTTCGTCGGCCTGGCCCTGCGCGGTGCGCCGATGCGCGAGTTCCGCCGCGGCGACAATGAAGTACCGGTATGGGTGCGTTTCGCTGGCGCCGAGCAGAGCAGCCCGGAAGACCTGGCCGGCTTCAGCGTGCGCACCGGCGACGGTCGCAGCGTGCCACTGCTGAGCCTGGTCACCGTTGACGTCGGTTCATCGGCGACCCAGATCGGTCGCACCAACCGCCAGACGACGCTGACCATCAAGGCCAACCTGGCCGAGAAGGTCACCGCACCGGATGGCCGCAAGGCGATGGAATCGGTGCTCAAGCCGATGAACTTCCCGGCCGGCTATGGCTTCACCTTCGATGGCGGCGACTACGGCAACGACGACGAAGCGATGCAGCAGATGGTGTTCAACCTGCTGATCGCGCTGGTGATGATCTACGTGGTGATGGCGGCGGTGTTCGAGTCGCTGCTTTTCCCGGCGGCGATCATGAGTGGCGTGCTGTTCTCGATCTTCGGTGTGTTCTGGCTGTTCTGGATCACCGGTACCTCGTTCGGGATCATGTCCTTCATCGGCATCCTGGTGCTGATGGGCGTGGTGGTGAACAACGGCATCGTGATGATCGAGCACATCAACAACCTGCGGCGCGGCGGCATGGGACGCACGCAGGCGCTGGTTGAGGGCTCACGCGAGCGATTGCGCCCGATCATGATGACGATGGGCACGGCGATCCTGGCGATGGTGCCGATCTCGCTGACCAACACGCAGATGTTCGGCAATGGTCCGGAGTACGCGCCGATGGCGCGCGCGATTGCCGGCGGGCTTGCGTTCTCCACCGTGGTCAGCCTGCTCTTCCTGCCGACCATCTACGCGGTGCTCGATGACCTGCGCAATGCCGTGACGCGGCTGATCCGCCGTGCCCGAGGTGTGGAGAGGGTAGAGCCGGGCGCTGCCCGGCTGTAATGCGCGACAACGTGTTGTGGTGTGGGGGAGGCCGGTCGTAGTGGGGCGGCCTCCCCCTTTTTTTCTGCTCGCCGCGTCTGTTTGTCTCTGTAGAGCCGAGCCCATGCTCGGCTGCTGTTCGCCGCGTTGCCGCGTCGCCGAGTCACCGCGTCGCCCGAGCGTGGGCTCGTGCGCTACAGATTCTGTGGCCGGTTGAGGGGTTTACCCCGCCACCTTGCCCCACACCTTGAACGTGGTCAGCCACAGGCCGAGCATGCTGCCGATGTTGGTCAGCATGAACGTCAGCACCACGCGCGTGACCCGATTGCGGTACCAGCCCTTCAGGCTCTGCGCGTCGTCGCGCAGCTTGAGGAAGTCTTCGTACGCCGGCTTGCGCAGGCGCGCTTCCACCAGCGCCGAGAATGCGCCGGTCGGGATGCTCAGGCGGAACGGCTTGAACGGGGCCACCGCGATGGCAGTGAGGATGCTCAGCGGGTGACCGCCTGCCAGCAGGCAGCCCAGGCCCGCCAGGCCGCCGGTAAACATCGCCCAGGTCGCCAGCAGTTCGGTACCCACGCCCAGCCCGCCGCGGTAGAAGCCCACGCCGATGCCGGTCGCCACGATGGCCAGGATGCCCAGCGTGAACCACGGAATGTTGCGCTTCTTCGGTACCGCCTCCAGCTCGGCGCGCAGCGGTGCCGGTGCCTCGGTGTCGGTTTCCAGGTAACGCGCCAGGCCTGCCAGATGACCCGCACCGACAACCGCCAGCACTTCACGCTGCTGCGGGTCGTGTTCCTCGCGCAGGCGCGTGGCCATGTAGCGGTCGCGCTCGCCGATGATGGTCTCGTACAGTGCCGGGCTCTCGCTGGCGAACTCGCCGAAGCTCGATTCCAGCATGTCGCCCTGCTTGAGCTTCTCGATCTCGTTTTCGCCCACTTCCTCGGACGAGAACAGGCCCGCGCCCAGCCCGGCAACCAGCTTCAGCTTGCCGAAGAAGCCCAGCCGTTGCGACGCACGACGGAAGGTCAGGCCGACCTCGCGGTCGATCAGGTGCACCGGCAGGTTGCGCTCGCGGGCCAGCTCCACCGCACGCTTCAGCTCGGCACCGGGCTCGATGTCGAGCTGTTCGGCCAGGCGGCGCTGGTAGGCGGACAGGGCCAGGTTGGCGGCGAACAGGGCGACGCGGCCCTTGCGGATCACCTCGACCAGGTCGAGCTTGGCCAGCGTATCCGGGTCGCTCAGCGCCTGCAGGCGCTGCGGGTCCAGTTCAACGGCAACGGCATCGAAGCGGCCGCTGTCGATGGCTTTCTCCACTGCTTCGACGCTGGCGCGCGAAACGTGGGCGGTGCCCAGCAGGGTGTAGCGCACGCCGTCGCGTTCGACGACGCGCACCGGCTGGCCGGCGAACAGATCATCGCCGGTCTCGGGAAGGGTTTCGGTCATGGTTTCATTCATTGAAAGGTGCGGTTTCGGCGCCATCGCCGAGCGCGCGCTGCATCTGCACGGTGTCCAGCCAGCGGCCATGCTTGCGGCCGAGGCCACGGAACACGCCCACCAGCTCGAAGCCGAAGCGTTCGTGCAGCTTGATCGAGGCGGTGTTGGTCGGTTCGCCGATCACGGCCACCATCTGCCGGTAGCCACGCGCCACGCAGGCATCGATCAGGGCCTGCAGCAGGCTGGTGCCGACGCCCTTGCCCTGGAACGCGGCATCGACGTAGACCGAGTTCTCCACGGTCCACTGGTAGGCAATGCGGGTGCGGTAGGTGTTGGCGTAGGCGTAGCCGGCCACCTGGCCGTCGATTTCGGCGACCAGGTAGGGAAAGCCGCGATCAACAATGTCGCGCATGCGGCGCAGCATCTCGGTCGCGTCCGGAATGTCGTACTCGTAGGTGTTGACGAAGTCGGTCACTTCCACCGCATAGATCGCGGTGATCGCGTCGATGTCGGCCGGGCCGGCATCACGGATGAGGACGGCCATGCGCGGCTCCGGCTCAGTCGATGTAGCGCTTGAGCAGGTCACCGTACGCGTCGATGCGACGGTCGCGCAGGAACGGCCAGATGCGGCGCACGTGCTCGCTGCGCTGCAGGTCGACATCGCACAGCAGCACGGTGGCGTCCGTGCCGGCCTCGGCCAGGAACTCGCCCTGCGGGCCGAGCACGTGGCTGTTGCCCCAGAACTGGATGCCCGAGGCACCCAGCGGCGAGGCTTCGTGGCCGACGCGGTTGCAGCTCAGCACCGGCAGGCCGTTGGCCACGGCATGGCCGCGGTGGCTCAGCACCCAAGCGTCACGCTGGCGGGTCTTCTCGTCCTGCACGTCGTCCGGGTCCCAGCCGATCGCGGTCGGGTAGAGCAGCAGTTCGGCACCGGCCAGCGCCATCAGGCGTGCCGCTTCCGGGTACCACTGGTCCCAGCACACCAGCACGCCCAGGCGGCCCACCGAAGTGTCGATCGGCTTGAAGCCGATGTCGCCCGGGGTGAAGTAGAACTTCTCGTAGAAGCCCGGGTCGTCCGGGATGTGCATCTTGCGGTACTTGCCCAGCAGCGTACCGTCCTTCTCGAACACCACGGCGGTGTTGTGGTACAGGCCGGCGGCGCGGCGCTCGAACAGCGAGCCGACCAGCACCACGCCATGCTGCTTCGCCAGCGCGCCCAGGCGCTCGGTGCTCGGTCCGGGAATCGGCTCGGCCAGGTCGAACTCGTCCACCGACTCGTGCTGGCAGAAGTACGGACCGTTGTGCAGTTCCTGCAGCAGCACCAGCTTGGCACCCTGCGCAGCCGCCTCGGCCACGCGTGCTTCGATCACCGCCAGGTTGGCGGCGGCGTCACCGTGGTTGCGCTCCTGGACCAGGGCGACGGTAAGGGGGCTGCGCGAGTTCATGCGGGGCGTTCCTGCGGGAGAAAACCAGCATGTTAGCGCGGATGGGCGGCGACGGCGTGTCGCGCGCTGAATGGGTGCGATCGGTAGTGCCGGCCGCTGGCCGGCAATCCGCGAATCCATCAGGCGCTACCTGGTTGCCGGCCAGCGGCCGGCACTACCGTTACGCCTTCAACAGCCCTTCCGGCAGCTGCATGGTGATGCAGTGCAGGCTGCCGTTCTGCCAGATCAGCGATCGGCAGGGCACCTGCACGATCTCGCGGCCCGGATGGGCCTGGGCCAGCACGTCGCGGGCCAGGTCATCAGCCGGATCGCCGTAGGCCGGCATCAGCACCGCGCCGTTGATGATCAGGTAATTGGCGTACGACGCCGCCAGGCGGCGGCCTTCGTCGATCACCGGCTGTGCCCACGGCAGCGGGAACAGGCGGTACGGCTTCCCATCCTTGGTGCGCAGCGCGGCCAGTTCGTTGCCCATCGCCTGCAGTTCGGCGTAGTGCGAGTCGCTCGCGTCGTCGCAGGCCTGGTAGACGATGCTGTCAGGCGAGGCGAAACGGGCCAGGGTGTCGATGTGGGCGTCGGTGTCGTCGCCTTCCAGGTAGCCGTGGTCCAGCCACAGCACGCGGTCCTGCTGCAGCCAGTTGGCCAGGTCGGCGCTCAGGCGTGCACGGTCGCGGTCCGGGTGGCGCTCGTGCAGGCACTTCCAGGTGGTCAACAGGGTGCCTTCGCCATCGGTCTCGATGCCGCCGCCTTCCAGCGCGAACGGGATGCTGCGCACCGGCGCGTCGTTGAACACGCCGGCCTGGTCCAGCACGCCCACCAGCTGGTCATCCAGGGTGGCGTCGAACTTGCCGCCCCAGCCGGTGAAGCGGAAATCCAGCAGCTGGAAACCGCCATCGGCACGGCGCAGGGTGATCGGGCCGGAGTCACGCAGCCAGGTATCGTCGTAGGCCGCCGTGGTGAAGTGGACCTTGTCCATGTCGATGCGGTTGGAGCGCAGCCGCATCTCGGCGTAGGTCTCCACATCGTCGTCGGCCACGCAGATCAGCACCGGCTGGAAGCGGGTGATGGCCGCGACCAGGGCGATGTAGGTCTCTTCCACCTGGCCCAGGCGGTCAGCCCAGTCGGTATCGGCGGTGGGCCAGGCAATCAGGACGCCGCTCTGGGCTTCCCACTCGGCAGGAAAACGAAGGGTCTGGTTCATGGTCTCGCTACACAGGCCCGCCCACGGCGGGTAAGGGGATCAGCGGATCGGCGGTTTCGGGCCGATTTCGTTCGGGTCCGCCTGGTTGGCCACCACGTCGATCACCTTCTGCTTCTCGAAGTAGACGGTGAACTGCGGGTACACCCAGCGGTTGATGGTCGGCCATTGCCGCTTCTGCCCGCCACGCGGCTGCAGCTGCTCGCTCGGCGCGCCGAACTGCGCCTGCACCTGCTGCATGCTCTGGCCGCGCACGGGCAGGGCACCGGCCGGCTTCTCGCGGGCGCGGTCGACAAGCAGGGTATCGGCCAGCGCCGGCGTGGCGGCGGCCAGGGTGGCCATCACGGCCAGGGCGGACAGGTAACGCTTCATCTCGATCTACTCCCCAGTGGTCAAGAAAGGCGATTACAGCAAAAACGGCAGGAAAAAGCCGCATAAACAAAAAACCGCCCGAAGGCGGTTTCTTGCATCGGGTCTGCCCCGCGTAGGGCCAGCCGCAGCCGGAAGGCTGTGAGGCTTAGCGCTGACGCGCCTTGAAACGCGGGTTCGACTTGCAGATGACGAAGATCTTGCCGCGACGACGGACGACCTTGCAGTCGCGGTGACGGGCCTTCGCCGACTTCAGGGAGGACAGGACTTTCATGGCATACCTCGGCGTAAACAGTAGTTGTTCGGGTGGAGCGTGGCCGCGATATGCGAAAGACAATCGGCAGTTGACGCTCGTTCAAGCCCGCCATTCTACCGGGCTTTTCCTCGTGGTTTCAAGTGGTTGCACAAAAGACCCCGCTGGGGGCGTCTGGCAGGGGCTAGAATGACCCCTTCACACGCTCTGGGACCCCCATGAATCCACTCGCTCCCGTCCTGACCATCGACGGCCCATCCGGGGCCGGCAAGGGTACCATCAGCCGCATCATCGCGCGCCGCATGGGCTGGCATTACCTGGATTCGGGTGCGCTGTACCGGGCGGTGGGCGTGGCCGCAAGCTGGGCCGACATCGACACCTCCGACGCCTCGGCGCTGGTGCGCTGCACCTTCGATACCCATGTTCAGTTTGTCGAGCAGGGCGATGCCATGCGGGTCATGGTCAACGGCACCGATGCCACCGACGAGCTGCGCCTGGAGACCACCGGCGCCCTGGCCTCTGCCATCGCCGCCATCCCCGAGGTCCGGGCCGCCCTGAAGGAGCGGCAGCGCGCATTCAGGGAGCTGCCGGGCCTGGTCGCCGACGGCCGCGACATGGGCACGGTGATCTTCCCGGATGCCCCCCACAAGGTCTTCCTGACCGCCAGCGCCGAGGAGCGCGCCGAGCGCCGGCATAAGCAGTTGAAAGACAAGGGGGTTTCTGTTAACTTTGATGACCTCCTGCGCGAGATCATGGCCCGCGACGCCCGTGATGCCCAGCGTACCGTGGCGCCCCTGAAGCCGGCAGACGATGCTGTCCTCATCGACACCACAGGCATCGGCATCGATGATGTCGTTGCCCGAGTGATGGATCTGCTTCCGGTTCCGGCTGCCTGATCCGTTCGCGCGGGAGCACTGCCAGCCGCATCGGCAGTGGTCGCGCAAAGCAGTGCTGTACCCGCTCCGTCGCGCAATGATGCGTGGCGGTTTTCCTACTACACACGACCTGCGTTTCCGGGGTCGACCAACAGGCGGGCGGTCGCCATTCCCCTGAAGGGGACGCCACCGACCCATGTGTCCAACAGAGTAAATCTAATGACCGAATCATTTGCCGAACTGTTTGAAGCCAGCCAGGCCAACCTGGCCAAGCTGAAGCCGGGCGCCATCGTCAGCGGTACCGTTGTTGAAGTCCGCGGCGACGTCGTGGTGATCAACGCTGGCCTGAAGTCCGAAGGCATCGTGCCGATCGAACAGTTCCGTAACGACGCTGGCGAAATCGACGTCGCCGAAGGCGACATCGTCAAGGTCGCCCTCGACTCGATCGAGAACGGCTTCGGCGAAACCGTCCTGTCGCGCGAGAAGGCCAAGCGCGCGATGGTGTGGGACGAGCTGGAAGAAGCGTTGGAAAAGAACGAAACCATCACCGGCCGCATCAGCGGCAAGGTCAAGGGTGGTTTCACCGTGGACATCAAGGATGTCCGCGCCTTCCTGCCGGGTTCCCTGGTCGATGTGCGCCCGGTGCGCGATCCGGCCTACCTGGAAGGCAAGGAGCTCGAGTTCAAGCTCATCAAGCTGGACCGCAAGCGTAACAACGTCGTGGTCTCGCGCCGCGCTGTCGTCGAAAGCGAGCACTCGGAAGAGCGCGAGCAGCTGATGGACAAGCTGCAGGAAGGCGCGATCCTGAAGGGTGTCGTCAAGAACCTGACCGATTACGGCGCGTTCGTGGACCTGGGCGGTATCGACGGCCTGCTGCACATCACCGACATGGCGTGGAAGCGCGTGCGTCACCCGTCGGAAGTCGTGAACGTCGGCGACGAGCTGGACGTCCGCGTGCTGAAGTTCGACCGCGAGCGCAACCGCGTTTCGCTGGGCCTGAAGCAGTTGGGCGAGGATCCGTGGGACAACATC
The DNA here is from genome assembly GCF_059369375.1 of Stenotrophomonas sp. YJH_SMC_48-3. Lineage (NCBI taxonomy): Bacteria > Pseudomonadati > Pseudomonadota > Gammaproteobacteria > Lysobacterales > Lysobacteraceae > Stenotrophomonas > Stenotrophomonas sp. YJH_SMC_48-3. The sequence continues at coordinate 22,093 of NZ_JCAFSQ010000007.1, read as the reverse complement.
GGCCGTCGTTACCCGGCCAACAGCCGCGTCTTCGGCAAGGTCTCCAACGTCACCGATTACGGTGCGTTCGTTGAGATCGAGCCGGGCGTCGAAGGCCTGGTGCACGTCTCGGAGATGGATTGGACCAACAAGAACGTCAACCCGTCCAAGGTTGTGCAGGTTGGTGATGAAGTCGAAGTGATGGTGCTGGACGTCGATGAAGAGCGTCGCCGCATCTCGCTGGGCATGAAGCAGGTTGCCGCCAACCCGTGGGAAACCTTCGCTGCCACCCACAAGAAGGGTGACAAGGTGTCGGGCCAGATCAAGTCGATCACCGACTTCGGCATCTTCATCGGCCTGGACGGCGGCATCGACGGCCTGGTCCACCTGTCCGACATCAGCTGGAACACCACCGGTGAAGACGTCGTTCGCAACTTCAAGAAGGGCGATACCCTGGACGCCGTCGTCCTGGCTGTCGATCCGGAGCGCGAGCGCATCTCCCTGGGCGTGAAGCAGCTGGAGCAGGATCCGTTCGGCCAGTACATGGCTGCCAATCCGAAGGGCTCCAAGGTCGAAGGCGTGGTGAAGGAAGTCGACGCCAAGGGCGCGATCATCGAGCTGGCTGACGGCATCGAAGGTTACGTCTCGGCCCGCGACATCGCCAACGAGCGCGTTGACGACGCCACCCAGCACCTGAAGGTCGGCGACAAGGTCGAAGCCAAGTTCGTGGGCATGGACCGCAAGGGCCGTACCCTGCAGCTGTCGATCAAGGCCAAGGACGACGCGGAAATGCGCGAAGTGCTGGAGGAATACCAGTCCTCTTCGGCTTCCAGCGGCACCACCCAGCTGGGCGCACTGCTGCGTGCACAGCTGAACGGCAACAAGTCCGAGTAATCGGCCTTAGGCTGTTCGTTGTTTCCTGGACGGCCCGGGCCTTGCCCGGGCCGTTTCAGGCTGAGATACCCCTGATGTGAGCCGGTAATGACCAAATCCGAACTGATCGAAATCCTTGCGCGCCGCCAGGCGCACCTGAAGGCCGATGATGTCGATCTGGCGGTGAAGTCGTTGCTGGAAATGATGGGCGGATCGCTGTCCGCCGGGGATCGCATCGAAATTCGTGGTTTTGGCAGCTTCTCGCTGCACTATCGGCCGCCGCGCCTGGGTCGCAACCCGAAGACCGGCGAGTCGGTTGCCCTGCCGGGCAAGCACGTCCCACATTTCAAGCCGGGCAAGGAACTGCGCGAGCGTGTCAGCAGTGTGCTGCCGCTGGACGCCGATCCGGCCTGAGCCTCCCGTCGCGCCACCGCGTGCGAATCCAGCCGCGAGTCGGATAAGCTACGGACTCCTGCCACTGGAGCTGTCGCATGAAGGTTTTTCGTCTGCTGGTCCTGCTGGCGGTACTCATTGTTGGGTTGATCATCGGTGCCATGAACATGGACGAGATGACCATCAACCTGCTGTTCACCCAGCTCAAGACCTCGGTCGGCGTGGCCATCATTGCCGCGTTGCTGATCGGCGTCATCGTTGGTGCTGGCCTGGTGCTGGTGAGCGTGGTCATTCCGCTCTACAGCCAGCTGCGCCGCGCCAACAAGTCCGCTGCCGCCACGCCGGCACCGGTTGCCTCCCCTCAATCTTTTGATGGACGCTGATCGAAGATGGATTTCGTCACCGAGTGGTTCTGGTTCTTCCTGTTCGTTCCGCTGGCCGCACTGGCCGGGTGGGTGATCGGACGGCGTGGTGGTCAACGCCACGGTGACAACCAGGTCAGCCGCCTGTCCAGCACCTACTTCCGTGGCCTGAACTACCTGCTCAACGAGCAGCCGGACAAGGCCATCGAGCTGTTCCTGCACATCGCCGAGCTGGACAAGGAAACCTTCGAGACCCAGGTCGCGCTGGGCCACCTGTTCCGCCGCCGCGGCGAAGTCGATCGCGCCATCCGCCTGCACCAGGGCCTGGTCAACCGGCACGACCTCAGCGATGCGCAACGCGTGCAGGCGCTGCTGGCGCTGGGCGAGGACTACATGAAGTCCGGCCTGCTGGACCGTGCCGAGACCGTGTTCACCGAACTGGCGCAGCTGGACCAGCGTGCCCCGCAGGCACTCAAGCACCTGATCGGCATCTACCAGGCCGAGCGTGACTGGGAAAAGGCGATCGACAACGCGACCCGTTTCGAGGACGTTACCGGCGAGCCGATGGGCAAGCTGATCGGGCAGTTCGAGTGCGAACTGGCCGAACGCTTCCGCGGTGCCGGCAAGCTGGAAGAGGCGAGGGCGGCGATCGCCCGGGCCTACCAGGCCGATGCGATGTCGGTGCGTGCCGGCATCATCGAAGGGCGCCTGGAAACCGACGCGGGCAATCCGGAAGCGGCCGTACGCGCGTTCGAGCGTGCTGCGCGCAATGATCCGGAGTACCTGCCGGAGCTGCTGCCGGCGCTGATGCAGAACTACCGCAAGGTGGGTGATCTGGCAGGCGCGCGCGCTTTCCTGTCGGAGATGACCGAGCATTACCGTGGCATTGCCCCGGTGCTGGCGCTGACCCGCCTGATGGAAGAGCAGGAGGGCGTGGCCCCGGCCCGTGCCTACCTGGGCCGCCAGCTCAAGGACCGCCCGTCGGTGCGTGGCGAGTCCGCGCTGATCGACCTGACCCTTGCTGAAGGCGCTGATTCCACGGCGACCCTGCACGACCTCAAGCACATCACCGACCAGTTGCTGGTACGCAACCCGGCCTATCGCTGCACCCGCTGTGGTTTCGGGGCGCGCACCCATCACTGGCAGTGCCCGAGCTGCAAGGAGTGGGGTACGGTCAAGCCGCTGTTGAATTACGCGGTGCTCTGATCCATGCCGTGGCTCGTGATGGGCGCGCTGCTGGGCCTGGCCCTGCTGAGTGCGGCGCTGACCTGGGCGGCGCGGGGCTATGCGCTGCGCCGGCAACTGTTTGACCAGCCGGGCGAGCGCCGCAGTCACAGCGTAGCGACCCCTCGAGGTGGCGGCATCGCCATCGTCATCAGCCTGCTGGTGACCGCCGGTGTTGCCATGTGGGCCTGGCCCGCAGCGCTTCCGAGCCTGCTCGTGGCCGCCCTTGGCCTGGCGCTGGTGGCGGGTATCGGCTGGTGGGATGACCATCGGCCGCTTCCGGCCATGCGCCGCCTGATGGTGCATTTCATCGCCGCCGCGCTGCTGGCCGCGCTGGTCAGGGTGCATGGTGGCAGCTGGCTGCTGGCCGTGTTGGTCCTGCTGTTCACTGCCTCTTTGATCAACATCTGGAATTTCATGGATGGGATCAACGGCATCGCGGCCAGCCAGGCCGTTGTGGTGGCCCTGGGGCTGGCGCCGTTGCTGCCCTGGCCGTACTCGCTGGCGGCCATCGCGTTGGGCCTGGCGTGCCTGGGCTTCCTGCCGTTCAACTTCCCACGGGCCCGGATCTTCATGGGCGATGTCGGAAGTGGCGCGCTGGGTTATGCGGTTGCGGCGGTGCTGGCACTGGCCAGTGTCAAGACCGACATCAACTGGATACTGCTGCTTGTGTCGGCATCGCCGTTCCTTGTGGACGCGGGCTTCACACTGCTGGCGCGCATCATTTCAGGACAACGCTGGATGGAACCCCATACCCAGCATGTCTACCAGCGCGCGGTGCAGGCAGGAGCCAGTCACGCCCGGGTAACAGGGATGTACTTTGCTTTGGGCCTGTTCAGTATTACAGTGCTTAATGTCTGCTCCAACTTGCAGCCGAGGTGGGAGGCTGCCGTGGCGATCGCGTGGTTCATTGCGCTGAGCGTCCTCTGGCTCCTCCTGCGCAATGGATTGCGCCACCGAAAAGGAAATACCTGACTTATGGCTTCACCCTGGCGGGACAGAATCCTCGGCCTGATGCCGCGTTCGGCCATCGTCTGCCACGACCTGTTCATGGTCTGGGCATGCTGGCAGCTGCTGCATGCAGGGCGGTACTCGATCCTGGCCAACGCCCCCGAGCTCCCTCTCTGGAACGTCGACACCACGCTGGTGCTGCTGCTGCAGGGCCTGGTGTTCTGGCGCGTGGGCCTCTATCGGGGGCTGTGGCGGTTCGCCAGCGTCAGCGACCTGCTGAACATCTTCAAGGCCAGCTTCATCGGCATGGTGGCCATCGTGCTGGTGCTGATGTGGAAGCGCTTCGATGGCGTGCCGATGTCGGTGCTGGTGATCTATCCGTTCGCGCTGTCGGCGCTGCTGGGCGCGCCGCGCCTGCTGTACCGGGCCTGGAAGGACTACCAGGCGCTGCAGTCGGACTCATCCGCGCGTCGCGTGCTGATCCTGGGTGCCGGCCAGGCCGCCGAGACCCTGGTCCGTGACCTGCGCCGTTCAGGCAATTTCGAGCCGGTCGGCCTGCTGGACGATGCGCCGCACCTGCGCGGTGCCAAGCTGCAGGGCCTGCCGATCCTCGGCACCCTGGACGATGCGCCGACCGTGGTCCGTGAGACGGCGGCCAAGCTGCTGGTGATCGCCATCCCCTCGCTGGACGCCGCAGGCATGCAGCGGATCGTGGCCATCTGCGAAAGCACCGGCGTGCCGTTCCGCACCGTGCCCAAGCTCAGCGACATCCTGCAGGGCCAGTCGCTGCCGGGGCAGTTGAAGGAAGTGGCGATCGAGGATCTGCTCGGCCGCAAGCCGATCATGCCGGACTGGAACCTGATCCGTGGCTGGTTGGGCGGGCGTACGGTGATGGTCACCGGCGCTGGCGGCTCGATCGGCTCCGAGCTGTGCCGCCAGTGCGCGCGTCACGGTGCCGGTCGCATCATCCTGCTCGAGATCAGCGAGCTGCTGTTGCTGACCATCGAGGGTGAGCTGCGACGCAGCTTCCCGGACGTCGAGGTTGAAGCAGTGCTGGGCGATTGCGGCGACCCGGCGGTGATCCGCCATGCGCTGTCGCTGCATCCCGTCGACACCGCCTTCCATGCCGCCGCCTACAAGCATGTACCGGTGCTGGAGCGGCAGCTGCGCGAGGCGGTGCGCAACAACATCCTGGCCACAGAGAACGTGGCCCGCGCCTGCCTGGAAGCGCGCGTCGAGCACTTCGTGTTCATTTCCACCGACAAGGCCGTCGACCCGGTCAATGCGCTGGGCGCCAGCAAGCGCTATGCGGAAATGATCTGCCAGAGCCTGGACCAGAAGTCCACGCATACCCGTTTCGTCACGGTGCGCTTCGGCAACGTGCTGGCCTCGGCCGGCAGCGTGGTGCCACTGTTCCGCGAACAGATCCTGCGGGGTGGGCCGGTGACCGTCACCGACCCGGAAGTCAGCCGCTACTTCATGACCATCCCGGAGGCCTGCCAGCTGATCCTGCAGGCCGCCGCCTCGGCGTCGCACGGTGCGATCTATACCCTCGACATGGGCGAGCCGGTGCCGATCCGCGTACTGGCCGAGCAGATGATCCGCCTGGCCGGCAAGCAGCCGTACAAGGACATTCCGATCATCTACACCGGGCTGCGTCCGGGCGAGAAGCTGCACGAGACGCTGTTCTATTCGGACGAGGACTATCGTTCCACCGCGCACCCGAAGATTCTCGAGGCCGGTGTGCGCGCGTTCTCACGTGACCTAGTGCTGGGCAATGTTCCGCGCCTGCGCGATGCCGTGGCTGGTTACGACACCACCAGCATCCAGGAGATCCTGTTCGCGACAATGCCGGAGTTCTCGCCAATCGAACAGGATGCTTACATTTCATCCGCTAAAGTCGTGCCCTTTCCGGCACGTGAGGCCAACAGGCACCAATGAGCAAGCGAATTCGCAAGGCAGTTTTTCCAGTGGCAGGGCTCGGGACGCGCTTCTTGCCGGCAACCAAGACGGTTCCGAAGGAAATGTTGCCGATCATTGATCGTCCGCTGATCCAGTACGCGGTCGATGAGGCAATCGAAGCTGGTTGCGACACGCTGGTGTTCATCACCAACCGCTACAAGCATGCCGTGGCCGACTACTTCGACAAGGCTTACGAGCTGGAGCAGAAGCTCGAGCGAGCCGGCAAGCAGGAACAGCTGGAGATGATCCGCCACGTGCTTCCCAACGGCGTGCGTGCGATCTTTGTGACCCAGGCCGAGGCCTTGGGCCTGGGCCATGCGGTGCTGTGTGCAAAGGCCGTGATCGGTGACGAGCCGTTTGCAGTGCTGCTGCCGGACGACCTGATCTGGAACCGCGGCGACGGCGCGCTGAAGCAGATGGCCGATCTGAACGAAGCCAGTGGCGCCAGCGTCATCGCCGTTGAAGATGTGCCGCACGACAAGACCGCCAGCTACGGCATCGTTGCCACCGAGGCGTTCGATGGCCGCAAGGGCCGCATTTCGCAGATCGTGGAGAAGCCGAAGCCGGAGGACGCGCCCAGCGACCTGGCTGTGGTCGGCCGCTATGTGCTGAGCCCGAAGATCTTCGAGCTGCTGGAGCAGACCGGCAGCGGTGCCGGTGGTGAGATCCAGCTGACCGATGCGATCGCGCAGCTGCTGAAGACCGAAGAAGTCGATGCCTATCGTTTCGAGGGCACCCGCTTCGACTGTGGCACGCACCTGGGGCTGGTGGAGGCGACGATCCGCTTCGCGCTGGACAACCCGAAGCTGGCCGGCCCGGCGCGGGAGAAGCTGGCGGCGATGCTGGCGGAATAAGGGTTCTATCAAGCGCTCCGTGCAGCGCCTTGATCGATACGTGATGGGCGGGACGGGTGGGCCTTTGCAGGACACGCCGTAAACCCGTCCATGGGGGCTCGGTCGCCGCATTCATGCGGCGAACGGTCCTGCCAAAGGCCCACCCGCCCCGCCTGTCAGGTTTCCTGCGGGCGCGGACGGGAAGGGCGGAATCAAGGGCAAGAGCAAAAGCAAAAAGGCAGCCGATGGCTGCCTTTTTTGTTTCCGCGAGCGTCGAGTCGGGGTCGGATCCCTTTGCGTAGCAAAGGGCTCTGACCCCAGCTCTTGCCCTGCCTTTGCTCACCCCTCCGCCGCGCGGAATGATGGATGGCGTGGGTGGGTGAGGCTGACCGGGACCGTTGGCGCCATGGATGGCGCCATCGAGCCCCCAGGGACGGGTTTACGGCGTGTCCCGGGCAGCCTCACCCACCCGGGCCCCCCAGCAAACCGAAACGTCCGCCGGCAACGCTTTGAACCTTACAGCGCCTCGAAAATACCCGCCGCGCCCATGCCGGTGCCGATGCACATCGTCACCATGCCGTACTTCTGCTGGCGACGACGCAGGCCGTGCAGCAGGGTTGCGGTACGGATCGCGCCGGTTGCACCCAGCGGGTGGCCCAAGGCAATCGCGCCGCCCAGCGGGTTGACCTTGGCCGGGTCCAGGCCGCAATCGCGGATCACCGCCAGCGACTGCGCGGCGAAGGCTTCGTTGAGCTCGATCCAATCCAGCTGGTCCTGGGTCAGGCCGGCCTGCTTCAGTGCCTTCGGGATCGCGGCGATCGGGCCGATGCCCATCACTTCCGGGCGCACGCCGGCCACCGAGAAGCTGACGAAACGGGCCAGCGGGGTCAGGCCGTAGTCCTTGATCGCCTGTTCCGAGGCCAGCAGCACGGCACCGGCGCCATCGCTCATCTGCGACGAGTTGCCAGCAGTGACGGTGCCGCCGAACTGGCCGTTGCGGAACACCGGGCGCAGCTTGGCCAGGCCATCAGCCGAGGAATCCGGGCGCGGGCCTTCGTCGGTGTCGGCGATCTTGTTGCGGGTGATGATGCGTTGGCCGTCGGCCAGGTCCGGCAGGTGCGAGACGATCTCGTACGGGCTGATCTCGTCCTTGAACTCGCCGTTCTGGATCGCGGCCATGGCCTTCTGGTGCGAGGCGAGGGCGAAGGCGTCCTGGTCTTCACGCGAGACCTTCCACTCTTCGGCGACCTTCTCGGCAGTGATGCCCATGCCGTAGGCGATGGCCACGTGGTCGTTGTCGAACACGCTCGGCGCCATGGCGATCTTGTTGCCCATCATCGGCACCATCGACATCGACTCGGTGCCACCGGCCAGCATCAGGTCGGCGTTGCCCAGGCGGATCGCGTCGGCGGCCTGCGCCACGGCCTGCAGGCCGGAGGAGCAGAAGCGGTTCACGGTCTGCGCGGCGATGGTGTTTGGCAGGCCAGCCAGCAGCACGCCGATGCGCGCCACGTTCATGCCCTGCTCGGCTTCGGGCATGGCGCAGCCGATGATCGCGTCATCGATGCGGTTGACGTCCACGCCCGGGGCCTGCGCGACGACGCTGCGCAGCACGTGCGCAAGCATGTCGTCGGGGCGGGTGTTGCGGAACATGCCCTTGGGCGCCTTGCCAACCGGGGTGCGGGTGGCGGCGACGATGTAGGCGTCCTGGATTTGCTTGGTCATTGCAGTGATCTCTTGAATTTTTTAGCCGGAGTGCCGACCAACGGTCGGCACCCACCGGAAGCAGGGATGGGCGATCAGTTACGCAGCGGCTTGCCGGTCTTCAGCATGTGCGCGATGCGGGCCTGGGTCTTTTCCTGCTGGGCCAGTTCGACGAAGTGCTTGCGCTCCAGGGTCAGCAGCCACTCTTCGTCGACCAGGGTGCCGCGGTCGACCTTGCCGCCGCACAGCACGGTGGCGATGCGCTCGGCGATCTCGTAGTCGTACGGGCTGATGAAGCGGCCTTCCAGCATGTTGACCAGCATCATCTTGAAGGTGGCGATACCCACGTCACCGGCGACCTGGATGCGGCGTGCCGGCAGCGGCGGGCGGTAGCCCGCTTCTGCCAGGGCGCGTGCTTCGGCCTTGGCGATATGCAGGGCCTCGTAGCTGTTGAACACCACCTTGTCGGTGCTGCGCAGCAGGCCCAGCTCCTTGGCGTTGACCGCCGAGTTGGACACCTTGGCCATCGCCACGGTCTCGAAGGTCTTCTTCAGTTCGGCGAACACGTCGCCGCCCGGGCCCGCGGTCTGCGAGGCACGCACGGCCAGTTCCTTCAGGCCGCCACCGGCCGGCAGCAGGCCGACGCCGGCTTCGACCAGGCCGATGTAGCTTTCCAGGAAGGCAACGGTCTTGGCGCTGTGCATCTGGAACTCGCAGCCGCCGCCCAGGGCCAGGCCACGCACGGCGGCCACCACCGGCACCAGGGAGTACTTGATGCGCTGGCTGGTGCGCTGGAAGTTGGCGACCATTTCTTCGAACTGGTCGACCTTGCCTGCCTGCAGCAGGCCGAGCGCACCGGCCAGGTCGGCGCCGGCGGAGAAGGGTTCCTTCTGCTGCCAGATCACCAGGCCCTGGAAGTCCTTCTCGGCGCGGCTGACGCATTCCTGCAGGCCGTCCAGCACCTGGTCGGAGACGGTGTTCATCTTGGTCTTGAAACTGACCACCGCGATGCCATCGCCGTCGTGCCACATGCGCAGGCCGTCGTTCTCGAACACGGTTTCGCCCGGAGCGAACTGCTCGCCCAGCAGCGGATCCGGGAAGCGCTGGCGCTGGTACACCGGCAGCGACGAACGCGGCAGCTTGGCGTTGCGCGACGGGCTGTAGCTGCCTTCGGCGGCGTGCACGCCGTCGCGGCCATCGAACACCCAATCCGGCAGCGGGGCGCTGCTCATGCTCTTGCCGGCCACGATGTCATCGGCGATCCACTGTGCCACCTGCTTCCAGCCGGCAGCCTGCCAGGTCTCGAACGGGCCCAGCGACCAGCCGTAACCCCAGCGGATGGCCAGATCGACGTCGCGCGCGGTCTCGGCGATGTCGGCCAGGTGGTAGGCGCTGTAGTGGAACAGGTCGCGGAAGGTCGCCCACAGGAACTGCGCCTGCGGGTGCTGGCTCTCGCGCAGCTTGGCGAACTTCTCGGCCGGGTTCTTGATCTTCAGGATCTCGACCACTTCCGGTGCGGCGGTGCGGTCGGCGGGACGGTAGTCCTGCTTCTCCAGATCCAGTACCACGATGTCCTTGCCGACCTTGCGGAAGATGCCGGCGCCGGTCTTCTGGCCCAGCGCGCCCTTGGAAATCAGCGCGTCCAGCCACTTCGGCGACTTGAAGAATTCATGCCACGGGTCATTCGGCAGGGTGTCGCCCATGGTCTTGATGACGTGGGCCATGGTGTCCAGGCCGACCACGTCGGAGGTGCGGTAGGTGGCCGACTTCGGGCGGCCGACCAGCGGGCCAGTCAGGCCGTCCACTTCATCGAAGCCCAGGCCGAACTGCTGGGTGTGGTGGATGGTGGACAGGATCGAGAACACGCCGATGCGGTTGCCGATGAAGTTCGGGGTGTCCTTGGCGTACACCACGCCCTTGCCCAGGGTGGTGACCAGGAACTCTTCCAGGCCTTCCAGCACGGCGGCGTCGGTGGTGGTGGCCGGGATCAGCTCGGCCAGGTGCATGTAGCGCGGCGGGTTGAAGAAGTGCACGCCGCAGAAGCGGTGGCGCAGCTGTTCGGGCAGCACGTCGGCCAGCTTGTTGATGCCCAGGCCCGAGGTGTTGGAGGCCAGCACCGCGTGGTCGGCCACGAACGGCGCAATCTTCTTGTACAGGTCCTGCTTCCAGTCCATGCGCTCGGCGATGGCCTCGATGATCAGGTCGCAGTCCTTCAGCTGCTCCAGGCCGGAGTCGTAATTGGCCGGGGTGATGGCTTCGGCCAGCGACTTGCTGGCCAGCGGCGCCGGGCTCAGCTTGCCCAGGTTGGCGATCGCCTTCAGCACGATGCCATCGGCCGGACCTTCCTTCGCAGGCAGGTCGAACAGCACGGTGTCGACGCCGGCGTTGGTGAGGTGGGCGGCGATCTGGGCACCCATGACGCCGGCACCCAGCACGGCGGCGCGGCGGACTAGCAGGGAATTGGACATGGTGTAGGGCCTTTGTTGGTCAGCAGTTACTGGGTGGAATCAAAGGGAAGCGGGCAGGGCGCTGGCACGTGCGGCGGCGCGGAACCCGGCTTCGGCGAAATGGATCAGTTCGTGGGCGGCATGGGCACGATGCGCCGCTTCGGTGACACCGGCGGGACGCTTGATCAGCCCGAAGTCGGCCATGGCATAGGTGAGCGAGCCGGCCAGGAAGTCCAGGCGCCAGTACAACTCTTCCTTGCTCAGGCCGGGCACGCACTCGCCGATGGCCTTGCCGAACGCACGCAGCACGTGGCCGTAGTGGTCGGACAGGAACTTGCGCAGGTTGTCGTTCTTCTCGGCGTAGGCGCGGGCAATCACGCGCACGAAGGCGCCGCCGTTCTGGCGGTCCTGGGCCAGCGCCAGGGCCGGCTCGACGAAGGCGGCCAGCACCGGGCGCAGTTCGCCGGGGTGTTCGCTGCGGGCCCGCTCCAGCTGCGCCAGGCGCGCACCGGTCATCTCGTCCATGCGGCGGCGGAACACCTCGTTGACCAGGTTTTCCTTGGAGCCGAAGTGGTAGTTGACCGCGGCGATGTTGACGTCGGCCTGGCTGGTCACCTGGCGCAGCGAGGTGCCGGCGAAGCCGTGCTGGGCGAACAGCTCCTCGGCCGCGCCGAGGATCCGGTCCTTGGTCGAGAAGTGGGCGGGTTTGGCCATCGGCGGGCAGACCTTAATCAAACGATTGTTTGATACTAGGACCAGACGGTACCGTATGGCATTTTGCAGTGCAGCAGAATCGGCCGCTCCGGTCAGATTTCACTCAGGTGGGTGAATGGGTGGACCTGAACCTGTAGAGCCGAGCCCGCGCTCGGCTGCTCTTCGGCCCAAAGGCCAGCCGAGCATGGGCTCGGCGCTACAACAGGGCCACATGGCCCTCTACCACCCGGCCACGTTATCTTTTACAATTCGCCTACGTTTATCAGGCTAAGCCCGCGTCCCGACGCGGGTTTTTTTCATGTTACCCTTCGGGCCATCAGCGGCCCGATTCCATTGGAGACATCCCATGGCGCTGGAGCGCACCCTTTCGATCATCAAGCCGGACGCCGTTGCCAAGAACGTCATCGGCGAAATCTACGCCCGCTTCGAGAAGGCCGGCCTGAAGGTCGTGGCCGCCAAGTACAAGCAGCTGTCGCGCCGTGAAGCCGAAGGCTTCTATGCCGTGCACCGCGAGCGTCCGTTCTTCAACGCGCTGGTCGAGTTCATGATCTCCGGCCCGGTGATGATCCAGGCCCTGGAAGGCGAGAACGCCGTCCTGGCCCACCGCGACCTGCTGGGCGCCACCAACCCGAAGGAAGCCGCGCCGGGCACCATCCGCGCCGACTTCGCCGAATCCATCGATGCCAACGCCGCACACGGCTCGGACTCGGTCGAGAATGCCGCGATTGAGATCGCCTACTTCTTCGCCGCCACCGAAGTCGTCTCGCGCTGAGAGTAATGCCGTGAACGAGGTCGTACAGTCCCCCGCCATCCAGCCGCTGCCGAAGTCGGCACCCACGGCTGGCAAGCAGAACCTGCTCGACCTCGATCGCGCGGGCCTGGAGAAGTTTTTCGTCGAGGTTCTCGGCGAGAAGAAGTTCCGTGCCCATCAGGTGATGAAGTGGATCCACCATCGCTACGTCACCGATTTCGATGAAATGACCGACCTCGGCAAGGTCCTGCGCGCCAAGCTGCAGGCCCATGCCGAGGTGCTGGTTCCGAACATCGTGTTCGACAAGCCCTCCGCTGACGGCACCCACAAGTGGCTGCTGGCGATGGGCGTGGATGGCAAGAACGCCATCGAGACCGTGTACATCCCGGACAAGACCCGCGGCACGTTGTGCGTGTCCTCGCAGGTCGGTTGCGGCCTGAACTGCACGTTCTGCTCCACCGCCACCCAGGGCTTCAACCGTAACCTGACCACCGCCGAGATCATCGGCCAGGTGTGGGTTGCCGCACGCCACCTGGGCAACGTGCCGCACCAGATGCGCCGCCTCACCAACGTGGTGATGATGGGCATGGGCGAGCCGCTGATGAATTTCGACAACGTCGTGCGCGCCATGAGCGTGATGCGCGACGACCTGGGCTACGGTCTGGCCAACAAGCGAGTGACCCTGTCGACCTCCGGCCTGGTGCCGCAGATCGACCGCCTGTCTGCCGAAAGCGACGTGTCGCTGGCGGTGTCGCTGCATGCGCCGAACGACGCACTGCGCGAGACGCTGGTGCCGCTCAACAAGAAGTACCCGATCGCCGAGCTGATGGCCTCGTGCGCACGCTACCTGCGCGCCAACAAGCGCCGCGAATCGGTCACCTTTGAATACACCCTGATGAAGGGCGTCAACGACAAGCCCGAGCATGCCCGCGAGCTGGCCCGCCTGATGCGCCAGTTCGACAACGCGGTGCAGGCCAAGGATTCGGGCAAGGTCAACCTGATCCCGTTCAATCCGTTCCCGGGCACCCGCTACGAGCGTTCCGAGGAGGCCAACATCCGCGCCTTCCAGAAGATCCTGCTCGACAGCAACGTGCTGACGATGGTCCGCCGCACCCGTGGCGACGACATCGACGCCGCCTGTGGCCAGCTCAAGGGCCAGGTGATGGACCGCACCCGCCGCCAGGCGGAGTTCAACAAGACGCTGCAGGCGGGGAAGGGGAGCGATGCCGCGGCCTGACCGCCTCTGGCTGGCGCTTCTCACAGGCGTGCTGGCCGTTGCGGTCGGCGGCTGCAAATCCCAACCCAAGGCCAAGCTGGGCCCCAGCGAAGCGCCGGTCTATTCGGTGCGCGATCCGGACAGCGTGCGGCGCCAGGTGCGCCTGCAGGATCTGTTGGCGCTGGCTGCCCGTGACATGCAGGTCGGCAACCTGGATGCGGCCGAACGCAAGGCGCGCGAGGCGCTGAAGCTGGCGCCCGACTCGCCGGATGCGCTGGTGCTGCTGGCCGGCATCGATGAGCGCCGTGGCCGGAGCCAGCAAGCGGGCGAGAGCTTCCGCAGGGCGGCCGAACAGGCGCCGCAGCGCGGTGACATCCTCAACAATTACGGGGCGTGGCTGTGCCAGCAGGGGCGGCCGGCCGAGTCGCTGGCGTGGTTCGATCGAGCGCTGCAGGCGCCGGGCTACGCCACACCGGCCGAATCCCAGGCCAATGCCGGCAGCTGTGCACTGGACGCTGGCCAACTTGAACGTGCCGAAGGCGACCTGCGCGCGGCGCTGTCGGTGCTGCCGGGAAACCCGGTCGCGCTGGAGGCGATGGCCCAGCTCAGCTTCCGCCAGGGCCGCTTCATGGAGGCGCGGGCCTTCGCCGAACGTAGGATTGCGGCTGCACCCGCAACGCGTTCCGTGTTACAACTTGCGTCTCAAATCGAAGCGCGGCTGGGTGATCGGGCGGCATCTGATCGCTATCTTCAGCGGATTCGACAGGAATTTCCGCAGGAAGCGGGCTCCTAACTCCAGGGTTGATGCATTGTGATTGATGACCAGACTGTGAGCGCTCTCGAGACTGCGGCCGGCTGCGGCACCCGCCTGCGCCAGGCCCGCGAGGCGGCCGGACTGACCCTCGAAGATGTCGGCTCGCGCCTGCGCATGCCGGTCCAGGTGGTCAGGTCGCTGGAAGAAGAACAATGGCAGAAGCTTGGCGCGCCGGTGTTCGTGCGCGGCCAGCTGCGCAGCTACGCGCGGCTTCTGGACGTGGACGTGGGAGAGCTGCTGGAGCAGGCCCAGGTCGGCCCGGTGGTGCCGCCTACCCTGGTCAGCCATACCCATACCCCGCGTGCGCGCCGCATTGCCGAGAATCTCGGCCGTCGCGTGCTGTATGTCGGCATCACCGCGGTGCTGGCGGTGCCGGTGTGGTTTGCCACCCGTGGCCATTTCGATGGCAGTGCCACCCCGTCGCCGAATACCGCCTCGCTGGACGCCATCCCGGCCGCCGTGCCGGTAACCCCGTCCGCTGCGGGTGTCGAGCCCTCGGCGCCGGCTGAAGTGGCGAGCGCCCCGGCCAGCAAGCCGGCCGCCACCCCGTACGTGGCCTCGCTGGCCCCGGTGCCGCGTCCAGCCCCCGCGCCAGCGGCTGCCGCCAACACGCTGGACATGCAGTTCAGCGGCGACAGCTGGGTCGATATCGGCGGCCCGGACGGCAGCACTGTCGAGAAGGCGCTGATCAAATCCGGCGAGAGCCGCAGCTTCACGCCGGGCCAGGTGACCCGGGTGACCCTGGGCAACGCCTCGGCGGTCCAGGTTCAGCAGAACGGCGCTATCGTCGATCTGACCCCCTACCAGCGAGCCAACGTGGCACGCTTTCAGGTATCCTCTGAAGGCTCCGTAGTCCCGGTTTCGCACTGAGGCGCGGTTTCACCACCTTCGATTAATTCCAATGGTCCCTCCCGATGGGCGGGGCGAGAGTACGCATGGCGATCGACGATCTGCTCGACGAGCACGAACAAAGTGAACGCGTCCGCAGCTGGCTGCGGAAGAATGGCGCCAGCATCCTCGGTGGCGTGGTCATCGCCATCGGTGCCATTGCCGGCTGGCAGTGGTACCAGAAGGATCAGGGCGGCAAGCTGGCCTCGGCCAATGTCGAGTACCAGAAGGCGCTCGTTGGCCTGCAGCAGAACAAGCTCGACGACGCCGCCAAGGCGGTCAAGGCGCTCGAAGCCGGCCCGTCCAGCATCTACGGCGACCTGGCGGCGCTGCAGCTGGCCAAGGCCCAGGTCGACGCCGGCAAGAACGAAGAAGCCCTGGCTACCCTGCGCGGCGTGAAGGTTGAAGGTGACCTGCAGCGCGTGGTCGACCAGCGCGTGGCCCGCCTGCTGGTGGCCACCGGCAAGAGCGACGAGGCGATCAAGCTGCTGGGCAGCGCCACCGACAGCAGCAGCCTGGAAATCCATGGCGATGCGCTGATGGCGCAGGGCAAGCGCGATGAGGCCCGCGCACAGTACGAGAAGGCGCTGAAGACGCTGGACGTGGCAGCGCCGCAGCGGCGCCTGCTGGAAACCAAGGTTATGGACGCCGGCGGCACCGTCGCCGCCCCTGCGGAGTCGGTTTGATGAGTCAGAAGGTCATGATCACCCGCGTCGCCACCGTGCTCCTGATGGGCATGGCCCTGACCGGCTGCAGCACCATGAAGGGCTGGTTCGCCGGCAAGGACGCGGCCGCGAAGAAGGCACAGGAACCGGCTGAGCTGGTCAAGTTCGAGCCGACCCTGAAGGTCAACAAGGCCTGGTCGGTCAACCTCGGCAAGGGCGAGCGCCGCATCGGCGTGCGCCAGGGCCCGGCCGTGGCCAACGGCCACGTGTTCGCTGCGGCGATCACCGGTGGCGTGCACGCCATCGACCTGCAGACCGGCAAGAAGGTCTGGACCTGGGAGCCGCAGAAGGAAAAGAAGAAGGCCAAGCTGCGCCTGTCCGGTGGCCCGGGTGTCGGTGAGAACCTGGTCGTGATCGGCACGCTCGATGGCCAGGTCATCGCGCTGGACATCAACGACGGCAGCGAAAAGTGGCGCGCCCGTGTTCCGGGTGAAGTCATCGCCGCGCCGGCCATCGCCCAGGGCGCGGTCTACGTGCGCAGCAACGACGGCCGTATCACTGCGTTCGATGCCGGCAACGGCACCCAGAAGTGGTTCAACCCGAGCGAGCTGCCGGCGCTGACCGTGCGTGGCAACGCACCGGTGGTGACCGGCCCGGGCGTGCTGTTCATCGGCAAGGACGAGGGCGCGGTTGCCGCCCTGGCCCAGCAGGATGGCCGCACCCTGTGGGAACAGAACGTGGGCAACGGTGAAGGCCGTACCGAGCTGGAGCGCATGGCCGATGTGGACGGCGCGCCGGTGCTGGATGGCAACACCCTGTTCGTGAGCAGCTTCAAGAACCAGACCATGGCCATCGAAGGCCCGACCGGTCGCCCGCTGTGGGCGCGCGACCACGGCGGTGCGGGTGGCGTGGCGGTGTCGTCGGGCAATGTGTTCGTGACCGACAACAAGGGCGGCGTGTTCGGCCTGGACAAGGCCAGCGGCGCAGCCATGTGGTCGCAGACGGCACTGGCCCGTCGCTCGCTGACCGGCCCGGCGCTGCATGGCGACTACGTCGTGGTCGGCGACTACAAGGGATACGTGCACTGGTTGCAGGCCTCCGATGGTGCGATGGCGGCACGGGCAAAGAGTGGCGGTGACGCCCTGCTGGCCCAGCCGGTCGTCGCAGACGGGGTGCTGCTGGTGCAGAACGTGGATGGCAAGCTGACCGCCTTCCGGTTGGCAAATTAATACGGAGTACTCGCGATGCTGCCTTTGGTCGCCCTGGTTGGACGGCCGAATGTCGGCAAGTCGACCATTTTCAATGCGTTGACCCGCACCCGTGACGCCCTGGTCCATGACCAGCCCGGCGTCACCCGTGATCGCAACTACGGCGTCTGCCGCCTCGACGAGGACAATCATTTCCTCGTCGTGGATACCGGCGGTATTGCCGGTGAGGACGAAGGCCTGGCCGGTGCCACCACCCGCCAGGCGCGTGCGGCGGCTGCCGAAGCGGACCTGATCCTGTTCGTCGTCGATGCCCGCGAGGGCACCTCGGCGCTGGACGACGAGATCCTGGCGTGGCTGCGCAAGCTGTCGCGCCCGACGTTGCTGCTGATCAACAAGATCGACGGCACCGACGAGGACAGCGTCCGCTCCGAGTTCGCCCGCTACGGTTTCGGCGAAATGCTGACCGTCTCGGCCGCGCATCGCCAGGGCCTGGACGACCTGCTGGACGAAGTGATCCAGCGCCTGCCGGAAGAAGGTAGCGGCGAAGAGCTGGACAACGATCCGAACCGCATCCGCATCGCCTTCGTCGGCCGCCCGAACGTGGGCAAGTCGACCCTGGTCAACCGCATCCTCGGCGAGGAGCGCATGATCGCCTCCGACGTGCCGGGCACCACCCGCGACTCGATCGCAGTGGACTTGGAGCGCGACGGTCGCGAGTACCGCCTGATCGATACCGCCGGCCTGCGCCGTCGCTCGCGCGTGGACGAGGTCGTCGAGAAGTTCTCGGTGGTCAAGACCATGCAGTCGATCGAGCAGTGCCAGGTGGCCGTGCTGATGCTCGACGCCACCGAAGGCGTGACCGACCAGGACGCCACCGTGCTCGGTGCCGTGCTCGACGCCGGCCGCGCGTTGGTGATCGCCATCAACAAGTGGGATGGCCTGACCGAGTACCAGCGCGAGCAGGCCGAGACCATGCTGTCGCTGAAGCTGGGCTTCGTGCCGTGGGCCGAATCGGTGCGCATTTCGGCCAAGCACGGCTCGGGCCTGCGCGAGCTGTTCCGTGCGGTGCACCGTGCGCACGAGTCGGCCAACAAGACTTTCACCACCAGCGAAGTGAACAAGGCCTTGGAAGTGGCCTACGAGACCAACCCGCCGCCGACCATCCGCGGCCACGTCTCCAAGCTGCGCTACGTGCACCCGGCCGGTTCCAACCCGCCGACCTTCATTGTGCACGGCACCCGCCTGAAGGAGCTGCAGGAGTCGTACAAGCGCTACCTGGAGAACTTCTTCCGCAAGCGCTTCAAGCTGATCGGCACGCCAGTGAGCTTCATCTTCCGCGAGGGTACCAACCCGTACGAGGGCAAGAAGAACGTCCTCACCGAGCGGCAGATCAAGTCCAAGCGGCGCTTGATGAAGCACGTCAAGGGCAAGTGATTCAGAGAAAGGCGGCCGCAGGGCCGCCTTTTTCGTTGTTGGGAAATGGGATCTGATCCCGGGCGCGGGGCTGGCGCTACCGTAGGCTTGCGGTGGACCTGTAGAGCCGAGCCTGCGCTCGGCTGCTTTTCGCGCATTGCCGCAGGCGCGCTACGCGCGCCAGCCGAGCATGGGCTCGCCTCTACAGATTCTGGTCAACGCGGCCTGCCGCCACGTGCGCGATAATGCGGCCATGAGCATCCAAGAGTTTTCCCCCGCACAGGCACGCGAGCGCCTGGCCCATGGCGCGGTGCTGATCGATGTGCGCGAGGCGCACGAACGGGCCGGCGGCATGGCCGTGGGCGCGCGTGGCGTGGCCAAGGGCGAACTGCAGGCCGACCCGGCCGCGCATCTGCCGCAGCGCGACCAGGAGATCCTGCTGATCTGCCAGAGCGGCAAGCGCTCGGCCGATGCTGCGCAGTTCCTGCTGCAGGCCGGCTACACCCACGTCGCTTCCGTGACCGGCGGTACCGTGGCCTGGCGCGAGCAGTCGCTGCCGCTGGTGCAGCCGCTGGCCAGCGCCGCCGACCGCGACTTCTTTGATCGCTATTCGCGCCACCTGCTGCTGCCACAGGTGGGCGAGGCCGGCCAGCGCCGGCTGCAGCAGTCGCGCGTGCTGGTGCTGGGCGCGGGTGGGCTGGGCGCACCGGCTGGGTTCTACCTGGCCGCAGCTGGGGTAGGGCACCTGCGTTTCGCCGACCATGACCGGGTGGAACGCAGCAACCTGCACCGGCAGATCGTGCATACCGAAGCCAGCGTGGGCCAGCTCAAGGTCGATTCGGCGCGCGAGCGGCTGCTGGCGTTGAACCCGTCGATCGACGTCGAGGCCGTTCCCGAGCGGGTCACGTCCGAGAACGTGGATGCGCTGCTGGAGGGCGTGGACGTGGTGCTGGATGGGTCGGACAACTTCCCGCTGCGCTACCTGCTCAACGACGCCTGCATCAAGCACGCCAAGCCGCTGGTGTATGCCGCCATCGAGCGCTTCGACGGCCAGGTCAGCGTGTTTGACGCCGGTCGCCAGCGTGGCGTGGCGCCGTGCTACCGCTGCCTGTTCCCGGAACCGCCGCCGCCGGAGTTCGCGCCGAACTGTTCCGAGGCCGGGGTGCTGGGCGTGCTGCCCGGGTTGGCCGGCGTCCTGCAGGCCACCGAGGTGTTGAAGCTGCTGCTGGGCATCGGCGAACCGCTGGTGGGTCGGCTGCTGCGCTTCGATGCGCTGGGCATGCGCTTCCGCGAGACCGGCATCCGGCCGGACCCGCACTGCCCGGTGTGCGCGCCGGGCGTGCCGTTCCCGGGGTATATCGATTACGCCGCGTTCTGCCGGGGTGGGTGAGGCTGGCCGGGGATTCATCCACGCATGGCGTGGATCTACCGGGGCGCGGCGGCTGTGCGTCATCCACGCATGGCGTGGATCTACTGTAGAGCCAAGCCCATGCTCGGCTGCTTCTGGCCTCGGCACGAAGAGCAGCCGAGCGTGGGCTCGGCTCTACAGCGACTTGCAACGGTTTCGGGATGATGCCGGGGCGGGCGCCCATCATCGTTCCACCTCCAAGACAATCCGGCGCAACATGCGTGCTATTGCCGTCATCGGCATTGCTCTATTGTTGAACTCGATTCTGGATCTCGGGGAACACACCGCATGGCGGTAGAAGCAGCGACCAGCGAGCTGGTCAAGGTCGTGGCCCTGTTGGGCGCGGCGGTGGTGATGGTGCCTTTGTTCCGCCGGGCCGGCTTGGGCTCGGTGCTGGGCTACTTCGCTGCCGGCCTGGCGATCGGACCGTTCGGGCTGGGCTGGTTCTCCGACCCGCAGGCGATCCTGCATACCGCCGAACTCGGCGTGGTGATGTTCCTGTTCGTGATCGGCCTGGAAATGCGGCCCTCGCACCTGTGGAGCCTGCGCAAGGAGATCTTCGGGCTGGGCACGCTGCAGATCGTCACCTGTGCGCTGGTGCTGACCAGCATCGCCAAGCTGTTCGGCCTGCCGTGGCAGGTGGCCTTCATCGGTGCCACCGGCTTCGTGCTCACCTCCACCGCAGTGGTGATGCAGCTGCTGGCCGAGCGCGGTGACATCGCGCTGCCGTCGGGGCAGAAGATCGTCTCCATCCTGTTGTTCGAAGACCTGCTGATCGTGCCGTTGCTGGCGCTGGTAGCCTGGATGGGCCCCAGTGCGGGCAGTGCCGACGGCGAGGGTTCGCGCTGGTTGTCGGTGGCGATCGGTGTGGGTGCCATCGTCGGCCTGGTGCTGGTCGGCCGCTTCCTGCTCAACCCGTTGTTCCGCGTGCTGGCCGAGTCGAAGGCGCGCGAGGTGATGACCGCCGCCGCGCTGCTGGTGGTGCTGGGTGCGGCGCTGCTGATGCAGTTGTCCGGCCTGTCGATGGCGATGGGCGCGTTCCTGGCCGGCGTGCTCCTGAGCGAGTCGACCTTCCGCCATCAGATCGAAGCGGACATCGAACCGTTCCGCGGCATCCTGCTCGGCCTGTTCTTCCTCAGCGTGGGCATGGCGCTGGACCTGGGCGTGGTGGCCGGCAACTGGCAGCTGATCCTTGGCCTGGTGCTGGCGTTGATGGCGGCCAAGGCGCTGTGCATCTACGTGGTCGCACGCATCATGGGCAGCGACCACGCG
This sequence comes from Stenotrophomonas sp. YJH_SMC_48-3, assembly GCF_059369375.1. Lineage (NCBI taxonomy): Bacteria > Pseudomonadati > Pseudomonadota > Gammaproteobacteria > Lysobacterales > Lysobacteraceae > Stenotrophomonas > Stenotrophomonas sp. YJH_SMC_48-3. The sequence continues at coordinate 1,016 of NZ_JCAFSQ010000007.1, read as the reverse complement.
CAGGCGCTGGACCGTGGCGTGCTGATGGCACAGGGCGGCGAGTTCGCCTTCGTGCTGTTCTCCGCCGCGGCATCGGCCGGTGTGATCAACCTGGAGATCAATGCCAACTTCACCGCCGTGGTGGTGCTGTCGATGGCGCTGACCCCGCTGGTGGTGCTGCTCTACAAGCGCATCGCACCGAAGCCGACGGTGAACATGGACGGCGTGGACGAGGCCGAGGGCCTGTCCGGCAGTGTGCTGCTGATCGGCTTCGGCCGCTTCGGCCAGGTCGCCAGCCAGTCGCTGCTGGCGCGCGACGTGGACGTGACCATCATCGACAACGATGTGGAGATGATCCAGAGCGCGGCGCGGTTCGGTTTCAAGATCTACTACGGCGACGGCACGCGGTTGGATGTGCTGCATGCTTCCGGCGCGGCCACCGCACGTGCGATTGCGGTGTGCGTGGACAAGGCCGAGGCGGCTGATCGCATTGTTGAGCTGGTGTCGCACGAGTTCCCGCAGGCCAAGCTGATGGTGCGCTCGTTCGACCGCGAGCATTCGCTGCGGCTGATCCATGCCGGTGTCGATTTCCAGATCCGCGAGACGTTTGAATCGGCGGTGCTGTTCGGCCAGGCCGCGCTGGTGGAACTGGGTGCGGATGAGGATGACGCGGTGGAGATTGCCGAGCAGATCCGCCGCCGCGATGCCGAGCGTTTCGAGTTGGAAATTGCTGGTGGTGGTCTGAATGCCGGCGCCAAGATGGTGTTTGGCAACGCCGGCCAAGGCGTGCCGACGCCGACGCCGTTCACCGCGCCGAAGCGGGAGAGCAAGACACTGAACCCGCAGGATGTGCCGGAAGAGGAAGAGTAGAGCCGAGCGTAGGCTCGGCTCTACAAGGGCGGGGCGGTCGGTTGTAGAGCCGAGCCCATGCTCGGCTGCTCTTCGGTCGGGTTGCGATAAAGCCGCGCTGCGCGCGTGAGCCGAGCGTAGGCTCGGCTCTACACGGGCGGGGCGGTCGGTTGTAGAGCCGAGCCCAT
>NZ_JCAFSQ010000006.1:0-252578 GCF_059369375.1 Stenotrophomonas sp. YJH_SMC_48-3 | reverse complement strand
GCTATTGTTGAGGGGCTGGGGTGGTACCGCACCACGTTGGCTTGCCTACATCGGCGGTCCTCAAAGGCCGCTAGATCCTTTATCGACGTTAAGGTGCGGGATGGGGATCGCTCGGCTCGTCTGTCGGCTGCTATCCGCAGATATCATGTTGACGGTCCCTCCACCCTGGCTCCTACATACCGCGTAGGAGCCGGGAGGAACATACAAGCCATGCTCGGCTTCGAGCGAAGCGACCGGCTTTTGTCTTTGCTGTCTTGTTCCATCCCGCGGCCATGCGCTGACCGCTCCAGGCTTTCGCCACGAGGGGCTCAGCCGTTGGCCGGTCTCCAGCACCAGTGCCAGGGTTCGTAGACGATGCCGTGCGGGTTGTCGCGTGGGTAACTCAGATGGAAGCCATGCCCGCCGGCATGCACCTGCAGCCAGGCGAACGCGTCGGTGGCTTCGAACGATTCTTCGGCCGGCGCATCGCCAGGTGTGCCGATGTCCAGCGCGTAGCCGCTGTGGTGTTCGCTGAAACCCGGGGCGGCATTGACCTTCAGGATCTCTGCCACGCTCAAGCCGCGCGCCAGCTTCCGCTCGAAGATGCCCAACTGGTAGGCATGGCTGCGGAAGCCGGAGATGGCGTCCAGCGCAATTCCATCCTGTGCCGCGTGCAGTCGCATCCGCCGCCAGCCCTGCGCGGCGGCACAGTGCAGCCACAACGGGCGGGCGAAGCGGTCGCGGCCGGCGAAGTGCAGCAGGCAGGGTTCGGGTTCGAGCGGCAGCCCGCTGTCGCCGGCATAGCGCTGTGCATCCAGGCCAAGCTGCTGCAGGCGCTGCTGCAGGCCTGCCAGTGGCAACCACTGATCCTCCAGCACGGCGCCGAACGGACGCGCCGCTGCTGCATCCAGCAGCGCCAATGCGTCCTCCACCCCTGGCTCGCGTGCCAGGCGCGGCACCATGGCATGAACCCCGCGCGCCAGTACCGCCGCGAGGTAGCGGCCATCGCGCTTGCGCCGCAGCACCCAGTGTGCCTGCGACAGCAGGCGTGCATCCAGGTTGCTGCGTGCACGCAGCAGGTGCGCGGGCCACAGCTCGATGGCCTCGGTGTTGATCAGCAGGGGGGCGCGTCGTTGCATCTCAGCAGCTTACTGCCGTGGCGCCGACGCGGCCACTTTGTGCAGCGCATCGAGCAGCGCCTGCGGCCGGTCCACGCTGAGCAGCAGCGTGCTGCCGTCACTGACCGGCAGGGCGAGGACACGCGCACGATCGGTGACCAGAGCGAAGCCCTTGCCGCCCCCGTGCAGGCGGAAGTGGCCGGAATAGAAGCCTGGCACTGAATAGCCATTGGTTTTGACACGGATGCCATAGCGGCGGTCACGCTGCAGGTCGACCACCTCGGCCTGGTCCAGCCGCAGCTGCGCCACCGGGACGCGGCGGCGGTACATCGTCGAGCGCACATCCAGCACGTTGTCGTCCAGTTCCACCCGGCGACGGAAGAATGCTGCGCCCAACCCGATGCCGAGTACCGCGATCACCAGCAGACTCCAGGCGGCACTGCCACCCATCCGGAACCAGGGCGGCGACAGCGCTACTTCGATCCAAGGGGCACTGGCCGGCGCCTTGTACAGCTGTGCGTACACGCACGCCACGAAGGCAGCCAGCAGCGGAAGCACGATCCAGAGCACGCGCAACGGCGAGCTCTCGGCCACTTCAAACGTCTTCGGGTCGCTGCCGCCCATGCGTCAGGCCTCCTTCTTGAACACCAGCATCGCCGGGCGCATCGGCGCCGGGATGATGATGTTGACCAGTTCCCAGCCCAGTTGGCCCTGGCGGCTGAGTTCGGCCTGGATGTCCTCGGCCTTGAGCAGGCCCATCATGGACGTCTTGACCTCGATGGTCTGGTAGCTCCAACGCTTGCTCATTCCTTGTCCTCCGACGATGGCGCGGGTTTCGGCAGGCGTCCCGCCTTGCGCAGGGCGTCGCGCAGCACGTATTCGATCTGCGCGTTGAGGCTGCGCAGTTCGTCATCAGCCCAGCGCTGCGCAGCAGCCAGGACGTCGGCATTGATGCGCAGCGGGTAGGCTTTCTTCTCACTCATGGGGGCTCCTGGCGGGGCGGTGGGGCACCCCGTTGCGAGTGTGGCTCAATACAGCGAGCCGGCATTGACGATCGGCTGGGTGCCGCGGTCCGAGCACAGCACGATGAGCAGGTTGCTGACCATGTGCGCCTTGCGTTCCTCGTCCAGCTGCACCACGCCGTTCTTCTGCAGTTCGGCCAAGGCCATCTCGACCATGCCCACCGCACCAGCAACAATACGTGTGCGCGCGGCGATCACCGCGTTGGCCTGCTGGCGTTGCAGCATCGCCTGGGCGATTTCGGCGGCGTAGGCCAGGTGGCTGATGCGCGCGTCGATCACCTGTACACCGGCATCGGCCAGGCGCTCGGCCAGCTCGTTCTTCAGGTGCTGGGAGATCTCGCTGGCGTGGCTGCGCAGGGCCAGCTGTCCATCCTCGTGCTGGTCGTAGGGATAGCTGGTGGCCATCGCCCGCAGTGCCGATTCGGACTGGATGTGCACGAAGCTCTCGTAGTCGTCCACGTTGTAGACGGCCTCGGAGGCATCGACCACCTGCCAGACAATCACCGCGGCGATCTCGATCGGGCTGCCGTCCAGCTCGTTGACCTTCAGCTTGCCGCTCTCGAAGTTGCGCACGCGCTGGCTGACCCGGCGCTTGGCATAGAAAGGGTTGTTCCAGCGCAGGCCGTTGTCCTTCACCGTGCCCACGTACTTGCCGAACAGGCTCAGCACCGCCGCCTGGTTGGGCTGGATGGTGTACAGGCCGGCCAGCGTGAACACGCCCAGGACTACCAGCAACGCCCCCAGCAGCATCAGCAGCAGGTTGGGCGAGCCGACGCTGGCCTTGGCGGCCACACCCAGTACGAACAGGGCGGCGCCAGCGAGGGCGACGAGCAGGGCGACGGCCAGCGTGCCGAGGCCGTTGAGCGAAGACAGCGACTTCTCTTTCATGGCGGTACGTCCTTGAGGGTTCGAACATAAGATATCAAAGTGATATCACTTACAGGCTACCGTTCGTCGGATGGCATGGCCAGAGGGCGCGGCCAGCTAGAATGCCCTTCCGCCTTCACATTGCTGCTGGAACCGCCATGGCCAAGCTTGGAACTCCGTTGTCCCCCTCCGCCACCCGCGTGCTGCTGCTGGGCTCGGGCGAACTCGGCAAGGAGGTGGCCATCGAGCTGCAGCGGCTGGGCGTGGAGGTGATCGCCGCCGATCGCTACGCCGATGCGCCGGCCATGCAGGTTGCGCACCGCTCGCACGTGATCGACATGCTCGATGCGATGGCGCTGCGCGCTCTGATCGCCGAGGAGCAGCCGCACCTAGTGGTGCCGGAGATCGAGGCCATCCACACCGAGACCCTGGTCCAGCTGGAACAGGAGCAGGGCCTGCGGGTGATCCCGACCGCGCGTGCTGCACGCCTGACCATGGACCGCGAAGGCATTCGCCGCCTCGCCGCCGAAACCCTGGGCCTGCCGACCTCGCCGTACCGCTTCGTCGATACCGAGGCCGAGTACCGTGCTGCCGTGGCCGCCATCGGCCTGCCGTGCGTGGTCAAGCCGGTGATGTCGTCCTCGGGCAAGGGCCAGAGCACCCTGCGCAGCGAGGCGGACATCGCCCCGGCCTGGGACTACGCGCAGACCGGTGGCCGTGCCGGTGCCGGCCGCTGCATTGTCGAAGGTTTCATCGATTTCGATTACGAGATCACCCTGCTGACCGTGCGCCATGCCGGTGGCACCTCGTTCTGCGCGCCGATCGGCCATCTGCAGAAGGACGGGGACTACCGCGAAAGCTGGCAGCCGCAGCCGATGTCGAGCGCGGCGCTGGCGCGTGCCGAAGAGATCTCGCGTGCGATCACCGACGACCTCGGCGGCTGGGGCCTGTTCGGTGTCGAGCTGTTCGTGAAGGGTGATGAGGTGTGGTTCAGCGAAGTGTCGCCGCGCCCGCACGACACCGGCCTGGTGACGCTGGTATCGCAGGAGCTGAGCGAGTTCGCGCTGCATGCGCGCGCCATCCTCGGCCTGCCGATCCCGGTGATCCGCCAGAGCGGCCCGTCGGCGTCGTGCGCGCTGTTGGCACACGGCGAGGGCGTGCCGTACTTCAACAACGTCGCCGCTGCATTGCAGGTGCCTGACACCGCCGTGCGCCTGTTCGGCAAGCCGAGCGTGCACGGTCATCGCCGCGTGGGCGTGACCCTGGCGCGCGCGGAAACCATCGACGAAGCACGCGCCATCGCGCGTGACGCCGCCGACGCCATCGGCGTCGAACTGCGCCCGTAAACCGATAGCGCCGGGCCATGCCCGGCGGCCGCATCCCGGTAGGTACCGACCGTTGGTCGGTACAGATTTCTGTGCGGTAGCGCCAGGCCGCACCCGCCGGCTTGCCATGAACTGTGTGAGTCTTCTGTAGAGCCGAGCCCACGCTCGGCTGCTTTTCCATGTGACGCTTTCAGCCCGACAATGGATTCACATCTTCAGTCATGCGCGACGGCCTGCTGGGGCTATTGAGTGCCAGATGCTGCCGTTAGAGGGTTTGCTGCAAAGACGTAGAGCGCTAGGCCGCAATTGCGAGCTGAAAGCGACATCTGGTTGAGCTTCAAAATCCTGCGTGTTTTATCTTCTGACGGATGAATGCCAAAGACATCTCAGGAGAAGGCTTGGACGAGCGGCTTACATCAGCGCTATCTGCCTTGTATCACCGAATTGGCCAATCACTGATTGATGCCGTGCCTACCGACCAATGCGGGATCTGGCTGAACTTCGAGATCATCAAGAATGTCTGGTCGGGTTGGGCGTTCTACCGCAAGCCGTCAGGCTCATACGGCTATCTAGAAATTCCAGATGATGCGGAAGCAGCGCTTCTGGAGATGCATCAGCTCTTTGCGCAATGGCACCATGCACTCTGGACGAGTTTGACGTTTCATCTGGATCCAGAGAACAAGATGGAAATCGAGCTCGGATATGAGCAGCTTTCCGAGGATGAGTTCATCGATTCCCTGGGCCGGGAGCAGGCTTGGCAGGACCGGTATCTCGGGGCTGACGCTCAGATTGACTGGCAGAGCTACTAAGCTTGGTTGGTTGCAGTAGCCGAGCATGGGCTCGGCTCTACAACATCTTCAGCAATCGGCCATTCCGGTTACTGCTTCACGTCCACCCACACCAGGTGGTGGTCGCTGCCATCGGCGATCTTCGCTTCCGGGCTTTCATTGGCTGGCCAGAAGATGCCGCTGCCTACGTACTCGAAACCGGTCGAGGGCAGCACGTAGTCCAGGCGCATGGTGCCGGACTTCGGGCCGAAGTCGCCGGTGGCGTGGAACGGTGCGCCCTTGCGCTCGATGCCCTTGGCCGCATAGGCCAGGCTGGTCTGCTCGCCGCCGACGCTGCGCGGGGTGGGGTAGCGCAGCACGCGGGCGTTCTCGATCAGCTCGACGATTGCTTCATGGCGGCCATCGCCATCGACCGGGTCGTTGTTGAGGTCGCCAAGGATCACGAAGCGCGCGTCCTGGGCCAGGCCGCCGCACTGGCCCTTGTCGTCGCACAGCCACGACTTGTCGCCCTTGGACAGGTATTCCTGCCACAGGCGCAGTTCGTCGTGGTTGCGCGCGGCGTTGCGCTTTTCCGGGCCGTCGAACACCGGCGGGGTCGGGTGCGAGACCAGCGCGTGGACCACGCCGCCCGGGGTCTTCACCGGCACGTCCCAATGCGACTTCGAGGACAGGCGCAGCTGCGACCACACGTGGTCGTTGTAGAAGCTCTTGCCGGTGCGCGGATCGACCGGACGGATCGCGCCGGGCATCGCGCTCCACTTCAGCAGCTGGAAGCTGCGCACCTTGGCTTCGTCGATCGGGTAGCGCGACAGCACCAGCATGCCGTACTGGCCGGGGTGCAGGCCGTAGCCCCACGCGTCATTGCCACGGCTGCGGCCTTCGCCGCCGACCACGCCGTTGTTGTCCAGGTCCAGGCCGCTGGGCACGCCGGTGTTGACCGGGGCCAGGTAGCGATAGGCGAAATGCAGCGGGTTGCCGCCACCGGGCTGGGCGACTTCCAGATAGCGCTTCTGGAACAGGTCGGCGGCGCGATGGGCGTCGTCGAAATCGAATTCGTTCAGCAGCACCAGATCCGGGCGCACCTGCTGCAGCACCGCGGCGATCTTGCGTGCGTGCTCGCTGTCGCCTTCCAGTTCCTTGATGAGGCCACCGGCGTCATCGGAGTACAGCGACGTGTTGTAGGTCGCCAGGCGCAGCGCAGCGGACGGCTTTTCGGTCATCGCGGGGGACGTGGCGAAGGCGGGGGCGGTGGCGCCGCAGAGCAGGGCCAGGGCGAGGATCAGGGGATGGCGGCGGGTCATGTTCATGGGCCGTATTGTGCACCCGGCCCGGTGTCAGCGGTTTGTCAGCGCCCGTCCAGATCATTGTCGAAATCGTGCCAGCGGCGGCCATCGTAGGCTTCCAACGGATGGAAGCGGCGCTTGTAATCCATCTTCTGGTGCCCGCGGATCCAGTAGCCCAGGTACACGTGGGGCAGCCCCTCGCGGCGCGCCCACTCGATCTGCTGCAGGATCGCGAAGGTACCCAGCCCGCGTGCGGCGTGGTCCGGGTCGAAGAAGGTGTAGACCGCCGACAGGCCATGCTCGGTGACGTCGGTCACTGCCACCCCCAGCAGCTGGCTGGGCTGGCCGTCGTGGCCGGGCAGGCGCATCTCCATGAAGCGGGTGTGCGACCAGCTGCCGATCAGGAACTGCTCGAATTCGTGCGGGCCGTGGTCGTCCATGCCGCCATTGGCGTGGCGGTGGGTGAGGTAGCGGTGATACAGCGCGAACAGGTCGTCGCGGGCGGTGGCGGCGGTGATCCGCACCTCCAGGTCGGCATTGCGGGCGGCGCAGCGGCGCTGGCTGCGGTCCGGAGCGAAGCGCGCCACCGGGATGCGCACCGCCACGCAGGCCTGGCAGTGCGCGCAATGCGGCCGGTAGACCAGGTCGCCGCTGCGGCGGAAGCCCCAGCTCAGTGCCAGCGGATAGAGCGCACCGAGGCGGCGGTCGTTCGGGTCCAGCACCAGGTCGCGTGCCACCCGGTCCGACCAGTACCCGCAGGGGTGCTCGCCGGTCTGGAAAAGTCGCAGTTCGTCGTCTCTGTCGCCATGGATCGCCATGGACACAGCATAGCCCCAGCCCGTCGCAGTGGCGGCGACTGTCCGCCGGATGAACGGAACCGGCAGCGGCGTCAACCGATGTCGCGTCCGAGCGTTGTTGTCCTTCGAGGGTGAAGTGATCACCCCGACGCTGTTCCCATCCCCAGGAGTGACCTCATGATCCGTACCCCCCTGCTGCTGGCCCTGCTGCTGGGCACCTCTGCTTCCGGAATCGCGCTGGCCGCCGACACCCCGGCCACGCCGGCACCGCGCCCGGCCAAGCTGGACACCAACGGTGACGGCGTCATCGACCGCAGCGAGGCGGCCGCCAACCCGCACCTGGCTGCGAAATTCGACGAGCTGGACAAGAACAAGGACGGCAAGCTCTCGCGCGACGAACTGCCGCGCTGGCAGCATGGCCGCCGCGGCCATGGCGGTGAGCGCTGGGCCACGCTGGACGTCAACAAGGACGGCCGCCTCAGCCGCGAGGAAGCCAAGGCCGATCCGCGCCTGGCCGCGCGTTTTGATCAGCTTGATCTGAACAAGGATGGCTACCTGGACAAGGCCGACCGCGAGCTGCGCATGAAGCAGCATCGTGATGCCTGGTTTGCCGCCGCCGACACCAACAAGGACGGCCAGCTGAGCAAGGCCGAGTTCGACGCGGCCAAGGGTCCGATGCACGGCGGCCCGCGCCACGGTGGCCCGCGTGATGGCAGCGCGCCGAAGCCGCAGCGCTGAGTTTCAATGCTGTGATTGACGACAACGCCGGCGCATCGCCGGCGTTGTCCGTTACAGCCGGCCGCTCCGCACCAGCGAATACAGCACAAGCGCGATGACCATCAGGTTCATGGCGATGATGCCGGTGCGGCCGTACATGGCCTCGTACTTCCAGTTGGTTCCGGTGAGCCCGCGCTGCAGCGAGTCACGCGCGATCATCGGCGCCATCAGCCGCTGCAGCGGTACCAGGCACTGGTAGTTGACTACGGCCAGGCCCGCGACCTGCACCAGCAGGACGGCCCAGAGCGGCGCCTGCAGCAGCACTGCCATCAGGATCGTCAGGCACCAGAGCATGCAGGTGCCGATGTTGAGATAGAGGAAACGGCGGACGTCGGCGCGCTCGGCCTCGCTGCGGGTGTACGACATCAGGAAGCGTCCACCGAAGTAGCTGCCGACCGTGCCGCCGACCACGCCACCGATGACCGCTCCCCAGCTTTCAGCCGGCATCATGTGCAGTTGCCCCAGTGCGGCGGTCAGCGAGCCCATCGCGGTACCGCCGGCGGCACTGGCGCCACCGAGGCTGAGCTTGCTGCCACCGATGCCGACACCGGTGCCGAGCAGGATTGCGGCACTGGCGGTGCCGGGCGCGGCCACCAGTACCATCGAAACCACCGCCGTAGCGAACGCGGCACTGGGTGCGCTGCTACGCGCGAACTCACCGAAGCGCTGCAGCAGGCCGTCGCGCACCAGCGCGCGGGCGCGCGACAGGCGCTTGCGCACCGCAGCGTCGCTGAGCCCGAGCAGGTCGGCCACCTGTTGCGAGCGCTGGCCCTCGCGGTAGTACAGCAGCAGCACTTCGCGGCTGTCTGCGGGCAGGGCAGAGATGATCTCCTCGGCGGCGATCTCCTCTTCCACCCGCTGCAGGCGGTCGGCAGCACCCGGGGCGGGGTCGGCGGCCATGCCCATCGCCACCTCGGCCGCCTCGCCAGTCAGCGGGCGCCCGCGCTGGGCGCGCAGCCAGTCGCGGGCCAGGTTGCGGGTGATCTGCCGCAGCCACGGCAGGAAGCTGGTCGAACTGCGCAGCTGGTGCAGCTGCTGCCAGCCCTTGACGAAGGCCTCCTGGGCGATGTCCTCGCTGGCTTGGCGGTCGCGGGTGATGGCCAGCGCGATGGCGGTGACCGTGTTCTGGCAGGCCAGCACGATGCGCCCGTAGGCGTGCTGGCAACCGCTTGCGGCGGCGGGCAGTTCGCGTTCCAGGGTCTGGTCGATCGATGCGGCGAACGTCGTCATGGCGGCAGCTCTCCTGCTGGGATTGTGTCCCATGACGGAGCCGCGCGCGAAGTGTGACCGCAGATGCTGATGCATCGTCGGTCCGCGCATTCCACCTCATCCCCGCGCCGTTGGCGCGCCCCCTTGAACAACAAGGGGGGGCCAATCCTGACGGGTTACGGTGAAGTCGCGGCCCTGCTGACAGGCCGCTGCGCTCGCCGGGCATGGCCCGGCGCTACCGCCTCTCACTTGGAGGGCTGGATGCGGACCCGCACTTCTTCCTCTGCCGGCGCGGCCTGCGGTGCCGGCTGTGCCTGCTGCGGCTGGGCCTGCGGGGCAGGGGCCGGCGCGACCGTTGCCGGGGCACCACGATGGCGCAGGCCGATGACCAACGCCACGCCAGCAATCACCACCAGCAGGGCGATGCGGATGCGCCAGGCCCAGCTGCGGCCGCCGCTGCCCGGTTCCGCCGTGTCGCGGAAGGCGAATTCGGCGGTGGGGTGGTCGCGGCGGGTAGTGTCGAGCAGGCGCGCCTCGCGCAGGATTTCGCGCGCGCGCGGCTGGTCGTCGGCACGCACGATCCATACCGCCGGATAGGCGTTGGCGTTGCCCAGGTCGGTATAGCTGAACTGGCCGCGGCGACGGGTCTTGTAGGAGCGCCCGTTGGTCACCTTGACCTCGATGCCATGCCCGCGCAGGAGCTCGGCCACGCCTTCGACGGTTTCCACGCGCTGGCTGCTGAAGATCTGGCGCATGGGTTTTACTCCTTGGCCGGCACGGCGGCCGCGGCAGCCTGGTCGGGAACCACGCGGATCAGGCCTTCCTGCGCGGTGCTGGCCACCAGCACGCCGTTGCGGGTGAAGAACTGGCCGCGGGCTAGGCCGCGCGAATCCTGCGCGCTGGGGCTGTCCAGCGAATACAGCAGCCAGTCGTCGGCACGGAACGGGCGGTGGAACCAGATCGCGTGGTCGAGCGAGGCCATCTGCACGTGCGGGTGGTAGTAGCTGATGCCGTGCGGGAACGTCGCCGTGCCCAGCAGGTGGAAGTCGGAGGCGTAGGCCAGCAGCGCCTGGTGCAGTTCGGGCGCATCGCCGACCGGTTCGCTCAGGCGCAGCCACACCTGGTGGTAGGGCGGGCGCTTGGGCGGGTTCAGTTCATCGCGCGGGTAGACGTGGCGGAACTCGAACGGGCCGCCACGCGACAGCCAGCGCTGCACCTTGATCGGCAGTCGCTCCAGCACCTCGGCCGGCAGCGGCCGGTTCGGTTCGATGTCTTCCGGCTGCGGCACCTCGGGCATCTTGTGCTGGTGCTCGGCGCCGGTCTCGGCCTGCTGGAAAGAGGCCGCGCAGAAGAAGATCACCTTGCCGTGCTGGATCGCGGTGACCCGTCGCACCGAGAAGCTGCCGCCATCGCGGGTGCGGTCCACGTCGTAGACGATCGGGTGGTCGATGTTGCCAGCGCGCAGGAAATAGGCGTGCAGCGAGTGCACGTGGCGGCCATTGTCGACCGTGGCCTGCGCTGCGGCCAGCGCCTGGCCCAGCACCTGCCCGCCGAACACGTACTTGGTGCCGATGTCGCGGCTCTGCCCGCGGAACAGGTTGTCCTCCAGCCGCTCCAGCGTGAGCAGGTCGATCAGCTCGGAGACGACGGGTTCGGGCATGTCGTTCAAGGGGGCGGCCACAGCAGTGAAAGAGGGCCTGATTATACCGGTCAGGGCGGCGGCCCCATCTTCGGTAGTGCCGGCCGCTGGCCGGCAACCTCATGATCCTCTTGGGGGGGGCTGCGGATGCCGGCCAGCGGCCGGCACTGCCGTTTACTTGCCCAGCCGCGCCACCAGCGCCTGCAGCGCGTTCTGTGCATCCGGGGCGAACCAGGCCTCGACGAAGCGGTCGAGCTGGATCAGGTCCGGGTGCAGCGCCTCGTGCAGGTCGGCGCGGGCGATGGCGCGGGTCAGCAGCATCGGCTGGCGCGGCTGCTTGAGCAGGTTCTGCAGCCAGGCCACGGCACGTGCCACCACCAGGTCACCCTCGGCCAGCTCATCGACCAGCCCGATCTGCAGCGCCTGTTCGGCCGGCACCAGCGAACCGGTGGTGAGCAGCACGCCGGCGCGGTGCACGCCCACCGCACGCCGCAGCAGGCGCTGGATGCCCTCCGGCGCGATCAGGCCGACCTGCACTTCGTTCAGGCCGATGGCGTACGGCCGCGACGGATCGGCGCTGCGCGCCATCACCCGGTAGTCGCAGCACAGCGCCAGCACGCAGCCACCGGCCGGCGCGTGGCCGGTGATCGCGGCCGCCACCGGGATACGGCTCTCGGCCAGCGTGCGCACCGCGCCGAAGAAGGCGTTCCAGGTGTCCAGCAGCCTGTGCTTGTCATCGCCGTGCGAGAGCAGGTGCGGCACGTCCATGCCGCCGGTGAAGATGCGCTCGCTGCCCGACAGCACGATGCCGTGCGCGTCTTCGGCCATGGCCAGCTCGATGGCGTGGATCAACTGTCGGCACAGGTCGGTGTCCAGTGCGTTGACCGGCGGCCGCGCCAGGCGCAGCTCGCGGATGGGGCCGTGGTTGATCACCTCGATGAGCGTCGTCATGCTGCGGTCTCGTTGCGAAGAAGGAACCTGGGCGATGATAACCAAACCATTCGTTGGCGTACTGTGGGTTCTGTGTGCGGCCGCAGCATCGGCTTCAGCGGCCGAACCGGCCTGCGTCACGGTGGAGCAGGGCTGGGCGCGGTTGCCACCGAATCCGGCGATGCCGATGACCGCTGGTTACGGCGTGATCCACAACGGCTGCAGCAAGGCGGTGGCGATCACTGGCGCAGCCAGCAGCAGCTTCGATGATGTGTCACTGCACGAGACCACGATTGTCGATGGCGTCAGCCGGATGCGCGCGATCGAACGCCTGCCGCTGGCGCCGGGCGCGCGTGCCGAGCTCAAGCCCGGCGGCCTGCACCTGATGCTGATGCAGGGCAAGGGCGCGTTGAAGGAAGGCCAGGCGTTGCCGTTGCGGCTGCAGCTGGAAGGCGGCGGCGAAGCGAGTGCGACGTTGACCGTGCGCAAGGCTGCGAAATGAGGCTCGGGTAGTGCCGGCCGCTGGCCGGCAGGACAGGAAATGCCGGCCAGCGGCCGGCACTACCGCAGGGTCTTACGACCAATCGTACGAGAACAGCACCGTGCGGCTCACCGGCTCATACAGCATCACTATCGCGTCGGCGCCGGTGGCGCACCAGTTGTAGCCAGCGACTTCGGCCACGGCGAAGAACTTGTGGCCACCGTGGCGGATGATCGCCAGTTCGGCATCATCTGGAGCATGCCGGTCGTTGGCGGCGTCGGTGAATTCCAGGGTGAAGGCGGCCGGAATATCGGCTGTTTCGATCCAGTTGCCACAGGAAATCCGTCCACCCAGCGTATCCAGGTAATCGCGCTCGCTGGGCTCGTCCTTGCCATAGCGCGAGTAGCAGGCCAGGCGGCCGTGCGTGGCATGGTAGTCACGCGCCTTGGCATAGCTCTCGCGCATCTGCGCGATGTGTTTCCGCGCGTGCTTGTCATCCACCTGATCGCCGATGAAATAGCCCTCGTTGCCGAGGAAGCGCATCTGGTTGCCGGCGGTCAGCTCGAAGGCGATCCAGTTGGTGCTGGTGAAGTCGTTGTGGTGTTCTTCGGTGGTCTCGCCGATGCAGCCGTCGTACGGCTCGATCGGGCACAGCATCGTTGCCACCTGGCCGGCCAGTTCAGGGCGCAGCACACCGAGGTCGATCTTCAGCAGCGGCAGCAGATGCTGGGCGAGCCACGCCTGGTCAGCGGGGAAGACATCGGTAGGGAAGGGGACCATGCCGGGCAGCAGGTCGCGCAGTTCAGTCTGGTGGATCATCTCAGTCCTTTGAATGGGATCGGTAGTGCCGGCCGCTGGCCGGCATGCGCGAAGCATCTGGAGGTTGCCGGCCAGCGGCCGGCACTACCTTCAGGTGGAAGCGCTGCGGATCGCCTCCGGCAGCGGTGCGCTCCTGCCGGTCTGCGTATCCATCCAGACCACCACCACGTTGCCATCCGAGTACAGCTTCGAGTCGTCCTGCTGGTCGACGATGCGGTGGCCGATGGTCACGCTGCTGTTGCCCAGGCGCTCGACGAACAGCTCGACCAGGATGTCGTTGGGCCACACGATCGGCAGGCGGTAGTTGACGTTGGTCGCGGCCACCACCGGTGCGATGCGGTCGGTCATCGACACGCCTTCCACGCCCAGCATCCAGCGCACGCGCGCTTCCTCCAGGTAGGAAATGTACTTGGCGTTGTTGACGTGGCCCATGCTGTCCATGTCACGCCAGCGCACGCTGATCGGGATGCGGGCCAGGATCTTGTGTTCGCTGCTCATCAGGCGTCCTTCTTCTTGCGGGTCGTCGCGGTCTTGCTGGTCTTGCCGGTGCTCCTGGCAGCCACCGCCTTCTTCGCCGGCTTCTCAGGCTTCAGCTTGCGTGGCGGACGGGCGTCGGGCTTGTTGGCCACCGCAGCCGGTTGCTCCGGGCGCGCGCTGGTGGAGGGCAGCATGCGGGCCAGGAACTGGCCGGTGTACGACTGCGGGCAGGCCGCCACATCCTCCGGCGTGCCGGTGACCAGGATGGTGCCACCGCGATGGCCGCCTTCCGGGCCCAGATCCACGATCCAGTCGGCGGTCTTGATCACGTCCAGGTTGTGCTCGATCACCACCACCGTGTTGCCTTCGTCGCGCAGCTTGTGCAGCACGCCCAGCAGCGCTTCGATGTCGTGGAAGTGCAGGCCGGTGGTCGGCTCGTCGAGGATGTACAGGGTGCGGCCGGTATCGCGGCGCGACAGTTCCTTGGACAGCTTCACGCGCTGGGCTTCACCACCGGACAGCGTGGTCGCGCTCTGGCCCAGCTTGATGTAGCTCAGGCCCACGTCCACCAGCGTTTCCAGCTTGCGCGCGATCGACGGCACCGGCTCGAACAGCTTCAGCGCATCCTCGACGGTCATTTCCAGCACGTCGTTGATGTTGAAGCCCTTGTAAAGGATCTCCAGCGTTTCGCGGTTGTAGCGCTTGCCGTGGCAGACATCGCAGGGCACGTACACGTCCGGCAGGAAGTGCATCTCCACCTTGATCAGGCCGTCGCCCTGGCAGGCCTCGCAGCGGCCGCCGCGCACGTTGAAGCTGAAACGGCCCGGCGAATAGCCGCGCGCACGCGCCTCCGGCACCTGTGCGAACAATTCACGCAGCGGCGTGAACAGGCCGGTGTAGGTGGCCGGGTTCGATCGCGGGGTGCGGCCGATCGGCGACTGGTCGATGTCCACCACCTTGTCGAACAGATCCAGGCCATCAATCTCCCTGTACGGCGCAACCGGGTGCGAGGCACCGTTGATCTCGTTGGCAGCCAGCGAGAACAGGGTATCGTTGATCAGGGTCGACTTGCCCGAGCCGGACACGCCCGTCACGCAGGTCAGCAGGCCCGCCGGAATCGCCAGGTCCACGCCCTTGAGGTTGTTGCCGCTGGCACCGCGCAGGTGCAGCGTCATCTTCGGGTTCGGCGTGTGCCGGCGAGCAGGAATCTCGATCGCGCGCTTGCCGGACAGGTACTGGCCGGTCAGCGAGCGCGGGGCCTCCAGAATGTCCTGCAGGGTGCCCTGGCCGACGATCTCGCCGCCATGCACACCCGCGCCCGGGCCGATGTCCAGCACGTAGTCGGCCAGGCGGATCGCGTCCTCGTCATGCTCGACCACGATCACCGTGTTGCCCAGGTCGCGCAGGCGGGTGAGGGTGCCCAACAGGCGTTCATTGTCGCGCTGGTGCAGACCGATCGACGGTTCGTCGAGCACGTACATCACGCCCACCAGGCCGGCGCCGATCTGGCTGGCCAGGCGGATGCGCTGCGCCTCGCCACCGGACAGGGTGTCGGCCTTGCGTTCCAGGGTCAGGTAATCCAGGCCCACATCGACCAGGAAGCCGAGGCGCTCACCGATTTCCTTGACGATCTTCGCGGCGATCTCGCCACGCCAGCCCGGCAGGCTCAGCTCGCTGAAGAACTTCAGCGCCTCGTCGATCGGCAACACCACCAGCTCCGGCAGTGGGCGGTCGGCCACGAACACGTTGCGTGCCGCCTTGTTCAGGCGCGCGCCGTTGCACTCCGGGCACGGGCGTTCGCTGATGTACTTGGACAGCTCCTCGCGTACCGCCGGCGATTCGGTCTCCTTGTAGCGGCGTTCGAGGTTGGGAATGATGCCTTCGAAGCGGTGCTTGCGCTGGGTGCGGCCGCCGGCTTCGGTGAAGTAGGTGAAGGTGATCGTTTCATCGCCGCTGCCGTACAGCACGGCCTGCTGCACCTTGGCTGACAGGGAGTTCCACGCAGCGTCCACGTCGAACCTGTAGTGCTTGGCCAGCGAGGCGATCAGCTGGAAGTAGTAGGCGTTGCGACGGTCCCAGCCGCGCACCGCACCGGCGGCCAGCGACAGCTCCGGATGCACCACCACCCGCGACGGATCGAAGAACTCGGCCATGCCCAGGCCATCGCAGCCGGGGCACGCACCCATCGGTGCATTGAACGAGAACAGGCGCGGTTCCAGCTCCGGCAGCGAGTAGTCGCAGACCGGGCAGGAGTACTTGGAGGAGAACAGCGTGGGCGAAGCATCGGCGCTGTCCAGGCTCTGCACCGAGGCCATGCCATCGCCCAGCTTGAGCGCCGTTTCAAAGCTCTCGGCCAGGCGCTGCTTGATGTCCTCGCGCGGGCGGAAGCGGTCGATCACCGCCTCGATGGTGTGCTTCTGGCGCAGCGCCAGCGGCGGCACCGCATCGATTTCGTGCAGCTCGCCGTCCACGCGCACACGCACGAAGCCCTGCGCGCGCAGCTGGTCGAAGACCTGTGCGTGTTCGCCCTTGCGGTCACGGATGACCGGGGCCAGCAGCATGTAGCGCTGCTCCGGGTCCAGGGTCAGCACCTGGTCGACCATCTGGCTGACCGTCTGCGCCTCCAGTGGGTAGCCGTGGTCCGGGCAGCGCGGGGTGCCCACGCGTGCGTACAGCAGGCGCAGGTAGTCGTAGATCTCGGTGATGGTGCCGACCGTCGAACGCGGGTTGTGCGAGGTCGATTTCTGCTCGATCGAGATGGCCGGGGACAGGCCTTCGATGTGGTCCAGGTCCGGCTTTTCCATCACGCTCAGGAACTGGCGCGCATAGGCCGACAGCGACTCGACGTAGCGGCGCTGGCCTTCTGCATAGATGGTGTCGAACGCCAGCGAGGACTTGCCCGAACCGGACAGGCCGGTGATCACGATCAGCTTGTCGCGGGGCAGGTCGAGGTCGAGGTTCTTCAGGTTGTGCGTCCGCGCGCCGCGGATGCGGATGAAATCCATCGCCATGGGGGATCCGGTTGTGGGGGCGTTGGCTGGGTGCCGGGCCAGCAGGGAACGGCAATCGGTCAGCCTACCGAGGTGACCAGATGGGGGCAATGGGCGACAATGCCACCCCGGCGTCTCACGTTGTGAGACCGGCCGACAGCTTTGTGTAGGGTCGGGCCATGTGCAGCGGCCTGGACCGCGAACCGTTCAGCCGTGCATGGCTCGGCCTGCAGGTCCGGGCCCGTGGGTCGTTCAGGGGTTGACTTGACCCGCGCCCGCTGATCTGCGTACAATCCCGCTCCTGTCCGCCCTCGATGGCGGCAGTTCAGACCACAATAACTACAGAGGAAGGCCTGGTCATGTACGCAGTACTGGTCACCGGCGGTAAGCAATACCGCGTGGCGCAGGGCGAAAAGCTCCGCATTGAAAAGCTCGAAGTCGAAGTCGGCAGCGAGATCAAGTTCGACAACATCCTGATGCTGGGTGACAGCGATGGCGTGAAGCTGGGCGATGCGCTGAAGGGCGCTGCCGTCACCGCCAAGGTCCTGTCCCAGGGTCGTGCTGACAAGGTGCGGATCATCAAGTTCCGTCGCCGCAAGCACCACATGAAGCGTCAGGGTCACCGTCAGTACTACACCGAAATCGAGATCACCGGCATCGCCGGCTAAGTATCAGGAGAAGCAGTCATGGCACATAAAAAGGGCGTAGGCTCCTCGCGCAACGGTCGCGACTCCAACCCGAAGTACCTGGGCGTCAAGATCTTCGGCGGCCAGGCCATCGAAGCCGGCAACATCATCGTGCGTCAGCGCGGCACCCAGTTCCACCCGGGCACCGGCGTTGGCCTGGGCCGTGACCACACCCTGTTCGCCCTCGTGGACGGCAAGGTGGAGTTCTCGGTCAAGGGCGCCAAGAAGCGCCGCACCGTCAGCATCGTCTCGGCCGACGCCTGATCCAGGCATCGCCGGCACCCGTGCCCCGGCATGGGAGTGCTGCATGAAGAGCCCCGCTTCGGCGGGGCTTTTCGTTAGAGTTGAAGCAAGACCGGCTTGGCCGGGTTACCGGCCCGCGGCCGGCATGACATTCAAGGTGGCGGCCAGCAGGCCGCGCCCATCGCAGGCATCGAAACAATGAAACTGGTAGACGAAGCAGAAATCGAAGTGTTCGCCGGCAACGGCGGCAACGGCTGC
Source organism: Stenotrophomonas sp. YJH_SMC_48-3 (assembly GCF_059369375.1). NCBI lineage: Bacteria > Pseudomonadati > Pseudomonadota > Gammaproteobacteria > Lysobacterales > Lysobacteraceae > Stenotrophomonas > Stenotrophomonas sp. YJH_SMC_48-3. Next base: position 234,890 of record NZ_JCAFSQ010000006.1, on the reverse strand, counting down.
ATTGGCTTCCGTCGCGAGAAGTTCATTCCGCTCGGCGGCCCGGACGGCGGCGACGGCGGTGCGGGCGGCAGCGTTTACATCCGCGCCGACGAAAACCTGAACACCCTGGTCGACTTCCGCCATGAGCGCATCTTCAAGGCGCAGCGTGGCGAGAACGGCATGGGTCGCCAGGCCTACGGCAAGGGCGGCGAAGACCTGACCATCACCGTGCCGGTCGGCACCGTGGTCATCAACGTTGCCACCGATGAAGTCATCGGCGACCTGACCCGGCACGGCGACCGCCTGCTGGTGGCCAAGGGCGGCCGCGGTGGCCTGGGCAACATGCACTTCAAGAGCTCGACCAATCGCTCGCCGCGCCAGGCGCTGCCGGGCGAGCCGGGTGAGGAGCGCACGCTGAAGCTGGAGCTGAAGTTGCTGGCCGACGTCGGCCTGCTGGGCTTCCCCAATGCCGGCAAGAGCACCCTGATCCGTGCCGTTTCGGCTGCAACGCCGAAGGTGGCCGATTACCCGTTCACCACGCTGTACCCGAACCTGGGCGTGGTGAAGGTGGAGAACCACCGCAGCTTCGTGATCGCCGACATTCCGGGCCTGATCGAAGGCGCAGCGGACGGCGCCGGCCTGGGTGCGCAGTTCCTGCGCCACCTGCAGCGCACCCGCCTGCTGCTGCACCTGGTGGACATCTCGCCGATGGAAGGCGGCGTGGAGGGGATTTCGCCGGTGGAGCAGGTGCGTGCGATCGAGCGCGAGCTGGAGAAGCACGATCCGGAGCTGCTGAACAAGCCGCGCTGGCTGGTGCTGAACAAGGCTGACCTGATGTTCGAAGACGAGGCGCAGGCCGCGGCCGAGCAGATCGTCGCCGAGCTGGGCTGGAAGGAGCCGTGGTTCCTGGTCTCCGCGCTGGGTCGCGAAGGTACCTTCCCGATCATGAGCCGGATCATGGCCTTCTTCGATCGCCAGAAGGAAGAAGAGCAGGAAGCCCGCGACGCGCAGTAATGCCGTTGTGGTTCCATGCGAAAAACCCGGCTTCGGCCGGGTTTTTTATTTGGTAGTGCTGGCCGCGCGGCTCCGCGGATCGCCCGGACCGCAGGCAACAAAAAACCCGGCCGGGGCCGGGCTTTTGCCTGCTGCCCAACCCCGGAGGGCAGGGCGGCAACGCCGGATCAGGCGGCCTTGAGGGCCTTGATGCGGTCGTTCAGGCGGCTCTTGTGGCGAGCAGCCTTGTTCTTGTGGATCAGGCCACGCGCGCTGAAGCGATCCAGGATCGGCTGGGCAACGGCGAAGGCGGCTTCGGCGCCGGCGGCATCGTTGGCGTCCAGCGCCTTGATCACTTTCTTGACAGCGGTGCGCAGCATCGAGCGCTGAGCCACGTTGCGCGCGTTGCGCACGACGGTCTGCTTGGCGCGCTTCTTGGCGGACTTGATATTGGCCACGGTGGTGGTTTCCTGAAAAATCGGTGTTATGGGAACAGCAAGCTAGCTAGTATGATGGCGTAAGAAATGCACGTCAAGTCGATTGTCAAGAGGGACGCTGAGTGAGTTCACCCAAGTTGTTGCGGGGCCTGCTGTCGTTCAGCAGCATGACCATGGTCTCGCGCGTTCTCGGACTTGTCCGGGACTTCGTGGTGACCACCACGTTCGGCACCAACGCCATCACTGATGCTTTCTGGGTCGCCTTCAGGGTACCCAATTTCCTGCGGCGTTTGTTCGCCGAGGGCTCGTTTGCCACCGCTTTCGTGCCCGTGTTCACGGAAGTGAAGGAAACCCGCAGCCACGCCGAACTGCGCGAACTGATGGCGCGCACCGCCGGCACCCTGGGCGGGGTGCTGATGCTGGTCACCGCACTGGCCCTGATCTTCGCGCCGCAGCTGGCCTCGGTCTTCTCCAGTGGCGTCGATACCGACCCGGTCAAGCAGGGCCTGCTGGTCGACCTGTTCCGCCTGACCTTCCCGTTCCTGATGTTCGTCTCGCTGACCGCACTGGCCGGCGGTGCGCTGAACAGCTTCCAGCGCTTCGCGATGCCGGCGCTGACCCCGGTCATTCTCAACCTGTGCATGATCGCCGGTGCGCTGTGGCTGGCGCCGCGGCTGGGCGGCACGCCGGAAAAGCAGATCCTGGCGCTGGGCTGGGCGGTGCTGGCGGCCGGCATCCTGCAGTTGCTGTTCCAGCTGCCCTCGCTGAAGGGCATCAACCTGCTGACCCTGCCGCGCTGGGGCTGGAGCCATCCGGGCGTGCGCAAGGTGATGACGCTGATGGTGCCGACCCTGTTCGGTTCCTCTGTGGCGCAGATCAACCTGCTGCTGGACACGGTGATCGCGGCCAAGCTGACCGATGGCTCGCAGTCCTGGCTGTCGCTGGCCGACCGCTTCCTGGAGCTGCCGCTGGGCGTGTTCGGCGTGGCGCTGGGCACGGTGATCCTGCCGGCGCTGGCCCGCCATCACGTCAGTACCGACCGCGAGGGCTTCTCGCGCTCGTTAGACTGGGGCCTGCGCATGACCCTGCTGATCTCGGTGCCGGCCATGCTGGGCCTGCTGCTGCTGGCCGAGCCGCTGATCGCGACCATCTTCCAGCACGGCCAGTTCAGTGCCTTCGATACCCGCATGACCGCGTTGTCGGTGTACGGCCTGAGCTTCGGCCTGCCGGCATTCGCCCTGCTGAAGGTGGTACTGCCGGCTTTCTACGCCCGCCAGGACACCAAGACGCCGGTGCGCGCGGGTGTGGCCGCGCTGGTGGCCAACATGGTGTTCAACTTCGCCCTTCTGGCGGTGTTGTACCAGGTGATGGTGCCGGACGAGCTGAAGGCGCAGGGCGTGATGGCGGCCATCGGCAAGCAGCCGGGCCTGCACCTGGCGCTGGGCATTGCCAGTGCGCTGTCCAGTTACCTGAACCTGGGCCTGCTCTGGTACTGGCTGGGCAAGACCGATGTCTACCGCCGCCGGCCGGGCTGGGCTGGCTATCTGCTGCGGCTGCTGCTGGCCTGCGCGGCCATGGTCGGGGTGCTGCTGGCCCTGCTGCACTGGCTGCCAGGCTTCTCGGCGATGACTGTGTGGGAGCGGATCGGCGCCCTGGCGCTGCTGGTCGGTGGCGGTGGCGCGACCTACGCGGTTGCCATGGTGGCGATGGGCTTCCGCCCGCGCGACCTGCGTGGGCATTGATCGTGCGCCGTGACGGCTATACTTCAGGGTTACACCATTGAAGCGGCGGCCCCGGTCGGGCCGGAACGAGAGTTGATGAGCAGGCTGTTCAGAAGCGTGGAGGGCGGGGCGCTGTTCCCCAACGGAAGCGTGGTCTGTATCGGTGCATTTGACGGCCTCCACCTGGGCCATCGTGCGCTGGTGCGCCACGCGGTTGCCCGCGCGCGCGCCTTGGGCGTGGCCGCAGTGGCCGTGGCATTCGAGCCGCTGCCGCGTGAATTCTTTTCCCAGGGCACGCCGCCACCGCGGCTGACCCTGGCGCGCAGCAAGGTCGAGATCCTGCGCGAGCTCGGTGTGGATGCGATCGGACTGCTGCGTTTCGACGCGGCGATGGCAGCGATGCCGGCCGAGGATTTCGTCCACCGGCTGCTGGCCCACCGCCTGGGCGCACGCGAAGTGTGGATCGGCCCGGAGTTCTGCTTCGGCAACCGCCGCCGTGGCGACCTGGCCCTGCTGCAGAAGATGGGCGCTGCACTGGGCTTCACCGCGGGCGAGATCGAAGCGGTGGATCTGCATGGCGAGCGCATTTCCAGCACCCGCATCCGCCAGCTGCTGCAGCAGGGCGACTTCGCCCGTGCCAACGACCTGCTGGGCCGTCCCTACGCGATCAGCGGCCGGGTGGTGCGCGGTCGACAGCTTGGCCGTACGCTGGGTTTCCCCACTGCCAACCTGCGTTTCCCGAAGACGCCGGCGCTGTCGGGTATCTACGCGACCTGGGTGCATGGTGTGTTCGACCAACCGTGGCCATCGGTGTCCAGCTTCGGCACGCGGCCGACGGTGGAGGGCGTGGAGCCGCTGCTGGAAGCCCACCTGTTCGATTTCCAGGGTGACCTGTACGGTCGCCACATCGACGTGGAATTCGTCGCCAAGCTGCGCGACGAAGAGAAGTTCAATGATCTGGCGGCGCTGACCGACCAGATGCACCGCGACGCCGAACAGGCGCGCGCCATCCTTTCCGAACATAGATTGCGAGCCACTGCGTGAGCCAGGACTACAAGACCACCCTGAACCTGCCAGCCACCGAATTCCCGATGCGCGGCGACCTGCCCAAGCGCGAGCCGGGCATTCTGGCGCGGTGGGAAGCGCAGGGGCTCTACCAGCAGCTGCGCGACAACGCCGCCGGCCGCCCGCTGTTCGTGCTGCACGACGGCCCCCCGTACGCCAACGGCCGCATCCACCTCGGCCACGCGGTCAACAAGATCCTGAAGGACATCATCGTCAAGTCGCGCTACCTGGCCGGCTTCGATGCGCCCTATGTGCCGGGCTGGGACTGCCATGGCCTGCCGATCGAGATTGCGGTGGAAAAGAAGTGGGGCAAGGTCGGCACCAAGCTCGACGCCGTCGAATTCCGCCAGAAGTGCCGCGAGTTTGCCGAAGAGCAGATCAACATCCAGCGCGTGGACTTCAAGCGGCTGGGCGTGACCGGTGACTGGGACAACCCGTACAAGACCCTGAGCTTCGACTTCGAAGCCAACGAGATCCGCGCGCTGTCCAAGGTCGTGGCCAACGGTCACCTGGTGCGCGGCGCCAAGCCGGTGTACTGGTGCTTCGACTGTGGCTCGGCGCTGGCCGAGGCCGAGATCGAGTACCAGGAAAAGGAATCGCCGGCGATCGACGTGGCCTACGCCGCGCGCGATGCCCAGGCCATCGGCCAGGCGTTCGGCGTGAGCGTGCCGGCCGACGTGGAAGTGGCCGTACCGATCTGGACCACCACCCCGTGGACGCTGCCGGCCTCGCTGGCGGTGTCGCTGGGCGCGGAGATCCGCTACGTGCTGGCCGAAGGCCCGGCGCACAACGGCAAGCGCCGTTGGCTGGCGCTGGCTGCGGCGCTGGCCGAGCGCGCACTGCAGCGCTACGGCGTCGAGAACGTGGTGCTGCACGGTGAAACCACCGGCGCGGCGCTGGAGAACCAGCTGCTGGCGCACCCGTTCTACCCGGAGCGCGAGATCCTGGTGCTCAACGGCGACCACGTCTCCGACGAGGACGGTACCGGTGCGGTGCACACCGCCCCCGGCCACGGCCAGGAAGACTTCGTGGTCAGCCAGAAGTACGGCCTGCTGGACAAGTACAACGCCGGCCAGGTGACCCCGATCGACGGTCGTGGCGTGTACCTGGAATCGACCCCGCCGGCCGGTGACGTGGTGCTGGCCGGCCAGCACCTGTGGAAGGCGCAGGAGGCCATCGTCGGCGTGCTGCGCGACAACGGTTCGCTGCTGGCGTTCCATCCGATCCGCCACAGCTACCCGCACTGCTGGCGCCACAAGACGCCGGTGGTGTTCCGCGCCACCCCGCAGTGGTTCATTTCGATGGACAGGGCCAACCTGCGCAACGATGCGCTGGCCGCCATCGACACCGTCGGCTGGTTCCCGACCTGGGGGAAGGCGCGCATCCAGAGCATGGTCGACGGCCGCCCGGACTGGACCATCTCGCGCCAGCGCACCTGGGGCGTGCCGATCGCACTGTTCACCCACCGGCAGACCGGCGAGATCCATCCGCGTTCGGTGGAGCTGATGCAGCAGGTCGCCGACCGCGTCGAAGCCGAGGGCATCGACGTGTGGTACTCGCTGGATGCCGCCGAACTGCTGGGCGCTGAAGCCGCCGACTACGAGAAGGTCACCGACATCCTCGACGTCTGGTTCGATTCGGGCGTGACCCATGAAGGCGTGCTCGCCGCGCGTGGCTTCGGCAAGCCGGCCGACCTGTACCTGGAAGGTTCCGACCAGCACCGCGGCTGGTTCCAGTCCTCGCTGCTGACCGGCGTGGCGATCGACAAGCGCGCCCCGTACAAGCAGTGCCTGACCCACGGCTTCACCGTGGATGAGCACGGCCGCAAGATGTCCAAGTCGCTGGGCAACGGCATCGAGCCGCAGGACATCATGAACAAGCTGGGCGCGGACATCCTGCGCCTGTGGATCGCCTCGGCCGACTACAGCAACGAGATGTCGCTGTCGCAGGAGATCCTGAAGCGCAATGCCGATGCCTACCGCCGCCTGCGCAACACCGCACGCTTCCTGCTCGGCAACCTGGACGGCTTCGACCCGGCGCTGCACCTGCAGCCGCTCGAGCAGATGGTCGCGCTGGACCGCTGGATCGTGCATCGCGCGTGGGAGCTGCAGGAGAAGATCAAGGCGGCCTACGACGGCTATAACATGGCCGAGATCGTGCAGCTGCTGCTGAACTTCTGCAGCGTGGACCTGGGCTCGCTGTACCTGGACGTGACCAAGGATCGCCTGTACACGATGCCGACCGATTCGCACGGTCGCCGTTCGGCACAGAGCGCGATGTACCACATCGCCGAAGCGTTCACCCGCTGGGTCGCGCCGATCCTGACCTTCACCGCCGACGAGCTGTGGGGCTACCTGCCGGGCGAGCATGCTGGCCATGTGCTGTTCACCACCTGGTACGACGGCCTGGCGCCGCTGCCGGCCGATGCCCAGCTCAACGCCGCCGACTTCGACCAGCTGCTGGCCGTGCGCGAACAGGTGGCCAAGGTGCTCGAGCCGATGCGGGCAAACGGCGCGATCGGTGCCGCACTGGAAGCGGAGATCACCATTGCCGCCAGCGAGGAGCAGGCCGCGCGCTGGCAGCCGCTGGCCGATGAACTGCGTTTCCTGTTCATCAGTGGCGACGTGCAGGTGCGCCCGGCGACCACCGACGAGGTGTTTGTCAGTGCCCAGCCGACCAGCAAGGCCAAGTGCGTGCGCTGCTGGCACCACCGCGCCGACGTCGGCAGCAACGCCGATCATCCGGAACTGTGCGGCCGTTGCGTAAGCAACGTGACCGGCGCCGGCGAAGTGCGGAGCTGGTTCTGATGGCCGCGCCCCGTCCGCATCCGAACGCCCTGGTCTGGCTGCTGCTGTCGGCCGCCATCATCGGCCTGGACCAGTGGTCCAAGGCCTGGGTGCTGTCCAGCCTGCCGGAGTTCCAGCCGGTGGTGGTCATCGACGGCTTCTGGAACTGGTACCGCACCTACAACACCGGCGCGGCATTCAGTTTCCTGAGCGACGCCGGTGGCTGGCAGAAGTACTTCTTCACCGCACTGGCGATCGCCATCAGCGGCCTGATGGCGTGGTGGCTGCGCGGCACCGCGCGCGGCAACTGGAAGGCCGCGGTGCCGTATGCGCTCATCATCGGCGGCGCCATCGGCAACGTGATCGACCGCCAGGTGCACGGCCACGTGGTCGACTTCATCCAGTGGTACGTGGGCAGCTACACCTGGCCCTCGTTCAACATCGCCGACTCGGCCATCGTGGTGGGTGCCATCGGCATCGCCCTGTTTGGCCTGTTCGACGGCAGGTCCGCCAAAAAGGCGGATAATGCCAATCCGAAACCGTAAGCCGGCCGCTGCCGGGAGATTGAACTGATGGATGTGCTGCTCGCCAACCCGCGTGGTTTCTGTGCCGGTGTCGATCGTGCGATCGAGATCGTCAAGCGCGCGATCGAAACGCTGGGCGCGCCCATCTACGTCCGCCATGAAGTGGTGCACAACCGCTTCGTGGTCGACGACCTGAAGCAGCGCGGCGCGATCTTCGTCGAGGAACTCGACGAAGTGCCGGACAACAACACGGTGATCTTCAGCGCCCATGGCGTGTCCCAGGCCGTGCGCCAGGAAGCCGAGCGCCGTGGCCTGAAGGTGTTCGACGCCACCTGCCCGCTGGTGACCAAGGTCCACTTCGAAGTCGCCCGCCACTGCCGTGCCGGCCGTGACGTGGTGTTGATCGGCCACGCCGGTCACCCGGAGGTGGAAGGCACCATGGGCCAGTGGAACCGCGAAGCCGGCACCGGCCAGATCTACCTGGTGGAAGACGTGGAGCAGGTTGCCACGCTGCAGATCAACCAGCCGGACAACTTCGCCTACACCACCCAGACGACGCTGTCGGTGGATGACACGCGCGGCATCATCGATGCGCTGCGCGAGCGGTTCCCGGCGATGCAGGGCCCGAAGAACGACGACATCTGCTACGCCACGCAGAACCGCCAGGATGCCGTGCGCGATCTGGCCAAGCGCTGCGACCTGGTGCTTGTGGTCGGTTCGCCGAACAGCTCCAACTCCAACCGCCTGAGCGAGCTGGCCCGCCGTGAAGGCGTGGAGTCGTACCTGATCGATGGCGCGCACGAGATCGACCCGGCGTGGGTGGCGGGCAAGCAGCACATCGGCGTGACCGCTGGCGCCTCGGCGCCGCAGGTGCTGGTCGACGGCGTGCTGGCACGCCTGGCCGAGCTGGGTGCCAGTGGCGTGTCCGAGCTGGACGGCGAGCCGGAATCGATGGTGTTCGCGCTGCCGAAGGAACTGCGCCTGCGCCTGGTCGACTGACCGGGAAAGGCCTCATCCACGCATGGCGTGGATAAGCACATCCATGACCTTTGGCCATGGGGCCGGCCATCGCACAGGCCTAGCATCGGAGGATTCTCCGATGCTGGAAGTTGCCGATGAAGACCCGTGCCCTGGCGATGTCGTTGCTGTTCGCGCTGGCCGCCACGCCCGCGCTGGCGCAGGCCTCGCCATCGGGTGATGCCGCAGCCCCAGGCCTGCTGCGCATCGATGTGGATGCACGTGACCTTGCCCGTCGCATCTTCAAGGTGACCGCCACCGTGCCGGTCAAGCCCGGTCCGGTCACCCTGCTGTACCCGCAGTGGATTCCCGGGAACCATTCGCCCACCGGCCCGATCGACAAGCTGGCCGGCCTGCGCGTGACCGCCAACGGCAAGCCGCTGGCCTGGCAGCGCGACCAGTACAACGTCTATGCGTTCAAGGTGGACGTGCCCGAGGGCGTCAGCGAGATCGTCGCCCACTTCGATTTCCTGTCCTCGCAGGGCGGCAGCCAGGGGCGGGTGGTGATGACCCCGGAAATGCTCAACCTGCAGTGGAACGCCAATTCGCTGTATCCGGCCGGCGTAGATGCGCGCAACCTGCAGGCGCAGGCCAGCGTGACCCTGCCCAAGGGCTGGTCGTTTGCCACGGCGCTGGAAACCGCGCACCGCGACGGCGATACCGTGGTGTTCAAGCCGATCTCGTATGACCATCTGGTCGATTCGCCGTTGTTTGCCGGCGAGCACTACCAGCGCATCGATCTCGATCCGGGCGCGAAGGTGCCGGTGCACCTCAATGTGTTTGCCGACGAAGCCAAGTCGCTGAAGCCGACCGACGCGCAGATCACGATGCACCGCGCGCTGGTGCAGCAGGCCGACAAGCTCTATGGCGCGCGTCACTACAACCATTATGAATTCCTGCTGGCCTTGACCGATCGTCTTGGCGGCATCGGCCTGGAGCATCACCGCTCCAGCGAGAACAGCGCCGACCCGGGTTACTTCACCGAGTGGGACCGCAACGCGTGGATGCGCGATCTGCTGCCGCACGAGTACACCCATTCCTGGAACGGCAAGTACCGTCGCGGTGCCGACCTGGCCACTGCCAACTTCAACGTGCCCATGGGCGACAGCCTGCTGTGGGTGTACGAAGGGCAGACCCAGTTCTGGGGGCAGGTGCTGGCGGCACGCTCGGGGTTGTGGTCGGCTGCGCAGGCGCGCGACATGCTGGCCAATGTGGCCGCGACCTATGACCGTGGCCGCCCCGGCCTGGCCTGGCGTCCGCTGCAGGACACCACCAACGACCCGACCATCGCCCAGCGTCGCACGCTGCCGTATCGCAACTACCAGATGAGCGAAGACTACTACTCCGGCGGCCAGATGCTGTGGCTGGAAGTGGAAGGCAAGCTGCGCGAACTGAGTGGCAACCGCCGCAGCCTGGATGACTTCGCGCGCGCCTTCTTCGGCGTCGGCAATGGCGACTGGGACGTCAACCCGTACACCTTCGACGACGTGGTCGCGACCTTGAACGGCATCGCGCCGTACGACTGGGCGACGTTCCTGCGCGGGCGCCTGGACGGCCACGGCGCGTTGACCGGTGGCCTGGAGCTGGCGGGCTGGAAGCTGGTCTACCGCGATACGCCGAACGATGCCTACAAGGCGCAGGAGAAGCGCGCCAAGGCCGCATTGCTGGCGTACTCGCTGGGTGCGACGGTGCTCGACAACGGTACGGTCGGCGACGTGATCTGGGACAGCCCGGCCTTCAACGCCGGCTTGGCGCCTGGCATGAAGGTGATTGCCGTTGGCGGCCGCGAGTACAGCAGCCAGCGCTTGAAGGACGCGGTGGCTGCGGCGGCGAAGGACAAGGCGCCGATCGTGCTGCTGGTGAAGCAGTTCGATCGGATCGACACGATGAACATCGACTACCACGGTGGCCTGCAGTACCCGGTGCTGGAGCGCATTGCCGGAAAGCCTGACCGCCTTGCGGAGCTGTGGAAGCCACGATGAAGCCGCGCGCCGGCGATGGCGTGATCCTGCTGATGGCGATCCTCGCCATCATCGGTGCGTTCCTGGACGGTGACGGGCGCTGGCTGCATTGGCTGGCGAAGCCGGCGACCACGCTGCTGATCGCGGCCATCGCCTGGCGGGTGCGTGATCCTGCGCAGCCGACCTACCGGCGCGCGGTGCTGGCCGGCATGCTGCTGTCGTGCGTGGGTGACATCGCGCTGATGCTGCCGATGGACGCGTTCGTACCGGGGCTGGTGGCGTTCCTGCTGGCGCACCTCTGCTACATCGTGGCCTTTCGCGATGGCCTGCGTGCCGGACGCGGCCTGCTCGCCGCCAGCGTCCTGCTGGCGGCCTTTGCCGTACTCAATGTGCTTGGCCTGTGGCCGCACCTGCCGGTGCCGATGCGTGTGCCGGTGCTGGCATACGTGGTGGTGCTGGCATCGATGGCAGCGCTGGCCCTGGCACGGCAGTGGCGCAGCCCGCAGCCCGCTGCCGTGGAAGCCCGAAGCGCCCGCTGGGCCGCGGCAGGTGCGTTGCTGTTCGTCGCCAGCGATTCCCTGCTGGCCTGGGACCGCTTCACCGGCGGCCTGCCGCTGGCCAGCGTGCTGGTGTTGTCCACGTACTATGGCGCGCAGTACGCCATAGCCCGTTCAGTTTTGCCTGGTCATCGCTAGCCTGGCCTCGTTATGATTTTCTGATGGCTAGGGGAATCAACGCGCTGTTTGCAGTTATCGATGCCATCCGGGCGGAGTGGTCAAAGCCTCGGGTCGCCATGCATCAGCATGGGGCGTGTCCTTTCCTGCTTCGATCCTTCTTCGTAGAACGTGGTGCTGCAATATCAGAAGACCGGCGATTACAGGGCTGCCCAGCGCAGTTGCTCGCATTCTGGAAGGTGTACGCTTCGGCGGAATTGTTCAAGGACGAGCAATTCGGTCAATGGGGCATGGAGATGCTCAGCGTCGAGGATGCACACGTTCAGACGACCTTCCTCGCTGGTTCGCGTCCGTTGGATTTCCGGAGCGGCGATGTCGTATTTGGCCGCTTCTACGGCGACTCAGATCTACTGGTGATGAACGCCTTTGGTACGGTGCTGGTCTGCCTGCCTTTGGACGAGCGAAAAGATTGGCCTGAAGCATCGGACTCGCTTGCAGGCTTCCTATCCCGGCTGCATGAAACCCAAGGTTCCAAGTACTGGGAGTTGTGATCCATCGAGGGTATCCGCATTGGCTGCCGGCTGGTTCAAGTCTTCTCGTCAGCGAACAAATGGCCTTGCTCTACCTGCTGGAGTAACGGCTGCCAGAGCTGGATGGGTCGCGTTGCCTACTGACGGCTTACGCCGCGGGCGTTGCCCTGTGCGTCGAACTGCAGGCGTACGGATTCGCGGTCACCGGCCACTTCGTCCGGCAGCCACACCAGCTTGCCGCCCTTGCGCACGATCACATACACGTGGCCGACTTCGGATGCGGGGTTCTGCAGGGCATTGCGTTGTTCCTGCAATGCCTGCGCCACGCGCGGCACGGCCTCGAAATCGATGCTGGCCAGGGATGTGCTGCTGCGCTGCAGGCTGATGGTCGGCGCGAACTGCTGCGGGTTCACTGGATTGCCCTTGCGCCATTGGCCACGCTCGAAGTGGTAGCTGTCGACGTGGGTCGGCTGCTGCGGGTCGACCAGGTCCAGGTTGATGCGGCCATCGTCGTAGAAGTGGATGCTGTGGAACACCGTCAACCGGTGCCCGGACAGTGCAGGCATCTGTTCCAGTGCCTGGCGGGCGGCCAGCAGGTAGTCCGCATCGAACAACCGGTTGCTGCGTTCGGGAACCGGCATTGATCGCGGTTCGGGAATCGGGGCGAGCGAAGCGGGCCTCTCGCGCGATGGCGGCATGGTGATCGGCGCAGTCGCGCGGTCAGCCTGCACCGAATGCCCCAGTGTTTCGCCTATCGTCTGCAGCGCACCACCGGCAACGGCGGCGCCGGCCAGCACCAGCAGCACGGCGGAAAATACCACGGGTGTGGAAGGCGGCCGCTTCATACAGCCTCCAGGCGCACATTGCTGCGGTCATGCGGGTCGTACAGCAGCGTGACCTGCTCGCGTGGAACGTTGGCCAGCTCGATCAACGGGATGAAGCGGCGCACGCTCACCTGCTGTATGCCACCTTCGCGGTCGGTGTATTCCAGCTGGAACTCCACCTGCGGCTGTTCGTTGAGGTAGGTGCCGGTCTGGCGCACCTTCAATACCCGGGCCTCCACACCGATGCCGTGGTACTTCAGCGCGTCTCCGCGGGCATCGGCGTGCAGCAGGCGGCCGAGCAGGCGCAGGACCAGGGCGTAGCCGCACAACACCAGCGGGCACACCAGCAGTGGGTGGCCGAAGGTCAGGAAGGTCCAGCCCAGGCCCTCGCTCTGCAGCCGGTAGGCCAACACATAGGCAGCGGCAACGGCTCCGATGCCGAGTGCTGCACCGATGCCACGCCGCCACAGGCTGGCGACATTCAGTTCGGGCTGGGCGCCGTCCAGTACCACGTTCGGGAACGCGCCCGGCACCCGGCTCAGGCGTGCATCGACGTGCCTGCCGACGCCGAAGCGCTGCAGTTGCGGCTTGCTGTCGACTACCAGCAGCAGTTCGCGGATCGGCGTGCCGGACAGGTTCTTGAAGGACAGCTGCAGTTTCCATTGCGCGAAGCCACGCACCTGCACGCCGGTCTGTTCAGCGTTTTCGATCAGCGCATCGCGTGGTTCGCCATCGGCGAGGATCGAGCGAACGCGATGCAGGGCGCGTGGTGGGCCGAGCAGCAGGAAATGCAGGAACGCGAACAGCAGAGCGAGCCATGCAGCGAGCGACAGTGCCAGCAGCAACAGTGCCAGCCACGGTGCACTGCGATCAGCCAGCGCCACCGGCCACGAGGTGCCGAAATAGAGAATGCAGGGGAAGGGCAACGCGAAGAACAGCAGGAACGCGCCCCAGAACCAGAGATAGGCCTTCATGGGGGGAGGTGGCAGACCGGTGGAACAGGCCGCGTAGGTTACTACGCTCAGCGGAACTGCAGGGTAAGCAGGTAGTAGCGGCCGAGCGGATCATCCAGCCCCGGCATCTGCCCGCCATTGCCGACCAGGTAGTTCACCGGTTGCGTGTCGAGCACGTTGTGCACGTCCAGCGCCGCGACGACGCGCGGGCCGAGGCGGCGTGCCAGGTGCAGGTTCCAGCGCAACTGGCGCGGATTCATGCAGTGGTTCTGTTCGGCCTGATCCTGCGGGCATTCGGCCCCCGGCAGCCAGGCACGGGTGCGACCGACCTGGTTGCCGCGCAGGGCGACGTCCCAGTTGCTGTTCTGCCATTGCGCGTTCAACACCGCAGCCAGTTCGGGTGTCACATGGCCGCGCAGGTCCACGGCGGCCCCGTGGTCACGGCGCCGACGCAGTTCCTGCTGCTTCAGCGCATCGAGTGAGAACAACCATTGGCCGTTGCTGCCGCTGTCGATGCGGTATTCGCCACGCAGGACCCAGTTGCGGGAGGTGGTGCGGCCGATGTTGTCGAACGACAGGCGCAGGCTGCTCAGGTAGCCGTCGTCATCCAGCTCCCAGGTACTGCGATTCCACACCGCATCGCTTGGCTGCAGGGCGAGGATCTCGTTGCGCAGTTCCACGATGTTGTGGGTCAGCGACAGCGAAAACGTGTCGTTGGGTGTCCATGTGGCGGCCAGCGAATGGCTGCGCGATCGCTCGGCCTTCAGTGCATCGTTCTCAACCACGTTGGCCGTGACGCTGCAGCCGCCACTGGCCGTGGCCATTGCACATTCAGGAAGGGCACTGGACACCGGAAGCGTGATCGACCCGAAGTAGCCCGGGGGGCGCCGTTGCTCGAACAGGCTCGGCGCACGGTAGCCGCGTCCGCTGGCCAGCAGGAACGACCAGTGAGGCGTCGGGGTCCAGCGCAGTCCGGCACGTGGCGAGAACGCCATGAAGCCGTCGTCGCGGTCCCAGCGTGCGGCCAGGTCCGCGCGCAGCGTGGGTGCCAGTGGCAGGCCCAGCTCGGTATAGACACCGCTGCTTTGCCGCGACAGGCGGCGTTGCTGCTGCGGCAAACCCAATGCAAGGTCGCCCTGGCTCAGCAGCGCATCCGGATGCGAGGTCCAGCGCTCATGGCGCAGGTCGATGCCGGTCGCCAGTTGCGCATTGCCCCCAGCCATCGCCATCAGCTCACGCTGCACGCCCCACCAGCCCTGCCACTGTGCAGTGCTGCCGCGGTTGCGGATGGATGGGAACAGCGCGTCCATATCGGCTGCCGGCGGTGCGTCGAAGCCGGGAATGAACCTGCGTGCCTGCGTTGCTTCAAGCAGCAGCGCCGTGCGCACCGTGCCTGCCGTGGACAAGGTGACTTCGCTGCGCTGCGCACTGATGCCGGCTTCCCAGCTGCGCCGGCCCTGGTCACGTCCGATGCCGAAGGTGACGTCCGTATCGGTGGCGCGGACCTTGGGACGCACGTTGCCGGCCTCACGCAGCACACTGTTGAAGGTGATGCCCCGCGACACCACCGCAACGGCGGTCGGGCCCAGGTCGAAGCGCTGGCGGTTGTGACTGGCCCGCACCTCGGCATAGGCATAGCGTCCCTCACCCCGTTCGTGCCGGTAGCGCAGGTAGGCCGACGCGGTATCCGAGGCCGGTTGCAGCGAACGCGGCCGGGCGCTGTCGAACCAGCAGCCGTCCTCGCGCCGCTCCAGGGGCGGCTCGCAGCGCCGCGCGGGCACGTACCAGTTGCCGAGGATCGCGCCGATCGGATACAGCGAGGTTTCCGCATGCCAGTCACGTTGGTCACCGGCGACATGCTCGACACGGTGCAGATCGAGACCGGCAAACCAGCGGTCTCCGTTGCCACGTGCGCCGCCCGTGGCGGCCTGCAGGCGGTACTGGCCCGCGTCGCCACGGCTGCTGAGTCCGGTCTGCAGCATGGCTTCGGGCCCATCGGCCTGGTCGCGCAGGATGATGTTGACCACGCCGGACATGGCATCGGCGCCATAGATGGCCGAGGCACCGCCGCGTACCAGTTCGATGCGGTCGACGAAGCTCAGCGGAATGCCGCCGAGGTCGGTCAGCCCACCCTGTTCCAGCGACACCATCGGATAGCGCGGCAGGCGCCGGCCATTGACCAGGAACAGCGTCGCCCGCGGTCCCATGCCATCGAGGCTGGTGGTGGCCGCTGCACCCACCGGCAGGTACTGCGAATCGCCGCCGCGCGAGGTGCTCATGGCAGGATGGCCGTTCATGCCGGGCAGGTGCCGCAGCAGGTCGAACAGGTTGCCGTAGCCACTGCGCAGGATATCGTCACGATCAATGGTGGTGACCGGCAGCGTGGTCTGCACCGAAGAGCGCGGCAGCCGGCTGCCGGTGACGTGGATGGGAGCCAGTTCCACCTCGTGCGGCGTGTCGGCGGACCTGGGAGGCAGGCGCGGCAGACGCGGGGCGGTGAACGCTGCCGGCGGCTTGGCAGGCTCGGCATGGACCCGCCGCACGACAAAAGCACCCGAGGACGTGCGCAGGATGTTCACCGGCAGGCCGGCAACCAGTTGCTTCAGCGAAGCCCCGGTATCGCGCTGGCCACGGGTGCCATCGGTGCGCAGACCCTCCAGTTCACGTGCGTCGAACAGCAGGGCGGTGCCACTCTGCCGGGCCCATTGCTGCAGTGCCGGTACCAGTGGGCCGGCGCCCACGTCGATCGCCAGCGTGCCTGCGGGCGTGCCGGCATCGGCCATCGGTACTGCGGCAACGCCCAGGGCAAGGCATAGCAGGGCCCGGAGCAGCCCCCACTGCAGCGCACCCGGACCTGCCTTCACTGCCGGTCTCCTCAGTATGTGCGGCGCAGTTCCAGCGCGCCATCCGGACGCGTCTGGCCAGCCACGGACCACCCCAGTTCCAGCGCCGACAGCAGTTCCTGCGCATCGCCGGCACGGAAGGTACCGCTCACGGCCAGGCTGGCGATCTCAGGATCGGCGATCACCAGCGGCGTGCGGCCGTAACGGTTCATGCGTTCGACCACGATCGACAGGGGGGTGGCATCGAACACCAGTTGCCCCTGCAGCCAGCCTTCAGCGGCGGCAGTGGAGGAGAGGGCAGGGCCTGGCTGGATACGGCCGGAAGGCAGAACCTGCAGCTGCTGGCCGGGCGCCAGCGTGTGCTGCGCTGCGCCGCTGCTGACTTCGACGGCACCTTCCAGCAGCGCGACCTCGACCAGGCCGTCGCGCAGGCGTTCCACCTGGAAGGTCGTGCCGATGTCGCGGATCGTACTGTCGCCGGCGCGCAGTTGCAGCGCCTTGTTCGACGGTGCGACCTGCAGTTGCAGCCGGCCCTGCTCCAGCACCAGCTCACGATGGCGCCAGCCGAAGCGGGCGCGGAGAGTGGTGCCGGCATCCAGCATGGCGACGCTGCCATCGGCCAGTGTCTGCTGCTGTGGCTGGTGCGAATCATTGGCGTAGACCTGTGGCGTCGGGTTGCCGTCGACGGCAGCCATCCAGCCGATGCCGATCGCCATGCAGACACCGGCAGCAGCGGCCACGCCCGGCAACCAGCGCCGGCGCGGCGGACGCGCCGCGCGTGCCGCAGCGGTCCGCAGCCAAGGGTCAGCCGAAAGCCCAGCGCCCTGCTGGAACAGGGTTTCGGCCTGCACCCAGGCTTTGACGTGGGCCGGATCTTCGGCCAGCCAGTCCTCGAACGCTTCGCGTTCGGCCGACGTGCAGTCCGGGGCTTCCAGGCGGGCTACCCAGGCGCTGGCGCGTTCAAACAGCTGTGCATCATCCCTGTGCGGGGTGCCACTCATTGGCCGTCCCTGTCGTTGTGCAGCGGATCCGATCCCAACTCCTGACGCAGGCCCTGCAGGGCGCGGGCGATATGTTTTTCCACGGTCTTGGCAGTAATTCCACAATGCCGCGCGATCTGCGTGTAGCTCATGCCGGTGATGCGGTTGAGCAGATAGACCTCGCGTGCGCGTTCGGGCAGCTTGAACAGGGCCTGCCGCAGCAGGGACAGCATCTGCCCTGACTCGGCCTGGCGCAATGGATCGGGCGAGGAACTGGACGGTTCGTCGCTGCCATCGTGTTCGGCCAGCGGCAGATGCGGCCGCGACAGCGGTGAGCGGCCGCGGTCTGCCAGGCGGTTGCGGGCGATACGATACAGCAGCAGGCGCAGTTCGTCCGGGCCCTGTGCGCGGTAGCGGATCAGCCGCTCCATGCAGTCCTGCGCGATATCCTCCGCATCCTCAGGCCCAACCCCCCGCGTGCGCAGGAACGCGCACAGCGGTGCGCGCTCTTCGCGCACGAACGCGATGAAGGCATCCGCAGGTGCGGGTAGCTCCGGCGCGCGATGGAGCAGGGGAGACGGGCTGGACAGGGCTGGCCTCGACGGTGGGTGGCGAATGCGTCGTCGAGTTTTACGCGACGATGACCGGATGGGGAAGAGTGTGCATCGATCGAATTCCCATTGTGAATGTATTCATTTTCCAGGATCCGTTCCACTGGGGGAGATCATCCCGCTGCGGCGTTGATCGCTCCATCCGCGTGTTGCGGGTGGAGAGAGAAACACATGAAGTACTCGACGTTGAGCCTGGCCCTGGCCGGGCTGATGGGCGTTGCCGCCATAGCCGTGGTGGATGACGTCATGGCAACGAATTAATCACGTGCAGGGCGATCGCATCTTCCTGAGTGGAGATGTGACCTACGCCGACGCGGTGTCCCTGCCGGCATTGCTGGCCAAGGCACAGGCCGAAGGCCGGCCGGTCCGTGAGGTGGTGCTGCGTACGTCCAATGGTGGCGCGTTGATCGCCGGGGAGTGGCTGCAGGGCATCATCCGCACCTCCGGGCTGAACACCATCGTGTCCGGCAATTGCATCTCATCCTGCTCGATCATGCAGTCCGGCGGCGTCGAGCGCTATCTGGCCGGCGATCTGCCGCTCATCGACTCGGTGCAGATCCACGCAGCCAGCAGCGGCGGCAAGGTGATCTACACGCCGTCGCCGCGCATGACCCAGATCTATAGCGGCAACTACGGTGGTGGCATGGATGCCGGGCTGCTGCACAAGGCCATGTATGAAGTGGTGAAGCCGAACGGCCTGCTGGTGTTGCGCGTTCCGGCACGCGGCACCGGTCCCTCGGTCACCTTCGACCCCGATGGCAGTGGCAGCAAGCTGGAGTCGTTCCCCGGCCAGGACATCTACAGCAACAGGATCATCACCGCATACGGGTACCGCGATCCGGGCGACACCCTGAACGTCACCGCCAACGTGACCGGTGACATCAATCCCGGCTACCTGCGCACCGGACGCCAGCTGCAGGCGTTCGTCGATGATGATTTCGCGCGCTGGAATACCGACTGGCGATCCACCTACATCAATGTCGCACAGAGCATCTACACCGCATCCAGCCGCGGCCCGCAGGGCATCGGTGCGCTCTCGGTGCAGGGTTACCTCAGTGACCCGGACATCCAGGACCTGTTGCTGTCCAAGCTGCGGCTGGCTGATCTGGATGTCTCCACGCTGGACAACGCCAAGGCCAGCGATGGCTCTGGTTTCACCGGAGATGTGCGCGCGCTGGACGTGGGCGGCTACCTCGATGCGACGTACGCGCGCGGCTATCTGTCGGCGGCCGTGCGCTACACCGATCTGCGGCATGACACCCGTCGCAGTATCGGCGGTATCGATGGCCTGCAGCAGCCCCTGCGCGCGAAGTACAGCAACGATGCGATCTCCGCACGTGTTGAACATGCGTTCTCGTTCACCACCGGCAAGGGCCTGGTGATCCAGCCGTTGCTGCCGGTGGTGGACTACGCGCGCACTTCGGCCACCCGCTTCAACGAAGGGCAGGGCGCCGGTGCGCTGGTTGGCCGCAGTGGCAGCCTGGAGAGCATCCGCGTGGGTGCGGGCCTGCAGCTGTTCAAGACCTTCGAAGGCAACAACGGTGAGCGCATCACCCCGCGCGCCCGGGTGGTCTGGCAGAAGGAGCTGGGCGATTCGCAGGCCCGCTACAGCACCGGCTTCGCCGCAGCTCCGGATCTGGTGTTCGGCGCCAGCAGCCAGGCGGTGGGCGAGCAGGTGCTGGCCTGGAACCTGGGTGTGACCAGCCGTGCCAGCGAGCGGCTGTCGATCATGGCCGATTACGTGGGCGAGCGCCGCGACGGGCAGATCCAGAACGGCGTGATGCTGGGCCTGGGCTACAGGTTCTAAGTGGCACCCGGCACCGGCGATGACGGCATCGCCGGTGCCATCCCAACGCGGGCGCTGCTGCGGTATGGTCGGTATGGCATTCCACCCAGGCCCATCCATGCAGATCGCCGTCTTCAGTGCCCGTCCCTACGACCGCCGTTTCCTTGATGAGGCGAACCAGCGCGATGCGGCTGGGGACGGCTTTGCGTTCGTGTACTTCGATGTGGCGCTGGACGTGCACACGGCGGCGCTGGCGCAGGATTGCGCAGCCGTATGCGTGTTCGTCAACGACCGCCTGGATGCGCCGGTACTGCACGCCCTGCATGCGGTGGGGGTGCGGGCCGTGCTGCTGCGATGCGCAGGTTTCAACAACGTGGATCTGGCGGTTGCAAAAGCGCTGGATCTGTTCGTCGCACGCGTACCGGCCTATTCGCCTGAAGCCGTGGCCGAGCATGCGCTGGCGCTGGTGATGACCCTCAACCGGCAGACCCATCGCGCCTACAACCGGGTGCGCGAAGGCAACTTCATGCTCGATGGCCTGCTCGGGCGCACCCTGCATGGCCGCACCGTGGGCATCGTCGGTACCGGCAAGATCGGCCTGGCCACTGCGCGCATCTTCAAGGGCATGGGCTGCATCGTGCTGGGACACGACCCGTATCCGTCGCCGGCCTTTGCCGCGGTGGGCGACATGGTGGGGGTGGACGAACTGCTGGCGCGCGCCGACATCGTGTCGCTGCATTGCCCGCTGACGCCTGAGACCCAGCATCTGATCAACGACGCCTCGCTTGCGCGGATGAAGACCGGCGCGATGCTGGTCAACACCTCGCGCGGCGGGCTGGTCGATACCCATGCGGTGATCCGCGCGCTGAAGTCACGGCGGCTGGGTCATCTGGCCATCGACGTCTACGAGCAGGAAAGCGCGCTGTTCTTCCAGGACCTGTCCGGCGAGATCATCGACGACGAGGCCTTCCAGCGCCTGATGACCTTCCCCAACGTGCTGGTGACCGGCCACCAGGGCTTCTTCACCGTAGAGGCGCTGCAGGAGATATCGGCAATCACGCTGGGGAACCTGCGGGATTTCGCCGAGGGGCGGGTGTGTGCGAACCGGGTGTAGCGGGCTGAGCCGGGTGGATTGACCGCCGGGGCGCCCAGCCCGTAAAATCGCGGGCTCCGCCGGAATAGCTCAGTTGGTAGAGCGGCGCATTCGTAATGCGTAGGTCGCAGGTTCGACTCCTGTTTCCGGCACCAGTTGCAATGAAAAAGCCCCGGCCTTTGGCCGGGGCTTTTTGTTTGACCGATTAGCGGCGCGACGCCATCAACGCCGCGCCATCCCCGCATCCTTCGCCAGCCACCACGCCAGCTGCCGGAGATAACCACCCGCTGCTCCCGCCAATGCGCCGATCAGCAGGCGTGCGAGCACTCTGGTCCCGCGGCTGGCCCGCTCGCGTACCCATGGCAGCACCGCGACCACCTGCGCACCCAGCAACAGCATCAGTACGTCCAGTCCCGACGCATCCACCAGCGGCAACAACGGCAGCAGATCCGGATTGCAGGCCAGCACGATCACCAGCGTAGCCCCAAGCACGGCCATCAGCCGGCGCCCGGCGGGCAGGGTGGTCCAGCGCAGCAGTCGTTCGATCATGCGCATGACGTTCCTCGGGTCATGCGCGAGAACCCTCGTCAGGCCCAACCGCCCGCACCGGTTGCCGCAGCACGGTCTTCAATCTCGCCGCGTCGGTCTTTCGCGGATCACTCAGGTAGATCTCATGGTGGGGGCCGGCAAAGGTGTAGCCCAGCGAAGGCATCAGTTCGTCGTGCAGATGAGCCAGGATCGGGCCTTCGTCATCGTAGGCGCCCACATGCAGGGTCTGCAGGCAGAGGCCTTCCTCAAGCACCCTATGACGAAGGCCAGCCGGTGTCTCGCCCAGCTTCTTCGTCGCCTTGGCGATGGCGGTCTCCAGTTGCCCTGGGCTGATCCCATCCGGCGTACGGATCATCACCGTCCACGACCACTCGTCCTTGCGGCGTGCCACAAAGCTCGCCGGGTCGTCGGCGGTCCAAAGCGCTTCCAGCGGCGGCACTACGTAGTCACGGCCCTCGGCCTTCAGCGCGAACTTCAGTGCATAGCTCACTGCATACAGCCACTGCACCGACTGCAGGTAAGCCGGGGCGGTATTCGGGTCGCCGCGGCCGTCGATCATCAGGTAGGGCAACGGTGGCACCTCCACTTGGACGAACCGGCCTGCCGGGGGCTGGTACAGCGCCCGGTCGCGCTTCTTGAAGTCGATATTGTCCATGGCGTCCCTCCTGCCTGGAGCATCCCATGTTCCTGTCTGTCCGCGCACCTGAATCTGTTCAGGCGACTTTGCCGAGCGCGGCGGATCACCGGCCGATGCCATCGTGCGTGCGCGGTGCGACAACGTGTCGCAGCCAGAATCGGGCCTTTCCTGCGCTCGATCAATGTCAATGCCTTTCTTAAATGATGGGTGACGGCCTAAAATTGAAAGGCTGACTCGACCCCACCTGCCTGCCTGTCTTCCGGACCGGTGGGACCGGCTTTGGCCGGAACAGGCAGGGACGGGGAACGGCATTCCCTCGCAATTGGATCGACCGATGATTCCGTTGAAAACCCTTGGGCGCTGGTTGCGCCCGGGCCTGCTGCTGTCGTTGCTGGTGATGCTCACCGGCTGCGATGCCGTGGCCATCCTCAGTCCGAAGGGCCAGATCGGCCAGGATGAGAAGACCCTGCTGATCACGGCCACCGTGCTCATGCTGCTGGTCGTCATCCCGGTCATCATCATGACCCTGACGTTCGCGTGGAAGTATCGCGCCTCCAACACCAAGGCCCGCTACGAGCCGAAGTGGTCCCACTCGACGGCGATCGAGGTGGTGGTGTGGTCGATCCCGTGCATGATCGTGCTGGTCCTGGCGGTCCTGACCTGGCGCTCGTCGCACGCACTGGATCCGTACCGTCCGCTGGATTCGGACGTCAAGCCGGTCACCATCGAGGCGATCTCGCTGGACTGGAAGTGGCTGTTCATCTATCCGGAAGAGAAGGTGGCGGTCGTCAACGAAATCAAGTTCCCGGTCAACACGCCGCTGAACTTCAAGATCACGTCCGATTCGGTGATGAATGCGTTCTTCATCCCGCACCTGGGCAGCATGATCTACTCGATGGCTGCGATGGAGACCAAGCTCCACCTGATCGCCAACGAGACCGGTGAATTCCCGGGCATGTCTTCGCACTACAGCGGCGCGGGCTTCGCCAAGATGCACTTCACCGCCTACTCGGTCACCGATGCCGAATACCGCCAGTGGCTGGACCAGGTCCGCGCCGGCGAGCAGACCCTGGACAAGGCCTCGTTCAAGGCCCTGGGCGAAGCACGCAACGCCGAGTGGTATCCGGTCACCTACTTCGGCAAGACCGAAGAAGGCCTGTTCGACTGGGTCATCGCCAAGCACATGGGCGACAACAAGCATTACGGCATGAAGCACTCGCATGCCGGTGCCGCCGCTGCCGACGCCGCCACCCATGAAGCGCACGAGGGCCACGCCCCCAGTGATGCGCATGATTCCAAGGAATCGGGTGAAAACTTGGATGCCAACGAACACGAACACGCAGGCCATGCCGGCCACGCGGGTTCGGGAGAATGAACATGTTGGGAAAACTCTCTCTTGAGTCGATCCCCCACGATCCGATCGTGCTGACCACCCTGGTCGGCGCGGTGCTGGGTGGCCTGGGCGTCGTCGCCCTGATCACCAAGTTCAAGCTGTGGGGCTATCTGTGGAAGGAGTGGTTCACCTCGGTGGACCACAAGAAGATCGGCGTGATGTACCTCATCGTCGCCTTCGTCATGCTGCTGCGCGGCTTCTCCGACGCCATCATGATGCGCACCCAGCAGGCGCTCGCCGTCGGCGGGTCCGAGGGCTACCTGCCGCCGCACCACTACGACCAGATCTTCACCGCCCACGGCGTGATCATGATCTTCTTCGTGGCGATGCCGCTGATCACCGGCCTGATGAACCTGGCCGTGCCGCTGCAGATCGGTGCGCGTGACGTTGCGTTCCCGTTCGTCAACTCGCTCAGCTTCTGGCTGTTCGTGGCGGGCGCGGTGCTGATCATGCTGTCGCTGTGGATCGGTGAGTTCGCCGCCACCGGCTGGCTGGCGTTCCCGCCGTTGTCGGGTATCGAATACAGTCCAAGCGTCGGCATGGACTACTACATCTGGGGCCTGCAGGTGGCGGGTTTGGGTACCACGCTGAGTGGTATCAACTTCTTCATCACCATCCTGAAGATGCGTACCCCCAGCATGAAGCTGATGCAGATGCCGGTGTTCACCTGGACTGCCCTGGTGACCAACGTGCTGATCGTCGCTGCCTTCCCGGTGCTGACCATCACCCTGGTGCTGCTGACCCTGGATCGTTACCTGGGTACGCACTTCTTCACCAATGATGGTGGCGGCAACGCCATGCTGTACATCAACCTGATCTGGATCTGGGGTCACCCGGAGGTGTACATCCTGGTCCTGCCGGCGTTCGGTGTGTTCTCCGAAGTCATCGCCACGTTCTCGCGCAAGGCGCTGTTCGGCTACAAGGGCATGGTCTACGCCACCGCCTGCATCGGCGTGCTGTCGTTCATCGTGTGGCTGCACCACTTCTTCACCATGGGCTCGGGTGCCAACGTCAATGCCTTCTTCGGCATCACGACGATGATCATCTCGATCCCGACCGGCGTGAAGATCTTCAACTGGCTGTTCACCATGTTCCGCGGTCGCGTGCACTTCACCACCCCGGTGCTGTGGACCATCGGCTTCATGGTCACCTTCGTCATCGGCGGCATGACCGGCGTGATGCTGGCGATCCCGGCCATCGACTTCGTGCTGCACAACAGCCTGTTCCTGATCGCCCACTTCCACAACGTCATCATCGGCGGCGTGGTGTTCGGCATGTTCGCCGGCATCACTTACTGGTGGCCGAAGATGTTCGGCTTCCGCCTCAATGAGTTCTGGGGCAAGTGCGCGTTCTGGTGCTGGTTCATCGGCTTCTACGTGACCTTCATGCCGATGTACGTGCTGGGCTTCATGGGCATGACCCGTCGCCTGCAGAGCACCGTCAACCCGGCCTACGAGCCGCTGCTGCTGGTTGCTGCCTGCGGTGCGTTCATCGTCGGCGCCGGCATCCTGTGCCAGATCATCCAGGTGGCCGTGTCGATCCGCGACCGCAAGAAGACCGTGGACCTGACCGGTGACCCGTGGGATGCCCGTACGCTGGAGTGGGAAACCTCCTCGCCGCCGGCCTTCTACAACTTCGCGACCCTGCCGGACGTCACCGAGCTGGACGATTTCTGGGAACGCAAGCAGCGTGGTGAAGCCTGGCCGAAGCCGGCCAAGTACACCGACATCCACATGCCGCGCAACACCGGCACGGGCGTTGTCATCGGTGCCTTCAGCCTGGTGTTCGGCTTCGCGATGATCTGGCACATCTGGTGGCTGGCCATCGTCGGCTTCGTCGGCATGATCGCCACGTTCATCTACCGCACCTTTGACCAGGACGTGGACTACTGGGTCCCGGCCGCCGAGGTGGAACGCATCGAGAACGCACACCGCAAGCACCTGGAAGCCCAGGGCCTGGTGAAGTCGGAGCTGAAGGCATGAGCACCAATACCTCGACCCTGAGCCACGGGCACGCCGCACACGCGGCGGCCCATGGCCATGACGACCACGAGCACCACGACACCGGCGGCAACACCGTCTTCGGTTTCTGGGTGTACCTGATGAGCGACTGCCTCATCTTCGCCTCGCTGTTCGCCACCTACGTGGTGCTGGCAGGCGGTACCGATGGTGGCCCCACCGCGAAGGACCTGTTCGAGCTGCCGTTCGTGGCGTGGGAAACCGCGCTGCTGCTGACCTCGTCGCTGACCTTCGGCCTGGGCATGATTGCCATGCACCGCAAGCAGATGGGCCAGATGTACCTGTGGCTGGGCATCACCTGGCTGCTGGGCTTCGGCTTCATGTGCATGGAAGTGTGGGAGTTCCAGCATCTGATCCATCAGGGCTACGGTCCGGACCGCAGTGCCTTCCTGTCGGCGTTCTTCGCCCTGGTCGGTACCCACGGCCTGCACGTCAGCGCGGGCCTGCTGTGGCTGCTGGTGATGTTCGTGCAGCTGAAAAAGTACGGCCTGACCGCGACCAACAAGACCCGCATGGCGTGCCTGAGCCTGTTCTGGCACTTCCTGGACCTGATCTGGATCGGCGTGTTCTCCGTCGTCTACCTCAATGGAGCGCTGTAATGGCACATGACAACCATGCACACGACCACGGCACCGGCGGCGAAAGCCACGGCAGCGTGAAGTCGTACCTGATCGGCTTCGTGCTGGCGGTGGTGCTGACCGTCATCCCGTTCTGGATGGTGATGTCGGGCGATTTCTCGCGCACCGTCAACGGTGTGGTGATCGCGGTCACCGCGGTGCTGCAGATGCTGGTCCACCTGGTGTTCTTCCTGCACCTGGACCGCTCTTCGGAAAGCCGCTGGAACGTCAACGCGGCGGCCTTCACCGTCGTGGTGATCGGCATCATCGTGATCGGCACCCTGTGGGTCATGCACAACATGAACGTGCACATGATGCACTGACGTCCTCGCGACGTTGCCACGCAGAAAGGCCGCCCTCGGGCGGCCTTTCTGGTTTTCCGTTGTCCGGTAGTGCCGGCCGCTGGCCGGCAATCGCGGGAAGCCGGCCAGCGGCCGGCTTTACCCCGCCACCCGGCGCAGGAACTCCTCTGCCTCCATCGGCCGGCCCAGGTGGTAGCCCTGCAGCTGGTCGCAGCCCAGCTCGCTCAGGTACTCGCGCTGCGCCTGCGTTTCCACGCCTTCGGCCACCACCTGCAACTGCAGGGTGCGGCCCAGCGCAATGATCGACGACACGATGGCGGCATCTTCGTCGTTGCATTCCAGATCACGAACGAACGCGCGGTCGATCTTCAGTTCGGTGGCCGGCATGCGCTTGAGGTACAGCAGGCTGGAATAGCCGGTGCCGAAGTCGTCGATGGCGATGTGCACGCCCATCGTGGTCAGGTCGTTGAGGATGGCCAGGCTGGCATCGACGTCCTTCATCGCGGTGGTCTCGGTGATCTCCAGGGTCAGCCGGGCCGGTTCGATCCGATGCCGCTGCAGTACTTCGCGCACGCTGTCCAGAAGCGCCGGCGAGGCGAACTGCAGCGGCGACAGGTTCACCGCCATTGTCCATTCCGCATGCCCGGCATCGTGCCATGCCCGCAGCTGCGCGCAGGCCTGGTCCAGTACCCAGTCACCGATCGGCAGGATCAGGCCGCTGCGTTCGGCGATCGGAATGAACACATCCGGCGCCAGCAGCCCCAGCTCCGGGTGCTGCCAGCGCAGCAGCGCTTCGGCGCCGGTGGCCGGTGCGCCCGCGGCCGGGAATTTGGGCTGGTAATGCAGGATCAGTTCGTTGCGGGCGATGGCCTTGCGCAGGTCCTGCAGCAGGCGCAGCTGGCGATTGGCACTGAGCTGCATCGAGGGAGTGAAGAAGGTATAGCCGTTCCGCCCGGTTTCCTTGGTGTGGTACATCGCCGCATCGGCGTGCGCCATCAGTTCGCGCTCATTGCTGGCGTCGTCCGGGTACAGGGCGATGCCCAGGCTGGCGCTGACCTGCAGTTCGGCCGCATCCAGCGTGAACGGCTCACCGGCGGCGGCAATGATGCGCTCGGCCACCACCACCGCATCGTCGGGAATATCGATGGCCAGCACGATCACGAACTCGTCGCCGCCGAGGCGGGCGAACGTGTCCTGCGGGCGCAGCAGGCCGCCGATGCGCTGCGCCACCGCCACCAGCAGGCGGTCGCCAAGCTGGTGGCCAAAGGCATCATTGACCGCCTTGAAGCCGTCCAGGTCGCAGAACATCACCGCCACCGCATGATTGCGTCGCCGCGCCTTCTCGATGGCCTGCTCGATGCGGTCCTGCAGCAGCATGCGGTTGGGCAGCTGGGTCAACGGGTCGTGCAGTGCCGCCTGGATCAGCTTGTCGTTGGCGTGCGCCAGCGAATCGGCCAGCAGCCCGGTGCGCACGCGCATCTGCCGGTCGAACAGCGAGGCCACCAGGGCGATGCCCAGCGTGGCCACGGTGGTGACGATCACCAGCACCGCCAGCCAGCGCGTGTCGATGCCGCCGCTGCCGACGGCGCCACAGATGCTGCCTTCGGGGAAGCGCGCCGCCGCCATGCCGGTGTAATGCATGCCGACGATGGCCAGGCCCATCACCAGCGATGCGAGCGCGCGCAGCAGCAGGGTGTTGCGCTGCTCGGCGCGCAGCCGGAAGGCGATCCACAACGCCGCACCTGCGGCACCGATGGCCACCGCAATGGAGGCGGCGAACCAGCCGGGGTGATAGTCGATGCCCGGCTGCATGCGCATCGCGGCCATGCCCAGGTAGTGCATGGTGGCAATGCCCAGGCCCATCAGTACCGCACCGGCCAGCAGCTGCCGCCACGGCAGGCTGGGGCGCGACACCAGCCACAGCGCATAGGCCGAAGCGCCGATCGAGACGGCCAGCGAGTACAGAGTGATGCCCAGGTCGTAGCCGACCGGAATCGGCAGGTCGAAGGCAAGCATGCCGATGAAATGCATCGACCAGATCCCCAGGCCCATGGCCGCCGCGCCACCCGCCAGCCACCAGCGTGCCACGCGCCCCTCGGCCGTGGCCAGGCGGCCGGCCATGTCCAGCGCCGTGTACGAAGCAAGAATGGCCACCAGCAGCGAGATGGCGACCAGGCTCTGACTGTAACTGCCAGTCATGTTGAATCCAGAGGGAGAGGGAGGGGCGCCCGCAAGGCGCACGCCCGCGACAGCTATCGGCGCGGGTGGACGGGACTTGAGCGGTCGCAGCACCTGCGACCCGGCTCGGCTATCCTGCCACGCCTGTTCCCATTGCTGGAAATCATCCGATGGCAAAAGCCCGCACCGCCTACGTCTGCAATGAATGCGGCGCCGAATTCAGCAAGTGGCAGGGGCAGTGCACCGAGTGCAACGCCTGGAACTCGTTGTCGGAGATCGTGCTGGAGAGCGCGGCGGCGGCCAAGGCGCCGGCCTCGCGGCGGGCCGGCTGGGCCGGGAAGATCGACCCGCCGAAGATCACCGCGCTGAAAGACGTGGAGCAGACCGAGCATCGCCGGGTCTCCACCGGCATCGGCGAGTTCGACCGCGTGCTGGGCGGCGGCCTGGTCGAAGGCGCGGTGGTGCTGGTGGGCGGCGACCCGGGCATCGGCAAGTCGACGCTACTGCTGCAGGCGGTGGCGAAGATGGCCGCTGAACTGCCAGTGCTGTACGTCACCGGCGAGGAGTCGCTGGCCCAGGTGGCTGGCCGTGCGCATCGCCTGGAGCTGCCGCTGGACGGCGTCAATGCGCTGGCCGAGACCGGCGTCGAGTCGATCCTGCAGCACGCGGCCAAGGCCGGCCCGCGGCTGATCGTGGCCGACTCGGTGCAGACCCTGTGGACCGAAACGCTGACCGCGGCGCCCGGCTCCGTAAGCCAGGTGCGCGAGAGCGCGGCACGGCTGGTGCGCTTTGCCAAGGAAACCGGCACTGCGGTGTTCCTGGTCGGCCACGTCACCAAGGAGGGCGGCATCGCCGGCCCGCGCGTGCTGGAGCACATGGTTGATGCGGTGCTGTACTTCGAAGGCGAGAGCGGCAGCCGCTTCCGCCTGTTGCGCGCCTTCAAGAACCGGTTTGGTGCGGTGAACGAACTGGGCGTGTTCGCGATGGGGGACAAGGGCCTGAAGGAAGTCTCCAATCCATCGGCCATCTTCCTGTCCGGCGGCAGCACCCATCAGCCGGGCAGCTGCGTGATGGTCACCCGCGAGGGCACGAGGCCCCTGCTGGTGGAGGTGCAGGCGCTGGTCGATGCATCGCCGCTGTCGAACCCGCGCCGTGTCGCGGTCGGCCTGGAGCAGAACCGCCTGGCGATGCTGCTGGCGGTGCTGCATCGGCACGGCGGCGTGCTGGTCGGCGACCAGGACGTGTTCGTCAACGTGGTCGGCGGCATCCGCGTGCAGGAGACCGCCGCCGACCTGCCGGTGCTGCTGGCGGTGCTGTCGTCGCTGCAAGATCGGCCGCTGGCGGAAAAGACGATTGCCTTTGGCGAGGTTGGCCTGTCCGGCGAGATCCGCCCGGTGCCCAATGGCGAGGACCGCCTGCGCGAGGCGGCCACCCATGGTTTCAAGCGCGCCATCGTGCCCAAGGCCAACGCGCCCAAGGGCGGCTCGGTGAAAGGCATGGAAGTGATCGCGGTAGAACGCCTGTCCGAGGCCATCGACGCGGCGTGATGCCAGCCCTGTAGAGCCGAGCCCACGCTCGGCTGCTTTCTGTGGAGTCGAGCCATGCTCGACTGGTGGTCGAACAGCAGCCGAGCATGGGCTCGGCTCTACAAGTGTCCAATGCAGTAACGGTCAGCTTCACTGTGCTAGTTTTTCCCGCTCGACGAAGACGCCCTCTGGCGTCTTTCCGTGCCCAGGAGTAAACGATTACATGCAGGACACCGCGCTCACCGCCCCCAACGCCGAGATCCGTCGCGCCGGGGTCGATCTCAATGGACTGATGACGGTGCTGGGCAAGCACCTGTATTCCACCCCGGTGGTGGCGCTGCGCGAACTGGTGCAGAACGCGCACGACTCGATCATCCGCCGCCGCATCGAACAGCCCGGCGTCGCAGTGCCGTCGCGCATCTCGGTGCAGGTCGATGCCGGTGCCGGCGTGCTGCGCATCTCCGATACCGGTGCCGGCCTGACCCGCCAGGAGATCCACGATTACCTGGCCACCGTCGGCGTCGGCTATACCCGTGGCCTGCGACAGGGCGGCGAGGACGATGAGGGCCTGATCGGCATGTTCGGACTCGGGTTCCTGTCGGCCTTCGTGCTGGCGCGCCGGGTCAGCGTGCGCACCACCTCGTACCAGACCCCGGACCTGGGCCATCTGTACGTGTCCAGCAATGCCGAGCAGTACACGGTAAGCGAAGTGCCGGCACGTGCGGTCGGCACCGAGGTGGAGCTGGAGCTGCATCCTGATTTCCTGCCGCTGGCCAACGAGGCGCGCCTGCACGAGGTGCTGGGCCGCTACTGCGCGCTGCTGTCCGAGCCGATCTTCATTGGCGCTGCGACCGAGGCGATCAATCCCGAGCCGCCACCGTGGCGCGATCAGGGGGATGTTGCCGTGCATCCGGTGCAGGCCCGCCGCCAGGCGCTGCAGTTCGCCGCGCGGTTCGAGCATGATTTCGAGCCGATCGTCACCGTGCCGTTGCGTGCCGATGGCAACAGCGATGCCACCGGCCTGCTGTGGGTGCAGGACGGCGCCACCTATGGCACCAGCGACAACCGCAACCTGTCGGTGTTCGTGCGCGGCATGCTGCTGGATGACGACGCGCGCGACCTGCTGCCGCCGTGGGCCGGTTTCATCGGCGGAGTGATCGAATCCTCGCGGTTGACGCCCACCGCCAGCCGCGAAGACCTGCAGCGCGATGACCAGTACCGCGCGGTGCAGCATGCACTGCTGGAGGCGCTGATCGACGGCCTGGCCGACGTCGCGAAACAGCAGCCGGAAGCCTGGCGGCGCGTGCTGACCCGCCACAACGAGGCGCTGCTGGGTGCGGCACTGTGCGATGAGCGCCTGTTCGAACTGCTGATGGAGCATGTGCGGGTGCCGACCTCGCAGGGCGACCTGCCGGCCAGCGCGTTGCCGGCGCGCGGTGCCGTGCATGTCATCCTCGACAACGGCGGTGGCTTTGAAGAGATGCTGTTCCGCGCGATGGGCGTACCGGTCGCGCATGGCCATCGCTACGCGGTGGTGCCGTTCCTGCGACGCTGGGCACAGGCCAAGGGCCTGCGCCTGGTCGAGCTGGGTACCGAGCAGGGCAACCGTGCGCTGTTCCGCAGTGATGACAGCCTCGACGAGGCGCAGCTGGCCTGGCTGCGCGAACAACTGGGTGACGGCGAACAGTTGCTGCCGGCACGCTTCAGCCCGGAGGCGCTGCCGGTGGTGGTGGTGCCCGACCGCGAGGCCGAGCTGAAGCAGCGGCTGGAAGACGACGAGAACGACAAGCGCGTCTCGATGGCCGCGCTGCGCCTGGCGCGCCAGTTCACCGCGCGCATCGAATCACGCGCACCATCGCGGCTGTACCTCAACCTCGACAACCCGGCGGTGCAGGCGCTGTTGCGCGCCCAGCGCGAGGGCCATCCGCAGGCCGAGGCCGCAGCCCGCCTGCTGCGCTCGCTGAAAGTCATCGTCGCCGCGCAGGGCCGCCCGCTGGCACGCGCGAACGCTACGCCCGGCCCGGATCTCAACGGCGCCTTTACCGATATCGCCGGTGCCCTGCAGCAGATGCTGCGCTGAGCACCGCACCTTCTCATCCAGCCTTCGCTAGACAGGAGCAATTACCCCCATGGACATCTGGAACTGGGTCGAAAAGCTGCAGGGTGACCTGCGCCAGGCCGGCCAGGCGCAGAACGCGCACCTGCTGAACCGTCTCGCCGACGAGGTCAGTGAACTGCAGATCGACCGCGTCGATGCGCTGCTGCCCGAAGCGCGCGCATTGGGCAAGGCGTTGGACAACCCGTGGGTTGACGTCTATGTCGGCCACTGGGCGCTGCGCAACCGCGTCGGCAACCGCGTGGAAGGCGAAAGCGCACTCGGCGAAGCCGTAGCGCTGTTTGAACGCGCGCACCGCGAGGACACGCTGGAATGCCCGCAGTCGATCTGCGTGACCCAGGACCTGGCCGCCTGCTATGGCAACATCGATGGCCCGGGCTGGGTGCCCGAGCGCATCGAGGTCTGCGATGAAACACTGGGTCGCATCGACCCGAGCTGGGCCTGTTTCCAGTGCCTGAGCTGCGAGAAGGCCGATGCGCTGCTTGATGATGGCCGTGGCCAGGCGGCACTGGATTACCTGCAGGTGCAGGCCGATGCCGTGGAGGCCTGTGGCAAGGAAGTGTTCGACAGCTTCCCGGAGATGCAGATCAAGATCCTGCTGGGCATGGGCCGTGCCGATGAGGCACTGGCGCTGATCGAAAAGCGGGAGGCCGAAGTTGCTGCGTCCGGAGAGTACGAGCCGGCCAACTGCACGGTGCCGCGCCGCCTGTCCAAGGCCTGGGCGCTGGCCCAGCTGGGCCGCGACGAAGAGGCGCTGCAGCAGCTGGTGCCGTGGAGCGAACTGACCCCGAACTACTGGCGGCTGTGGGCAAACACCGCGGCAGCGCTCTGTCAGCGGGATCCTGCGCGCAACAGCTGGGACCTGGGCACGCGCTTCAACACGATCATCGAGCACTTCGCCCGGGTTGGTTCGCATCGCCTGCTGATCGAAGTGGCGGCGCTGAGCCTGGAGCTGGCGCTGCAGCGTGGCGCGCGCTGGGTCGCACTGCGGCAGCTGGAACTGGCCCGCACCCATCTGGCGCAGCTGCGCCAGGACCGTGGTGCCGCGGCCCTGGTGGCCGGCCTGGCCGCGCGCATCGAGGCATTGCCGGACGCCGCGCCGCTGCCGGTGCCGGCCGGCGAGCTGCTGGCATGGCTGGAC
This sequence comes from Stenotrophomonas sp. YJH_SMC_48-3, assembly GCF_059369375.1. Classification (NCBI taxonomy): domain Bacteria; kingdom Pseudomonadati; phylum Pseudomonadota; class Gammaproteobacteria; order Lysobacterales; family Lysobacteraceae; genus Stenotrophomonas; species Stenotrophomonas sp. YJH_SMC_48-3. Next base: position 201,636 of record NZ_JCAFSQ010000006.1, on the reverse strand, counting down.
GCGCAGGGCGAACAGAACCAGTCGCGCGATCCCGAGCGCGAAGCGCAGTGGTTGCTGCAGGCGCATGCCGAGCTGCCCGATGACGAGGCGCTGGCCGACATGGCCGCCTCGGCACTGAATGCCTGCGGCGCGCAGGCCGAGGCGCGGTCGCTGCTGTGGCGGTTCGTGCGCGGCCATGCGCAGCACGATGGCCCCGCGGCCTACACGCTGATGCGCTGGCTGGCCGAACAGGGCGACGACGACGGACTGCGCCAGCTGGCCGATCTCTATCGCGGCAGCGTGCCGGTGTTCGCGCACTGGTGCGAGGTGCAGCGTGCACGCCGCGTGTCCGACTGGCCGGCGCTGGAGCAGGCGGCCCGATCGCTTCTGGAGCTGTCTCCGGGCTCGCACGGCGCGCGCGGCACGCTGGCGCGTATGTACATGGAAACCGGCCGTTTCAGCGACGCCCAGGCCTGTTATGCACAGCTGGTGGAGCTGCTGGAGGAGCCCAATGCCGCGCATTGGAACCACATGAGCGCAGCCAGCGCGGCGCGCGACTGGGACGCCGTGCGCCGCTCGGCGGCGGCGCTTGGCATGGAATTGTCCAGCCAGGAAGGTGTGGTCGAGGAGCCATGGGGCTGGGTGATCATCCGCAGCGAAGAGAACGGCGAGCCGATGGAGTACTACGCCCGTCGCAGCGGTCCGGTGACCGCGCGCATCGTCGAGAACGCGCCGTCCAACCGCGCCCAGCAGGTGGGCGACTGGGTGGTGTTCGATGCCGCGCTGGTGCATCCGGCACCCGAGGAGGAGGAAGCGCGCGAGCATTTCATCCCGACCTACTCGCAGGTGCATGTGCTGGAGCGCGGCGGCTTCGCCCGCAGCTGGATGATCGATGGCGCGCACCCGGGCGAAGAGGCGTGGAATGCCTTCGTCGAGGCGGCCGAAGCACAGGGTTGGAAGGTGTGGTCGCACAGCCGCCCGGACTACACCGTCACCGATCCCGATAGGGAGGAGGGCACGCTGCCCGGCCTGCTGTTCACCGTCGCCCAGCCGCAGGACCATGCGCCGCTGGCGCTGCACCGCTTCCTCCAGCAGCAGACCGCGACGTGGCCGCATCCGCATTGCTGGCTGCGCCTGGCTGAAGCCTGTGACCAGGATCGCCAGCCGCATCTGGACGTGATCGAGCGTTACGGGCTGTAAGTAGAGCCGAGCCTGCGCTCGGCTTATGCTGGAAAGCAGCCGAGCATGGGCTCGGCTCTACAAGAGATCGCCATCACGACCAAAGGGATTGGACATGCGAAAGACAGGGATGTTGATGATTGCCGGCCTGCTGCTGGCGCCAGCAGCACAGGCTGCACCCGCCTGCCAGGAGCCTGCGGCTGTCGCCCGCGCTTTCTACGAGGCGACGACCGGCAACGGTGATCTGCTGGAGCCGCCGGCCGCGCTGGTCAGCGTGGCCTTCGGCAAGGCGCTGCGTGATGAGCGCGCCTGCCAACAGCGCGAGGAGGGCATCTGCACGATCGATTCCGATCCGTGGCTGGATGCGCAGGACGGCGACATCGAAACGCCGGTGCGCTACAGCTGGGAAGAGGCGTCGGCCACCGCCGGCCAGGTTGAGATGCGCTACTCGGTGTGGAAGAAGGCTTACCTGACCCGCCTGCCGATGGTGCGCCAGGGGCAGGGGTGCTGGCAGGTTGATGACATCCTCACCAACAGCGGTCGTTCGGTCCGGAAAATCCTGGCGCAGCCGATTCCCTGACCGGCGGCAGCGTCCGCGCATTGCGTGGCTGCCGGCCAGCGGCCGGCACTACCAGGGTGGGTGGGGGCGGCCGGTGGCCTGCAGTACCGGGGTGGGTGGGAACGGCCGGTGGCCTGCAGTACCGGGGGGGTGCCGACCGTTGGTCGGCACACGGCCTATCGCGTATGCCCGAACACCAGCTCGATCACGAATTGGCTGCCGAAGAACGCCAGCAGCAGCAACAGCATCGCCGCCAGCGTCCAGTGCACCGCCTTCATGCCGCGCCAGCCGTAGCGGCGGCGGCCGATCAGCAGCACGCCGAACACGATCCACGACAGCACGCTCAGCACGGTCTTGTGCACCAGCTTCTGCGCCAGCAGGTCATCGACGAACAGTACGCCGGTGACCAGGGTCAGGGTCAGCAGCGCGAAGCCGACGGTGATCACCCGGAACAGCAGCGACTCCAGGTCAGCCAGCGGTGGCAGCGCGCGCAGCCATGGCCGGAACTCGCGGCGGCGCAGCGCGCGCTCCTGCAGCCACAGCATGATCGCCAGCAGGGCGGCGATGCTCAGCGTGGCATAGGCCAGCAGGGCCAGCCAGGCGTGGCTGGCCAGGCGCCAGCCCAGCACCTTGCTCGGCTCGTGGCCGTAGCCGTGGTAGGCCAGCAGCAGCACGGCAGCCAGTGGGAACACCACCACGCCCAGCGCCGACATCCGCCCGCGCGCGCCGACCAGCGAGGTCAGCCAGGCCATGCCCAGGCCGACCAGCGACAGCGCGGCGAAGAAGTGCATGTCCGGCCCGCCGGTGGTACGCATCGCCACCATCACGTGGTAACCGCCATGCAGCAGCATCGCCGGCAGGGCGGGCCACAGCCAGGTGGGCGAGCCGGTGGTTTCATCGCGGCCGAGCGCGCGCACCAGCAGGGCACTGGCAGCCAGGTAGAGCAGGACGGCGATGAGAACGATTGTCATCGTTGCAGTTTCGCATACCCCTGTGATGCTGGCGACGGCCCTGTGGTCGCAGTCCGGGGCGACGGCCGGACCCGTTATACTGTCTGCCTTATTGTCCCCCGCTTTCAGACAGGTTGCGCCGCATGTTCGAGTCCCTGACCCAGCGCCTTTCCGGCACCATCGAGCGCCTGCGTGGCCGTGGCCGCCTGACCGAGGAGAACATCCGCGAGGCGACCCGTGAAGTGCGCATCGCACTGCTCGAAGCCGACGTCGCGCTGCCGGTGGTGCAGGCGCTGATCGAGCGCATCAAGGTACGCGCAGTCGGCCAGGAAGTGCTGAAGTCGCTGACCCCGGGCCAGGCCCTGATCAAGGTCGTGCGCGACGAGCTGACCGCCGTGATGGGCGCCGAAGCCAGCGACCTGAACCTCAACGTTCCCGCTCCGGCCATCATCCTGATGGCAGGCCTGCAGGGTGCCGGCAAGACCACCACGGTCGGCAAGCTGGCCAAGCACCTGAAGGAAAAGCGCAAGAAGAAGGTGATGGTGGTGTCGGCCGACGTCTACCGCCCGGCCGCGATCGAGCAGCTCAAGACCCTGGCCGAGCAGGTGGGCGTGCTGTTCTTCCCGTCCAGCGCCGACCAGAAGCCGGAAGCCATCGTGCGCGCGGCCATCGACGATGCGCGCAAGTCGTTCGTGGACGTGCTGCTGGTCGATACCGCCGGCCGCCTGGCCATCGACGAAGCGATGATGGCCGAGATCAAGGCCCTGCACGCGGCGGTGAATCCGGCTGAAACGCTGTTCGTGGTCGACGCCATGACCGGCCAGGACGCGGCCAACACCGCCAAGGCCTTCGGCGATGCGCTGCCGCTGACCGGCGTGGTGCTGACCAAGACTGACGGTGATGCCCGCGGCGGCGCCGCGCTGAGCGTGCGCTACATCACCGGCAAGCCGATCAAGTTCGTCGGTGTGAGCGAGAAGCCGGAAGGCCTGGACGTGTTCCATCCCGACCGTATCGCCAGCCGCATCCTCGACATGGGCGACGTGCTGTCGCTGGTCGAGCAGGTCGAGCAGCAGGTCGACAAGGACAAGGCGGCCAAGCTGGCCGAGAAGGTCGCCAAGGGCAAGAAGTTCGACCTGAACGACATGCGCGACCAGCTGGAGCAGATGCAGAACATGGGTGGCATCGGTGGCCTGATGGACAAGCTGCCGGGCCTGGGCAACATCCCCGATCATCTGAAGCAGCAGGTCAGCCAGGGCAAGGAAGTGCCGCGCATGATCGCCATCATCAACTCGATGACCAAGAAGGAACGGCGCAACCCGAACCTGCTCAACGGCTCGCGTCGCGCGCGCATTGCCAAGGGCTCGGGCGTGACACCGGCCGACGTCAACAAGCTGATGAAGCAGTACATGCAGATGGAAAAGATGATGAGCAAGATGGCCGGCGGCGGCATGAAGGGCATGTTGCGCAGCATGAAGGGCATGATGGGCGCTATGGGTGGCCGCGGCATGCCGTTCCGTTGATGACGGCCCCGGTCGCAGTCTGATGTAGCGCCCGAGCCTGTGCTCGGGCGGCGGCGCGCAGGCGACGCAACAAGCCGCCGGGCAGGCTCGACTCTACCCCCGCCCTGCGCGCACCATGGGGGCCTGTCCAAAATGATGGGCCGTCATGCAGAGTTCCGCTGTAGCTTCCCGCGCCGAGGCGTTCTGCCGGCGCTTTGGCGTTTCCGTTCCAATCCTGCTGGCACCGATGGCCGGCGCCTGCCCGGTGCCGTTGTCGGCCGCGCTGGCCAACGCCGGCAGCATGGGCGCGATGGGCGCGGTGTTGTCCTCTTCGGCCGATATCGGTCGCTGGATGGACGAATTCCGCACCGCTTCGACCGGCCCGGCTCAGGTGAACCTGTGGGTGCCCGATCCCGCACCGACCCGTGATGTTGCCGCCGAAGCCGCCAGCCGCGCCTTCCTCGCGCAGTGGGGCCCGGACGTGCCCGCCAGTGCCGCCGACGCCGCGCCCGCCGACTTCGAAGAACAGTTCGCCGCACTGCTGGCCGCGCGCCCGGCGGTCGCCTCGACCATCATGGGCGTGCTGTTGCCGCATCACGTGCAGCAGCTGAAGGACGCCGGCATCGCCTGGATCGCCTGTGCCACCACCTTGTCCGAAGCGCGCGCGGCACAGGACGCCGGTGCCGATGCGGTGGTGGCGCAGGGCGCGGAGGCCGGCGGCCATCGTGGCGCGTTCGATCCGGCGATGGCCGAGCGCCAGTTGGTCGGGTTGTTCGCACTGCTGCCGCGCCTGGCCGATCACCTGCAGATTCCGGTGATTGCCGCAGGCGGCATCGCCGACGGCCGTGGCATCGCTGCCGCACTCACGCTGGGGGCCAGCGCCGTGCAGATCGGCACCGCCTTCCTGCGCACGCCCGAAGCGGCGATCGCTTCGGCGTGGGCTGATGGGCTGGCCGCCAGCGAACCGGAAGACACTTGGCCGACCCGTGCCTTCAGCGGTCGCCTGGGTCGTGGCCTGGCGACACCCTATGTGCGCGCCGCTGCCGCAGAAGGAGCCCCCGCGCCGCGTCCATACCCGGTGCAGCGTGGGCTGACCGCGCCGATGCGCAAGCAGGCCGCGCAGGAAAACCGCCTGGCGGCGATGCAGGCCTGGGCCGGGCAGTCGGCGTGGATGGCGCCGGCGCAGCCGGCCGCCGACGTGCTGCGCGGCATGTGGGAGCAGGCGCAGGCACTGTTGCCATGATGGTGAGCTGCAACGGCCGGGCGGCGCAGGTGGAGGATCTGCTGCCGGCGCTGGTGAACTACGGCCACTTCACTTCGCTGCAAGTGCGCGACAGCGCAGCGCAGGGCTTGGACCTGCATCTGGCGCGGCTGTCGCAGGCCACGCGCGAACTGTTCGGCAGCAAACTGGATACGGCGCAGGTGCGGGGCTGGATGGCGCAGGCGCTGCGGCAGGCCGGCCTGGCCGATGCCTCGCTGCGGGTGACGGTGTACTCGCGCCGCTTCGATTTCCGCAATCCGCTGGCGGCGGTGCCGGTGGACGTGCTGGTGGCGGTTTCAGCGCCGGTGACGCTGACCGCCTCCAAGCGTGTGCGCAGCGTGACCTGGCAGCGCGAGCTGCCGCAGCTCAAGCATGTGGGCACCTTCGGCCTGTTCGCCGAGCGCCGCGCGGCGATGGCCGAAGGATTCGACGACGTGCTGTTCGTGACCGCCGATGGCGAAGTGAGTGAAGGCAGTACCTGGAACCTGGCCGTGCACGATGGTGAACGGCTGCTCTGGCCGCAGGCGCCGGCCCTGCGCGGTACGGCTGAGGCGCTGCTGAAGCGGCACTGGCCCGATGCGCAGTTGACGCGGCCGTTGGCGCTGGCTGAACTAGGCAGTGTGAAGGCCGCTTTTGCCTGCAACGCCAGCGGCCTGTGGGCACTGGAGGCCATCGACGGACATGTCCTGCCCGGCTCGCAGACGCTGGCTGAACAGGGCAGGGCGGTGCTGGCGGCGGTGGCCTGGCAGCCGCTCTCCTGAACGAGGCGCGCGGGCTGCCGGTCGCCAAGCATGGCCGCACGCTACCTTGAAGCGTTGCAGCTGGTAGCGCCGGGCCATGCCCGGCGGATGCCGCCGCAGCGAACAACGCACCGGGGTTCCAATCCGATATGAGTACGGTCACCGAGCAGCATCGCGCGGTAGCGATGCACGCAATCAAGATCATGGGCGGTGAGGCGCGGCCCAAGGTCCAGACCTTTCACGATGATCATCGCCTGCGTTCGGTCGATATCCTTACGACGTCCAACTCGCCGGAAGCAGGGCTGAAGTCCATCTCGTCCATCGGACTATCGGACTATCGGATTTTGCTTTACGTCATTCAGAGGGGCACGAGCTGGAAACCCGCGTCGAGCTGTGCGCGTGTGCGGAAGATGACACGCAGCACTGGGACAACGTGGTCGCCTCGACCGCCTTTGCAATCATGCGTGATCGTGCGGCGGTGTGGCCGGGCTGCGTGATTCCCGACATCCTGCAGGACTACTTCCCATCGACCCGGATGCCGCACGTCTATCTGGTGCTGCCCTTCTTCTGGAATGACGCAAGTTTTCCAGGGTTGGAGGTTCCGCCCGTGGCGATCAATTGGCTGCAGTGCATCGCCATCCACGAATCCGAGCGGCAACTTGTCGAGCGGATTGGCGGCGATGCATTTGACGACCTGCTGCAGCGGCACGAGGTAGATGTGCTGGACATGCATCGGGCGCCTGTCGCTGGAGCACGTTGACGTTATCGCCATGGGGACGTCGGCGGGGTAAGTCAGAAGTTGATCACATTGCTGAACAAAAGCCGCCGGGCATGGCCCGGCGCTACCGTGAGGGCGCGGCGTCATATGGGGTTGGCTAGGCCGGGGTCTGCCGCTATAATCGCCCGCTTACCTCGCCATCCTGGCGACTGGGCAATAGGAAAAACACCATGGTCAAGATCCGACTGACCCGCGGCGGCGCCAAGAAGCGTCCGTTCTACCACATCATCGTCACCGACGTGCGCAGCGCGCGCGACGGCCGCAACATCGAGCGCGTTGGCTTCTACAACCCGGTCGCCCAGGGCGCCGAGAAGCGCATCGAACTGGACCTGGCCCGTGTTGACCATTGGGTCAAGAACGGCGCCCAGCCGACCGACAAGGTCCGCAACCTGATCAAGGAAGCGACCAAGTCCCAGGCCGCTGCGGCCTGATCCTGACGGGCCACGCTTCGGCGTGGCCCTCTTGGTTGAAGCAGATGAAAGATATCGAGCGCCGCATCCTGCTGGGCAGGGTTGTCGGCGCTTTTGGTGTGCGCGGCGAGATCAAGCTCGAGTCCTGGACCGAGCCACGTTCCGCCATTTTCCGTTACCAGCCGTGGATCGTGCGCAGCCCGTCCGGCGTGGAAACCACGATAGAAGGTGTGCGTGGCCGTGACAGCGGCAAGCACCTGGTCGCCCGTTTCCCGGGCGTCGAGGACCGCGACGTGGTCGAAGCGATGCGCGGCACCGAAATCTACGTGGCCCGCAGTGCATTGCCGCCACCGAAGCCCGATGAGTACTACTGGGTGGACCTGGAAGGCCTGGACGTGACGACCACCGAGGGCGTCGCCCTGGGCCAGGTCTCGCACCTGTTCAGCACCGGCGCCAATGATGTGGTGGTGGTCCGTGGTGACCGCGAGCGGATGATCCCGTTCGTGCTGCCGGACTTCGTCAAATCGGTCGATTTCGAGGCCAATCTGGTCGTGGTCGACTGGGATCCCGAGTTCTGAGCAGACGCATGCGTTTCGACGTCATCACCCTGTTCCCCGAGTTCCTCGCCCAGTCCGCTGGATTGGGCGTGGTCGGGCGCGCGCGGGAGAAGGGGCTGTTCAGCCTGCATGGCTGGAACCCCCGTGATTACGCCGAAGGCAACTATCGCCGGGTGGACGACCGTCCGTTCGGCGGTGGCCCGGGCATGGTGATGCTGATCGAGCCGCTGCAGGCCTGCCTGCAGGCGATCCGCGATGCCGATCCAACCCCGGCGCGGGTGATCTACCTCAGCCCGCAGGGCGCGCGGTTGACCCAGGCCAAGGTGCGGGAGCTGGCGGCGCTGCCGCGCATGGTCCTGCTCTGTGGCCGCTACGAGGGCATCGACGAGCGTTTCCTGGAGGCCAATGTCGACGAGGAAATCTCCCTCGGCGACTACGTGCTGTCCGGGGGCGAGCTGGGCGCGGCGGTGATCATCGACGCCGTGGCCCGCCTGCAGGAGGGGGCCCTCAACGATGCGGAGTCGGCGGCGCAGGACAGCTTCGAGGGCGACCTCGGCCTGCTCGACTGCCCGCATTACAGCCAGCCGGCCCAGCACCCGCTGGGAGACGTGCCGGAGGTGCTGCGCTCGGGCAACCACGCAGCCATCGCCGCCTGGCGCCGCCAGCAGTCGCTGCTCCGGACTGCCCAGCGACGCCCGGACCTGCTGGATGAACAGGCGCTGGGCAAGGCCGACCGCAAACTGCTGGACCAGGCCCGCCAGGCCCGGAAACCCAAGGCCAGCCCCTAGCGCAGGGCTGGCTTTATCGGCTATCATGGCCAATTCCCGCCAGCCCCGGTTGGCGCGCGCAGTACCCAAAACAAACGTGCAGCACAGTCCGGTGACTGCATGAGCCCACGTTGTCGATACGACACGCCCACCCGAACAAGAATCGGTGTAACCCATGAGCAAGCTGAACAAGTCCATCGTCGCGGAATTCGAATCCGCCCAGATCACCCGTGAACTGCCGAAGTTCAGCCAGGGCGACACCGTTGTCGTCAACGTGAAGGTGAAGGAAGGCAGCCGCGAGCGCGTGCAGGCCTACGAAGGCGTCGTCATCGCCACCAAGAACGCCGGCCTGAACTCCTCGTTCACCGTGCGCAAGATCTCGCACGGCTACGGCGTCGAGCGCGTTTTCCAGACCCACAGCGCCATCATCGACTCGGTCGAAGTGAAGCGTCGTGGTAAGGTCCGCGCCGGCAAGCTGTACTACCTGCGTGGCCTGGAAGGCAAGGCTGCCCGCATCAAGGAAGACCTGGCTGCCGCTGCTGCCGCCAAGGCTGCCCGTCTGGCCGAGAAGGCCTGATAAACAACTTCGGTTGTTGCCGCGACGGCCACCTTCGGGTGGCCGTTTGCGTTTCCGGCATTGCATCGGCCACGATCGGGTGATGAATGACGTCAATCCGCACTATCCCGTCGTGATCCAATCGGCGCTGCGCTTTCTTGATGACAAGGGGCTGGCACGCGCGCAGTCGGCGCCGCTGTTGCATCGGCTGCTGTGGCGCGCAGGCATCGCACTGCCGCCCCCGATCCTGGCTGGTTTCGGTACCAATGCGCTGGTGCAGGGCCTGCTGTTCGGGCTGTTCTGGACCGCGCTGATGTGGCTGATGCTCTGGCAGGGCAGCGAGCGCCCGCTGGTGCTGTTGCTGGTGGCAGGCCTGTCGGCCGGAGCGCTGTTCGGCCTTGTGATGGCGGTGCTGATGCGCTCGCTGCGCCGCCACCGCCAGCTGCCGGAGTGGCGCCGGTTCCGCGCGCGGCAGGCGGACTGAGCCGATGGCGCACTGCGCCGTGACGCCCGGCACAGGCCGCGCTAGGCTGCAGCGTCATTCCGATGGTCGTACCGTGCGATGCCTGCCAAGCGAACCGCACCCACCGCTGTGCCCGCGCTGCTCACCGGTGGCAACCCGCAGATCGCCAAGGGCGAGGGCGATGCTCCGGTGCAGGCGTACATCGCCGCAATGCCGGATTGGAAACGTCCGATCGGCGCACGGCTGGATGCCCTGATCGAACGGGCCGTACCCGGGGTGCACAAGGCGGTGAAGTGGAACTCGCCGATGTATGCGGTGGCTGCGGGCGCAGGCTGGTTTCTCAGCTTCCATTGCTTCACGCGCTACATCAAGGTGGCCTTTTTCCGCGGCGCGGCCTTGACGCCGGTGCCACCGGAGCCCTCCAGGAGCGCCGACACGCGCTACCTGCACATCCACGAATCCGGCCTGTTGGATGAAGCGCAGTTCCTGGACTGGGTGCGCCAGGCCGCTGCGCTGCCCGGCGAGCGCATGTAAGCCCGGCATTCCGTTTCCCTTCCCGACGAGAGTCCCTGATGGCCACGCATGCTCCCAACCCTGACGATGCCGGAACACCGGCGGCCGAACTGATCGATGCACGCATCGCCGCGCTGGGGGACTGGCGCGGCGAAACGCTGGCACGCGTGCGTGCATTGATCCATGAAGCGCTGCCGGACGTGCAGGAAGCCTGGAAGTGGCGCGGTACACCGGTGTGGGAGCACAACGGCATCCTGTGCACCGGCGAAACCTACAAGCAGGCAGTGAAACTGACCTTCGCCAACGGTGCCGCGCTGGCGGACCCGAAGGGCCTGTTCAACGCCAGCCTGGAGGGCAACACGCGGCGTGCGATCGACATCCATGAAGGTGCGATGCCCGATTCCGCGGCGTTGAAGGCACTGCTGCGCGCGGCGGCGGCGTTCAATGCGGCGAAGAAGAAGAAGCGCTGACCGTCTTCTATAGAGCCGAGCCCATGCTCGGCTGACAGGCCTGTGCGGACCAACGGTCCGCACCCACCTCACCGTGGCGGGGCTGACTCCAGCGCGGCATCCGGGTCGGCCACCGGCGACGGCGGACAGGCCGGAATCTCCGACGGCGTGGCCAGTTCCTCAGCGTGCGAAGGCTTGCCGATCATCTTCGCCTTGCGCCAGCCGCCCCAGCGGTAATACGCCAGCGACAGCAGCATGGACACGAACGAGCTGACCGGGAAGCTCCACCAGATCGCGTCGGCGCCCCAGTACGGTTGCAGCAGTTCGGCAAACGGCACGCGCACGCCCCACAGCGAGCCGGCCAGGATCAGCAGCGGCGGAATCACCGCGCCGGTGGAGCGCACTACGCCGGAGATCACGAAGCTGACGCCGAAGAACAGGAACGAGCCGATCACTACGTGGTTGAGGTGGCGCGCGATGTCCAGTGCCTGGCTGGCCGGTGGCAGGAACAGCGCCAGCAGCTGGCGATCGAACACCACCAGCGGCAGGATCAGCGCGCCGGTCAGCAGGAAATTGAACAGCACGCCCTGGCGTGCGGTGCCGCGTACGCGGTCCCAGCGCTGCGCACCGACGTTCTGCGCCGCCATCGAAGAGCACGCCGCGCCGATCGCCATCGCCGGCATCTGCAGGTAGTTCCACAGCTGCAGGGACGCGCCGTAGCCCGCGGCGGTGTCGGTGCCGTACTGGTTGACCATGGTCATCAGCAGGATCACCGACAGCGAGATCAGCACCATCTGCAGGCCCATCGGTACGCCCTTGATCACCAGCGCCTTGAGGATGGTCAGGTCGAGCCTGAACAGGCGCATGTCGGCGCGGCCCAGCCACAGGGTGTGGCGCTTGTGCCGCATGTACAACAGCAGGCCGGCCAGCGACAGCGTCTGCGCGATCAGCGTGGCCCACGCCGAGCCGGCGATGCCGAGCGCGGGGAGCGGCCCCATGCCGAAGATCAGCACCGGGTTCAGCACGATGTCCAAGGCCACCGACACCAACAGGAAACGGAACGGCGTACGCGAATCACCGGCGCCGCGCAGCGCCGCGGTAAGGAAGGCGAACGCGTACAGCGTCGGCATCGCCAGGAAGATGATCTGCAGGTAGGCCTCGGCCAACGGCAGCGAGGCGGCCGGCGTGCCCATCGCCGCCAGCAGCGGGTGGGCCATGAACCAGCCGGCGATGGCGATGATCACCGACAGGCCGATGAAGAAGGTGGCACTGGTGCCGACCACGCGCCGCGCCTGCGCGATGTCGCGCGCGCCGATCGCCTGTCCGATCAGGATGGTCGAGGCCATGCCGAAGCCGAACACCGAGCCGATCAGGAAAAACATGATGTTGTTGGCGTTCGCGGTGGCGGTCAACGCCGCCTCGCCGAGGAATCGCCCGACCCAGACCGCGTTCACCGACCCGTTCAGCGACTGCGCGATGTTGCCGGCCAGGATCGGCAGCGAAAACAACAGGAGATTGCGCCCGATCGGGCCGGAGGTCAGGTCAAGCGGCGCTTTGGCCATGGAGTGGTGATCGAATCCCGGGAGGCGCACACTAGCACCAAGCCGGTTTGCGGGATGTGGCAATGCATCAACGACTGCAGGTGAAGCGGAGCGTGGCGCTGGCCTTGATCGGCGCCGCCCTGGCCGCATGTTCGACGGGTGACCGGCTGGGCGATACCCAGGTGCGGCCGACCGACCGCCCCGAGTGCCTGGTCGGCAGCCAGCGCCAGGATCTGTCTGCTGGCGTACCCACGTTGATCGGCGGCAGCGGCTGCCGCTCCGACCCCGACAACCCGCGTCCCCTGAACAAGCGAACGGAGTAGTCCCTGCCGATGACCGAGCTTTCCCCGCTGTCGCCCAGTGTCCGCCTGGACATCTGGCTGTGGGCGGCCCGTTTCTTCAAGACCCGCAGCCTGGCCAAGCAGGCGATCGAAACCGGCAAGGTCAGCGTGGCCGGGCAGCGCCCGAAATCCTCACGCGCGGTGCGCGTCGGCGAGCACTTGCAGGTCAACCGTGGTGAGGAGCATTTCGAGATCCAGGTGCTGGGCCTGAGCGACCAGCGCGGGCCGGCGCCGGCGGCGCAGCAGCTGTATGCCGAGAGCGAGGCCTCCAAGGCGCGCCGTGCCGAACAGCGTGCGCTGCGCATCGCCGCACGCGATGGTTTCCAGCCGCCGGAGCACAAGCCGGACAAGCGCGCACGCCGGTTGATCCGCGCGCTGGGTGATATCGACGCGTTGTAGGCGTGCGCCGGGTCATTGCCCGGCGCACACAAGCCTCAGCGTTTGCCGCCCAGCAGGCTGCCGCCGATCTTCAGCAGGTCGCCGACACCGAGCTGGCCGTCACCGTCCTGGTCCAGCACGCTGCCGAGCAGGCCACCGGCGATGCCACCCTGCTGCTGCACCTGCTGTTTTTCCTGGCCGAGGGCCTGGCTGAGCGCGCCTGCATCGGCTTGTCCGCCGCCGAGGCGCTGGGCGAGGAAGGCCATCACGATCGGTGCCAGGATCTGCAGCAGCTGGCTGGTGCGGCCGCTGTCGAGCTGGGTGGCCTGGGCCAGGCCGGTTTCCACCTTCTGCTGGCTGCCGCCGAAGATGTGGCCGAGGATGCCGGCGCCGTCGCTGGCGGCACCACCGCCACCGCCGCCCAGCACTGAACCGAGCACACTGCCCAGGTCCAGCCCACTGTGGTTGTTCTGCAGTGCGCCGAGCAGCGCCTGCGCGCCCTGCGGCTGCGAGGCGTTGTTGCCCAGCGCGCCCATCAGCACCGGCAGTGCGGCACTGATCGCACCGGAGGCCTGGGTGTCGCTGATGCCGAGCTGCTGCGACACCTGCTGCAGCGGGGCGCCCTGCAGTTTGGCGAGAAGTTCATCGGTCAGGCTCATCTGCGGAATCCTTGATTGGGGTTGGGCGTGCAGAAGGTACGACGCGGACCGTTAAAACGGCGACGCCGCCCCACACGGAGGCGGCGTGCCGTACACGGGGCAGGGCGATCAGAGCTCGATGTCTTCGGCGCCCGGGGTGGCAGTGGGGAAGTCCGCTTCCGGCTGCGCCGGCTTGAACGGATCCGACGGCTGGCTGGCCAGCGCCTTCAGCGCCGCAGCGACGCCGGCACCGTAGGCCGGGTCGGCCTTGCTGCAGTTGTCGATGTGGCGCTGCTTGATGAAGTCCGGCGCATCGCCCAGGGCGCGGGCGGTGTTGGCGAACAGGCGGTCCTTCTGTGCCTGGTTGTAGCTGCGGAACAGCGCACCGGGCTGGCTGAAGTAGTCGGCGTCGTCCTCACGGAAGTTCCAGAAGTCGGCGTCGCCCCGGATCTTCATCGGCGGTTCGCGATACTGCGGCTGCTCCTGCCACTGGCCGTAGCTGTTGGGCTCGTAGTGCGGCAGGCCGCCGTAGTTGCCGTCCACGCGCATCGCACCGTCGCGGTGGTTGCTGTGCACCGGACAGCGCGCGGCGTTGACCGGAATCTGGTGATGGTTCACGCCCAGCCGGTAGCGCTGCGCATCGGAGTAGGCGAACAGGCGCGCCTGCAGCATCTTGTCCGGCGACGGGCCGATGCCCGGCACCAGGTTGCTCGGCGCAAACGCCGACTGCTCCACGTCCTGGTACCAGTTGACCGGGTTGCGGTTCAGTTCGAACTGGCCCACTTCGATCAGCGGGTAATCGCTCTTCGGCCACACCTTGGTCAGGTCGAACGGATGGATGCGGTAGGTTTCCGCTTCCAGCTCCGGCATGACCTGGATGAACAGCTTCCACTTCGGGAAGTCGCCCTTCTCGATCGCGGCGAACAGGTCGCGGCCGTGGCTTTCGCGGTCATGGCCGACCAGGATCTGCGCCTGTGCGTCGGTCAGCGATTCGATGCCCTGCTGGCTGACGAAGTGGAACTTGACCCAGAAGCGTTCGCTGTCGGCGTTGGTGAAGCTGTAGGTATGCGAGCCGAAACCGTGCATGTGGCGGAAGCTGCGCGGGATGCCGCGGTCGCTCATCACCACGGTCACCTGCAGCAGGGCCTCGGGCAGCAGCGTCCAGAAATCCCAGTTGTTGCGCGCGCTGCGCAGGTTGGTATGCGGGTCGCGCTTCACGGCCTTGTTGAGGTCGGCGAACTTGCGCGGGTCGCGCAGGAAGAACACCGGCGTGTTGTTGCCGACCAGGTCCCAGTTGCCTTCTTCGGTGTAGAACTTCAGTGCGAAGCCGCGGATGTCACGCTCGGCGTCGGCGGCACCACGCTCGCCGGCCACCGTGGTGAAGCGCGCGAACATCTCGGTCTGCTTGCCCACCTTCTCGAACAGCTTGGCGCGCGTGTACCGGGTGATGTCGTGGGTGACGGTGAAGGTACCGAACGCGCCCGAGCCCTTGGCGTGCATGCGGCGCTCGGGAATGATCTCGCGGTTGAGGTTGGCCAGCTTTTCCAGCAGCCACACGTCTTCCATCAGCAGCGGGCCGCGCGGGCCAGCGGTCCTGCTGTTCTGGTTGTCCACCACCGGTGCGCCGAAGGCCGTGGTCATCGGCGTGACCGGATCGTCGCCGTGCTTCTGCTTCGGCGTGGTGCTCAGTTCACGCTGCTGCTGGGCGCCTTCTGCCGGCGACGGAGCGGTGTGATACGGGCACTTGGGACTGGTGTTATCGGACTGGCTCATGGCTGGCTCCTGCGGGTGAAGACGGGGGTGGAACATCTTCACTCGACTTTAGCTAGGGCCAGATGAAATGAATAATCGAATGATCCGTTCAGGCCGATAGTTTCTGTCAATTAAAACGTGAAGTAGGATTTGCAGAGCCTTTCGGACGGCCGCCCGCGCCGTGGCGGGAGCCGGAGCCGGGCGCGGCAGTCCTAGAGCAGCGCCTTCAGGCGGTACAACGCCTCCAGTGCCTGCTTCGGGGTCAGCTCATCGGGGTCGATGGCCGCCAGCGCTTCCTGTGCCTTGTTCGATGGCGCGGCGAACAGCCCGAACTGCTGCGGGGCATCCAGCGCCTGCGGCGCCAGTTCGGCGGCATGGCTCTCCCCGCCGCGCTGCTCCAGTTCGGCCAGGCGACGCCGTGCCTGGGCCACGGTGGCGCGCGGCAGGCCGGCCAGTGCCGCCACCTGCAGGCCGAAACTGCGGTTGGCCGGGCCATCCTTGACCGCGTGCATGAACACCAGCGCCTCGCCGTGCTCGACCGCATCCAGGTGCACGTTGGCGATGCCGCTGCGGCCGCCTTCGTACTGTTCGTCGGCCAGCGCGGTCAGCTCGAAATAGTGGGTGGCGAACAGCGTGTAGCAGCGGTTCTGATAGGCCAAGTGACGGGCCACCGCATCGGCCAGCGCCAGGCCGTCGTAGGTGGACGTGCCGCGGCCGATCTCGTCCATCAGCACCAGCGAATGGGCGGTGGCGTGATGCAGGATGTAGCTGGTCTCGGCCATCTCGACCATGAAGGTCGACTGTCCGCGGGCGAGGTCGTCACCGGCGCCGATGCGGGTCAGGATGCGGTCGATCGGGCCGATCACCGCACGGCTGGCCGGCACGAAGCTGCCGATGTGGGCCAGCAGCACGATCAGCGCGTTCTGCCGCATGTAGGTCGATTTACCGCCCATGTTCGGGCCGGTGATGACCAGCATGCGACGGTCCGGATGCAGGTCCAGGTCGTTCGGTTCGAACGGCTGCTCGCGCACCGCTTCGACCACCGGGTGGCGGCCACGCTCGATCTTCAGGCACGGTGCCGTTTCCAGTTCCGGCCGCGACCAGTCCAGTGCCTGCGCGCGCTCGGCGAAGGCGGCCAGCACGTCCAGTTCGCTCAGCGCAGCGGCACACTGCTTCAACGGTTCCAGCTGTTCGCCGAGGGTATCCAGCAGCTGCTCGTACAGGTACTTCTCGCGAGACAGCGAACGGTCGCGCGCGGACAGCACCTTGTCTTCGAACGCCTTCAGCTCTTCGGTGATGTAGCGCTCGGCATTGGTCAGTGTCTGGCGGCGGGTGTAGTGCACCGGCGCGCGGTCGGACTGGCCCTTGCTGATCTCGATGTAGTAGCCGTGCACGCGGTTGTAGCCCACCTTCAGGGTGGGAATGCCGCTGCTTTCGCGTTCGCGCTGTTCCAGGTCCACCAGGAACTGGTCGGCGTGGGTGGACAGGCGGCGCAGCTCGTCCAGCTCCTCATCGAAGCCGTCAGCCAGCACGCCGCCGTCGCTCAGTTTCAGCGGCGGCATTTCGGCGATGGCACTGGCCAGCAGCTGCGCGCACGCATCGTGTTCACCAAGTGCGGCATGCAGGGCCTGCAGGCGCGGTGAGTCCAGCGGTGCCAGCACCTCGCGCACGGCCGGCAGCAGCCCCAGGCCGTCGCGCAGCGTGGAGAAGTCGCGCGGGCGCGCCGAGCGCAGCGCAACGCGGGTGAGGATGCGTTCCAGGTCGCCCAGGCGGCGGAACTGCTCGCGGATGTCGGCGTCCGCGCCGCGATCGATCAGGGTTTCCACCGCATGGTGGCGCTGCACCAGCACCTCGCGCAGGCGCAGCGGACGATGCAGCCAGCGGCGCAGCAGGCGCCCGCCCATCGGCGTGACCGTACTGTCGAGCACGCCCAGCAGGGTGCTGCGGGTATCCCCGTCCACGCGCGTATCCAGCTCCAGGTGGCGGCGGGTGGCGGCGTTCATCGCGATCGCCTCGCCGGCGGTTTCCATCGCGATCGAGGTCAGGTGCGGCAGGCGCTGCTTCTGGGTCTCCTCGACATAGCCGAGCAGGGCGCCCGCGGCTGCGGTCGCGCGCGGCTTGTCATCGATGCCGAAGCCGCTCAGGTCATGCAGCTTGAAAAACGCCAGCAGCTGGCGGCGGCCGCTGTCGGCGTCGAACAGCCACGGTGCGCGGCGGCGCACCCCGGTGCGCTGGCGCAGGAACTCCGGCCAGTTCTCCTCGTCCGGCACCAGCAGCTCGGCCGGTTCCAGACGGGCCAGTTCGGCTTCCAGAGCGTCGTCGGTTTCCACTTCGTTGACCAGGAAGCGGCCGCCGGCCAGGTCGGCCCAGGCCAGGCCATAGCCCTGCTTGCTGCGCGACAGGGCCATCAGCAGGGTGTCGCGGCGCTCATCCAGCAGCGCCTCGTCGGTGACCGTGCCGGGGGTGACGATACGCACCACCTTGCGCTCGACCAGGCCCTTGGCCAGCGCGGGATCGCCGATCTGCTCGCAGATCGCCACCGACTCGCCCAGCGCCACCAGCCGTGCCAGGTAGCCTTCGTACGCGTGCACCGGCACGCCGGCCATCGGGATCGGTGCGCCACCGGAACTGCCACGCTGGGTCAGGGTGATGTCGAGCAGGCGCGCGGCCTTGCGCGCGTCGTCGTAGAACAGCTCGTAGAAATCGCCCATGCGGAAGAACAGCAGCAGGTCCGGATACTCGGACTTGGCTGCGAAGAACTGCTTCATCAACGGGGTATGTTCGGCGGACTTGTCTTTGGACATGGGACTCGTGAATCGGGGCGTCCGGCCGCGCCGGAGGGCGGCGGCAGCGGAGCCGGTACAGGGCCGTCCATGGTAACTGCTGGGGCGCAGGGCTGCCGCCACTGGTGGCAGGCCGGTGCGGCACGAAAAAGGGTTCAGGCCGGGACCAGGGTGATCTGCCGATGGCTGTCGAAGATCTGCATGACGATCTCGAAGTAGGTCGGGCCCTCGCCCTGTCGCACCGCCTGCAGCCGGCGGGCGATCGCCCGCGCGTTGAAGCTGCCTGGTGCGTCCAGCTTGGCCTGCAGCCACTGGCAGGTCGCCTCCACGCCCAGCGCCGCACGGCTGTGGGCGATATCGCGCCAGATCAGCGTGGCCTGCGCGTGGCCAGCCAGTGCGCCATAGCCGCCATGCAGCAGGTCGTCCAGTGCGTCCAGGCTCGGCCCGAGCTGCCATGCCTCGCCGGCCATGAACACGCGGTTGATCTCCGTGTAAAGGCTGGCGATGTCATCGATGGCGGCGCCTTCAATCTGCAGGACGAGGGTCATGCGCCGACTGTAGCGTGGTCCGCGCTGTTGTTGATGGCCCAGCACGAGAGAGCTTTGCGCGGTCGCTCCGGGCTGAATGCCATATGGCATCGCGGTGCGCCTTTGCCACAGGTCACGACGGGCGTCGAAGGATGCGTAGAGGGCCAGCGACGATGCGAATCATTGCACTGGCAACGTGGTGGCTTGCTCTGCAGTGGGCGGACGCCACGCCGCCATGCATCTTCTGCATCGGTCATGGATGCCAGGGACTACTCCGGAGAAACACCGATACTGAGCGCGAGTTCATGAGGCTCTCCCGAGAAAGTATCGAACGTTCTTTCCCAGGCCAGAGGCGGAAGGAAGCGTGGCACATGCCTCTGGTGGCTTCTTCGCAGCCCAAGTTAATGCTGGCTACTCGTTCTCCATGCGCCGTCACCGGCTCGCAAAATGAATAACCCGCATTCAGGTCGAATATTGGGTGGTCCGATGCACGTTTGCAATGCGCGGCTGCAGGAATTTGCCGGTGCGCGGTTTTCACAACAGCCCGCACATTTCAGGATATCTGGATCGATACAATAATATCGGCCCATAAAGTTTCCCCTGCCTGCGCCGCCATCGACCGTACGGCCATTGATCAAGGGAATTGAGATGCTCGCCTTACGCAACCTCCGAGTGGGATCCCGGCTGGGCGCCGGGTTTGGTTTGCTGCTGCTGTTCATCGTCGCCATCGTCGGCCTGGCGTTGTACGGAAATCACCTGAAGTCCACCCAGTTCGAGAAAGTGGTGGACGTCAACATGGTGAAAATGCGGTTGTTGAACGAGATGCTGGATACCAACAATGCGGTGCTGATGCAGCGCCGGCTGATGGTGATCAAGCGCGGTGAGGATTTCGACAGGGATTATCGGAAGGCGCAGGAGCTGTCGCAGGCTTACGACGCCATATGGGCCAAGTACATCAAGATTCCGCGTGATGCCACCGGCGATACGCTGGTCGCGCGGATCGACGCGGCACGCAAGGCCACCGACGCGTCCACCCGGCAACTGCATGAGCGCATGAAGGCCGGCGATTTCGACGGTGCAGCCAAGGAGCTGCTTGCCGAGCAGGGCCTGGCGACGGCCTGGAACGAGGCGATCTCCACCCTGCTGCGGCACCAGGAGGTGCTGACGGCGCGCAGCCGCGAGGACTACCGCGCGACCGAGGCGTGGACCGGCACCTTGTCGATCGTGTTCGGCGTGCTGAGCCTGATACTCGGCTCGCTGGCCGCATGGGCCATCACCCGCAGCCTGACCCGGCCGCTGGAGGGAGCCGTGAAGCTCGCCGATGGCATCGCCAACGGGCGGCTGGACAGCAGCATCGACGCCTCCGGCAACGATGAGGTGACGCAGCTGCTCAGGTCGATGCAGCGCATGCAGGCGCAATTGCAGTCTGTGATGGCGGCGCAGGGGGAACTGGCTCGCCAGCACGATGCGGGCAGCCTCAGCTATCGCATGGATGAGAGCGCCTTCCCCGGTGACTACGGGCGCATGGTGCACGAGACCAATGCGCTCGTCGGCTCGCATGTGCAGGTGCAGAACCGGTTGATCGAAGTAATGAAGCACTACGCCAGGGGCGATCTGTCGGTAGACATGGATCCTCTGCCGGGCGAGAAGGCCGCGATCACCCAGGCGATGGACGAGACCAAGGCCAGCCTGTCAGCGATCAACGGTGAGATCCGCAGGCTGGCGACGGCAGCAGCGGCGGGGGACTTCAGCCTGCGCGGTGACGAGCAGCGCTTCGCTCACGATTTCCACGACATGGTGGCCGGGCTCAACCGGCTGATGCAGACCACCGACGAGAACCTGGTGCAGGTATCGAGCCTGTTGCAGTCCATCTCGCGCGGTGACCTGACCGTGCGCATGCAGGGGGACTTCCACGGGGTGTTCGCCCGGATGCGCGATGACTGCAACGCCACCGTCGACCAGCTCACGCAGATCGTCGGCCGCATCCAGGCCAGCGCGTCCAGCATCAACCTGGCGGCAGGCGAGATCGCCGCGGGCAACACCGACCTGTCGCGGCGCACCGAGCAGCAGGCGGCGAACCTGGAAGAGACTGCGGCGTCGATGGAGGAACTGACCTCCACCGTGAAGCAGAATGCCGAGCACGCACGCCAGGCCAATCAACTCGCGATCGGCGCGCACGGTGTCGCTTCGCAGGGCGGCGAGGTGGTCGGCCAGGTAGTCACCACGATGTCGGCGATCGAGGCCTCGTCGAAGAAGATCGCCGAGATCATCTCGGTCATCGATGGCATTGCTTTCCAGACCAACATCCTGGCGTTGAACGCGGCGGTGGAAGCCGCGCGAGCCGGTGAACAGGGCAGGGGCTTTGCGGTGGTGGCCAGTGAGGTGCGCACACTGGCACAGCGCTCGGCGGGTGCGGCCAAGGAAATCAAGGGCCTGATCGAGGATTCGGTTGGCAAGGTCGCCGACGGCTCGGCGCTGGTCCGCCAGGCTGGCACCACCATGGGCGAGGTGGTGGCCTCGGTGCAGCGGGTGACCGACATCATGGCCGAGATATCTGCCGCATCGCAGGAGCAGAGCTCGGGCATTGAACAGGTCAACCAGGCGGTGGTGCAGATGGACGAGACCACGCAGCAGAACGCGGCGCTGGTGGAAGAGGCCAGCGCCGCGGCTCGTTCCATGGAGGAGCAGGCCAATCTGCTGGCCGAAGCGGTTTCGGTGTTCCGCATCAGTGCGGCAACCACGGCCGCAGCCGTGCGCCCGGTCCTGGCCGCGGTCGCGGCGAAAGTGACTCCGGTACGCCGGCCGGGGGTACTGGTACCACGCATCGAGCCGACGCTGGCTGCGAACGCGGGCGGCTGGGAAGAGTTCTAGCAACAGCGCATGCCGGCAGGGAGACGGCGCCCATCACGATCGTTGACCGTGATGGGCGCGGATTTTTTCCCTGAACGCGCGATGGCCGGCGAGATTGGGGACACGCCCATTTCACTTCCGGTTGCCAACCGCTGGGGGACACTGGCCCCGTACCGGAATTCAGGAGATGGCCATGAAGACCTCGACCCGATTGCTTGTGCTGGGTACCCTGCTGGCGGCCTCGTCGGTGGCCGGCGCGCAGACTTACGGCCCGCGTGATGAGGGGCGCAGGTTCAACGACGGTAGCCGCGTGGTCTGCAAGAACGTGGAAGTGCAGCGCAACTCGCGCGATCCGAACCGCATTGCCGGTACGGCAACCGGCGCGGTAATCGGCGGCCTGCTGGGCAACCAGGTGGGCGGCGGCAACGGCAAGAAGCTCGCTACCGTGGCGGGCGCCGTGGCCGGTGGTGCGGCTGGTCGCCAGATCCAGGGCAACAGCCAGCAGAAGAACGGCGACCGCGTCGTCGAGCGCCGCTGCGAACGCGTCTATCGTTGATCGGTCGCTGCCACACCTGTTCGGCCCTTCCACATCGCAGTATTCGAACGCCGGCCCCGCGCCGGCGTTCGTCGTTCCGGACCCGTATCGCTGAATCTGGCGTCATG
Source organism: Stenotrophomonas sp. YJH_SMC_48-3 (assembly GCF_059369375.1). Classification (NCBI taxonomy): domain Bacteria; kingdom Pseudomonadati; phylum Pseudomonadota; class Gammaproteobacteria; order Lysobacterales; family Lysobacteraceae; genus Stenotrophomonas; species Stenotrophomonas sp. YJH_SMC_48-3. The sequence goes on along the minus strand of NZ_JCAFSQ010000006.1, from coordinate 179,503 downwards.
CCTATACTGCGCCGACTCAACGGATGAACGTCCAGTGAACGAATCGGCTCCAGCTCCCCAACCGGCACCGCTCGCCGGGCATGACCCGATAGCGGAAGCGACCGCCCATCCCCAACGGGTGCGTGATCGCACCGATGAACTCGAGCTGTTCATTTCGGGCCTGCTGGCGTTCGCGCTGCTGGCCGTGCCGGGCTATCTGTTCGACGCCTGGGCGCGCAGCAGCCTGCACACCGAAGGCATGTACTTCCAGATGCTCTGGTTCGGTTTCAGCATCAGTGTCGGCATGTGCTATGTGCTGGCAGTCGCCTTGATCATCCACCTCACGGTGCGCGGCTACTGGATCGGGCTGATCGGCCTCCGGTCGCATTTCCCCGATGGCATTGACTGGGCGCGCCTGCCAAGAATGGGGGCGGTCACGCGCGCTTTCCTGCAGGCCCGGGACGGAGGCCTCGATGGCAGCATCGAACGGGCCGACCGGCTGGCGACGATGCTGTTCTCGACCACCCTGCTTGCCTTACAGACATTGGCGGGCACGCTGGTGTTGGCCGTCCTGACGCTCGGTGTGTCGATGGTGATCGGCGCGCTGTCAGGTGGCGCCGATCATGTCGCCATGCTCGCCCTGTGCAGCGTGCTGGCCGCACTGTTGATGCTGGCTGTTACCCCCGGGATCCTGGAAAAGATCGTGGCGCGGCGGCAGGCGCGCGGGCAGCCCCATGAGCGACCGCAGCGACTCCTGCAGGGCATGCTGGCGGCCCTGCAACGGGTTCCGCTGTTGCGCCTGATGCAGACCATGCAGCTGACCATGCAGAGCAACCTGCGCTCGCGCTCGTTCACGGCGGCCTACCTGTTCGCGGTGCTGGTAGCGATGCTGCTGGCCGCCGTGCAGGTGATGGCGTCGTTGAAGTTCTCGCTGTTCAACCGGTACCAGATCGTCACGGAAGCGGCGGTTGAGCACGGCATGCTGAGTGCGCATTACGAATCGATGCGTTCGGCGCATGACCAGCTGCTGCCGTACCCGATGATCCCGTCGGACACGATCAGCGGTGGGCAGCTTCGCGTGTTCATTCCGCATCGCCCGCAACGCGACAATCCGCTGGCGCGCCAGCATTGCACCGCACTTCCGGACGCGCACAATGAAGCCTCCGGGCAACAGGCCGCCAACGCCGCAGTGGAGTGCCTTTCCCGGCTCTGGCAGGTCAAGCTGGACGGCGCCCCGGTCGACCTGCATGGCTTCGTGCCCATGGAGCGGCGCGACCTGGATATGCGTGGCCTGGTGGGGTACCTGCCTACCCGCGGCCTCGCGCCCGGACGCCATGACCTGGAACTGGTGTGGAATGCCACAGGCGGCGAGCGCGGGGGCGGACGGCGTCGCGCGTTCCGCATCCCGTTCTGGTACGCCCCGGATCCCTGAGCGTCGGCTCGAAGCGGCCATGCCGCAGCCCTTGAAGAGGTTGCCTGCGACTTAATCCCCTCCGTCCCCTTTTCGGGCCAGGAGGCGCCAGGCGGCGAGGCTGCCGTAAAGCAGCAGCAGAAGGGTGAGGGTGATCAGTTCGTGGCTGACGTCGGTCAGGCGGGCGTCCATCTGGTTCAGGCGCACCATCAGGTTGATGCCCGAGGTGGTGGGCAGCAGCTGTGCCAGCCAGACCAGCGGTTGCGGCGTCATCACCGCCGGCCACGACAGGTTGGCCAGGAAAAACTGCGGGATCGAGGTGGCGACGATGTACTGGAAGGCGCGCTCGCGGGTGCGGAAGAAGCTGCCGACCAACAGGCCGAAGGCCACGGTGACGGCGATGAACAAGGTGCCGCCCAGCAGCTGGCCTATCGGGTTGCCGCCGCGCGGGTAGTCCTGCGCCCAGGCAGTGAAACCGGCGTACCAGAACAGGCCGAACAGTCCGATCAGGCCGAAGCCCAACGCCATGCCGGCCAGCGTCGGCAGGTCGAAGCGCAGGCGCCGGCCCAGTGCGAGGCGGCGGCCGCCGAGCAGAACGCCGATGCCCATCAACAGCGTCTGGTGCACGATCAGCTCGGCCACCCCGGGCACGATCGCGCTGCCATAGCCTTCCTGGGTGTTGTACAGCGGACGCTGCACAAGCGTGACCGGCGGGGCCTGCGGTGCACCCATGAAGGCGGCCTGGCCGACCACGGCATCACGCCCGAACGCACCCAGCGCGTCAGCTACGCTGCCCAGCACCCAGCTGGCGCGGCCCAGGTAGGCGCCGTTGCCAAGCAGTACCAGCTTGGCTGGATGGCCGCGCAGGATGTCGCGCTCCAGATTGGCCGGGATCACGACGATCCCCTCGGCCTGGCCGGCTTCCAGCTGCCGGCGTGCGCTGTCGACGTCCGCCGGTTGCCCGACCACGCGCGCAACGCGCAGTGCGTCGAGCTTGCGCAGCAGCTCGCGGCTGGTCGCGCTGTGGTCTTCGTCCACCACCAGCACCGGCAGGTTGCTGGCCACCTGGTGCCGGTAGGCGGCCGGATAGAAGAACGAGTACAGGATCACTGCGCCGACCATCACCACGATCGCGTAGCGGTCGCACAGGACCGCCATCAGGGTCTGCCGGAGGCTGCGCCAGAGTACGCTCATGCGTCGCCCCCCGCCGGCTGTGCGGCTTCTGGGGTACGCGCAAAGGCGATCAGGCGCAGCCCGCCGATGCCCCCGGCCACCACCGTCATCAATAGCAGCGTAGCCAGCGGCCATGCCGAAACCTGCAGCGGCGAGCCGATGAACTGCTGTTGGGTCTGCAGCTTGATGTAGGCGCTCAATGGCAGCAGCTGATGCCAGATGCGGGTGAACAACGGCCCGTCCAGCACCGGGAACGTGGCGCTGGAGAACGCCAGTGCGGTGCCGATGCTGAGGCCCACCGCGGACAGTGCGGTGCCCATGTCGCGGGTGACGCCGACGAAGAACAGCGCGTAGGCGGCGGTGGCCAGGTAGAACAACGGCTGCGCGAGCAGCAGCAGAAGTACGCTGCCGGCCACGCCGTCGCCACGCAGCCATGCCAGGTAACCGATGCCGAGCGCGCCATACAGCGAGAACAGCAGGAGGTACGGCGCGACCTTGCCGGCAATCGCCGACCACGGCGTGCGGCCCAGCCAGGCGGGCAGGGTGCCATCGCGGACCTCGCGGCCGAGGCTGCCGGCCACCGCAAGTGCCAGTACCAGTGACAGCACCGCCGGGAAGATCAGCGGCAGCAGGAACAGCTCGTAGCTGCGTGCCGGGTTGTAGAGGATGTCCGACTGCACAGCGATCGGCGCCGCACGCAGCTTGCCCGGGCCGACCTGCAGGCCAATGCGCTCGCGCAGCAGGCGTGCATTCCATGCGGAAACCGCCTCGCCGATGTCGCGCGCCGCCGACTGGCCGGTGGTCATGTACGTGGCGTTGTAATAGGCGAACACCGTGCCCTGGCGGCCGCGCAGCGCTTGGCGGGTGACGTCGCGCGGCACCAGCACGATGGCGAATACATCCAGGCGGCGCAGCTGCGAACGTGCGTCTTCCATGTCCGCTGGCTGGCTGGCGACGCGTACGCCGGGACTGGCGTCGAGCATGCGCAGCAGCAGGCGGCTGTCACTGCTGTGGTCAAGGTCAACCACAGCAATCGGGATGTCGCGCATCACCGACGGCGTGAACATCCATGCCATCACTACCAGCATCAGTAGTGGCAGCAAGGTGACCAGCAGCAGGTCGGCACGGTTGCTGCGCAGCGACTGCAGCTCGCGCCGCCACGAAGCGGCGAAGCCGTTGCGGTCCGGGCTCAGTGCTGGGGCCATGCGAACAGCACGCTCATGCCGGGGCGGAAGCCCTCGATGCGGCGTACCGGGCGCACCCGCACCTCGAAGCTGCGGACGTCATAGCCGGACGACTGGCGGGTGGTACGCCAGGTTGCATAGTCACCGGCCGGATTGATGAAGTAGACCTCGAATTCGCCGTCCAGGCCGAGCGCCGGCACGCTGCCCTGCAGCTTGCTGCCGACCTTCAGGCCCTGCATCTGCGATTCGCGCAGGTTCATGGCGACCCACATGCGGTCGATGTCGACCAGGGTGAACACCGGATAGCCGGCCGGCACCAGCTCGCCCGGGTCGGCCATGCGCTTGTTGATCTCGCCCGCCACCGGCGCGCGTCCCTCCACTTCGGCACGCGCCGCGTTGACTTCGGCCACCGCGCCCTGCGCCTGCTGCACCTGGCCCTGCGCGGCGCGCTTGTCCTGCTCTCGGGCGCCGGCCAGTGCCATGTCGTACTGCGCGCGGGCGGCGCGGGCCAGTTCGCGCGAACTGGTGGCCTGGGCATGCGCTTCATCGCGCTTCTGCCGGGTCATCACCCCTTCGTTGAACAGGTTCTGCACGCGCCGGTAGGTGGCTTCGGCCAGTGCCGCGCCGGCTTCGGCGCGCTTCCAGTTCGCTTCGGCGGCGCGGATGTCTTCGCTGCGCGCGCCTTCGTCGGCCTTGTCGGCCACCGCCTGCGCAGCCGCCAATGCGCCGTGCGCCTGCTGTTCCTTGGCGGCGACTTCGGGGCTGTCGAGCAGGAACAGCACCTGCCCGGGCTGCACGCGATCGCCCTCGCGCACCTTCAGCTCGGCCACGCGCGCGGTGATCTTGGCGGCCACGTTGATCGTATCCGCATCGGCCATGCCCTGGATCTGGTCGGCCGGGCTGCGCCAGGCCAGCCACAGGCCCAGCACCACCGCGACCAGCAGGACCACCAGCAGGATCGGTCCCAGCCGTCGCTTGCCGGGGGGCGTCGTCGCATCGTCGTGCAGCACATCACTCATGGTCGATCACCTCGTCCGCACGCCGCCGGAATTCTTCGAAACGGTCCATCTGTCCACTGATCTCCAGCAACTGTGCCAGCGCAATGTCGTATTGGTAGGCGGCCTGTGCGCGCTCGACACGGGCGCCGCCCAAGCCGAGCCGCGCATCGATCACATCCAGCGAGGTGGCCTGGCCTTCGCGGAATGCCAGCTCCTGCAGGCGCAGGTTTTCCTGTGCCTGGGCGATGCTGCTGTCGAGCAGCACGAACTGCTGGCGCGCGGTTTCCAGTTCGTTCCAGGCCTTGCGCACACCCAGTGCGACCTGGTTCTCGGCCTCGCGCAGGCCGGCTTCGGCCTGGTCCTGTTGTGCACGCGCGGCGCTGATCTGCGCCGGCCGCGAGTTCGGTGACAGGAAGGTGTACTTCAGCCCGATGCCGAACGCCCAGTCCGGGTCGGTCAGCATCTCGTCGCGGCGACGGAAGTCGTATTGGCCGAAGGCGAAGATCTGCGGCTTCAGCTTGGCCTGCTGCACCCGCACGCCCTGTTCGGCCTGCGCCACCATCGCGCGCAAGCGCGCGATCTGCGGCTGGCGCGCCTGCGCCGTGCGCTCGAAGCTGGTCACCGGTTCCAGCGGCACGCGCTGCACGAACAGCGGCGACACCGGCTGCACCTCGCCACCACTGCGCAGCAGCGTGGACAGCGCGGCCTTCAGCGTGGCCAGGTCATTCACCGTCTTCTGATACTCGCGCTCGGCCTTGTCGCGGGCCACGGTGGCCTGCAGGCGCTGGGCGCGGGTGGCGAAGCCCTCGCGTTCGAGCTTTTCGGCATCGGACAGGTGGCGGTTGAGGCCGTCGCGCACGTCGCGGCGCACGTCCACCGCCTGCTCGGCCAGGCGCTGGCCGAAGTAGGCCTGGGCCAGCTGCACGGTCAATGATTGGCGCTGTGCCTCGCGCTCGGCGTTGGCCTGCTCATGGGCGGCGCTGGCCGCACGTTGCGCGGCCGGGATCACGCCGCCGGTGTACAGCGGCAGCACCGCGGTCACTACCGGGCGTGTACGCCAGTCGCGCTCGGTGAACGACAGTGGCGAATCGATACCGAAGGCTTCAGCCACCGGCGCCAGCGAACCCAGTGGCAGGGTCAGGGTCTTCTGGAACTGCAGCCGGCGCACTTCGCCGGTGATCTCCGGCAGGCGCAGCAGGCGCGTGGCGTCCTGCAGGTCCTGCTTGTTGCGTACCGCTGCATCAGCGGCCGCCAGCGCATCGGAGACCTGCTCCAGGCGTTGCCGTGCCTGTTCCCAGTCCAATGCGGGGGCGTCGCTGGTGGGCTGCGCGGGGGCAGCGGTTGGCAGGCAGGTCGCCAGCACCAGCGCCAGTGCGGCCTTCGTGCGGTGCATCCTTGTACGTCGGCCGATCACGCCCATGCCGTCCCAGTGGTAAAGAAGTGCGCAAACGGTAGTGCGCGCGGCGTGAAGCCCGGGTCTGCGATCATCGTTTCGTCCTCAACGAAGGGTGCCGCTGGCCGCAGTGCGCAGCGCCTGGGTGATGTGCTGCAGCGTGCTTGAGCGCACGGCGGCATGCTGCCAGTACAGCGGCACATCGAGCCAGCGGCGGGGTTCCAGGACCACCACGCGGCCAGCGCACACGGCGGGCGCGACCAGGGTTTCCGGGGCCATGCCCCAGCCGAGTCCGCACGCGGCGGCTTCGACGAAACCGGTGGAGGAGGGCAGGTAGTGTAGCGGCGGCTGCAGGCGCGCGCGGGTCAGGCGCCGCACGAAGCGCCATTGCAGTTCATCTTTGCGGTTGAACACCAGCATCGGTGCGCGCGCCAGTGCCGCAGCCTGCATGCCGTCGCTGAAGTACTGGCGGGCGAAGCTGGGCGAAGCAATCGCTTGGTACCGCATGGCGCCGAGCGGGTATACGTTGCAGCCCTTCACCGGCTGGCTTTCGGCGGTGACCGCGCCGAGCACGCTGCCATCGCGCAGCAGTTGCAGGGTGTGGTCCTGGTCGTCCATGCGCAGGTCGAACAGGTAGCCATGGCGCTGGTGCAGGTCGGCGATGGCCGGCACGAACCAGGTGTCAAGCGAGTCGTCGTTGACCGCCAGGGGGATGGGCGTACGCGCTAGGGTGCCTGGCGCACCACCAGTACCTGGCCGAGGCGGTCTTCCAGCGCCTTGACCCGCTGCGACAGTGCCGACGGGCTGATCGACAGGCGGCGTGCCGCGGCCTCGAAGCTGCCTTCTTCCAGCACCGCAGCGAATGCGGCCAGCTGCGGATGTACCAGGTCCATGCCGTCGCCTCTTCAGTTTTCCTGCACAGGATAAAGAAAAATCAGATTGTCTAAACAGGGCAATTGGCCGCACCCTGCGCGTCCCCTCGCTGCCTGGGCCTTCCTGATGTGGATCGCCGCCATTGCCGCCGGCCTGTTCGCGGGTGCCGGCCTGATCATCGCCATCGGCGCACAGAATGCCTTCGTGCTGCGACAAGGGTTGCAGCGTCGGCATGTCGGAACGGTGGTGGCTGCCTGTGCCGGCGCGGACATCGCGCTGATACTGGCCGGCGTCGGCGGCATGGGCGCGCTGGTGCTGCAGTGGCCGCTGCTGCTGCAGGTGCTGCGCTTCGGTGGCGCCGCGTTCCTGCTGTGGTATGGCCTGCGGGCAGGGCTGCGCGCGTGGCGCGGAGGCAGTGCACTGGCCGCGGCCGAGGCGCAGGGCGGCAGCGCGCGCCAGGTGCTGCTGACCTGCCTGGCCTTCACCCTGCTCAATCCGCACGTCTACCTGGATACCGTGGTGCTGCTGGGCAGTCTGTCCACGCGCTACCCGGGTGACCTGCGCTGGGCCTTCGCCGCCGGGGCGTGCCTGGCCAGCGTGGCCTGGTTCTGTTCTCTGGGCTATGGCGCGCGCCTGTTGCAGCCGGTGTTCCGCAGGCCAGGTGCCTGGCGGGTGCTGGATGCCGCCGTGGCGGTCTTCATGTTCTGCCTGGCGACACTGTTGCTGTTGCGTCCGCTCTAGGCCGCGTCCACCGCGCACAGTGGCGCTTCGCCGGGGCGCAGGGTCAGTACGCACACACCGGTGCGGGTTACCGCCACCGTGTGCTCGAACTGCGCCGACAGTTTGCCGTCGCGGGTGTAGACCGGCCATTCGTCCGGCTGTTGGCGGATGGCCGGCTTGCCCTGGTTGAGCATCGGCTCGATGGTGAACACCATGCCTTCTTCCAGCACCCTGCCGGTGTTGGGATGGCCGTAGTGCAGGATCTGCGGTTCCTCGTGCATTTCCTGGCCGATGCCGTGGCCGCAGTATTCCTTCACCACGCTGTAGCCGTGGCTGCGCGCGTGGCGGGCGATGGCGTGGCCGATATCGCCCAGGTGCGCGCCGGGGCGCACCGCAGCGATGCCTTTCCACATCGCCTGGTAGGCGGTCTGCACCAGCCTGCGCGCGGCGTAGTCGACCTCGCCCACCAGGTAGGTGGTGCTGGAGTCGGCGATGTAGCCGTTCTTCTCCAGGGTGATGTCGAGGTTGACGATCTGGCCGTTACGCAGCACGTCGGTGGTGCTGGGTACGCCGTGGCAGATCACGTTGTCGATCGAGGCGTTGAGCACGTACGGGAAGCCGTACTGGCCCTTGCTGGCCGGCCGCGCCTGCAGCTCGTCAACGATCATGCGTTCGACGAAATCGTTGATCTCCATCGTGCTGCGGCCCTGCAGTGGCAGCCGGTCGAGCGCGGCGAACACCTGCGCAAGCAGGCGCCCGGATTCGGCCATCAGCGCGATCTCGTCGGGGCGCTTGATGATCGCCATCTGCTCAGACCTGTCCCGGTGCCAGCAGCGGCGGCTGCACCCCGGCAGCCCGCAGTTCGCTGGCGACGATGTCCTGGAAGCTCAGCGTGGGGTTCATCTCGCACAGCATGCCGACCCGGATCCAGAAGTTGGCCTGGGCGTTGATCGAACGGCTGGAGACAGTGCAGGCACGGCGCAACTGGTCGTGCAGGGTGTCATCGATGTTGACGATGCCCATCGGCGGTCCTGGAGTGGGAATATACGAAGCGTATATGTTTCGTATATCCGCCTCAAGCCCGCGTTGTTCAGTCCAGGTGGGTGGCAAAGCGCAGGCGGTTGCCGTCGGGGTCACGCAGCCGCATCTCGCGGCTGCCCCATTCGGTGTCATGCGGCGGCTGTTCGATGGGGACACCCGCGGCGCTGAAGGCGCGGTGCAGCGCGTCTACGTCCTCGACGATGAAGTACACCGCGCCGCCGACCTCACAGTCGCCGCTGTGCTCGGTGAGGAAGATCGTCTGGCCGTCGCGGGTGAGCTGGGCGAACAGTGGGAAGCCTGGTTCGAAGCGGTGTTCCCAGTCGACTACGAAACCCAGTCCCTGCACGTAGAACGGCAGGGTGGTATCGGCGTGGTGCATGCGCAGTTGCGGGATGACGGTCTGGGGCATCGCGGCGGCTCCGGGGCGGAAGTCCAGTGTAGTGCCGGCCGCTGGCCGGCATCCGCATGCGCCCGGGAACAACGAGGTTGCCGGCCAGCGGCCGGCACGACCGGACGCGGTCAGCAGGCGGTTGGCACCGAAGCCATAGCCGCCAGCAGCTCGCGGTTCACCTGTTGGTGCCGCGCCTGCCACGCGGGCAGGTCATCGACACGGATGTCGGGCTGGCCATCCAGCGAGGACAGCCAGCGCTTGAAGCGGCTGCGGTAGTGGGCCAGCGACACTTCGCCGGTGATGTCACTGCCGACCAGGCCACCGGCGCGCAGTGCTTCGATCACCACCAGCGCGTGTTCCAGCTGGAAGCGGCCCTGGTCCCAGTTGCTGCGGGCAACGTCCTCGGCGAACACATCCTTGTCGATCGACAGATAGGTCGGCTGCGGTGACGTGGCCTGCTCGGCGGCGAACGCGGCGACCAGGGCCTCGGGATGCTCGAAACGGCGGAAGGCGTGGCCCATGCCGAGGCGATGGCCCCAGCCCACGTCCACATCCATGCACCAGTAGGTCAGGCGACCGCACATCAGCGGTCGCCAGTGGTTCTCCCAGGCATGACCGAGGCCGATGTCCCTGGAGGTGACGCCGAGCACATGGATGTGCGAGATCTGCGGCAGCTTGCTGGCGGCGTTTACCCACGAGCCGCAGTGCATGCCGAACGGGAAACGCATGTTGTCCGGATGGTTGTCCAGCACGACCAGCTGGAATGGCGCCTGCCCATGCATGCGGCGCAGCAGCGGCAGGCTGAGATGGTGGAAGTCACCACTGCCGAGCATGACCGTGCCGAGCTGCGCGGGCAGCGGTGCCAGCACTTCGGCGGCGAAACGGTCCAGGGTGGCATTGCTGCAGGCAAAGCGCAGCGGGTCGTGCCACTGCGGCAGGGCCAGGATCTGCGCCCGGGGCAGCGGCAGCACGCCACCGTCCAGGTCCAGGATCAGCGGCGAACGCACCGGCATCGTTCAACCGCCTCCATCAGGTTCGCCCTGCAGGTACGGGGCCAGCCTGCGAAGGGCGGCACGCAGCAGCGGGGAACGGGCATGGATCGCATGCCGGGTGGAGGTGAAGCGCGCACCCAGTTCGGCCTTGATGCGCGAGTCGGTCCAGCCGGCCACGTAGTGGCTCAGGCCGTGCTGCAGGGCGTACTCGATGTTGTGCATCCAGCTGACCGCGTACAGGTTGTGCTCGCGTGATTGCGGGTAGGCCAGGCCAATATACTTGTCCACCAGCTTTCCGGCGTGGATGTAGCACAGGTTCCAGCCGATCAGCAGACCCTGGTGGCGGTACAGGAACATGCGGCCCTGGCCCTGGCCCTGGCTGTCGGCCAGCAGGTATTGGAAATAGGACAGGTCGAGCTGGTCGAAATGCACCGCGCTCTGCGCGTATACGTCCAGGTACAGCGCGTACAGTTCGGCCTGCAGTTGCGGGTCGGCCAGGGCCGGGTTGCCGGTGGCGATGCAGTCGATCTGCAGGTCATCGCGCGAACGCAACTTGCGACGGATGTTCTTGCGGCGCGAGGATGACAGGCGGCCGAGATAGCCATCGAGCGAATCGAAATCGATCGCCACCCAGGCCAGCGGCATGCCTTCCAGTTCGACGAAGCCGCGTGCCAGCAGCGCCTGCAGGAAGGCGCCGCTGTGTGCGTTGGCCGCGTCGTCCAGCAGCGGTGAATCGACTGCCAGGTCCTTCACCACCAGCAGCCGGGTATCGCCGATCGCGTGACGCGTCACGTCCTCGGCCAGCGCCTCCGGGGCAACGTGTGCCGGCAGCGGGGTGTACTCGGTGCTGGTGGCACCGACGAAGCGCGTCTTCCAGGTGATCCACGGCCGCCACAGGCGCGACAGCGGCAGGCCGAGCAGCCTGCCGCGCAGTTCGTCATCCATCGTGGTGGTCAGGTCGAGCGGCGCACGGAAGGTCGGCAGGCCGCTGGGAAGGCGGCCTGCCTCGAATCCGAGCGGCGGGTGGGCCAGGAAGCCCTCCAGCAGCGCGGCCGGTTCCAGCGCGGTGCTGGATGCGCGTGACGTCATCTCCATCGGCACGGGAACCGGCAGCGCATCGACCTCAGCCCTTGGCCTTGGTCAGCGCCTGGTCGAGCAGGGTGATCGCCAGGTCGATTTCTTCGTAGCTGATGTCCAGCGACGGCGCGAAGGTGATCACGTTCTTGTACCAGCCACCCACGTCGAGCACGAGGCCCATGCGCTTGCCGTCGTGCAGCAGGTCACCGGCCAGGCCGATGTCGACCATGCGGTCCAGCAGCTCCTTGTTCGGGGTGTAGCCGTCGGCCTGGCAGATTTCCGCACGCAGCGCCAGGCCCAGGCCGTCGACGTCGCCGATTTCCGGGTGGCGCTTCTGCAGGCCGCGCAGGCCGTCGAGGAAGTACGCGCCCTTTTCCGGCACGGTGCGCTCGTAATCCATTTCCTTGCCCAGCTTCAGCACTTCCAGGCCCAGGCGGGTGCCCAGTGGGTTGGAATTGAAGGTGGAGTGGGTGGAGCCCGGCGGGAACACGGTCGGGTTGATCAGCTCTTCGCGCGCCCACAGGCCCGACAGCGGGTTCAGGCCGTTGGTCAGCGCCTTGCCGAACACCAGCACGTCCGGGGTCACGCCGAAGTGCTCGATCGACCACAGCTTGCCGGTGCGCCAGAAACCCATCTGGATTTCATCGACGACCATCAGGATGCCGTACTTGTCCAGCACGCGCTTGAGGCCGGTGAAGAAGTTGCGCGGCGGGATGACGTAGCCGCCGGTGCCCTGGATCGGCTCGACGTAGAACGCGGCGTACTCGGCCTGGCCGACCTTGGGATCCCACACGCCGTTGTACTCGCTTTCGAACAGCCGCTCGAACTGCCACACGCAGTGGTCGGAGTACTCGTCCGGGGTCATGCCCTTCGGGCGGCGGAAGGGGTACGGGAACGGGATGAACATCGCGCGCTCGCCGAAGTGACCGTAGCGGCGGCGGTAGCGGTAGCTGGAGGTGATCGACGACGCACCCAGGGTGCGGCCGTGGTAGCCGCCCTCGAAGGCGAACATCAGGCTCTTGCCGCCGCGCGCGTTGCGCACGATCTTCAGCGAGTCCTCAATGGCCTGCGCGCCGCCGACGTTGAAGTGCACGCGGCCGTCGAGGCCGAACTTCTCGTGCATGTCCACGGCAATGGTCTTGGCCAGCTGCACGCGGGTCGGGTGCAGGTACTGGCTGGCGACCTGCGGCAGGGTGTCGATCTGGTCCTTCAGTGCATCGTTCAGGCGCTTGTTGCTGTAGCCGAAGTTGCACGCCGAGTACCACATCTGCAGGTCGAGGTAGGGCACGCCCGCGCCGTCGAACATGTAGCTGCCTTCGCCGCGCTGGAAGATCTTCGGCGGATCGACGTAGTGGACGGTGTCGCCGAAGGAGCTGTAGCGGGCTTCGTCGGCCAGCAGCTGCGCATCGGAGGCAGCCGCGTCGGCGTTCTTGTCAAAAATGTTCATGCAGTTCGGTTCCGTGAAGGACGTTCGAAAGAGGTGGCGGGGGCGTGCTCAGGCGGTGGCCAGCAGCAGGGGCAGTGCGGTGGGCTGCGGGCTGGCGTCGATGCGGCGTGGCTGCAGCAGGCTGCCATCGAGCAGGCGCGGCAACAGCGCGATTGCATCGTGGAAGGTAGCGATGGCGGCATGCCCGATGCCGGCATTGGCGCAATGGGTGATCAGGCGGCGCTTGGCGAACACGAAGTCGGCATCTTCGGATACGCAGAAATCCGAGCTGCCGTCACCGATCATCAGCACGCGCGGTGCTTCGTTGGCGCGCGCCTGCGCGGCGCAGGTGCATTTGCAGGTGCCACTGCGGCAGCCTTCGGCCTGGTAGGGCGATTCCAGTTCCCAGTGGTCCCCGCACCAGCGCAGGTGGTTGGCCACCACCGGCAGTCGCGACAGGCCATGGTTGGCGAGGATGCGGTGGATCGCATAATCCAGGCCGTCGCTGACGATGCGCAGTGGCACGCCCAGCTGCTCGGCGCGGGCGACGAAGGCGACGAAGCCCGGATCGATCTGCACCTGGTCCAGGTGCGCATCGAGCGTGGCCGGGTCCAGCTTCAGCAGCCGCACCTGGCCCTGCATGCATTCGCGCGAGCCGATCTTTCCAGCCTTCCATTGGTCTTCCAGTTCCTGCCAGCCCGGCTGGCCGTACTTTTCCAGCAGCGAGTCGATGACATCTTCGAGGCTGATGGTGCCATCGAAGTCACACAGGATGCTCCAGTGCATGGGCAGGTCCGTCGATGAAAGAAACGTCCGGCACGATGCCGGGGCAGGCTCAATGTAGGCAGGCCGCCTTTCTCGTTCCTTTCCTGTTGAAAGGCTTCATTGACGGGCTGGGAAAGCGTTCAGGAAGGTGCATGGATGAATGCGTGAGGTGCAGTCCATCCGTGCGTCTTGAAGTCACGCGCGGGCCAGCACCTGCAGTATTTCGGCCGTCTCTTCACGGGTCTGCCAGGCGCTGTTGCCAAGCGTCAGCATGCGTGCGGCGAAGTCGCGTGCGTTGGGCATGTCGTCCTGCGGCACGATGCCGCGCAGGTACGCGTAGTCGGGCAGGGCATGGATGAACATGCGGCTGGCGCCGAGCCCGCGTGGCCACAGGTCTTTCAGTACAGCATCGCGGGCGCGCTGGCTGGGCAGCAGCAGCATCAGCATCGGCCAGGTGCCGCCGGTGCCGGCCAGGCCATCGACGACCTCCACCGCCGGCAGCTGTGCCAGCTGCACACGCAGCTGCAGTGCGCGCAGGCGCCCGGCCTGCAGGAACGCAGGCAGCCGCCGTGCGGCGTGGGCGCCCACGTTCTGCCGCCACTGGCTGACCCGGTGCTGCGGGATGTCCAGCGGGAAAATGTCTCCGACCGCGTCTTCCAGATCGCCGCGTTGCAGGGCGCTGCGCAGAGGATTGCCGTACACCAGCGACAGCAGCGAGGGGCGGTAACAGGCGGCAAGGCCGAGCAGCTGCACGCTGCGAAGCAGCTCCCAGCGCAGGCTGAAACGTACCTGTTCGGCGGCATGTTCGGCCAGCCCAGCACGCAGTTCGTCGTCACGGCTGACCAGCAGGCCGCCTTCATGCAGGCTCAGGCCCTTGCCGGCAGCCAGGCTGAAGAATCCGATATCGCCACGCAGGCCGACACTGCTGTTGCCGACCCGTGCGCCGAGTGCCTGTGCGGCGTCCTCGATCACCCAGGCGCCGGCGTTGCGGGCGACTTCGCAGGCCAGTTCGACATCGGCGATGCGCCCGCCCAGGTGGGTCGGCAGGATCGCCAGCGTGCGCGCATCGGCCAGACGCCTGAGCTGGCCGGGATCAAAGTCGAAATGGCCGTGGCGGGTATCGCACAGCTGCACGCGCAGGCCCAGGCTGTGCACCGCGATCGGCACCAGCGGGCAGGTATAGGCCGGCAGGATCACGGTGTCGCGCTTGGGCGCACGCTTGCGCAGCGTACGCAGCGCGATCAGCAGCGCGTGTGTGCCGGAACAGGTCAACTGCAGCGGCGGTGTGCCGAGCTGACTGGCCAGGATCGCGCGCAGGTCGCCACCACCGGGAAGGAAGTCGCTGGCCTGCATCGGCAGGCCAGCCGTCGGCGGCAGTTCGCGCGCGAACAGGCTCATCGCCGCGCGCTCATGGCGTGCTTGCGGCGGGGCTGTGCGGATCGTCTGCTTCGGCGCGACCGAGGCAGGCGATGCCGGCCACGATCAGGACCGCACCGACCAGGTGGTGCAGGGTCAGTGGTTCGTTCAACAGCCACGCCGACAGCAGCAGCACGCTGATCACTTCCAGGTGCGAAGCCGCGAATGCCGGACCGATCGGCGCATGCCGCAGCAGGCTCATCCAGGTGAAGAACGCCCCCACGTAGCCGAGGATGGCGCCGTACACCCACGGCTGCGACAGCACGCGCAGCAGCCACGCCGTGTTGGCCTCCACCGGCAGCGCGGCGTCGCCGGCGTATTTGAAGCACAGCTGGGCCAGTGTGTCGAAGGCCATCAGCAGCGGGAAGCCGATTACATACAGGCGCCTCATGAGCCGGCCCCCACCACCGCCACGCCCGCCGTGACCAGCAGCATGCCGGTCACCCGCAATGGCGTGAGCTTTTCGCGGAACAGGATGCGGCCGGCGATCATCAGCGCGACGATGTTGATCGAGCCAAGCAGCACGCCCTTGGACAATGGAACCAGCGACAGGAACGCAATCCAGGCGACGAACTCAAGCACGTAGCAGGCGATGCCGATCCACAGCCAGGGGCGGCTGAGCATGTGTTTCCAGCGTTGCAGTCCTTCGCCTTCCTGCGGATCGCTGGCGGCGGCCTTGAAGGCGAGCTGGCCACCGGTATCGAGTACCACATTGGCCAGCCACAACAGCGTGGCAAGTGCCCCCATCTCAGGCCACCGCCTTGAGCGCGCCGCTGCGTTCGCCGATCCCGGCGAAGAAGCGCGCGCTGCGGCGGATCACCTCTCGACGTTCGCGGTCGATGGTGATCATGTGGTAACTGTCCTCCAGCACCACCAGTTCCTTTGGGCCGCTGACCCGCGACATCACCAGTTCGGCATTTCCCATGCTGGCCACGTCGTCCTCGCGGGCGTGCATCACCAGGCATGGTGCGGTGACCTGGTGCAGGTGGCGGCGGGTCCAGTTGCTCAGCGCACGCATCTCGGCCAGCGCGTGCCAGGGATTGCCCGGCAGGCCGGCGGCGGCGCTGTCGCCGGACAGCATGGCGGCGCTGACCTGCGCACGGAGGCGCTCGTCGCGAAGGCCGTACGGCGGTTCTTCCATGAACATGCGGTCGCGGCCGATGTTGAAGCGTTTGAACCAAGGCAACAGGAACGAGAGGCGGGCGACGGCGGGAATGTTCCAGCCGTCGTAGCGGAACGTGGCGCCGTACACGCCGACGCCGGACACCCATTCCGGGCGCCGGGCAGCCAGGGCCAGCGACAGCACCGCGCCCATCGACAGGCCACCGACGAACAGCTGGTCGACCTTGCCGCGCAGGCTGGCCGCCGCATCCTCCACGCCCTGGTACCACTGTTCCCAGGTGGTTGCCAGCAGGTCATCCACACTGCCGCAATGGCCGGGCAGCTGCACGCCGTGCACGGTGAAACCGGCGTTGTTCAGCCCTTTGCCCAGCATGCGCATTTCCGCCGGGGTGCCGGTCAGGCCATGGACCAGCAGCACGCCCTGCGGGCCACCGGGGAGGAAGAAGTCGTGCGATTCGGTCACCTGGCGGCTCCGGGACGGCAGTGGGGATGGCAGGATCGCAAGCGCGATTTTCGCCAGCCTTTCAGCGTCCCGGCCGGGTCAGGATGCCTTCAGCAGCGGCAGCGAGATGGCGACCTTCAGTCCACCACCGGGGCGGTTCAGGAAGCTCAGGCGGCCGCCGAAGTGCTCCACCGCCTCATGCGCGATGGCCAGGCCGAGGCCGGTGCCGCTGGCAGCGGTGCCCGGCGCCCGGAAAAAGCGCTCGCCCAGCCGTGGCATCACGTCGTCCGGCACGCCGGGACCGTTGTCTTCCACATACAGTTCGACATCATTGTCGTCCAGCGCATGCACGCCGACGGTGACGGTCGCACCGCGGCCGGCATAGCGCAGCGCATTGTCGATCAGGTTGTCCAGTGCCTCCTGCAGCTGGGCGCCGTTGCCGAGCACGCGCAGAGGGTGGGGACTGCCGAGGTAGCCCAGGTCGATGCCGTCGCGGATCGCTTCGGGCACGCGCATGCCGACCCACTGTGGCACCCGTTCGCACAGGTCCAGTGCCTCCACGGTATCGGGCACGGTCTGCGCCCGGCTCAGCGCCAGCAGCTGGGTGCTGACCCGCGCGGTGCGCTGGTTGAGCCGGCGGATGTGCTGCAGTGCCTCGCGCACCGTGTCCGGGTCGCCATGCGCCAGTGCCTGGTCCACGTGCAGGGCCATGCCGGCCAACGGCGAGCGCAGCTGGTGCGCGGCGTCGGCGATGAAACGGTTCTGCAGGGTGATCATTTCCGCCTGGCGGGCAAACAGATCGTCGATGGTGCTGATCAGCGGCTGGATCTCCTCCGGCACGTCGGCGTCGGAGATCGGCGCCAGTTCGCCGCGGCGCTGTGCCAGGCGGGTCCTCAGCGGGGTCAGGATGCGCAGGCCATGGGTCACCCCGAACCAGACCAGCGCGGCGGTGCCCAGCGCCAGCATGGTCATCAGCGGGATGATGATCATCAGGATCTCTCGCGCGCGCTGGCGTCGTTCGGCCATGCTTTCGGCCACCGTCACCGCCAGCTGGTCCTGCGGATCGTTCATCGCACGCGTGCAGACGGTGGCCATGCGCACCGGCTGGCCGTTGAGAATGCCGTCGTACAGGGTGGGGTCCACGCCGGTGCATTCCTGCGAAGGCGCGTAGGCACTGAAATCCGCATTGCCGCTGAGTGTCCCCTGGCGGCTGCTGTCGACGTTGAAATAGCGATGGCCGTCGGGCTCGTACTCGATCAGGAAGCGCGCCTGCGGTGACAGCTCGCTGGTCACCGGCATGCCGCTCAGCATCTGCGCGAAGGAGTGCGTGTCGTCGATGAGGTTGCGGTCGTGGATGCGGTTGGAGTAGTCCAGCGCAACGTAGTAGGCCAGGATCGTATTGAAAGTGAGCAGGGCCAGCATCGGCAGCGCCAGGAAGGCAAGCAGGCGCCGGCGCAGGCTGGGCGGTCCACTGATCACGGGGCGCTGTCGTCCTGCGCGTCTTCCAGCATGTAGCCCAGCCCGCGCACGGTGCGGATGCCCATGCCGCCGGGCTGCAGCTTGCGGCGCAGGCGGTGCAGGGCGATGTCCAGGCCGTTGTCGGTCAGGTCCTGGCCCCAGTCGCACAGCGCTTCCACCAGCTGCGCGCGCGACACGATGCGCTCGGCGCGAACGGCCAGCGCCGACAGCAGGCCGAACTCGCGTGCGGTCAGTTCAAGTGATTGGTCGTCGATCCAGACGCGGTGCCCGGCCAAGTCCAGGCGCAAGCGGCCGACGCGCAGGTCCGGATTACCATTGCTGGTGACCCGCCGCAGCTGTGCTCGCACGCGGGCTTCGAATTCGTCCAGTGCGAACGGCTTGACCAGGTAGTCATCGGCGCCGAGGTCGAGCACGCGTACCCGCTCGGCCAGGCCGTCACGTGCGGTCACCACCAGCACCGCCAGGCCATCGCCGCGCTGGCGCAGGCGTTGCAGCACGTCGCGGCCATCCAGTTGCGGCAGGCCCAGGTCCAGCACCAGCAGCGCGTACTGCGTCGAGCCCAGTGCAGCATCGGCGTGCGCACCGTTGTCGACGTGGTCGACCACGTGCCCCTGCCGGCGCAGCGAGGCGCACAGGCCGGAGGCGATATCCGGGTCGTCTTCAGCAATCAGAACGCGCATGCGCGGGGCTCCTGTAACGGTCAGGCCCACCGGATGGACGGGTTGGGCCTCTCGGCTGCCGAAGGGTAGCCGCAAACCGGGTGAAGGTGGAGCGCGCCGGCACCTCCCGGCACCGTCGCGCTGTCCCTCCATTCAGTCCTGCAGGCCCGGCTCACCCAGCGCCAGCGGCACCCGCGAACCATCCAGCAGGCCACGGCTGAGCTTGCCATCCTCGATGAACAGCAGTTCGCCGTTCTCGCCGTTCTTGATGCTGCTGTCGATCGCGATTACGCGGTCGCCATGGAAGCTGCTGACGTGCGGCATCGAAGTGTGGCCGACCACGATGCGGGTGAGCTGCAGGCGGTCGAGCACGGCCTGCACACCCGCGGTGTCGAGGCGGCCATCGAAATAGCCGCGGTACCAGATCGGGCTGGTCTTGCCGTCATACAGCGGTGCCGTGGCCGGGTCGGCCTTCACTTCGGCCTTGGGCAGGCCCAGCGAGGCCTGATAGGCCGCGTTGGTGCGTGCCGGGTCCAGCGCCAGCTGCACCGCCTCGGGCGAGATGCCGCCGTGCAGGAACAGGGTATCGCCGATCTTCAGCAGCACCGGACGGGTGCGCAGCCACTGCCCGATCACCGAATCGGCACCATACAGCTGCGGGTAGCTGCGGCCCAGCAGCTGGGCGCTGCGCAGGTACTTCGGGTTGACGTAGCGCAGGTCGTCGTACAGCACCATGGTTTCGTGGTTGCCGAGCACGAAGTGCACGGCGCCACCGGCGGCGGCCGCCTGCTGCTGCAGGCCGTAGAGCAGCCAGAACGCCTCGGTCACCTGCGGGCCGCGGTCGAACACGTCGCCGGCGATGACCAGTGTGTCCTTGCCCAGCGCCCAGCGATCCTCCGCGTCGATCACGTGGTGGGCGCGCAGCAGGCGCACCAGCAGCCCGTACTGGCCATGGATGTCCGACAGCGCGACGATGCGCGGTGCAGCCGGCAGCACGGAAATCGAAGGTGCGTTCGGCGCGGCCACATGTACGGTGTGCTCGTAGCCACAGCGCGGCGCGATATCGGTGCCCGTCGTGTTGATGGCCAGCGTGCGCGACTCGACCTTGTCGTCGCAGATCCACTTGGCCTGCAGCTGGTCGCCCTGGCGGAACACATAGGGGCCATCGGCCTGCACGTGGTCGGCGGGCGCGGCAACCTCGCGGGCCTGCGTGGTTGCTGTGGCGCAGGCCAGCAGCGGCAACAGCAGGGCGGTCAGCAGGGAAGGGCGACAGCGCGACATCGGCGGCATCCAGCGGCGGAAAGATCCGATGCTAACCGGCGCGGGCGTCCGTCGGTGTGCGCGAGTGGGCGGATCAGGCGCCGCGCCGGTCGTCCTTGAGCTTGCGCACGCGGGTGGCGGCGGCCTGCAGCGGCTGACCGTCGCGCCCGCGTGGCTGCATGTAGGGCAGTGGTCGCCGCGTGCTGGATTCGATCAACTGCGAATGGGTTTCACCGGCGCTGAAGCGATGGCGTTCTCCCCACTGGCGCAGCGCGACCAGCAGCGGGAACAGTTCCTGGCCGGCGTGGGTGAGCACGTATTCCTGGTAGGCCGAGCCATCGGAGGCCGGTTGCAGTTGCAGGATGCCGGCCTCGACCAGCCTGCGCAGGCGATCGCTGAGGATGTTGCGCGCCGCGCCGAGGCTGCGCTGGAAGTCGCCGAAGCGGCTGACGCCGTCGAAGGCATCGCGGATCACCAGCAGTGCCCAGCGATCACCGAGCAGGTCGGCGCTGCGGGCAACGGGGCAGGGAATGTTGGCGTGCATGCTGGGGCCTCCGAATGTGGTTGCAGTTTAAAACCAATGGCGATAGCCTGCATCAAGTTTCAAATTGCAACTACATCATGAGCGCATCGATGTCCCGCCCATTGCTGACCCTGCTCGCGGTCGCGGCCGGCGCCAGCGTGGCCAACGTCTATTACGCGCAACCGCTGCTGGATCGGCTGGCACAGGCCTTCGCACTGGACCGTGCCGTGGCGGGCGCAGTGTTGGCGGCAACCCAGGCCGGCAGCGTGCTTGCATTGCTCGGCCTGCTGCCGCTGGCCGATCGCGGTGACCGGCGGCGCCTGCTGCGGCTGCAGCTGGCGGCACTGGTGGCGGCCCTGCTGTGGCTGGCAGCGGCACGCACGACCGGTTGGCTGCTGTCGGCCATGCTGCTGGCCGGACTGCTGGGCACCGCGCTCACCCAGGGCTTGATCGCCTATACGGCAGCGATGGCTCCGGCCGCGCAGCGGGGGCGCGTGGTGGGCGCCGTGCAGGGTGGGGTGTTCATCGGGCTGCTGCTGGCGCGTGTGCTGTCCGGCACGGTGGCGGCCATTGCCGGCTGGCAAGCGGTCTATCTGCTTTCGGCAGCGCTGATGGCGGCCTTGGCCGTACTGCTGTGGCGGCGCCTGCCGGCCGTGCCGATACCCGCAGTGCCGCCGCGCTGGCGCGACCTGATCGGCTCGATGCTGGGCATGCTGCGCCGCGATCGAACGCTGCGCGAGCGCGGGCCGCTGGCATTGCTGCTGTTTGCCGGCCTCAATGTGTTCTGGGCGGCGGCACCCTTGCCGCTGTCGGCACCGCCGCTGCACTGGTCGACCGCAGCCATCGGTGCGCTCGGCCTGGCCGGGGTGGCAGGTGCATTGATGGCGTCGCGGGTCGGGCACTGGATGGACCGTGGTTTCGCGCATCGGGTCAGCCTCGGCGCGCTGTTGTTGATGCTGGTCGCGTGGTGGCCGCTGCTGGGCCTGCCGCGTTCGCTGTCCTTGCTTTTGCTGGGTGTGGTCGTGCTCGACCTCGGCGGCCAGGCACTCCATGTCTCGAACCAGGCATTGTTGCTGCGTGCACCGACAGAACAGCATGGGCGCCTGGTGGCGTTGTACATGTTGTTCTATGCAGTTGGCAGTGGGGCGGGTGCGGCTGCGGGGCCTTGGGTGCAGGCCCGGCATGGCTGGCCAGCAGTGTGCCTGTTGGGCGCCGGCATCGCGCTGCTGGCGCTGCTGTGGTGGGCAGCATGGCGGGTGGTGGCGTTCAACGCATCGGCTGGCGCGCGAACCGGTAGAGTCGACTGTCGGTAGAGTCGACTGTCAGTCGACTGCTCTTCGCCCCGCGTGCGAAAAATCCCGCGCTGCGCGCGACAGTCGACCAGCGGTCGACTCTACCTGTCCTGTCGTCATCGCTGCAGTGCACGCCGCCCCGGGGCTTCCTGCAGGTCCGCGCTGGCCACCACCACGCGGTTGCGGCCGCTGCGCTTGGCCTCGTACATCGCCGCGTCGGCACGTGCCATCAACCGTTCGTAGTCCGGATGACCATCGTGACCGGCCACGCCGATGCTGGCGGTCAGCTCCAGCACCTGGCCATTGGCTAGTGCTACCGGTGATTGTGCGATCTGCCGGCGCAGGCTCTCGGCGATCACCGAGGCCTGTGACTCGCTGGCGGCCACCAGCACCACCACGAATTCTTCGCCGCCATAGCGGAACAGATAGTCGCTGCCCCGCGTGAGTTGGCCGAGCAGGCCGGCCACGTGCTGCAACGCGCGGTCGCCGGCATCGTGGCCGTGGCCGTCGTTGATCGCCTTGAAGTGATCCAGGTCGAGCAGCAGCAGCGAGAACGGCGTGCCGTTGCGCGTGGCCAGCTCGATTTCCCGGCGCAGCACGGTCGGCAGGAACCGGCGGTTGAGCAGGTTGGTCAGTGCATCGCTGCCGGCATCCAGTTCGCCGATGCGCTCGAACAGCAGGGTCATCAGGGTGCGGATGGCGGCCAGATCCTCGCGGATGGCCGGCAGCACCGCCAGCCGCTGCGCCGGGACATCGTTGCTTGCCTGTTGCAGGTTCCCGTCGATGCGGGCCATCAGCTGGCCGACCTGCTGGGTTTCGCTGCTCTCGCCGAAGCTGGGGATGCCCTTGTGGGTGAACCACAGGCCGAATTCCGAGGTCGCCAGGCTGGCGCTTTCGCCGGCCTGCACGTGGCCGGCCAGTGCGTACAGCAGTGCGTTTTCCCAGTCCAGCAGCAGGGCGCGCTGGCGCTCGCGCTCGGTGCTGACGTTCTGCACCAGCGAGAACAACCGGTAGGCCGCATCGGCACGGGTGGATCGTTCGCGCGCATGGGTGTAGGCCAGGGTCATGCCTTCCATGGCGATGTCCATGATCGCGCTGAGGCAGTCGATGGCGGCGAACGCGGTGGCACTGTCGGGTGCGTCGTCGCGCAGGCGCACGAACAGCTCGTGCTTGAGCACGCGCGCGCCGCGGGTGACCAGGTCGACCGGAATGCCGACCCGGGCATGCACATCGCCGATCACCCGTTGCGAGGCCACGGCACTGGCGATCCTGTCGCGATCAGTGGTCAGCAGTTGCACCAGCCAGCGCTGCATGGCCGGCTGCAGGCGCTGCTTGACCTGGTCGTGGGACAGGAAGCGGCGTGCACGCCCGTCCTGCAGCAGCACTTCGTAAAAGCGCTGTGCCAGCACGGCTGGGGCATCGGTGGCAGCGGCCTTGAGCAGCGCGGTGGCGGCAGGGCCAGCCTGTTGCAGGCAGTGCTGCCAGGCCTCGGCCAGCGGCTGGCTGGCATCGTCCAGTTGAGGTGGTTCCACGTCGATCTCTGACTGCGTACGCCAAACCACGGGTATCGGCCGTGGTGGCGTGCGGTTGATGGCGGGTAAGCCGGCCAGTTTAAGCGCGATGCAGGGTTGCACGGTGCGCAAAGCACATCGGCGCCACTGCGGCAATGAGTGAACGCATTTGAGAATCACTCGCATTGATGGGAGAATGCGCCCACGGATCGGGCCGCAGGCGACTGCAGCGACGCTCCGCCTCCCCCTCGTCGTTGCCTCAAGCCCTTTGCCAGAGGCCCCGTTGCCCTGCCAGAAGGTCCAGATCATGTCTCCTGCCGTTGTCCTTTCGCCGCGCCCGCTGGCGCTTGCCGTTGCCGCCCTGCTGGCGGGCAGCGCCCTGACCGCCCAGGCTGAAACCGACGCCACCGATATCGACACGGTGCATGTCACCGCCTCGCAGATTGCCCGCCAGGCGTTGGGCACGTCGACCATCACCGCTGAGGACATCGCCAGGCGCCCGCCGGCCAACGACATCGCCGAACTGCTGCGCACCATGCCGGGCGTCAACCTCACCGGCAACAGCGCCTCGGGCCAGTACGGCAACAACCGCCAGATCGACCTGCGTGGCATGGGCCCGGAAAACACCCTTATCCTGGTCGACGGCAAGCGCGTCGGTGCCCGTGATGCCGTGCGCATGGGGCGCAGCGGCGAGCGCAATACCCGCGGCGATACCAACTGGGTGCCGGCGGAAATGATCGAGCGCATCGAAGTGCTGCGCGGCCCGGCGGCGGCACGCTACGGCTCCGGTGCTTCCGGCGGCGTGGTCAACATCATCACCAAGCGCCCGACCGGCGACCTGACCGGTGCGGTCGACCTGTATGGCCTGGTGCCCGAGCACAGTGCCGAAGGGGGCAGCGAGCGCGTCGGCCTGCAGCTCAGCGGGCCGATGACCGATACCCTGTCGTTCCGCCTGTACGGCAATCTCAACAGGACCGACGCCGATTCGCTGGACCTCAATCGCCGGTACGCGACGAATCCGAACGCAGTGCCGCCAGCTGGCCGCGAGGGCGTCAAGAACCGCGACGTCAACGCGCTGCTGCGCTGGGACGTGACCGCCAACCAGGTGGTGGAGTTCGAAGCCGGCACCAGCCGCCAGGGCAACATCTACGCTGGCGATCGCGCGGTCAGCACCACCGGTACCTCGACCGGTGTCGACCTGGCGGCACTGGCCGAAGGCCAAGCGGAAACCAACCGCATGTACCGCACCACCGGCGCGATCACCCATCGCGGTCGCTGGGGCGACGTGACCTCGCGGTTGACCGCCGCGGTGGAAGCGGTGAACAACTCGCGCATCAACGAAGGTCTGGCCGGTGGCCCGGAAGGCAGCTTCAACGGCACCGACTGGTCGACCTCGCGCCTGCGCAACTACCAGCTGGATGGCGAAGTGAGCTTCCCGACCGCACTGGGCGGCGCAGAGAACATCTGGACGCTCGGCTTTGAATACCTGGACAGCCGCCTGACCGATCCGTATTCGATGAGCCAGTCCAGCAGCAGCGGCGGCGGTATTCCAGGGTTGTCGGCCGACCGTGCGCGGGGCAAGGCCGACGCGCAGACCACGGCGGCGTTCGTGGAAGACAACATCTACCTGGGCGAGCGCTGGATCGTTACCCCGGGCCTGCGCTTCGACCACCACAGCCAGTTCGGCAACAACACCAGCCCCAGCCTCAATGCGCAGTTCCGTATCAACAGCGACTGGGTGGTGAAGGGCGGCATTGCCCGCGCGTTCAAGGCGCCGAACCTGTACCAGTCGAATCCGGACTATCTCTACTACACCCGCGGCAACGGCTGCCCCAATGCGCTGCCGAGCTTGGGCGCTGGTTGCTACATGCGCGGCAACGCAGACCTGAAGGCGGAAACCAGCCTGAACAAGGAACTGGGCATCGAGTGGGCACCGCAGAGCGGCTGGCAGGCGTCGTTGACCTACTTCCACAACGATTACAAGGACAAGATCCAGGCCGGTTACACCCAGATCGGGCTGACCGCCGACACCAAGGGCCGCATCTTCCGCTGGGAGAACGCGCCGAAGGCGATCGTGCAGGGGCTGGAAGGCAACCTGGTCATTCCGCTGCTGGGCGTGCAGGGCGACCGCCTGAAGTGGAGCAACAACTTCACCTACATGGTGGAAAACGAGAACAAGACCACGCACCAGCCGCTGTCGGTGATCCCGAAGTACACGATCAACACCATGCTGGACTGGCAGGCCACCGACAGGCTGTCCATGCTGCTGACCGGCACCTTCTACGGCAAGCAGGAACCGGCCACGACCAACATCAACAACGACCCGCGCTGCACTGGCAGCTGTGATGCATCGATCGCGCTGCAGGATCGTGGCGCGTACAACATCTGGGGCGTGAGCGCGCGCTACAAGGTGACCGAGACGGTCAGCTTCGGTTTCGGAGTGAACAATCTGGCCGACAAGCGCTTGTTCCGCGAGGCCAACAGCAGCGATGCCGGGGCGGCGACCTACAACGAGCCGGGCCGCGCATACTGGGCCAGCCTGCGCTTCGGCTTCTGACCGCAGGCGGTCGTCGGTCTGCAGCCCTCGCCGGGCCACGCCCGGCGAGGGCTCGTGTGGCCTGCAATGTTATAAACATCGTAATAGTCTCTCCCGCCGGCACCGCGTAGCCTGCACCGCATCGCAAAGGAGCTGTTGCCATGGGCCACGACCACGACCATCTGCCATCCCAGATCCGCCACGAGAAACCCCTCTGGTGGGCACTCGGCCTGACCACCACCTTCCTCGTCGTCGAAGTGGTGGGCGCGTTCTGGACCAACAGCCTGGCGCTGCTGTCCGACGCCGCACACATGGCCACCGATGCGCTGGCGCTGATGATCGCGCTGGTCGCGGTGCGGCTGAGCCGGCGCCCGCCGGATGCGCGCCGCACCTACGGCTATGCACGGCTGGAAGCGTTGGGCGCGATGATCAACGGTGCCATGCTGTTCGTGGTCGCCGCCTACATCCTGTGGGAGGCGGTCGGCCGTTTCCGCCAGCCGCAGGAGATCGCCTCCTCCGGCATGCTGGTGATTGCTGCGGCGGGCCTGGTCATCAACCTGATCTCGATGCGCCTGCTGCAGGCGGGCAGTGGCGAGAGCCTCAACGTGAAGGGCGCCTACCTGGAAGTATGGGCCGACATGCTCGGCTCGGTGGCAGTGATTGCGGGCGCATTGTTGATCAAGTGGACCGGATGGAAACCGATCGACCCGATCCTGGCGGTGCTGATCGGCCTGTGGGTGCTGCCGCGTACCTACGTGCTGATGCGTGAGGCGATCAACGTGCTGCTGGAAGGCGTGCCCAAGGGCATGGATGTGGCCAGGGTGCGCGACAGCCTGGCCGGCCACGCCGCAGTCCTGGACGTGCATGACCTGCACGTGTGGGCGCTGGCTTCAAGCACGCCGGCGCTGACCGCGCACATCGTGATGCGCGACGGCACCGACGCCGATGCATTGCGCCGCGAGCTGGGCGGTCGCCTGCATGATGACTTCGGTATCGAGCACGTGACACTGCAGATTGAAGCGGACCATTGTGGCGAAGCCTGTGGCGGGCCGGCGCCGGCCAAGGGCGGCGGACACGAGGGCCACAAGGCCCACGACCATGGCGAGGACGCGCAGGGCCATCGCGGTCACGTGCATCGCTGATCGAAGATGACGCGCGTGCCGGGAGATGCCTGGCGCAGCTATTCGTCCCGTCGCGAGGCGAGCCGATCCGCCAGCCGGGTCGGCTCCGGCAGCCGGTAACCGCGCAGGGTGCGCTGCACCCAGGCCAGCGCGGTATCGGCACTGACCCGATGGCCGCCGGCCACGAACAGCGGCTTGCAGCGCACCTTGCTGCGCAGCACCCAGCCCAGTTGCTCGTCGCCCTCCAGCAGCGGTGTATGCGCACCAGCTTCGGCGCCCGGTTCGACGAACCTTCCCACCAGTTTCGATTTCGCCACGCCGATGCTCGGCAGATCGGTGACCACGCCAAGATGCGCGGCGACGCCAAGCCGGCGCGGATGGCTGATGCCGTGGCCATCGACGAACACCAGATCCGGCGCCTGCGGCAGCAGCGCCAGTGCCGCCAGCAGCGCCGGCAGCTCGCGGAAGCTGAGCAGGCCCGGGATATAGGGCATCAGTGTGGGAACCCGCGCGATCTCCTGCGCCACGGGCTGCAGCGTCTTCGCATCCAGCAGCACCGCCGCGGCGCGGGTGATGGCGCCGTTGTCTTCAAAGCCGACATCCAGCCCGGCCAGCCAGCGCGTGTCGCGGGGCAAGCGGTCCTGGCGCTCCACGCGGCTGGCAAGCTGGATCTGCTGCGCGCGGGCAGCGGCGACGCTGCCTTCCCAGCGTCCGGGGTCGATCACCGTACTCATTGGCCACAGCATCGCATGCGCGGCGCCACGGCCCGGTGAGTGGCGCCCGGGGCTACAATGGCAGCCTGCCTTTCCTCGCGTTGGAGACCCTGCAGTGACCCGTAAACTCGTACTGTTGCGCCATGGCCAGAGCCAGTGGAACCTGGACAACCGCTTCACCGGCTGGGTCGATGTTGACCTGACCGAGCAGGGGCGTCGCGAAGCGGCCGCCGCCGGTCGCCTGATGCGCGAGGAAGGCCTGCAGTTCGACGTCGCCCATACCTCCGTACTGAAGCGCGCCATCCACACCCTGCAGGGTGCGCTGGCCGAGCTGGAGCAGGACTGGCTGCCGGTGAACAAGTCCTGGCGCCTCAATGAGCGCCACTACGGCGGCCTGCAGGGCCTGGACAAGGCCGAGACCGCGGCCAAGCACGGCGAGGAGCAGGTCAAGGTGTGGCGTCGTTCGTACGACATCCCGCCGCCGCCGATGGAACTGGAAGATCCGGGCCACCCGATCCATGACCGCCGTTACGCCGGTCTGGACCGCAACGCGCTGCCGGGCACCGAGTCGCTGGCCACCACCCTGGATCGCGTGCTGCCGTACTGGCACGACGCCATCGCCCCGCAGCTGAAGGACGGCAAGACCGTGCTGGTCACCGCCCACGGCAACTCGCTGCGCGCGCTGTACAAGTACCTCAACAATGTCTCGCGCGAGGAAATCCTCGAGCTGAACATCCCGACCGGCATCCCGCTGCTGTTCGAACTGAACGATGACCTGACCGTGCAGTCGTTCCGCTACCTGGGCGACCCGGAAGCGGCGCGCAAGGCCGCCGAAGCCGTGGCCAACCAAGGCAAGGCGAAATAAAAAGCAGAAGGCCGGCGCAAGCCGGCCTTCGCTTCTGTAGAGCCGAGCCCACGCTCGGCTGCTTTGGGCTTTTGCCGCACGAAGCATGAACCCGGAACGGAGAGCAGTCGCGCATGGCTCGACTCTACAGAAGGACGCTCTGTGACCTTTGGCCGGTCCCCAACCTCACGCCCCCGGCTACCCTGTGAAATTACCCGCAGGAGAGCCTCATGAACGTCCGCAACCTGGTCCCGCTGGGCCTGACCATCGCCATCGCTGCTTCGCTGGCGGCCTGTGGCAAGAATGACGCCGCACCGGCGGCCAGCGCCGACGCCAAGCCAGCCTTCGACCTGTCGCAGATCAAGACGCCGCTGATTTCGCTCAACAGCGCTGATCTCGATCCGTCCATCTCCGCCTGTACCGACCTCAATGGCTTCGTCAACAGCAAGTGGCTGAAGGCCAACCCGGTGCCGGGCGACCAGACCACCTGGGGCAGCTTCGAGATCCTGCGCGAGCGCTCGCTGGAAGTGCAGCACGCGCTGGTGCAGCAGGCCGCCGCCAGCCAGGCCAAGGCCGGCTCGGTGGAAGCCAAGATCGGTGACATCTGGAAGACCGGCAACGACGAAGCGAAGATCGAAGCTGCCGGCCTGGCGCCGCTGCAGCCGCAGCTGGACAAGATCACCGCGCTTAACGACACCGCCGCCATCACCCGGTACCTGCGCGACAGCCAGGCCGAAGGCAAGGGCGTGCTGTTCTCGCTGTTCGCCAATGCCGACTACAAGGATTCGGCCAACGTCATCGCCTACGTCGGCCAGGGTGGCCTGGGCCTGCCGGAGAAGGGCTACTACTTCGACGATGCGCAGGCCAAGATCCGCGACGCCTACGTGGCCTACATCGCACAGGTGCTGACCCTGTCCGGCGTGGACGCGGCGCAGGCCGCCGAGCAGGCCAAGGCCGTGATGGCCTTCGAAACCCGCCTGGCCAAGGCCTCGATGTCGCGCATCGAAATGCGTGATCCGGCCAAGCGCTACAACCCGCTCAGCGCGGCTGAGGCCGACAGGCTGACCCCGAACTTCAGCTGGACCGCGCTGTTCGACACGCTGAAGGTGCCGGCCGCGCAGAAGTTCTCACTGGCCCAGCCGGGCTTCTTCGGTGAAATGGACAAGATGCTGGCCGATGTGCCGGCCAGCACCTGGCAGGCCTACCTGCGCTTCCACACCATCGACGATGCCGCGCCGTACCTGAGCAGCCAGTTCGAGAAGGCCAACTTCGAGTTCTACGGCACCACCCTGCGTGGCCAGAAGGAAATGCAGCCGCGCTGGAAGCGCGTGCTGGAGTCGGTCAACGGTGGCATGGGCGAAGCCCTGGGCCAGCTGTACGTCGACGCCGTGTTCCCGGCCGAGTCGAAGGTGGCCATGCAGCACCTGGTGGAGAACCTGTCGCAGGCATTGAAGGCGCGGCTGGAGCAGCTGCCGTGGATGGGCGAGGAAACGAAGAAGAAGGCACTGGAAAAGTGGGCCAGCTTCACCCCGAAGATCGGCTACCCGGACAAGTGGCGTGACTGGTCGGGCCTGCAGACCAACGGCGACAGCTACCTGGGCAACATGCAGGCGGCGCGTGCGTTCAACTACCGCTACATGCTGGACAAGATCGGCAAGCCGGTGGACAAGACCGAATGGGGCATGACCCCGCAGACCGTCAACGCGTACTACAACGCCACCAAGAATGAGATCGTGTTCCCGGCAGCGATCCTGCAGGCGCCGTTCTTCGACGCCAAGGCCGATCCGGCGCTGAACTACGGCGGCATCGGTGCAGTCATCGGCCATGAGATGATGCACGGCTACGACGACTCGGGCAGCCAGTTCGCCGCCAACGGCAACTTCGACAACTGGTGGACGGACGCCGACCGCAAGGCCTTCACCGAGCGTACCGATCAGCTGGTCGCCCAGTTCGACGGCTACGAGTCGGTGCCGGGCGTGTTCGTGAAGGGCAAGCTGACCCTGGGCGAGAACATCGGCGACCTGGGCGGCCTGACCGTGGCCTACGACGCGCTGCAGATGGCGCTGAAGGAAGACCCGAAGGCGAATGTCGAGGTTGACGGCCACAGCCAGGACCAGCGCTTCTTCATGAACTGGGCCACGGTGTGGCGCCGCAACTTCACCGATGGTGAGCTGCGCGTCCGCCTCAACACCGATCCGCACGCGCCGGCCAATTTCCGTGCCAACGGTGCGCCGTCGAACATGCCCTCGTTCGCTGCTGCATTCCAGTGCAAGGCGGGTGATGCGATGGTGCGCGCCGACGACAAGCGCGTGGTGATCTGGTAATCGATCACCCGTGATGCGTGGAGCGAAAGGCCCGGCGAACGCCGGGCCTTTTGTCTTCCAGGCCGGCAGCGCAGCGCCGGCTGGTAGAGTCGACTGTTAGTCGATTATCGCGCGCAGCGGGGGATTTTCGCGATCTGGACGAAGAGCAGTCGACTAACATTCGACTCTACCGTCGGGTCGTTTCACCGTCGGGAAGATCTCAGGCCAGCGCAGGTTCCCGCGCCAGCATGCGATGGAAGCGCTGCAGCACGTAGGGGTCCACCAGCCCGCCGGACTGCGCTTCGATGATCCGCAAGGCGGTTTCGTGCTCCATTGCGTCGCGATACGGGCGTACGCTGGTCATCGCATCGTAGGCATCGACAATGGTGACGATGCGCGCGCCCAGGGGGATGGATTCGCCGCGCAGCCCATCGGGGTAGCCGCTCCCATCGAACGCCTCGTGATGGGCACGGATCAGCTGCGCGACCGGCGCGGCGTCACTGCGACCGGTCGCCAGGAAGATGTGTTCGCCGCGCACCGGATGCTCACGCATGATCGCGCGTTCCTCATCGGTATGCCGGCGTGGTGCCAGCAGCACATCATCGGGTATGCCGATTTTGCCGATGTCATGGAAGCGCGCGGCCAGGCCGACCTGTGCACAGGCCTCCTGACCCAGGTCGCAGTGCGCGGCCAGGCACTGCGCGAGCAGGCCGACGCGGTCGCAGTGGTGGCGGGTGTAGGCGTCGCGCATCTGCAGCGACATCGAGAGCGCATCGATCAGGCAGGACTGCGCGTGCAGCAGGTCGGGGGCGGGTACGGCGTCAGGGAGCATGGTCATCCGCCCGCACCGGGTGGGGACCGGTGCGGGGTGTTCGGGGGGGCGATCAACCCGGGGCGAGGGTGGTCAGAAGGGCGCGGGCCGCATTGAAGCGGTCTTCCGGCAACGGCAGCGGGTGCTTGATGCGCAGCTTGTCGGGCCCTTCCATGGCGTAGAGGTTCGGTTGTTTCTGGATCAGCTGGATCACCGCCATCGGATCGATGTTCGGCTTGGACTCGAACACGATGCGGCCGCCGTTCTCGCCCAGGTCGAGCTTGCGGATGCCCAGCGTATTGGCTTTCAGCTTCAGCTCGGCGATGGCGAACAGGTGCTTGGCTGCATCCGGCAGCAGGCCGAAGCGGTCGATCATCTCCACCTGCAGCTCGCGCAGTGCATCGCTGTCGCGCGCGCTTGAAATGCGCTTGTACAGGGTCAGGCGGGTGTGCACGTCCGGCAGGTAGTCTTCCGGGATCAGTGCCGGCACATGCAGCTCGACCTCGGCGCCGCGCACTTCCTCACCGGCATCCAAGTCGGGCAGCTTGCCCTGCTTGATGCTGCGTACCGCGCGTTCCAGCAGCTCGGTATACAGGCTGAAGCCGACCTCGGCCATCTGCCCGCTCTGGTCCTCGCCAAGCAGTTCACCGGCGCCGCGGATCTCCAGATCGTGCGTGGCTAGGGTGAAGCCGGCGCCCAGCTCGTCCATCGAGGCGATCGCTTCCAGGCGCTTCTCGGCGTCGGGGGTGATCGCGCGACGGTCGGGGGTGATCAGATAGGCGTAGGCACGGTGGTGCGAACGACCGACGCGGCCACGCAGCTGGTGCAGCTGGGCCAGGCCGAAACGGTCGGCACGGTTGATGATGATGGTGTTGGCGTTGGGGATGTCGATGCCCGATTCGATGATCGTGGTCGACAGCAGCACGTTGAAACGCTGCTTCTGGAAATCCAGCATCACCTTTTCCAGTTCGCGCTCGGGCATCTGCCCGTGGGCGATGCCGATGCGTGCCTCCGGCACCAGCTCGGACAGCTCGCGCTGCATGCGGCCGATGCTCTCCACGTCGTTGTGCAGGAAGTACAGCTGGCCACCGCGCGCGAGCTCGCGCTGGAAGGCTTCGCGCAGCAGCGCGTTGTCCCACTGGGTGATGAAGGTCTGCACCGCCAGCCGGTTCGGCGGCGGCGTGGCGATGATCGACAGGTCGCGCAGGCCGGCCATGGCCATGTTGAGCGTGCGCGGGATCGGCGTGGCGGTCAGCGTCAGCAGGTGCACGTTGGCGCGCAGCGCCTTCAGTGCCTCCTTCTGGCGCACGCCGAATCGTTGCTCCTCGTCGACGATGACCATGCCCAGGTCCTTGAACTTCACGTCCGGCTGCAGCAGGCGATGGGTGCCGACGATGACGTCGATGGTGCCGGCAGCGACCTTTTCCAGTTCGGCCTTGATTTCCTTGCTGGTCTTGAAGCGCGACAGCACCTCGACCTTCAGCGGGTAATCGGCGAAGCGGTCGCGGAAGTTGCGGTAGTGCTGTTCGGCCAGCAGCGTGGTCGGCACCAGCACGGCCACCTGCTTGCCGGCACTGGCGGCGGCGAACGCGGCGCGCACCGCCACCTCGGTCTTGCCGAAGCCGACGTCGCCGCAGACCACGCGGTCCATCGGCTGGCTGCTGGCCAGGTCGCGCAGGGTCGCATCGATCGCGGCCAGCTGGTCCGGGGTCTCCTCGAACGGGAAACCGGCCGCGAACGGCTCGTACATCGCGCGGTCGACCTGCAGTGCCAGGCCGGCACGCGCCTGGCGGCGGGCCTGGATCTCCAGCAGCTCGGCAGCAACGTCGCGTACTTTCTCGGCGGCCTTGCGCTTGGCCTTGCTCCACTGCTCGCCACCGAGCGAATGCAGCGGCGCGGTTTCCGCCGACGCACCGGAATAGCGGCTGATCAGGTGCAGCTGGGCGACCGGCACATACAGGCGGTCGCCCTTGGCATATTCGATTTCGAGGAACTCGCCGGGCATGCCGCCGACGTCCATCGCGATCAGGCCACGATAGCGGCCGACGCCATGATCCTCGTGCACGATCGGCGCGCCCTCGGTCAGTTCACCGAGGTCGCGGATGATCGCTTCCGGCTCGCGGCCGGCACGGCGCGTGCGCCGGGTGCTGCCGGCGCGCTCGGGGAACAGCTGGCGCTCGGTCAGCACCGCGATGCGCGGATCGTCCAGCGCAAAGCCATCCTCCAGCGGTGCCACCGCGATCGCGAAGCGCGCGTCGTCGGCGAGGAAGCTGGGCAGGTCGGCCACCACCGGCGGCTTCAGCTCGGCGGCCTGCAGCACTTCCAGCAGCGCCTCGCGGCGGCCGGGTGAATCGGCGGCGATCAGTACCCGGCCCGGATAATGGCCGAGGAAGGATTTCAGCGCATCGCCGGCGGGGGCTTCGCGCGCGGCCACCGGCAGCGGTGGCAGCGGCTGGTCGCCCAGCGCGTGCGCGTCGGCGATGCGCGCATGGTCAGCCGCCCACACCTCGATGCGCGGGGCATCGTTCAGGCGCTCGCGCAGCAGCTCCGGCGACAGGTACAACGCCGAAGGCGGCAGCAGCGGGCGCTCCACATCATGGCGGCGCTGCTCATAGCGGTCCGCGGTCTGCGCCCAGAACGCGACGGACGCCTCATACGCACCGGCGCAGACCACCGGCAGGCTGCCGTCGGGCAGGTAGTCGAACAGGGTCGCGGTGCGTTCGAAAAACAGCGGCAGGTAGTACTCGACGCCGGCCGGGGCCAGCCCGGACTTCAGATCCTGGTACAGCGAACTGCGCCGGGTATCCACATCGAAACGCTCGCGCAGCGTGGCCAGCACGCGTGCGATGCTGGCCTCGTCCATCGGCACTTCGCGGCCGGGCAGCATGTGCACCGCCTCGACCTTGTCCAGCGAACGCTGGCTTTCCGGATCGAAGGCACGGATCGAGTCGATGTCCTCGTCCAGTAGTTCTACCCGCAGCGGCTCGTCGGCGCCCATCGGGAACACGTCCAGCAGGCCGCCGCGCACGGCGAAGTCGCCCGGGTCCATCACCTGCGGCACGTTGCGGTAGCCGGCGCTTTCCAGGCGGCGCTTCTCGGCCTCCAGGTCCAGGCGCTGGCCGACCTTCAGGTCGAAGCTGCCACCGATCACATAGCTGCGCGGGGCCAGCTGCTGCAGCAGGGTCTGCACCGGCACGATCACCAGGCCACGCTTCAGCGTGGGCAGGCGGTGCAGGGCAGCCAAGCGCTGCGAGATGATGTCCGGATGCGGGCTGAAGCGGTCGTAGGGCAGGGTTTCCCAGTCAGGGAAGGCGACCACCGGCAGGGCCGGGTCGCCGCCAAGCAGGGTCTGCAGGTCGGCTTCAAGCTGGTTGGCACCGTGGTTGTCACGGGCGATCACCAGCAGCGGGGCGTCGTGCGCGCGCGCGGCCTGGGCCAGGTACCAGGCCAGGGCGGTCGGCGAGGCGGGGGCGCGCCACCAGGCGCGGAGCTGGCCGGCACGCGGCAGCGGCGGGGCGGGGTATGAGGTACGCGACATGGACTCCGGATTTTAGCAGAAGCCCCTGCCGGGCCCATGATCGTGACGTGAGCGGGTGTAGCGCCGGGCCAAGCCCGGCGAGCGCGGCGGTTGAATCAACGTCGCCGGGCAGGGCCCGACGCATCCGTCAGTTGTCCAGCTCCAGCACCATCCGCACCAGGCCTTCGGCCCCGTTCGGATGCGGCACCGGCTTGAAGCCCAGCGAGGCGGCCAGCTGCTTCATTGGCTCGTTCTCGGCGGCAACGTCGCCGTACAGGCGGTCCAGGTACTTGCCGCGGCCCCACTTCACCAGCTTGCGCATCAGCTGCCGGCCCAGGCCCTGGCCGATCAGGAAGCGGCTGATCAGGATCGCGTACTCGGCTTCACGGGTGCCGGGGATGATCGAGGCCCGGGCAACCGCGCCGACCACCGCTTCGCCAGCGGGCAGGGACTCGGCTGCGACCAGGGTGATCTCGGTCTTGGGGTTCGGGTGGGTCAGGCGCTGGGTAGTCTCCGGCGACAGTTCGGTCACCGCCTGCAGGAAACGATCACGGATTTCTTCCGGCCCGAACAGGCTGAATGCCGCTTGCAGCGGTGCGCCATCTTCCGGGCGGATGGGGCGGATCAGCAGCTCGTGGCCGCTGGGAGCCTTGAAGATCTCATGCCAGGGCGGCATGCGGTTGCGAGTGGCCATACCGGGTGATTCCTTGGTGGTCCATCGATTGTGGCATCACCGGGGCTGCATTCCGTGAACGGAAGGCTCACGGCGGTACAGCCTCGTGAAGGCCGTTATTCGGGGGCTTTGAGCCAATCCAGGCGGGTGCTGGCACCGGGTTCGCCCAGGTGCTGGCGCAGCGCCGGCAGGGCCGGGCCGACCACCCGGTCGAACTGCCAGGGCGGGTTGAGCAGCAGCATGCCGCTGCCGTTGAGCCGCAGCGGCGAGTCGTCAGGGCGCACCAGGAACTCAATCGTCATCGCCGACTTGACCGGCAGGGCAGTGGCCTTGCGCAGGAAGTGCAGGATGGTGCGCCGCTGCTTGATCGGGAACCAGACCGCACAGGTGGCCTGCGGCCAGCGTGCCAGGGTCTCGGCCAGGGCGGCCAGGACGTTCTGGTATTCCGCGTCCTGGGCCTCGTACGGCGGGTCGATCAGGACCAGGCCACGGCCGATCTTGCTGCCGTTGAACTTCGGCGGCAGCAGCGAGCGCAGCAGGGCATAGCCATCGCCGGCGCGCACGTCGACGCGGCTGTCATGGGCGAACAGGGCCTTCAGCGTGGCCGTTTCGGCCTCCTGAAGTTCACAGACCGCCATGCGGTCCTGCGCGCGCATGGCCTGTGCGCTCAACAGCGGCGAGCCCGGGTAGTTGGTCAGCGCGCCCACCGGATTGTCGGCCTGCACCGCCTTCAGGTAGCGCTCGACCACCTCGGGCAGCTTGGGCTGGGCCATCAGCCGCATGATTCCGGACTCGGCCTCCAGCGTCTTGCGGCTCTCTTCGCTGGCCAGCAGGTAGCGGCCGGCACCGCCGTGGGTATCGAGCACGAAGAACGGGCTGTCCTTGCGCTTGAAGCTGTCGATCAGGGCCAGCTGCACGATGTGCTTGAGCACATCGGCGTGGTTGCCGGCATGGAAGGCGTGGCGGTAGTTCATGGGCGGCAGTGTACGGGGCGGCGGCCGCAGCGGCTATGCTGCGCGCCATGACAGCTCCCGTTGCCCATGTCCTGGTGGTCGAGGACGAAGCCGCCATCGCCGAAACCGTGCTCTATGCGCTGCGCAGCGAAGGCTATGCCGCCAGCCACTGCCTGCTCGGCGGCGAGGCCCTGCAACGGCTGCAGGCCGGCGATATCGACGTGGTGGTGCTGGACGTGGGCCTGCCCGACCTGGGCGGTTTCGAGGTGTGCCGGCGGCTGCGCGCGCAGCCCGGGCCGGCGGCCCAGCTGCCGGTGATCTTCCTGACCGCCCGCAACGATGAAGTGGACCGCGTGCTGGGCCTGGAACTGGGCGCCGACGATTACATGACCAAGCCGTTCTCGCCGCGAGAACTGGTGGCGCGGGTGCGTGCGCGCCTGCGCCGCGCGGCACCGGTCAACGCAGGACCCAGCGCCGATGCGGGCTGGCAGGAACATGGCGCCTTTGCCATCGACCGCGAAGGCCGGCGTATCCGCTTCCGCGGCCAGGCACTGGACCTGACCCGCTACGAGTACGCGCTGCTGGAAGCGCTGCTGCAGCGCCCGGGCGCCATCCTCAGCCGTGCCCAGCTGATGGACCGTGGCTGGGACAGCAGTGCCGACAGCGCCGACCGCACCGTTGATACGCATGTAAAGACGCTGCGCGCCAAGCTGCGCGCGGCCGGTGCCAGCGAAGACCCCATCCGCACCCACCGTGGCCTTGGCTACGCGCTGGAGGTCTAGCCGATGCGCCTGGTATTGAAGCTGTTCCTCGGCTTCTTCCTGATAACCGGCATCGCCGCGTTCTTCGTGATGCGCGTGTTCGTCAACGAAGTGAAGCCCGGCGTGCGCCAGGCGATGGAATCGACCCTGGTCGATGCGGCCAACGTGCTGGCCGAGATGGCCGCCGCCGACGTCAAGGCCGGCACCATCGGCAGCGGCAGCTTCACCCGCAACCTCGCCAAGGCGCGGCAGCGTGACCTGAAAGCGATGGTCTGGCGCTTTCCCAAGCGCTCACTGGACTACCGGGTGACCATCACCGATGCCAAGGGCATCGTCATCTACGACTCGCTGGGCCGCGACCTGGGGCGCGACAACTCGCGCTGGAATGATGTCTATCGCACCCTGCGTGGCGAGTACGGTGCCCGCTCCAGCCCGGAAACGCCGGGCGAGGAAGGCAATACGGTGATGCATGTGGCGGCGCCGGTATACGACCCGGACGATGGGCGCACGCTGATCGGCGTGCTCAGCCTGGCCCAGCCCAACCGCAGCATCGATCCGTTCATCGCTGCAAGCCAACGCGCCATCATCGAGCGCGGCGCCTGGCTGATCGGATTGTCGGCGCTGGTCGGCGTGCTGGTGACGATGTGGCTCACCACGGGCCTTGGCCAGCTCAGCCGCTACGCGCGTGCGGTCAGCGCCGGCGAACCGGTGCCACCCCCGCGGCGGCGCCGCGACGAGATCGGCGACCTGGGCCAGGCACTGGAAACGATGCGCCGCAAGCTGGAGGGCAAGGCCTACGTCGAGCAGTACGTGCAGTCGCTGACGCATGAAATGAAGAGTCCGCTGGCGGCGATCCGCGGTGCCGCCGAGCTGCTGCAGGAGCCACTGCCGGAGGCCGACCGCGTGCATTTTGCACGCAGCATCGTCGATCAGCAGGAGCGGCTGACCGAGACGATCGACAAGCTGCTGGCGCTGGCCGAAGTGGAACAGCACGGCTGGCTGCAGACCCGCGATCCGATCGCGCTGCCAACCCTGCTGGCCGATGCGGCGGCGGCCGCGCAGGTGCGTGCGCAGGCGGCCGGCGTGCAGGTGCGCATCGGCAGCGTACCCGACATGCGCGTGCAGGGTGATGCCTATCTGCTGCGGCAGGCGTTGCACAACCTGATCGACAACGCCATTGCCTTCTCACCGCCCGGCGCGGACATCGCGCTGCTGGCCGAGGTGGACGGGCAGGGCGTACGCCTGCAGGTAGCGGATCGCGGTGCCGGCATTCCCGACTACGCGCGCGAACGGGTGTTCGAACGCTTCTATTCGCTGGCCCGCCCCGGCAGCGGCCGGCGCAGTTCCGGCCTGGGCCTGCCGTTCGTGCAGGAGGTCGCGCGCCTGCACGATGGTCGCGCCAGCCTCGACGCGCGCGACGGCGGTGGCACCGTCGCCAGCCTGTGGCTGCCGTTGTCAGTGCCGGGCCAGCGCCCCCGCCGCTGACTTCACATTCGCTTCAAATTCGCCACAAACCCCGCTCACCGTGGCGGTCCATCCTGCAGTCCTCTCCAACGAGGATGGACCATGAAATCCCTGAAGATGCTGCTGCGCTTCGCCATTGTCGGCGGCCTGATCCTGCTGCTGCTGGTTCCGCTGACGATGATCCGCAGTGTCATTAACGAACGCAGTGCGTACCGCGACGAGGCTTTCTCGCGGGTGGCCGACAGCCGCGCCGGCGCACAGCAGCTGGTGGGCCCGGTGCGGGTGGTGCCATGGGTGGAACGCAAGCAGGTTGAACTGGTCGACCCGCTGGGCGTCAAGAAGACCGAAGTGCAGGTCACCGAGGGGCACTGGCTGCAGATGCCGGCATCGCTGGAGGTGGGCGGCGAAATGCTGCCGAGCCAGCGTGAGGTGGGGCTGTTCAAGGTGCCGGTGTACAGCTGGAACGGCCAGATGAAGGCGACCTTCGCCGCAGACGATTACCCGGTGAAGGCGGGCCGCAGTTACGGCCAGCCGTATGTGGCGGTGGGGGTTTCCGATGTCCGTGGCCTGGTCGGCACGCCGAACCTGCGCGTGGATGGCAAGCAGCTGCGTTTGCTGCCGGGTGTTGGTGCGGCCGGCGAGATCGGGCGGGGCCTGCATGCACCGGTGGCCGGTTTCGATGCGGATCAGGGCGGCACGCTGGCCGCCAGCACCGTTGAACTGGAGCTGCGCCTGGATGGCAGTCGCATGCTGTCGGTGGTGCCGGTGGGCGATGACACCCACATCGCGCTGCGTTCGAGCTGGCCGCATCCGTCGTTCAGCGGAGCTTTCCTGCCCAACGAGCACCGCGTTGATGCGCAGGGATTCGATGCGCGCTGGGCGGTGTCCTCGCTGGCCTCCGACGCACAGCGGCAGCTGCGCAATGACGGTTCGGTGGACTCGCAGGCGGTGACGGTGTCGCTGGTCGATCCGGTCGATACCTACACCCAGGCCGACCGTGCCTCGAAGTACGGCGTGCTGTTCGTGCTGCTGACCTTCCTCGGCTTCATCCTGTTCGAGCTGATCAAGTCGCTGCGCATCCACCCGCTGCAGTACCTGATGGTCGGCCTGGCGCTGGCGATCTTCTTCCTGCTGCTGATCAGCCTGTCCGAGCACATCGCGTTCTGGAAGGCCTACCTGGTTTCGGCGGTGGCCTGCATCGGCCTGCAGGCGGTGTACCTGGCCAATGTGCTGGGCCACTGGAAGCGCGGCTTCGGCTTCGCGGCGCTGCTGACCGTGCTGTACGGCGCGCTGTATGGCCTGCTGGTGTCGGAGAACAATGCGCTGCTGATGGGTTCGCTGCTGCTGTTCGTGATCCTGGCGCTGGCGATGTGGGTGACCCGTCGGGTGGACTGGTACGCGCTCGGCGCGGACCTGAAGTAAGGAGCAGGCCATGAGTTGGCGCCAGGGATTGCGGCAACGGGCACGGCAGG
This sequence comes from Stenotrophomonas sp. YJH_SMC_48-3, assembly GCF_059369375.1. Classification (NCBI taxonomy): domain Bacteria; kingdom Pseudomonadati; phylum Pseudomonadota; class Gammaproteobacteria; order Lysobacterales; family Lysobacteraceae; genus Stenotrophomonas; species Stenotrophomonas sp. YJH_SMC_48-3. The sequence goes on along the minus strand of NZ_JCAFSQ010000006.1, from coordinate 139,208 downwards.
GTATTCCGGCCCTGTTGGAAGTGGATGCACTGCTGCAGGCACATGGCGTGCTGGCGGCCCTGCCGGGGGCACGGATCGCCCCCGGCCTGGTCCGCTTCCAGCTGGCGGCGGCGACCTGCCAAGGACTGCGGGGCAAGGGCTTGGGCTGGTTGCAGGGTGCGCGGCAGGGACGTGGCGCAGTGGCCGGACGGGTGCCGCGCTACCGGCCATGGAAGGCCGGGGCGGAAGCGCTGGCCGAAATCGGCATCGACGGCCTGCCCGATGACTGGCCCGCGCATGCGGCGGTGTACGGCTGCTGCAGCGTCGACCGGCGGCACTGGTTGTTGTTGCTGCCGGAGCGGGCGCAGTTGTGGTTGGGGTGGAGGGGGTGATCGGGTTGTTCATCCACGCATGGCGTGGATCTACTGCTGTCCATGACCGATGGGACGGTATCGGCGCGCCCCTGCTGGCTAGACTCGATGGGTTGAAGATCGAGCCGAAGGGCAGGGGTGCGATGTGTTGAAGTGGGGCGTGCTGGCCGCAGCGCTGGTGATGGGTGGCAATGCAGGGGCGCAGCAGCGCGAGACGGTGGACCTGGACATGGTCAGCCGCATCCGCCAGGAGGCCTTCCACCGGTCGCAGGTGATGGACACCTTCAGTTACCTCACCGAACGCATTGGACCGCGGTTGACCAACTCGCCGGCGATGGGCCGCGCCAATGCGTGGACCCGCGGCAAGTTCAACGAATGGAAGCTGGACAACGTCCACGACGAGGCCTTCGTTGATTTCGGCCGTGGCTGGGAATTCACCTCGGCGAGCGTGGAAATGCTGGGTGACCGCGTGCAGCCGCTGCATGCGCTGCCCAAGGCCTGGACCCCCGGTACGAAGGGCCCTGTCGAAGGCGAGCTGGTGCAGGTCGACATCAAGAAGCCCGAAGACATAGAGAAGTACCGCGGCAAGCTGCGTGGCAAGATCCTCCTGCTGGGCGAGGCACGCGAATACAAGCGGGGCACCGAGCCCGATTCGCACCGCCACGACGCCACCTCGCTGGAGGGCCTGCAGGAGTTCACCCTGCCCAAGGACAAGGACGCCACCGCCGAGCGCGCCAAGCGGGTCAAGGAATACCAGGAACGCCAGCAGCTGGCGGCCAAGGTCAATGCCTTCTTCGTGGAAGAGGGCGCGCTGGCCTCGATCGGCATCAGCAGCTGGGACAACGGCATCATCCGCGTTGCCGGTGGTGGTTCGCGCAAGGCCGGTGAGTCGGTGGGCATTCCCGAGCTGGCGATGATCAGCGAGCACTTCAATCCGCTGGTACGCGCGCTGGAGGCCAAGCAGACCGTGCGCCTGCGCGTGGATGTGGCCGCACGCTTCACCGACGAGGCCGACCAGCCCGGCTACAACACGCTGGCCGAGATCCGTGGCAGCAGCAAGCCCGATGAAGTGGTGATGATCGGCGCGCACCTGGATTCCTGGCACAGCGGCACCGGTGCGGCCGACAACGCCGCCGGCGTGGCGGTGATGATGGAGGCGATGCGCATCCTCAAGGCCACCGGCGCCAAGCCCAGGCGCACCATCCGCGTGGCGCTGTGGAGCGGCGAGGAGCAGGGCCTGATCGGCTCGCAGGCCTATGTGGCCAAGCACTTCGGCAAGTTCCCGGAGCCGACCGACCCGGCGCAGAAGGCGCTGCCGGCGTCGCTGCGCGAGCCGACCGGCGCACTGCAGAAGACCCGCGACTACGGCAAGTTCCAGGTCTACTTCAACATGGACAACGGCTCGGGCCGCTTCCGTGGCATCTACGCTCAGGAAAACCTGGCGGCCATGCCCATCTTCGAAGCCTGGCTGGCGCCGTTCCATGACGTGGGCGCCACCACCGTGGCCACCCGCAACACTGGCAGCACCGACCACATCAGCTTCGACCGCATCGGCCTGCCGGGCTTCCAGTTCATCCAGGACCGGCTGGACTACTTCACCAATGTCCACCACAGCCACCTGGACACCTGGGACCACGCCGAACCGGAAGACCTGAAGCAGGCCGCTGCCATCGTCGCCTCGTTCGCCTACAACGCCGCGATGCGCGAGCAGCCGTTCCCGCGCAAGGTGGAACCGTAAAAGGGGACGGAGGGGATTAAGTCGCATCTCCCCTCTGTTTCCCGGTTGCAGTGCCCACGGGCTGGGCAATCACGACTTAATCCCCTCCGTCCCCTTTTTCCGTCGGGGGCGGCGGGCTGGTAAAATCGGGGGAGTCCCGTTCCTCGAGCCGTCCATGACCTGCCGCACCCGCTTCGCCCCCAGTCCCACCGGCTACCTCCACATCGGTGGTGCCCGCACCGCGCTGTACTGCTGGCTGGAGGCCCGCCATCGTGGCGGCGAGTTCGTGCTGCGCATCGAGGACACCGACCGTGAACGCAGCACCCAGGGTGCGATCGACGCCATCCTGGAGGCGATGGAGTGGCTGGGCCTGGACTATGACGAAGGCCCGATCTACCAGACCGACCGCGTTGCCCGTTACCAGGAAGTGGCCGAGCAGCTGATCGCCGAGGGCAAGGCGTACTACGCCTACGAGACCCGCGAAGAGCTGGACGCGATGCGCGAGGCTGCCATGGCCAGGCAGGAGAAGCCGCGCTACAACGGCGCTGCGCGCGATCTGGGCCTGCCCTACAGGGACGACCCGAACCGCGTCATCCGCTTCAAGAATCCGCTGGAAGGCACGGTGGTGTTCGACGACCTGATCAAGGGCCGCATCGAGATCGCCAACAGCGAGCTGGATGACATGGTGATCTTCCGCCCGGACGGCTACCCCACCTACAACTTCGCGGTGGTGGTGGACGACTGGGACATGGGCATCACCGAGGTCATCCGCGGCGACGACCACATCAACAACACCCCGCGCCAGATCAACCTGTACGAAGGCATTGGTGCGCCGGTGCCGAAGTTCGGCCACATGCCGATGATCCTGGACGAGCAGGGCGCCAAGTTGTCCAAGCGCACCGGCGCGGCCGACGTGATGCAGTACAAGGACGCCGGCTACCTGCCCGATGCGCTGCTGAGCTACCTGGCCCGCCTCGGCTGGTCGCACGGTGACCAGGAGCTGTTCAGCCGCCAGGAGCTGATCGAGCTGTTCGACGTGAAGGACTGCAACTCCAAGGCCTCGCGACTGGACATGGCCAAGCTGGGCTGGGTCAACCAGCACTTCCTGAAGACCGAGGATGTGGCCGCGATCGTGCCGCACCTGGTCTACCAGCTGCAGAAGCTGGGGCTGGACGTGGCTGCCGGACCGGCACCGGAGGACGTGGTGATCGCCCTGCGTGAACGCGTGCAGACCCTGAAGGAGATGGCCGAGAAAGCCGTGGTCTGGTACCAGCCGCTGACCGAGTACGATGACGCGGCGGTGGCCAAGCACTTCAAGGCCGGTGCCGAGGTGGCGCTGGGCAAGGCCCGCGAGCTGCTGGCAGCCCTGCCGGAATGGACCGCCGAGTCGGTGGGCGTGGCCCTGCACGACGTCGCCGCCGCGCTGGAGATCGGCATGGGCAAGGTCGCCCAGCCGTTGCGCGTGGCCATCACCGGTACCCAGGTCAGTCCTGACATTTCCCATACCGTGTACCTGGCTGGCCGCGAGCAGGCCTTGAAACGCATCGATGTGGCCATCACCAAGGTAGCAACGGCCTGAGGCATCCTTGCCAGGCCCAAACCGGAGAACGCGCATGTCCGCCAAGACCGCCACTGCTTGTACCGCCCCGCACCACCACGTCCACGACGCATCGGATTTCGTGGCGGTGGTCGAGCGTGTCTCGCGCGAACGCGGGCTGCGCCTTACCCCGATCCGCGCCAATGTACTGAAGCTGATCGCCGAGGCCGGCAAGCCGGTCAAGGCCTATGAGTTGCTGGAATGGGTGCGCAACGGCAAGGGTGTGGGTGCTGATGCCCCGCCCACCGTGTACCGCGCCCTCGACTTCCTGATGGCCAATGGTTTCGTGCACAAGCTGGAATCGGTGAATGCCTTCGTGGCCTGCCACCACCCCAGCAGCGCCGCGCATTCGGTGCCGTTCCTGATCTGCAACAGCTGCCACAGCGCGGTGGAACTGGAAGACCGGGAAATCGTCAGCCAGCTGGAAAAGCGCGCCAAGGAACTGGGCTTCCAGCCGCAGGCACAGACCCTTGAAGTGCACGGTCTCTGCGCGCGCTGCGCGGGGTAATGCAATGGTAGTGCCGGCCGCTGGCCGGCATCCTGAGTGGGGTCAGATTCCTTTGCCATTGGCAAAAGGGATCTGACCCCGTTTCATGACAAGGGCTAGTCCTTCGGTTTGCCTGCCGTATCCACCCGCACGATCACCGACATGCCGGGCCGCAGCCGCGCCGCCAGTGCCTGACCCGGATCGATCGAGATCCGCACCGGCAGCCGCTGCACCACCTTGGTGAAGTTGCCGCTGGCATTGTCCGGGCGCAACACGCTGAACTCCGACCCGGTGGCGGGCGCGATCTCTTCGACACGGCCCTTCAGCACCTGCCCCTGGAACGCGTCCACCGAGAACGTGGCCGGCTGGCCGATCGCCATCCCCCAGGTCTGGCCTTCCTTGTAGTTGGCCACCACCCACAGCGTGTCAGGTACCAGGAACAGCAGCTGCGAGCCGGCCGCGACGTACTGGCCCACGCGTACGCTGGCTTCACTGATCTGGCCGTCGCGCGGTGCGTGGATCACCGTATTGGCCAGATCGATGCGGGCCAGCTCCAGCTGCGCCTGCGCGCTTTCCACCTGGGCCTCCAGGCTTTTGCGCGCGACCTGGGTCGACACCAGCGTTTCCTCGGCGATGCGGATCTGCGCCTGCGACTGCTGCACGCTGGCCTGCGCCGAGGCCTGGCTGGTGCGGAACTTGTCGCGGTCATTGATCGACACGAGTTGCTGTGCGGCCAGTTCCTCGTAGCGCTTCAGCTCGTTGCGCGAGCGCTGCAGTTCGGCCTGGCCGGCCGAGAGCGTGGCGCGCGCCGAGGCGATCTGCGCACGGTTCTGCGCCTGCGACTGGTCGGAGTTGGCCAGCGCCGCACGCGCGCTGTCCAGCGTTGCCTGCGCCTGGGCGACACGCTGCGCATAGATGCGGTCATCGATGCGCAGCAGCGGCTCGCCTTCCTTCACGTGCTGGAAGTCCTTCACCAGCACCTCGGTCACATAGCCGTTCACCTGCGGCGCCATCACCGTGATCTGGCCGCGCACATAGGCGTTGTCGGTCACCATCACGCTGCTGGTGAACGGCCACAGGTGCCAGGCACGCAGGATCAGCGCAATGCCCAGCAGGGCGACAATCACCATCACCGCCACGCTGCGCGCGCTGGGCTTGAGGTACTTCGGCGCGACCGCGGGTTCTACCGGCGTGGACGCGGGCGCCGCGTCGGTGGGCGGCGGCGGGGTGACGTTGTCGGCGTCGTCGGGTCGGGGCGGCACGGGAGGCATGGGGGGACTCAACGGGATGCGGCCGGCGTGGCCGCGGTGGACTCGGGCGGGTGGCGCTTGCGCCATTGCTTCAGTACGGCGGTACGCAGCGACAGCAGCAGCAACCAGCACAGGAAACCGATCGCCAGCCAGCCGCTCAGGGTGAACACATCGTTGAAGCCACGCACGTTGGCTTCTCGGCGCGTGGTCTGTGCCAGCTGCGCGCTGCCCTGTGCGCTGCGCAGGACCGGGTCGGTGATCTGGGCGCTGTACAGCTGCTGCTGGAGACGCAGGCGTTGCGCTACCACCGGATCGGCCGGATCGAGCTGGCTGGTCAGCGCGCTGGAATACAGTTGCTCGCGATGCAGCTGGAAGGTGCCCAGCACCGCCGAGCCGGCCAGGCCGCCCAGCGTCTGCGTGATCGACAGCGTCACCAGGAAGGTGATCATGTGGTCCACGCCCTGTTTCAGCGCAGCAGAGATGCCAAGCATGATCAGGGGCCCCATGAACATGCCCGCACCGACCGAGGCCAGGAACTGGCTGGCGTAGAAGTCGTGCGGCCGATCCATGCTGGTGCGGTGCTGGTCGAAGAACGCGGCGGCGCCCAGCAGCAGGATCGCCATCAGCAGCTGGGCGATCAGCCGCTTCGGGCCGAAGGTAAGCGAGGCACCGGCGATTCCGGTGATCACCCCGGCCAGGATCACCACGAACAGCGGCCGCATCTGGTCCGGTCCCATGCCCAGCGTGCGCATCAGGTTGACCACGCCGTAGGACTGCTCGGTGGTCAGGAAGCGGATCAGGAAGGCGCCGACGATGAAATGCAGCACCGGCAGCGTCGACAGCCAGCGGATCTGCAGCAGTGGGTTACGCCGGTAGTGCTCGATGATCAAGGCGGTGGTGGACAGCACGATCGAAGTGATCAGCGCCCAGCCCAGCCACGCTGTATTGAGCCACCAGCGCGTGTAGCCCTGCGCCAGCACGATCACCAGCAGGGCGACGGCCGGGGCGAGCAGCGCGAACGTGAGGAAGTCCAGTGGCTCGAACGCCTTCACCTGGATGCCCGGCGGCAGCTTCAGCACTACCACTGCGGCGAAGGCGCACAGGGCCAGGCCGGCCTCGAACGAGTACAGTTGGTGCCACTGGCCGGTATCGACCAGGCCCGGGGAGACGATCCAGGCGATCGGCACCGCCAGCTGGGAAAGGCCGACGCCGACCACCAGCAGATTGCCGGTGAAGCGCCGCGGCAGCGCCTGCAGCATGTACAGCGTGCCCAAGGTCGAACAGGCCGCGCCGGCGAAGCCGCTGGCGGCTCGGGTCAGCATCGTGGTCTCGAAGCTGCCGACGAACAGGTGCAGGACCGCCAACGCCGCGTACAGGCCCAGCCCGATTTCGGCGAACAGGCGGATGCCGTATTGCTGGCGGAACTTGAAGGCCAACAGGTTGGCGGTGACATTCACCATCGCATAGGCCGCTACCAGCCAGCTGCCCTGGGTCGGGGTCAGCGCCAGCTGGCCCTGCAGGAACGGCAGGTTGGCGGTAACCAGCGCATTGCCGAGGCCGCCGGTGATCGCCACCAGCAACGATACCAGCGCATAGGCCGCGCGCCGGTACGGCGGGTGCCAGGGCATCGACGCCGAGCCGGGCATGGTCGGCTTCTCATGCTCCTCCCAATCCGGAACCGGCTTCAGATACGGCTGGACCATCAACGGGCCTCGCTGGCAGCTCCCTGGAGACCCCCACGCAGCAGCTGCAGGGCGCGCCCGGCCAACTGGGCGCGCTCGTCGCGGGTCTTGCCGCGCAGGGCCGCACCCAGCATGCCCGAGATCAGTGAAATATCCGTCTTTTCCAGGTCGGCACGGCACAGCCCGGCCGCCTTGGCGCGCGCGATCGGTTCCTCCAGCAGGTCGCGCACGGTCTCGCGCGCGGCGCGCATGGACGGCACGTCCGAATCGACCGCACGCCAGTAATCGGCCAGTGCCGGCGAATCGATGATGCGCTGGGCCATGCCCTCGAACACCTCGAACAGGGCGTCGTCGCGGTCGCCGAGCTGTTCGACCTGGCGCCGGATGCGGTCGACCGTACGCTGCAGCAGCGCCTGGATCAGCGCGGTGCGGTCGGGGAAGTTGCGGTACAGGGTGGCGCGGCCCACCTGGGCGCGTTCAACCACCAGGTCCAGCGGGGCGGTGACACCGTGTTGGCCGAACACATGATCGGCGGCGTCGAGGATGAGGGCGCGGCGGGCAGCGGCATCGGCACGTTGGGCGGTCATGGGTATATTTTCGGACATTAATGTCCGGTTGGCGAGACATTGAGTGACGGGATTGTCCGCTTGTTGTCGTACGCACATCTTTGTGACGGATACGTGATGGTGAGAATCTGAACGAAAGCGGGGCCCGAAGGCCCCCCGCTGGAGTTGCTGTAGATCCACGCCATGCGTGGATGAAAAGGCTTGGCGCCGGAACGGATGCGGCTAGCCGGTGGCTGATCCGCTCATCTGGCCTTCTTCCTGCTCTTGATGAAATCAATGAACCCCTTCTCATGGCCCTCAAAGGCACGTCTGCCGTACTTGCGGTGCTGCGGTTCGAACAGCGCGTAGGCTGCATCAAGGTTTCCCGATTCGAACTCAATCGTTGCAAGGAGCTCGTCCATGTACTCGCTTGAGGCTTCTCCTTGTCCATAAATGTCTCTGGCGACCATCGCCCACGCTCTGGCCTTCTCAAACTGGGCGGTATCGCGATAGAAAACTGCTATTCCATACGATGAACTCTGGGCGTGGTCATAGGATGACTTGGGCTCTGGAATCATGTCCCAGTTTTCAAGGAAGCAATGCTCTGCCTCCGCAATATCGCCGGCCAGCCAAGCGGTTCTGCCGCGCTTGGCAATTGCAAGGAAGCGTTCTTCCAGTTCGGCATCGAGACTCAGGGCCATGCAAATGTTTCCGCTCAGTTTGTCTATTGGATTGACACCGGGCTGAGTCTAGTCGTGTAGCAAATGGTGACGCGTCGGTAGTGCGCCGCGTTCACCAGTTCATGCCATATACGACAAAAAAAGGGGGCCTTTCGGCCCCCTCAGGTGATGTTCCGACGGCGCAGGCCGATCAGAAGAACGCGCGGATGCCGAATGCGACGCCACGGCCCGGCAGCGGCGAGTAGTCGCGCAGCAGCGAGGTGTGCGGACGGACTTCGCGGTTGGTCAGGTTGCTGCCATCCAGGAACACCTCGTAGCTGTTGCTGGCGTTGCGGTCCCAGCGGTAGGCCAGGTGGGCGTCGACCAGGGTGTAGCCATCGCTCGGCTCCTCGTTCTGCGCCACGTCCTTCTGGCGGCTGTAGCGCACCGCACCGACCGAGGCGCGCCAGCCGTCCTTCGACCAGCGCAGGTCGGCGCCGACGCGGGCCGGGGCAATACGCGGCAGGTAGCCGGTGTTGGCCAGTTCCACGTTGTAATTGTGGTTGTGGTCGCCGTGCGGCACGGCGATGTCGAGGTTGCGGCTGCCGCTGCCATCCAGCTTGGCTTTCACGTAGTCACCGAACAGGCGCAGATCCCAGTCACCGGCGCCACTCTCGAACAGGTGCACCAGCGCTTCGGCCTCGGCACCGCGGAACACCGCGTCCTGCTGGGTCCAGGCGCGGACCGGCAGGCCTTCGGTAACACCGGTGTCGGCCAGGTAGATGAAGTCCTTGAACCTGGTCTGGTAGACCGACGCGGAGAAGTCCAAGCGCTCACTGTGAGTGTGGATACCCAGTTCCACGCGCTGGCCGCGCTCGGTCTTCAGGTTGGCGTCGCCGATCTCCAGCGAACGGGTGGCGATGTGGGCGCCGGCGGCATACAGCTCCTCGTTGGTGGGTGCACGCTCGGAGCTGTCCACGCCGATACGCAGGTCAACGGCGTCGTTGAGCTTCCAGATGCCGGCGGCAGACAGGTTGGTGGCGCCGAACGTGCGGCGCCGGTAATCACCGGTCGGGTCCAGCTTGACCTGGTCGTGGCGGCCGCCCAGTTCCAGCTTGAACGGTCCGAACTGCTTTTCCTGCAGCACGAACAGGCCGATGTTCTTCGTGCCTGTATCCGGAACGAACGCCTCTTCGCCCTTGGCACCGAAATCACTGTTGCCGAACTGCAGGCCGAAGGCACCGTCCCAGCCACCGATCTGCTGCTGCACCGCTTCCAGGCGCGCTTCGATGCCACGGTTGGTGAAGCGGGTCGACGGCGTGCCGGCCTCCAGCTCCACGTGCTCGTAGTCGGTATAGGCCACGCGTGCGTTGATGTTCTTCAGGAACGAGACCGGGTCATAGATGCCGGCCTTGGTCTCGAAGCGGTTCTGCACCATGTCGATGCGCACGTCATGCTCGTCGCCGCCTTCCTCTTCGTCGCCATGGTCGTGGCCGTGGTCATGGCCGTGATCGTCGCCATCGGCGTGCACGTGTGCGCCGTTGGGAATGCCGTAGTTGGTGCGGTAGGTGCTGGCCGACACGCCGAAGTAGCCGCCTTCGCCCAGCCAGGTCGCACCGACGCCACCGGCACGGGTGCGGATCGAGCTGTTGTCGAGGCGGCCGCGACGCGGCTCTTCGCCTTCCTCGCCCGCGTGGTCATGGTCGTGGTCGTCATGGTGGTCTTCCAGGCTGTCGATCACCGCGTAGCCAGGGATACGGTAGTCGTCGCCATTGCGCACCAGGCCGTCCACATGAAGCACGACATTGCCGCTGACGCCATCGAGGCGGAACATGCCGCTGCGCTCATTGTTCACCGAATTGCCGCGCAGTTCGGCGCGGCCGCTAAGCGGCCGCTCCGGCAGCTCCCGTGCGATGCGGCCATCGACCACGTTGACCGCACCACCGATGGCACCGCTGCCGAACAACAGCGTGGCGGGGCCCTTCAGCACTTCGATCTGGTCGGCCAGGAACGGCTCGATGCTGGTGGCATGGTCGGCACTGACGGTGGATGCATCCATGTTGCCCATGCCGTTGGACAGCACGGCCACGCGCGGGCCTTCCTGGCCACGGATGATCGGGCGGCCGACGCCGGGGCCGAAGAAGGTGCTCTGCACGCCGGGCAGCTTGGCCACGGTATCGCCGAGGGTGCCGGCCTTCTGCTCGTCCAGGCGCTCACCGGCCAGAACCTCCACCGGGCGGGCCAGCGATTCGGCATCGCCCTGCAGTGGCGACGCGGTGACCTGCACCGACGACAGTTCAGTCAGGTGGCGGTCACGATGGGAATCGTCTTCGCTGGCGGCGAAGGCAACGGTCGGAAGCAGGGCGGCGAGGGCCAGGGCCAGGTAATGCGGCTTGAGCCGTGGGGTGTGGGCAGGCATGGATCGGTCCTTTGTTACAATGTATCAATCGCAGGGCGCACGAATCCCGCCGATGGGAGAGGGGGAGGGGAAACCGTGCGGTTCGGGAAGGGATGTTATATTATTCCATAACGATTCGCCGACCCTGCTGGAAGTCATGTCCCTGTCCTCACGCCTGCGCCATCTGCTCGACCGTTTCGGCGCTACCGGTTCGATGCTGTGCGCGGTGCACTGCGCGGTGATTCCCGTACTGCTGGCGGCGGCGCCTTCGCTGGGCCTGTCGTTCTGGCTGGGCGATGGCGTGGAGCAGGCGCTGGTGGTGTTCGTGACCCTGCTCGGGCTGTTCAGCCTGGTATGGGGCTACCGCCGCCACGGCGCGCTGCGCGCGCTGGGCTTCCTGATTCCCGGCTTGGTCGCGTTGTGGGCCGGTGTGCTGTACGACCCGCTGCACCACAACGCCGTGCCGCATGCGGTGGTGATGACCATCGGCGGCCTGCTGGTGGGGGTGGCCCACCTGGTCAATCTTCGCCTCAACCACGGCCACGTGCACGACGCCAGCTGCGCGCACTAGGCGCTCCGTGATAGGATTTTCGATCGTGCGCGGGGGCGCCCAGCAAGGCGGCCCCGCCGAACCCGTGTCAGTACGGGGTAACCAGATTTCACACTTGAGGAGTTGAAGACATGGGTAAGGGTGACCGCAAGACCGCCAAGGGCAAGCGCTACAACGCCAGCTACGGCAACGCCCGTTCGCACACCGCGAGCAAGGTCGCCGTAGGCGCCGCCGCCCCGGTTGCCAAGAAGACCGTGGCCAAGGCTCCGGCGAAGAAGGCTGTGGCGAAGAAGGCCGTCGCCAAGGCCTGATCCGGCCGACCGACCGGTCCAAAGAAAAACGCGGCGCCTGGCGCCGCGTTTTTTTATGCACGTTCTTGTAGAGCCGAGCCCATGCCCGGCGCAATGCAGCCGAGCGTGGGCTCGGCTCTACAATCGGATCAGCGCAGGGTCTTCTTCAGCGTTTCCGGATTTCCGTCGTTCGGCGCGGCCGGCACCTGCAGCAGGTGCGCCAGCAGCGGGTAGACGTCGACATTGTCGAAGCCATCGATCACCAAACCCTGTCGGAATGACGGGCCGCTGGCCACGAACACGGCACGCATGGAGGGCAGGGCATTGTCGTAGCCATGCGAGCCGCGATCCTGATGGTCGCGTTTGGCGATTTTCTCCTGATGCAGGGCATCCCAGCCTTCATCCATGGCACAGACGATGGCTGGAACCCGCGGATGCGTGCCATAGTGCCAGCGTGCCGGCAGGTTCTCCTTCTTCCAGCATTCGTAGTGCGCGTGGCGTCCGAGCAGGGCGCGTTCGGCTTCCGCTTCGCGGCCGGCGACCGGCGCAAAACCCACCGACTGGCCCTGGCTGATATTGCGTGCAATGGCCGGGTCGGCCATCGACTCGGTGGAGATCACCTGGCCGACCGGCACGCTGGCCATGCCATGGTCAGAGACCACGATCACGTTGGTGGTCGCGGCCAGGCCGCGCTGCTGCAGCCCATCCAGCACTTGGCCGACGATCTGGTCGGCGCGCACGATGGCGTCGGCATACTGCTTCGACTCGGGGCCGTAGTTGTGGCCGGCCTTGTCCACGTGTTCCATGTACAGCGTGGTGAGGCGCGGTGCATCAGCATCGGTCTGCGCCAGCCAGTCGAGCACGATGCCGGCCCGCTGTTCCAGCGGTTGCTTGCCGTCGTACACGCGCCACTTGCTGGGGCGCACGCCGCGGATTTCAGACTCACTGCCCGGCCACGCCGTGGTGGCCGAACGTACGCCAGCGTTCTCGGCACTGACCCAGATCGGTTCGCCACCCCACCAGCCGCTGGTGGTGACCGCGTCGCGGTTGCTCAGTTCGAAACGGCCCAGGGTTGCATCGTCCATGCTGTTGTTGACGATGCCGTGGTGGTCCGGACGCAGGCCGGTGACGATGGTGTAGTGGTTGGGGAAGGTCAGCGACGGATAGGACGGCGTCATCCAGCGTGCACGCACGCCGCCGTCGATCAGTCGCTGCAGGTTCGGGGTCAGGCCGCGGTCGAGCGCGTCGGCACGCAAGCCATCGATGGAGATCAGCAGCAGCTTGGGCGGCGCAGCCGCAGCGACGGGTGTGGGAACGGAGGCGGAAGGGGCGGGCGCGGTGGTGCAGGCGGCCAATGGCAGCAGCAGCGCCAGCGCGCAGGTCAGGCGTACGGAAGTCATCCGCGCATGATAGTGCGAGGTAATGACGCGCCCAAGACACGGCGCACTATTGCGCGCCGTGTCCGCGCATTTTTCCTTATCCCCGCGCCTGTCGGCGCGCCCCCTTCAACAAGAAGGGGGCTTTTCTCCAGATATATTCCTGATGCTTCCATTCACGCACGGCGTGGATCTACCGTGTCGACCAAGGTCGACACCTACCAACAGTTGCGCAGAATGACGTTCGGACAGATCGCCGGAACCTGTCGAAGGCGGGGTGGGTCCGGTTGCGGGGGCGTGAGCGCCATGGATGGCGCGACCGAGCTTACAGGGACGGGTTGACGGCGTCCCTCGCAACCGGACCCACCGCGCCATGCCTCGGAACGCTGCTGTTGCTTCGGCCGTTGCGGTTGCCTCTGCGGGTGCCGGGCGCAGCCCGGCCAGCCCTCTCAGGCGAACAGCGGGGCCTGGCGTTGTTCCAGCCGAAGCAGCGCCGCCTTGGTTTCCAGGCCGCCGCCGAAACCGGTCAGTGCGCCGTTGCTGCCGATCACGCGGTGGCAGGGCAGGATGATCGGCAGCGGGTTGCGCCCGTTGGCTGCACCGACCGCACGGGTCGCGCTGGGTTGGCCCAGGTGCTGCGCCAGCTGCAGGTAGCTCCAGGTCTGGCCGAACGGAATCAACGCCAGCGCCTGCCACACACGCAGCTGGAACGGCGTGCCGCGTGGTGCCAGCACAAGGTCGAAGCTGCTGCGTTCGCCGTGCAGGAACTGCAGCAGTTGCTCGCGCGCTTCCGGCAGCGCATCCGGTGCGTAGTGCCAGTCATCGCGCCCGCGTGCCGGATGGCGGTTCTCGGGGAAAAGCACATGTGACAGGCCACGTTCGTCACCGGCGATGGTCAACACGCCGATCGGGCTGTCGAAACGGTCGAACAACAGGGTCATGTCGGTTCTCCAACGAACGTGCCGGACAGGTGCCAAAGGTGCAGCACCGCGTAGGCGCGCCACGGCCGCCACGGTTGCGAGCGCGCTTCGGTTGCACGTTCGCTCAGGCGCTGGCCCTGCGCGTGGCCGAGCACCTGCTGCAGTACAAGATCGCCGGCCGGGAACGCATCGGGCTGGCCGAGCCCGCGCAGGGCGATGTACTGCGCCGTCCACGGGCCGATGCCGGGCAGCGCGACGCAGCGCGCAACGAATTCCTCCAATGCCTGCCCGGGCGCGAAGTCGAGCTGGCCGCTGGCGCAGGCGGCCGCCAGCGCACGCACGGTGGCGGCGCGGCTGCGCGGCAGGCCGATCGATTCCAGGGGCGCTTCGGCCAGCACCTCGGGCGCCGGGAACTGGCGATCGAATTCCGATGGCATGCCCGGCAGGTGCGCGCCATAGGCGTCGACCAGGCGCCGCGCGAAGGTGGTGGCTGCGGCCACACTGACCTGCTGTCCGAGCACGGCGCGTACGCCCACCTCGAAGCCATCCCAGCCGCCGGGTACGCGCAGCCCGGGGCGTTCGGCGATACCGCGCGCCAGCAAGGGTTCTTCGCTCAGCGCGGCGTGCACCTGCTGCAGGTCCGCGTCCAGATCGAATACGCGGCGCACGCGGCGCACGATGTCCGGAATCAGACGCGGATCGACCGCGCCCAGCTGCAGGCGCAACTCCGGGCGCTTCGGGTCGGCGGTGACCCGCAGCAGGGTGGGGCGTTCGGGCGTGCCCAGCACACGCTGGTAGCTGTCTTCGCCGATCAGTTCGATGCCAGGCAGGCTGCGTTTGCGCAGGAAGGCCAGCATGCGCGGGAAGTCCAGCGGCGGGCGATACACCAGGCGCAGCACCAGGCCGCCGTCATCGGCGGCCAGCGGCTGGTGCTGGCGACGCAGCGCCGTCGGTGCCATGCCGCAACCCTGCAGGAAGGCGGTGTTGAAGCGGCGCAGGCTGTTGTAGCCGGCGGCCAGCGCAACGTCGGTCACCGGCAGCGTGGTCTCGGTCAGCAGTTGCTTGGCCAGCAGCAGGCGATGGGTGGCGTGGATCTGCGCCGGCGTCGCGCCCAGGTGTTCAACGAACAGGCGCTGCAGCTGGCGCGCGCTCAGGCCGATCTTCTGCGCGAGGTCCGCGACGGGCTGCTCCTGAAGGAAGCCGCCATGGATCAGGGCGAGTGCGCGCTGCACGGTCTGCCCGGCCAATGCCTGCTGGGCCTGCGGTGCCAGTTCAGGACGGCAGCGCAGGCATGGGCGGTAGCCGGCAGCTGCGGCCGCAGCGGCGGTGGGGTAGTAGGTGATGTTGCGCGGCTTCGGCGGCGGTGCCGGGCACACCGGGCGGCAGTAGATGCCGGTACTGCGCACGGCGGTGAAGAACACGCCGTCGAAGCGCGCGTCGCGGGCCAGGCGGGCACGGTCGCAGGCGGCGGTGTCGAGGGCGAGGGCGGTATCCATGGCGCCAGTCTAGGCGTGTGCGGCTGGAGATACTCGCCACATTCGGACATGGATGCTGAAGAGGGTTGGGCAGGGCTGCGCCCCGCACCCGCAGAGGCAACAGCAACAGCAGGCTTCCTGCGGGAGGGCGGGGTGGGGCCGGTGGCAGGGGGCGCTGCAAGTACGTCCCGGTAGCTCGGTCGCGCCATCCATGGCGCTCACGCCCCTGCCACCGGACTACCCCGCCTTCGACAGTTTCCCGCGGCCTGCCGGAACGGCATCCCGCTCTGGGTGTCGACCTTGGTCGACACGGTAGATCCACGCCATGCGTGGATGGAGTGGTGCAAGACGCTGTAATGAAAAGGTTGGAGCCAGAGGGTCAGAAGGGGTTCAGTGCCACGCGCTGAACGGGTGCCCCGGACGGGTAGACTGTGGCTCCTGCTCACGTGAAGACTGGTTGCCCGATGTCCGCCAAACGCCGCTGGTTGCCCCTGTTGTGCCTGGCCCTGGCGGGCTGCAGCCAGCTGGAAAATCCGGGCAATGTGACTGCTGCCGACAAGGCGGCGCGGGCACCGGCCAGCGATGGCGAGAACATGGTGTCGATCAATGCGGCCGATGCACCGCCACCGCCAGCGCCGCCGCGCAGCCAGGCGGATCGGCCGTGGCCGCAGGCGCAGCTTGAGAATGGCCGTGCCTGGGTCAGCTGCAGCACGGAATATGCTGGCGATGCCGGCGACGGTGTCGAGCTGGAAGGCCTGCAGCGCGAGCAGATCACTCAGGCGCTGGCGCCGTGCGCCGAGCGCGGCCTGATGCGCGTGCGTTACGCCGGCAAGATCAATCCGGGCTTCGCCGAGATGATGTGGCGGTTGGCGGTGGTCGCCGACCAGCAGAAGATCCACAAGCGCATCCTCGATCTGGATTCCAGCGGCGGCCAGGTGGAATCGGCGATCGTTGCCGGTGACAGCATCGGTGAATCCGGCTGGACCATCTGGGTGCGCGAAGGCTCGATCTGCCACAGCGCCTGCGTGTTCGTGCTGGCCGCCGGTGACAACCGCCTGCTGTCGGGCAAGGTCGGCATCCACCGCATGATGCGGATCAGCTCCAAGGCCACCTCGCGCGCGGAACTCAACCGCGAGCTGCACGAGGTCTACGACAACGTGAAGGACTATCTGCAGCGCAATGGCGTGGCGGTGGGCGTGGCCGATCTGATGATGACCGTGCCCAACCGCAGCCTGCGCCTGCTGACTCCGGACGAGCTGCGCCAGTACGGCCTGGATGGGACCAATGCGGTGCAGGATGATCTGGAACGGATCAAGCAGATGCGTGCCTGCGGCGATGATTTCGTGCAGCGCAAGGACGCGTTCCTGGTCGCCTTCGACCAGCAATGCAAGCGCGAAGGCGCCGACATGGAGTCGATCAACAGCTGCGGCCAGGCGTTGAAACAGCGCTTCGGCTTTCCCGACGCGGTGTGCCCGGACGAAAGCCCGCTGTCGGAGATCGATGTGGCGACGCTGCCCCCGGCACCGCCGGAACCGCCGATGGCCGAGCAGGCAGCCGACGATGCAGGCAAGTCTGCGGCGCAGGCCGATGCGGCGGCGGTGGAAGGCAACGCCCACGCGCGCTGACGAACCGCTCACCGCGCTGGCGTAGACTGCGGTCCTTTCCTCGAGAACCGGCGGTGTCCATGAAGCGCGCGCTCCTGCTGCTGTCCCTGCTGCCCCTGACTGCGTTGGCGCAGGCACCTGCGCCGGCCACGCCGGCACCGGCACCCGCGCGCCCGGCCCCGGCATCGCCGGCGGCTGCGAAACCGGCCACCGCCGGCGCTCCGGCATTGACCGCCGCGCAGCAGGCCCAGGTGCAGAAGCAGGATGCCGAAATGGGCGCGGCTGCGTTGAAGGCGGCGCAGCTGGTCGATGCCAACCGCGCCGGCGAACTGTGGGATGGCGCTTCGGCCGTCGCCCGTCGTGCGGTGCCGAAGGCCGCCTTCGTCAGCCAGCTGACCACCGAGCGTGCGCGCCTGGGTGCGTTGGCCGGGCGTGGCCAGCCCACCATCACCCGGGTCAAGTACAGCGCCGGTGCTGCGGTGCCGGAAGGGCTGTACATCAACGTCAGCTTCCCGACCCGTTTCGCCAACAGCGCGCAGCCGGTGCGCGAGCTGGTCTCGTTCCGTTTCGACGAAGACCAGGTGTGGCGCCTGGCCGGTTACAGCCTGCGTGCGTCGGCACCCTGAGGAGATGAGCGATGGCAACTGAACTGGCAATGCTGGCCTGGTCGATCGTGCTCGGCTTCGTGTACATCTTCGCCACCTCCACCGTGGTCACCCGCGAGCGCGGGATGAAGTGGAATGCCTCGGCACGCGATGGCGATGCAAAGCCGCTCAGCCCGCTGGCCGGCCGCCTGCAGCGGGCCCAGGCCAACTTCCTGGAAACCTTCCCGTTCTTCGCCGCCGCCGCAATTGCAGTAGTCGTGTCCGGTCGCGGCAACGGCACCACGGCGCTGGCTGCGCAGGCCTACTTCTGGGCGCGTGTGGTCTATCTGCCCCTGTACGCGGCCGGCGTGCCCTACCTGCGCAGCCTGGTGTGGCTGGTGTCGCTGCTGTCGATCCTGGCGCTGGTGTTCGCGTTGTTGTGACCCGCGCCTGATCCAGATCAAGGCCGGTCAGGCGCGCGGCGCTATGCTGGCCCGGACTGAATCAACGGCAGGAGGCGCGCATGCGCAGGATGGACGTGGTGGTGGTCGGCGCCGGACCGGCGGGCCTGTGCTTCGCTCGGGCGCTGGCCGGCAGTGGCCTGCAGGTCGGGCTGGTCGAAGTTCAACCGCGCCAGGCGCTGGCCGAGGCCGCCTTCGATGGCCGCGAGATCGCGTTGACCCATGCCTCGCGGCAGAGCATGGAGCAGCTGGGGCTGTGGCAGCGCCTGCCGCCGGCCGAGGTCGCTGAACTGCGCGATGCCAAGGTGATGAACGGCGGTTCGCCGTTCGCGCTGACCTTCGCCAGCAGCCAGGTCGACGGCCAGCCGCTGGGCTGGCTGGTGCCCAACCATCTGATCCGCCGCGCTGCATGGGATGCCGTGCAGGACCAGGATGGTCTGGACCTGTTCGACGGGCGCAAGGTGCAGCGCGTCCAGGCCGATGCGCAGGGCCACGTGGTCAGACTCGATGACGGCAGCCAACTGCACGCCCGCCTGCTGGTCGCGGCTGACAGCCGCTTCTCCGCCACCCGCCGCATGCTTGGCATCGGTGCGCAGATGCGCGACTTCGGCAAGTCGATGCTGGTGTGCCGCATGCAGGTCGAGCGCGACCATCACCACACGGCCTGGGAATGGTTCGGTTACGGCCGCACCATGGCGCTGCTGCCGCTCAACGAGGGCCAGGCATCGGCGGTGATCACGCTGCCGCCGCGGCAGATCGAAGAACTGCTGGCGATGGATGAGGTGGCCTTCGGCGATGCCATCAGTGCGTGCTTTGAACATCGCCTGGGCCGCATGCAGCCGGTGGCGACGCCGCAGGCGTACCCGCTGGTGGGTGTGTACGCGCACCGTTTCGTCGGCGAGCGTTCTGCGCTGATCGGCGATGCCGCAGTCGGCATGCATCCGGTCACCGCGCATGGCTTCAACCTGGGCCTGGCCAGCGCACAGCGGCTGGCGCAGGGCATCGTCGCGCAGCAGCGTCGCGGTGCCGACATTGCTGCCGCCGGCATGCTGACCAGCTACCAGCGGGGCCATCGGCTGGCGTCGCGGCCGCTGTACGAAGCCACCAATGCGATCGCCAGCCTGTACACCGACGACCGTCGCCCGGCGCGCCTGCTGCGTGCGGCTGGCCTGCGCCTGGCGCAGGGCGTGGCACCGTTCAGGCAGCTGATCGCCTCGCACCTGACCCAGCGCGTGGCCTGAACGGCTTCAGATCAGCCGGCAGCCAGCACCCGGATCTGGCTGCCGGAAAATTCGACCACCTGGCCCGCGCGGATCTTGCAGGCCTTGCGCAGCTCGATTTCGCCATCGACCCGCACCTGGCCTTCACTGATGACCATCTTGGCCTCGCCGCCGCTGGTGACCAGGTCGGCCAGCTTGAGCAGCTGCTTGAGTTCGACGTAGTCACCGTCGAGGTCGAATTCGAGAATCTGCATGGAGCGGGTTCCTGGGAAGAGGGCGCAGGCCAGCGGCCGGGCCGGGAAGCGGGCGCGTATTGTGCGCCAGCACGGGCTCGACGGCACGCGCACGGAAAGCTGTACGCCTCGTTCAGGATCAATGCGGTATCATCCCGCTCTGAGCGAGTGAAATCTCCTCCGACCGAGCAGCGCCAGGGCACGCGATAAGAAGGGCGCCCAAAGCGCGGACCATCCCTTTTTTATCGCACTGCCAGGAAGACGGCAGTGCCTTCGGAGTTCCCCATGTCCCAAGATTCCCAAGCGCCGCTGCAGTTCGCGCAGCTCGGCCTGTCCGAGCCCGTGATGCAGGCGGTCACCGCCATCGGCTACGAAACCCCGTCGCCGATCCAGGCCGCCACCATCCCGGCGATGCTGGAAGGCCGCGACGTGCTGGGCCAGGCCCAGACCGGCACCGGCAAGACCGCTGCGTTCGCACTGCCGGTACTGTCCAACATCGACCTGCAGCAGATCAAGCCGCAGGCCCTGATCCTGGCGCCGACCCGCGAACTGGCCATCCAGGTCGCCGAGGCATTCCAGTCCTACTCGTCGAAGATCCCGGGCTTCCGCGTGTTGCCGGTGTACGGCGGCCAGCCTTACGGGCAGCAGCTGTCGGCGCTGCGCCGTGGCGTGCATGTCGTGGTCGGTACCCCCGGTCGCGTGATCGACCACCTGGACCGCAGCACCCTGGACCTGTCCGAGCTGAAGACCCTGGTGCTGGACGAAGCCGATGAAATGCTGCGCATGGGCTTCATCGACGACGTCGAAGCGGTGCTGAAGAAGCTGCCGGAGCAGCGCCAGGTGGCCCTGTTCTCGGCCACCATGCCGCCGCAGATCCGCCGCATCGCGCAGACCTACCTGCAGGATCCGGTGGAAGTGACCATTGCGGCCAAGACCACCACCTCGGCCAACATCCGCCAGCGTTACTGGTGGGTGAGCGGCATGCACAAGCTGGATGCGCTGACCCGCATCCTGGAGGTCGAGCCGTTCGACGCGATGATCATCTTCGCGCGCACCAAGGCCGGCACCGAAGAACTGGCCAGCAAGCTGCAGGCCCGTGGCCTGGCCGCTGCCGCCATCAACGGCGACATGCAGCAGGCCCAGCGTGAGCGCACCATCGCCATGCTGAAGGAAGGCAAGCTGGACATCCTGGTTGCCACCGACGTGGCCGCGCGCGGCCTGGACGTGGAGCGCATCAGCCACGTGCTGAACTACGACATCCCGTACGACACCGAAAGCTACGTGCACCGCATCGGCCGTACCGGTCGTGCCGGCCGCAGCGGCGAGGCGATCCTGTTCGCGACCCCGCGCGAGAAGGGCATGCTGCGCCAGATCGAGCGCGCCACCCGCCAGCCGATCGAAGAGATGCAGCTGCCGAGCGTGGAAGCGGTCAACGACACCCGCATCAACAAGTTCACCTCGCGCATCAGCGAAACCCTGGGTGCCGGTGGCCTGGACTTCTACCGCCAGCTGCTGGAGCGCTTCGAGAACGAGCAGAACGTGCCGGCCATCGAGATCGCCGCCGCGCTGGCCAGGATGCTGCAGGGTGACACCCCGTTCCTGCTGCAGCCGCCGGTGCGTGCCCCGCGTGAAGAGCGCGCCCCGCGCGAGCGTTTCGACCGTGGCGACCGTCCGGAGCGTGGCGATCGCTTCGACCGCAACGAGCGCGGTCCGCGCTTCGAGCGTGGCCCGCGTCGCGACGACGCCGAAGGTGGTTTCGAGCAGCGTCCGCGCCGTGAGGTTCCGCCGCGTGGTGCACCGGAGCAGGGCATGGAGACCTACCGCATTTCGGTGGGGCATCAGCATGGCGTGAAGCCGGCCAACATCGTCGGCGCCATTGCCAATGAAGCGGGCCTGGAAAGCCGCTTCATCGGCCGCATCGACATCCACGACGACTTCTCGCTGCTGGACCTGCCGGCACAGATGCCGCCGGACGTGCTGTCGCACCTGCAGAAGGTGTGGGTGTCCGGCCAGCAGCTGCAGATGCGTGCGCTGGCTCCGGGTGAAGACACCAACCCGGCCCCGCGTCCGTTCAAGCCGCGCTTCGACAAGCGTGGCCCGGGCGGCCCGGGTGGCCCGCGTCGTGGTGGCCCGGGTGGTCCGGGTGGCCATGGTGGCGACCGCGGCGGTGACCGCGACAGCCGCCCGCCGCGTCGTGACGGCTTCAAGCCGCGCGGCCCGCGCAGCTTCTAAGCCGCACCCGCAGCCGTCCATAACGACGCCAGCCCCCGGGCTGGCGTACAGGAAAAGGGGACGGAGGGGATTAAGTCGTAAATGGCAGGCCATGCGCTTATGCCGAAAACGACTTAATCCCCTCCGTCCCCTTTTTCGCATGGCCCACACATTGCCGGTCATAGGCTGGGCCGGTTCCAAGGCAGGTTGTCACCGCAGCACATTCGGGGGGATCCGGGATGGGTAGAAGTGGCACGGACCAGCAGAGCCGGCGGGTGCCTATGACCCGTGGGCTGGGATTGCGCTTTGCGTTGTTGACGGGCATGGCGATCGGGCTGGTCGCATTGTCCGCGTTGATCCAGGAACTGCAGGCGGCTTCGACGGCCTGGATCGCCGGGCAGGGTTACTGGTCACGCGGGCAGCAGGATGCCACTGCTGCGCTGAGCCGCTACCTGGCGCGCGGCCATGCCCAGGACCTGGAGGACGCGCGCCAGGCCCTGCGGATTCCGTTGGGAGATCTGCAGGCCCGGCTGGCGCTGGAACAGGCGGTACCGGACGAGGAGAAGGCCCGGCAGGGCTTCCTGCAGGGTGGCAACGCGCATGCCGATATCCCGCGTCTGGTGTTCTCGTTCCGCTATGCACGCGACATCGGCGCCTTCCGCGAAGCAACCGCGTTGTGGCGGCAGACCGACGATGACCTGTTGGCGGTGCAGCGGCTGGTCGCCGAGCTGCAGTCGGCGCACGCCGAAGGCACGCTGCCAGTGGCCGACCGCGACCGTTACCTGCAACAGCTGCGCGATCTGGACCGGCGGCTGCAGGTGCAGGCGCAGTCGTTTTCCCGAGCGTTGCTGCGCATGGCCACGATGGTGCGGATCGCCACGCTCGTGGTTGGTGGGCTGTCGGTGCTTGCGATCAGCCTGATGGCGGTGGCCCTCGCGCGCCGCGTCGGCAAGGACCTGACCGAACATGAAAGCCGCTTCCGCGCCGCCTTCTATCAGGCCAATGTCGGCATGCTCAAGCTCGACACCGAAGGCAAGGTGATCGAAGCCAACCAGGCGATGGCCGATATCCTCGACTACCGGCGCGACGTGCTGCTGCAGATGTCGTTGGGCGATCTGCTGATGGACGGCGAGCTTGTCATCGATGGGGTGGGCCGTATCGACTGGGACCGGCAGCTGCGGCCGAGCGAACTGCGCTTCCGCCGTCGCGATGGCAGCCTGGTCTGGGGCCGCTGGAGCGGCACCGGTGTGCGCAGCGCCGCCGGTGGCCTGTCGGTGTTCGCGATCATCGAGGACGTCAGCCAGAACCATGCACTGGCGCGCGAGATCGAGCACCACGCCAGCCATGACCCGCTGACCGGCCTGATCAACCGCCGCGAGATCGAACGGCTGCTGGAACGCGCGCTGTTGCAGGTGCGCAGCGAAGGCGGCACGCACGCGCTGTGCTATATCAACCTGGACCATTTCAAGCTGGTCAACGACAGCTTCGGCCATGCCGCCGGTGACCAGATGCTGCGCAGTTTCGCCGACTATCTGGTGGCGGCGGTGCGTGATGGT
This sequence comes from Stenotrophomonas sp. YJH_SMC_48-3, assembly GCF_059369375.1. Taxonomy (NCBI): domain Bacteria; kingdom Pseudomonadati; phylum Pseudomonadota; class Gammaproteobacteria; order Lysobacterales; family Lysobacteraceae; genus Stenotrophomonas; species Stenotrophomonas sp. YJH_SMC_48-3. The sequence goes on along the minus strand of NZ_JCAFSQ010000006.1, from coordinate 116,043 downwards.
GACTGGGTCGGCCGGCTGGGTGCGGACGAGTTCGCGGTGTTCCTCGCCCATGCCGGGCAGGACGAGGCCAAGCGCGTGCTGCAGCGGGTGATCCGCAACCTGGGCCAGGCCACGTTTCCGATCAGCGAGGGCAGCCCGCAGCTGAGCTGCAGCATCGGCGTGGTCGAGGTCAGTGCAGATGCGCCGGACGTGAACTGGTTGATGAGTGCCGCCGACAGCGCCTGCTATGCCGCCAAGCAGGCCGGGCGCAACCGCGTGCACTGCTTCAATGAGAACCGCATGGCGCTGGAGGAGCGGCGGCAGGAGGCCGAGCGCCTGCAGGGCGTCAGCCTGGCGATGGCCGAGAATCGCATGCTGCTGTATGCACAGCGCATCGCCCGCGTGGGGGATCCGTCCTACCTGCACTACGAGGTGCTGGTGCGCATGCGTGGCACCGATGGCAGCCTGCATCTGCCCGGCCAGTTCATGCCGGCGGTGGAGCGCTATGGCATGGCGGTGGCGCTGGACCGGCACGTGCTCGGGCTGCTGTTCCGCCACCTGCAGGTGTGCCCGGCGCACGTGCGCCAGCTGGGCCTGTGCAACGTCAACGTGTCCGCGCAGTCGATCGCCGAGCCGGGATTCCTCGCCTTCGTCTGCGACCTGCTCGAGCGCAACCGCGCGCTGGCCTCCAAGCTGTGCTTCGAGATCACCGAGACTGCGGCGATCAGCAACCTCAGCCAGGCCCGCGCCTTCATCGATGCGGTGAAGGCACGGGGGTGCCGGATGGCGCTGGATGACTTCGGCTCCGGCCTGTCTTCCTTCGGCTACCTGCGCCAGTTGCCGGCGGACATCCTGAAGATCGACGGCGCCTTCGTGCGCGACATGGATACCGACCCTGTCAGCCACGCCACGGTGCGCGCGATCAGCGAGCTCGGGCGCGAGCTGCAGATGGAAGTGGTGGCCGAGTGGGTGGAGACCGCCGAGGTTGCCGGTGCGCTGACCCGGCTTGGCGTACAGGGGCTGCAGGGCTATGCCATCGAACGGCCGCAGCCGCTGGAGCGGCTGACCCTGGTCGATCTGCGCCCGGTACGGCTGGTCGCGGTGAAGGGGCCGCCGGCGGCTGGCTGAACCGCGGGCGCCGACTTTGGTGTACACATGCGTGGCGTGCCCGGCTGCGATAATGCGCGTCAGGGGCGGCGCGCAGTGGGCGCGGACGTAAGCAGGAACAGGACGTGGCGTGGGCGGCAGGCAGTGGCGGTATGGAACAGGAGCGGTGCTGGCCGTCCTGATGGTGTGGTTGGCGTTGCCGTGGCCGCTTCAGGCTGCAGAGGCCGTGTCGGGCCATGATTATCTCCTGGTCGGCGGCGCTACCGACGAGCCGACGCCGCACCGCGCATGCACGCCGCAGATGCTGTCCGGCGCCCGCCAGCAGGTGCTGGTACCGGCTCCGCCGCAGGGCTGGTCAGGCCAACCGCAGGCGCTGGACGTGTTCAACGTCTTTGCCGGTGAAGTGCGCGTCCAGCATGGTGACCGCGAGATCTGCGGCAACATGCACGACGCGCGCACCCGCGATTCACGTTTCCGGGCTGGCATCGGCCTGGTGGCGGTACCGCCGGCCGGCAGCCATGAGCCGTTCCTGGTCTCCTGGCAGACACCGCTGAAGACACGTTGGGTACCGACCCTGCGGCTGGGCGCGCCCAGCCCGGTGCAGCAGAACGACACCGCCCGCCTGCTGGTGCGCGCGGCCTGCATCGCGGTGGCGATCGCGCTGGCGCTGTCGGCGTTGATGGCCTTCCTGACCACCCGGGACCGCAGTTTCCTGGTCTACATCGCCGGCACCACCGTGATGGTGCTGTGGCAGGCAATCCTCGGCGGGCTCAGCGGCTATCCGGAACCCTGGCTGCCGGTGGGCGAGCACGGCGCATGGTGGCTGCTGGCGCTGACCGCTGCTACCCAGGCACTGGTGCTGCCGGCGCTGTGGCGGCTGAACGGAGGCGATCGCGTGCTGCCTCGATCGCGCCCGGCCCAAGTGGCGGTGTTGTGGGCCCTGATGGCGCTGGCCGTGCTGGTGCCGTGGCTGCGCTGGGAGCATCTGGCCTGGGTCGCGAAGGGCTTGCAGGTGTCCTATCTGTCCGGATGTGGCCTGGCACTGATGGTCGGCGTCTGGGCACGCTGGCGCGGCGACCGTTGGGCGCAGGCGGGTCTGGCCGCGCTGGCACCGATGCTGGTACTGATCATCGCCGATGCCTGTGGTGCGGCGTGGCTGCTGGAATACCGGGTGGAGGCGCTGCAGCTGGCGGTGACCTGGCTGTTGATGATGGCCGCGTATGCGTTGAACCAGCGGCTGGGCCGGCTGCGCCAGCAGCGTGATGAACTTCGCCAGCTGGCCGAGACCGACGGCCTGACCGGGCTTCCCAACCGTCGCGCCGGACTGCAGCAGCTGGCCCGCCATCTGGAACGGGTGGACCGTGAGCGCGGCCCGCTGGTGATCGGCTTCCTCGACATCGACCTGTTCAAGGACATCAACGACCGCCATGGTCACGCCGTGGGCGACCTGGTGCTGGTGGCGGTGGCGCGTGCCCTGCGCATGGCAGTGCGCAGCCAGGACGAAGTGGTACGGATGGGCGGCGAAGAGTTCCTGCTGCTGATGCCCGGCATGCCGCGCGTGGCGGCGTCGGCACGGCTGGACCGCCTGCGCCAGCGCATCACCGAGGCTGGCCAGGCCCTGCAGGTGCCGGGGCTGGAGGTGACCGCCAGCATCGGCCTGGCGCAGTGGCGACCGGGCGAGGACGATCTGGCCGGGCTGCTGCGGCGCGCCGACCATGCCATGTACGTGGCAAAGCGGGCGGGCCGCAACCGGGTGTTCGACGGCGAGGAGCTCGATCCGCCCGCCCTGGCATGAAGCGCAGCGGGCGGCGATGCCGGATAATGGGCCGATGACCACCCGACTCAACAAACATATCGCCGACACCGGCTTCTGCTCCCGCCGCGAGGCCGATCGCCTGATCGCCGCGCGCCGCGTTACCGTCAACGGCCATCCGGCCGGTACCGGCGCGGTGGTAGGCGAGGAAGACCAGGTGCTGGTCGACGGCCAGCCGCTGCGCGCCCGCGTGGCACGCAAGCCCGGCGCCCGCCGCCACGTCTACATCGCACTGAACAAGCCGGTAGGCGTCACCTGCACGACCGAAACTTCGGTCAAGGGCAACATCGTCGACTTCGTCGGCCACGAACAGCGCATCTTCCCGATCGGCCGCCTGGACAAGGACTCCGAAGGCCTGATCCTGATGACCAGCAATGGCGACATCGTCAACCAGATCCTGCGTGCCGAGAACGGCCACCAGAAGGAATACCTGGTGGCGGTGAACAAGCCGGTCACCGATGAGTTCCTGCGCGGCATGGCGCGCGGCGTGCGCATCCACGACCAGATGACGCTGCCGTGCAAGACCTCGCGCATCGCCAAGTTCGGTTTCCGCATCACCCTGCAGCAGGGCCTGAACCGGCAGATCCGCCTGATGGCTGCCGAGTTCGGCTATCGCGTGACCCAGCTGCGCCGCGTGCGCATCGACAACATCAAGATCGGCGCGCTGAAGCCGGGCCAGTGGCGCAACCTGACCGAGCAGGAGCTGCAGGGCCTGCTGCCGAAGCAGCTGGACTGGTAACGCGCGGTAGTGCCGGCCGCTGGCCGGCTACTCCAGGCATCGAATGCGCGCGGGATGCCGGCCAGCGGCCGGCACTACCCGTTGTGCGGATTACGCGCCGGCATCAGCTAGACTTTGCAGTGACCTGCCGGAAGTGACGCTGCATGATCAAGCCCGACAAGCCTGCCAACGAAGCCCTCCGGCTCGAGGCGCTGTACCGCTACCGGATCCTTGATTCGCAGCGCGAGAAGTCATTCGACGACCTGGTGGCGATCGCCAAGGCGGTCTGCGGTACCTCGATGGCGGCGGTGACCCTGATTGACGTCGAACGGCAATGGTTCAAGTCGATCCAGGGCATCGATGCGGCGGAAAACCTGCGCAGCGAATCGATGTGTGGCCACGCCATCCTGCAGCCGCACGAAATCATGGTGGTCGAGGATGCGTTGCAGGACATCCGCTTCCACGACAACCCGGTGGTGACCGGCGACCCGCACATCCGCTTCTACGCCGGTGCGCCGCTGATCAGTTCCGATGGCCTGCCGCTGGGTACGCTGTGCGTGTTCGATGCACAGCCGCAGCACCTGCCAAGCGACAAGGCCGAGGCGCTGGCCGCGCTGTCGCGGCAGGTGATGCTGGTGATGGAGCTGCGCCGTTTCGCGCTCGACATCCGGAACCACATGCTGGAACGCGATGATTACGAGCGCCTGCTGTCGGAGTACCACGACGTGCTGCTGGCGCAGAACGCCGACCTGGCCGAGCAGAGCCGCACCGATGCGCTGACCGGCCTGCCGAACCGCCGCGCGATGGCGGCGGCGCTGGACGAGGCAGTGGCGGTGACCGGGGATCAGCCCGATGTGGCCTGCGTCGCGCTGCTGGACATCGACCACTTCAAGCACATCAACGATTTCCAGGGCCACGCCACCGGCGACCGGGTGCTGGCCGAGCTGGGCACGCTGCTGCGCTCGCACTTCGCCGGCCGTGGCATGGCCGCGCGCTATGGCGGCGAGGAGTTCGTGGCGGTGATGCCGGCGACCGACCTGCAAACCGCCGAACTTCAGTGCGAGTTCCTGCGCCTGGCCGTTGCTGATCTGCCGCTGGGGTTCCCGGTCACGATCAGTATTGGAGTGGCCCAGCACCAGCCCGGTGAAAGCGTGGATGAGACGCTGGCACGTGCCGACAAGGCGCTGTACCGGGCCAAGGGCAAAGGCCGCAACCGGGTGGAACGGGCGGACTGAAACACGGCGGTTCGCGCGTTGAACGCATGCGACGCGTGGATGATTCGATGCCGCTCCAGTAGATCCACGCCATGCGTGGATGCTCTTCCCGTTTCACTTGGCGTCGCAGCTCCTGCGATCAGAACCGGCCAGCATGACGCCCTGTTTCCCCGGACGCCGCCCATGCTGCAGACCCTGGCCATCGCCCACTATCGTTCGCTGCACGGGCTCGTACTGCCGCTGCAGCAGTTGAATGTGGTGACCGGTGACAACGGCAGTGGCAAGTCCAGCCTGTACCGTGCCCTGCGCCTGCTGGCCGAGACCGCGCAGGGCGGCGTCGCGGCGGTGCTGGCCCGCGAAGGCGGGCTGGGCTCGGCGCTGTGGGCGGGTCCGGAAAAAATGGACCGTCGGGTTGCTGCCGGCGAAATCCCCCTGCAGGGCGGCCCACGCCAGGAATCGGTGGGATTGAAGTTGGGCTTCGCCACTGACGAATTCGGCTACGCCATCGATCTGGGCTACCCGCCGCCCAGTCGATCGGCCTTCGCACTGGACCCGCAGATCAAGGCCGAGGCGATCTGGGCTGGCCCGTTCCTGCGCAGCGCCAACCTGCTGGTTGATCGCCGTGGGGCAATGGTTCGGCAACGTCATGCGCGCGGTTGGGATCTGGTGGATGACAGGTTGTCGCTGTTCGACAGCCTGTTCACCCAGGTCGGCGATCCGCAGCGCCTGCCGGAAACCATCGCCCTGCGCGAGTACATCCGGCGTTGGCGCTTCTACGATCATTTCCGCAGCGATGCCGATGCCCCGGCGCGGCAATCGGCGATGGCCACGCGCACGCCGGTGCTGCGTCACGACGGCCGGGATCTGGCCGCGGCCTGGGTCACCATCCTCGAGATCGGTGACCCGGTGGCGTTGGCACGCAGCGTCGACGATGCGTTCCCCGGTGCCACGGTCGGCTTCGAAGAGCTGGACGGTCGACTGGCCCTGCGCTTCCACCAGCCGGGGTTGCTGCGGCCGTTGTCGATGGCCGAACTGTCCGACGGTACGCTGCGCTTCCTGCTGCTGGCTGCTGCGCTGCACACGCCGCGTCCACCGCCGCTGCTCGTGCTCAACGAGCCGGAGACCAGCCTGCATCCGGACCTGCTGCCGGCGCTGGCGCGGCTGATCATCGCAGCCAGTTCGCGCAGCCAGGTATGGGTGGTGTCACACGCCAGCCGCCTGATCGCGGCGCTGGAACAGGCGCCAGGGTGCCATTCGCTGCATCTGTACAAGGAACAGGGCCGCACGCTGTTGAGCGGGCAGGGCCTGCTGGATGCGCCGGCCTGGCATTGGCCGCAGCGTTGATACGGGCGTCCACGCCATGCGTGGATGCATTCAATCGGCGATGTTGCGCGCCTCGGCCGTGCCAAGAATCTCCGGATGCTGCACCGGCTTGCGGCGGTTCAGCAGCGGATGCAGGAACACCGCGCCGACGATGATCGCCACGCCCAGGTAGAACCACGGGGTGACCTCGTGCTGCTCGCGCAGCAGCACCACCGCCAGCACCACCGCATAGACCGGCTCAAGGTTGGTCACCAGTTGCACCGTGTAGGCGCTCAGGTGGCGCAGTGCGACCAGGGCCAGGGCAAACGGCAGCAGCGTGCAGAACCCGGCCAGCACCAGCAGCAGGATGCCGTCGTGCAGGTCCGGGACCACCCACAACGGGCTGGCCAGCGCAGGCAGCAGGTAGGGCATCAGCGGCGCCAGCAGGGTCAGGGTGAGGGTGCCCGCACCCAGCTCCAGCGCGGTGACCGTGAGCGGATCGGCGTGGCTGACCATGCGCTTGTTGAGCGAGCCGAACACCGCCACCAGCAGCGCTGAGATCGCGCCGATCAACACACCCAGGCGCATGCCATCGGGCACGCCACCGACCACCAGCGCAACACCCGGCAGCACCGCCAGGCCGAACGCCAGCTCACGCAGCTGGAACGGCCGCTTGGCCACCCACGGTTCGATGATCGAGGTGAACACCGGCGCCAGTGCGATGCAGGTGGCAGCCACCGAGGCATTGGCCAGCTTCACCGCGCCATAGAAGGTCAGCCAATGCAGGGCGACCAGCGCGCCAATGCCGGCGTAGCCGGCGACCAGCCGCAGGGGCAGGGTGCGCAACCCGCGCCAGACCCGTGGCAGCAGGGCCAGCATCGCCGTCACCAGCAGCATGCGCCACCACACCAGCGGCAGTGCGGGCAGGGTGATCAGCTTGCCGAGGATGGCGGTGATGCCCCACAGCAGGACACAGAAGTGGATCTGCCACAGCGCTTTGCGGGTGTCGGGTGTGCTCATCGGCCTATTGTGAGGCAATCGCGCGGCCGTCGGCGATGACTGTGGCATGCTCGCGGCATCGACCCAGAGAACCGAGCCATGGCAGCCGATTGCTCCCTTCTGCGCGGATGGGCCGCACTGACTGCCCTGATGGCGGCAGCCTCGCTGCTGTTGCAGTACCTGTTGCTGGTGCAGGGGCCGGGGGCGGCGGCCGGGATCGGCGTGGCGACGCTGCGTTTCTTCGGCTATTTCACCATTCTCAGCAACCTGGCTGTCTGCGTCGGATGTGGGTGGGTGGTCCTTGGCAGAGTGCTCAAGCCGGCGGTGGCGGCGAGCCTGGCGCTGTGCATCGGTGTGACCGCGTGCGTCTACGTGCTTGCATTGCAGGGGCTGTGGCAACCGACCGGGCTGCAATGGTGGGTCGATGCGGGCCTGCACTATGTCGTGCCTGCCCTGTTCCTGCTGGGGTGGCTGCTGCTGTTGCCGCACGGTGAGCTGCGCTGGCGCGCGCTGGGCGGCGTGCTGCTGGTACCGCTGGCCTACCTTGGCTGGGCGATGCTGGTCGCTGCAACGACCGGACAGGCGCCGTATCCATTCCTCGAACTGCAACGCCTGGGCCTGGCGGCCTTCCTGCTCAACGTGCTGCGCGTTGCGGGCGTGTTCGTGGTGGGCTGGACCCTGCTGTGGGGGCTGGACCGCTGGCGCCGTCGATGAGGCGCTGCAGGGCCATCGCTGCCGCCGGGTTGCGGGCCTTGCCGGCACCGATGCACAGCAGGTAGACCTCGCGCGGGGTTTCCGGGGCGTGCCCGGCCAGACAGGGCAGGTCGTCCACCGGCTCGCCGCGTGACCAGCGTCGCGCGCGTTCAGCCCAGCGCTGCTGCACGGGCGCAGGCAGGCCCTCTTTCAAGCGGGCCTGGCTGCGCTTGATCCGCGCGTAGACGAAGCCCGAACTGACGTCGCCGTGCAGCGGCGCCTCGTCGCTGTCCTCGATCACCAGTGCCACGCCGTGGCGGCGCGCGGCGGCGACCAGTGCGGGGCCATGTGCTGCGGCATTGCGGACCTCCAGCGCATGCTGCAGCGGCACCCCTTCCAGCTGCTTCGGCAGCTGCGCCATCAGCGCGTCCAGTGCATCGGCGTCGGCCGGGTGGCGTGGATCGAACTGCCACAACAACGGGCCAAGCCGGTCACCGAGCGCGATCGCTGCCTGCAGGAAGGGCGCGGCTGCCTCCACCGTGCTGGACAGGTCGCGGCGCTGCACCAGGTAGCGTGGTGCCTTCATCGCAAAGCGGAAGCCTTCCGGCGTCTGCGCGGCCCACTGCGCACACTGTGCGGCGGTGGGCGTGCGGTAGAAGGTGCCGTTGATTTCGATGCAGCGCAGGGCGCGGCTGGCATGGGCCAGCTCTTCACGCTGCGGCAGGCCCACGGGGTAGAAAACGCCGCCGCGCCATTCGGGAAACACCCAGCCACCGATGCCGCAGCGGATCTCCGCCTGCCGGGCGGTCGCGGTCACTGGCCGTGGTCCGTGCGCCACGGGTCGTAGCTGCCGAACCACCACAGATAGCCTTCCGGGTCGGCGCAGGCATAGCCACGGCCGCCGTAGTCCTGGTCGGCGATGTCGATGACGATGCGGGCACCGGCGGCCTTGGCCCGGGCGTAGTGCGCGTCGGCATCGGTGACGATCACGCAGGCACTCTGCGTCTGGCGGCCGCCGACCTCATCAGGCAACGCCGCATGCTCGCTCCACGCGCTCTGGTTGCTGGCCGAGCCCAGCATGATCATGCCGGTGCCGAAGGTCAGCTGCGCATGGAACACCGTGTCGCCGTCGGCGTAGACGGCCTGGGCATGGAAGCCGAAGGCGCGCTGCAGCCAGTCGATGGCAGCCTGCGCATCGCGGTAGCGCAGGCACGGAATGATGGTGGAGCCGTTGCTCGGTTGGCCGTTTCCGCCCATGACACCCCTCCTATGGCACAGGGCAGGGTGCGCCGCAGACCGTTACCATCCCGCGAAACCCCGGTGACGGCCTGCACATGGCCGCCACCCCTGTTCGGAGATCGTGCTGGATGAAACCCTGGATTGGAGGAGCCGTGCTGCTGGCGTGCACGACCATGGCGAGCGCTGCCACCCCGGCGCAGCTGCAGGAGCTGGATGCGACCGTCGAGCGCGTGCGCGCGCAGTTCGACGTGCCCGGTGTTGCGGTGGCGGTGGTCAAGGATGGCGAGGTGGTGCTGGAGCGCGGCTGGGGCGTGCGCGAGCAGGGCAAGCCGGAACCGGTGCAGGCCGATACGCTGTTTGCCATTGCGTCCAACACCAAGGCGTTCACCGCCACTTCGCTGAACCTGCTGGCCGAGGACGGCAAGCTGAAGATGGATGACAAGGTGATCGACCACCTGCCGTCGTTCCGCATGTCCGATCCGTTCGTGACCGGGCAGATGACGATCCGCGACCTGCTGTCGCACCGCAGCGGGCTGAGCCTGGGTGCCGGCGACCTGCTGTTCTGGCCGGCCACCTCCTACAGCAATGCCGAAGTAGTCGAACGGCTGGGCAGGGTGCCGCTGAAGGGCGGTTTCCGCGAGAGCTACGCGTACGACAACATCCTGTACGCGGTTGCCCAGCAGGTGATCGAGCATGTCTCGGGCATGAGTTACCAGCAGTTCCTGCAGACGCGCATCTTCGACAAGGTGGGCATGACCGGCACGCGCTACAACGCCGATCACCTGAAGCCGGGCGACAAGGCCGCGGTCGGCCACGCCAAGTACGATTTCAAGGACCTGCGCACCGTTGCGCCGCTGACCTGGTCGAACAATGCCGGCGCCGGCGGCATCTATTCCAGCGCGCACGACATGGCGCGCTGGATGCAGGTGCAGCTGGCCGAAGGCAAGCTGGCCGACGGCACGCCGTTGTTCAGCGAGAAGAGCCAGCAGCAGATGTGGCGGATGATCACGCCGCAGTCGATCCCGGCGCCGAGCGTGCCGGAGCTGGCACCTGCGCGGGCCAACTTCGCCGGCTATGGCGAAGGCTGGAGCCTGAGCGACTACCGTGGGCAGAAGCTGGTCTGGCATACCGGTGGCTGGCCGGGCATGGTTTCGCGGCTGACCCTGGTACCGGGCGAGAAACTGGGCGTGGTGGTGCTGACCAATCAGGAAGTGGGCGCGGCGTTCAATGCGATCACCCTGAGCGTGCTCGATGCCTACCTGGGCGGTGAAAAGCATGACTGGGTGGACGCCTATGCCAAGGCCGTGGCCAAGGGACAGGACAAGGCCGACGAGGCCTGGGCCAAGCACCAGAGCGCACGCGACAAGGGCAGCAGGCCATCGCTGGCGCTGGCCGGCTACACCGGCAGCTTCCGTGACCGCTGGTATGGCGACATGCAGATCAGCGCCGAAGGCAAGGGCCTGCGCCTGCGCTTTGCGAAGACCGCGCAGCTGAGCGGGCGCCTGGAGCACTGGCAGCACGACACCTTCATCGTGCGCTGGGACGACCGTTCGCTCAACGCCGACGCCTTCGTGAACTTCAGCCTGGACCCGGATGGCAAGGTGCGCGAGGTGCGCATGCAGCCGATTTCCGACCTGACCGATTTCAGTTTCGATTTCCAGGACCTGCTGTTCACCCCGGTCAAAGAATGAGGGTAGTGCCGGCCGCTGGCCGGCAACCTCATGATCTCTGGAAACGTAGCGAGGTTGCCGGCCAGCGGCCGGCACGACCGCAGCCGCAGCGATCGTCGGCCGGCGTACACATGCGGCGTGGGATACTCCGCCGGCTAAGATGGCGAGGGAATGCGATGTTCCGTTGGTTTGAATCCCTGATTCCGGTGTTCCCGCCCGTGGATGGGCGCATGCCACCGCGCAAGGTGCTGCCGTTCTACCTGCACTACCTGCGCCCGGTGTGGCCGGTGCTGCTGGCCACGCTCATCGCCGGCCTGCTCCTGGCGCTGGTGGAAGTGGCCATGTTCGATTACCTGGGCCGCATCGTCGACATGGTCGCCGAGCAACCCGGTGCCGATTTCTTCAAGCGCCATGCCAATGAACTGGGCTGGATGCTGTTCATCACGGTCATCGCGCGGCCGATCCTGGTCGGCCTGCACAACCTGCTGGTCAACCAGGCCATCGTGCCCGGCCTGAGCAACCGCTCGCGCTGGCTGATGCACAACTACGTGGTTCGGCAGAGCCTGAGCTTCTTCCAGAACGACTTCGCCGGCAGCGTCGCCAACCGGGTGATGCAGACCGGTACCTCGCTGCGCGAGTCGGCGGTGCAGATGGTCGACTCGCTCTGGTACATCGTGGTCTATACCGGCACCGCGCTGTACCTGTTCGCGCAGGCCGACTGGCGGCTGATGGTGCCGCTGATCCTGTGGCTGCTGGCCTACGTGGTGATCATGGTCTACTTCGTGCCGCGCGCGAAGGAGCGGGCCTGGATCGCCTCGGAAGCACGTTCGAAGGCAATGGGCCGCATCGTCGATGGCTACACCAACATTCCCACGCTGAAACTGTTCGCCCATGGCGGGCGCGAGCAGGCCTACGTGGCCGAGTCGATCCAGGAGCTGGCAGTCAAGCACCGCGCGCAGACCCGGGTGACCACCGGCATGGACCTGACCATCGCCATCGTCAACGGTTTCCTGATTGCCGGTACCTGTGGCCTGGCCCTGTGGCTGTGGAATGGCGGCCACATCACTGTCGGCGCGATCACGCTCGCGACCGGCCTGGTGATCCGCATCCACAACATGTCCGGCTGGATCATGTGGACCATCAACGGCATCTTCGAGGACATCGGTACGGTACAGGATGGCATCACCACCATTGCCCAGCCGCTGACCGTGCAGGACCGCGAGGATGCGGTGCCGTTGCAGGTGACCCGCGGTGGCGTGCACTTCCAGGACATCCACTTCCACTACGGCAAGAAGGGCGGCGTGATCGCAGGCCTCGACCTGGTGGTGAAGCCGGGCGAGAAGATCGGCCTGGTGGGTCCTTCCGGTGCCGGCAAGTCGACCCTGGTCAACGTGCTGCTGCGCCTGTACGACCTGGAAAGCGGCCGCATCCTGATCGACGACCAGGACATTGCCTACGTCACTCAGGAAAGCCTGCGCCAGCAGATCGGCGTGGTCACCCAGGATACCTCGCTCCTGCATCGCTCGATCCGCGACAACCTGCTGTACGGCCGGCCGGACGCGACCGATGAGCAGTTGCGCGCTGCGGTGGCCAAAGCACGTGCCGAGGCCTTCATCGATACGCTGGTGGACGGGCAGGGGCGTCGTGGCTACGACGCGCATGTCGGCGAGCGCGGCGTGAAGCTGTCCGGCGGCCAGCGCCAACGCATCGCCATTGCCCGCGTGCTGCTGAAGGACGCACCGATCCTGGTGCTGGACGAAGCAACCTCGGCACTGGACTCGGAAGTGGAAGCGGCGATCCAGGACAGCCTGGATGAGCTGATGGGCGGCAAGACGGTGATCGCGATCGCGCACCGGCTGTCGACCATCGCGCGCATGGACCGGCTGGTGGTGATGGACCAGGGCCGCATCGTCGAGACCGGCAGCCATGCCGAACTGATTGCGGCCGGTGGGCTCTACGCACGGTTGTGGGCGCGGCAGACCGGGGGGTTCGTGGCGGCCGATCAATGAGTGTTTTCGGGGTCCGAGCCCTTCCCTTCGAAAAAGGCTCCGACCCCGGCGTGCTTCTGGGGACCTGCATGATCCGCTCCCTATGCTCCCTGCTGCTGGCGCTCGCGCTGGCCGGGAGCACTGCGACCGCGATGGCCGCACCCGTCGCCGACGAGCAACTGCAGCAGCTAATCCTGCTCAGCCGCCACAACCTTGCAGAAAAAAATGGCCCGGGTTTCCCCGGGCCGCTCCGCTTCACCTCACACCGGCTCGATCACTCGATCGGCTGGTCCAGCATCAGCTGGCGTGCGAAACGCACCGGCGGTGCGCCGTAGGACAGTACCTGGTCGTGGTACGCCTTCAGGTTGAACTTGTCGCCCAGCTTCTCCTGCACTGCCTTGCGGGTGTCGAAGTGTTCCTGCGCACCGACGAAGTAGGTCGGCAGCTGCGCCGAGGTCAGCTGCGCGCGCACCCACTTGCCGGCCGCTTCGCTTTCCTGCTGGAACGCGTCGTGGGTCATCAGGTGCATCGCCTTCTCGCGATCCCAGTTGTCCACGTGCACGCCCTGGTCGAGGATCGCGTTGGAGATCGTGCGCAGGTAGAACTTCAGCTGCACCAGGTGGAACAGCGGGTCGTTGTTGAGGTAACCCTGCTCCTGCATCATGCGCTCGGTGTAGACCGCCCAGCCTTCGGCGAACAGGCCCGAACGCAGCACCGCACGCAGGGTGGAAGGGAACTTGGCCGAATGCCAGCCCTCCAGGTAATGGCCCGGGGTGCCTTCGTGGATGCTCAGCAGGTGGATCATGCGCGAGTTGTACTCACGCAGGAACGAGTCGACCTGCTTGTCGTTCCAGTCGTCCGGAATCGGCGACACGGCGTAGAAGGTCTTCAGGTTCTTGTCCAGCGGACCCGGCGAATCGCAGTAGGCCACGGCCACGCCACGTTGGAATTCCGGCATCAGGATGATGTCCACCGGCGCATCGGGCAGCGTCATCAGGTCGTGCTCGCGCACGAATGCGGTGGACTGCTCCAGCGCGGCCTTGGCATCGTCGACGACCTTGTCGCGTGCCGGCTTGTCGGCGTAGGCCAGTTCCAGCGCAGCTTCGATCGCCTTCTGCTGCTGCTCGTCGGTCGGCTGGGCCGGCATCTCCGGCGCACCCGGCTTGTCCTTCAGCACGGTCTGCGCGATGCCGTACATGTCCTCGCGCACGCGCTTGAGTTCGGCACGTGCACGCTCACCGATCTCCTGGCGCGACAGCGACGAGCTCAGCGCGAACTTCAGCTTCTGGTCGTACTTTTCCGCACCGATGCGGAAATCGCCCTTTGCGTTCGGCACCAGGGTCTTGTCCAGCCAGGTCTGCTGCTCGTCCACGGCCTTCTTCAGGCCGTCGATGGCGGCCTGCAGGCGCTGCTGGTCGGCCTGCGGCAGTTCACCGATGTGCGGGGTGATGAAGGTATCGACGATGCTGAGGATGCCCTTGTTCTGCTTGGCCACCGTCTCGGCGTGGATCTTCGGCACGCGCGCCGGATCCAGGTTCTCGCGGGCCTGGGCGAAGATCGCCGGCAGCTTTTCCATGCGCGCGGTGGCCGACTTCAGGCGCTCCGGCAGTGGCGCGAACTCGCGCGCCATCAGGCCGTAGATCGCGCTGCCGGCGATGCCGTTGTACAGCTGCGGGTCCCACTTGCCGGACTGCAGCACTTCGGCGTTCCAGATTTCCGACTGCAGCTGGTTGCGCAGGATCGCCGCGTCCACCTGGTTCTCGCGGCCCAGCTTGGCCACCTCGATCTTGTCCAGCTCGCCCAGCAGCGCCTTGTAGGCGGCCACGGTCTTCTGCTGGCCGGCGGCACTGAGGTCGTCCAGCTCGCTGTCGTAGCGGTGGTCACCGATCTGGGTAGCGCTGACCGGCGACAGCTGCATCCAGGTGTCCAGGGCGCGCTTGGACAGGTCGGCGAAGGCGGCATCGACCGCCGCGTCACCGGCCTGCTGGCTGGTGGCCGGGGTGGAAGCGTTGGTCGGGGCGTCGGCCGGCTGGCAACCGGCCAGGGCGGCGACCAGGGCGAGGGCAAGAAGATGCGGGCGCATCGGCGTTCCTGTACGGGGTCAAACCCTGAGCATAGGGCCGCGTGGCTGCTTTGTCCCCGTGCCATAGGATTACCATGGGCGCAGACAAGGACCCTCCAAAGGAGCGCAGGACATGGAATACCAGGGAAGCTGCCATTGCGGCAGGATCGCATTCACCGTACAGGCCGGGGCGCCGATCAGCGACGTCATCGACTGCAACTGCTCGATGTGCCGCCGCCGTGGCAGCCTGCTGTGGTTCGCCCCGCGTGCGGCGTTCCAGCTGACCACCGATCCGGCTGACGTGGCCACCTACCACTTCAACAAGGCCCACATCGACCATCACCACTGCCGCGAATGTGGCGTCGCCCCCTACAGCGAAGCGGTCGATCCGCGTAGCGGCACACCGATGGTGGCGGTGAACGTGCGCTGCGTGCCGCAGGTCGATCTGGCTGGCCTTTCGGTGACCTCCTACGACGGAGCCGCACTGTGACGGGCGCGCGCGCCTGGACGCGCAGCCTGGCGATGCCGGTGGTGCTGCTGGCATTGGCGGGCTGCGCCAAGCAGGGCGACATGGCCGCGGATGCGGGCGCCCCGGCCGCCGAAGCGGCCGTCGCGTCGCCAGAAGGTGCGTTCCTCGCCTATGAACATGACGTGCAGGTGCAGCTGGAGGCGGCAAAGATCGCGCCGCGCATCCAGCAGATCGCCCAAGCCTGCCAGAGCGCGAAGTTCGGCGACTGCGCGGTATTGCAGGTCGACCAGCGCAGTGGCGAGCAACCCAGCGGTGAGGTCAAGGTGCGCATCGCGCCGAAGGGCGCCGAGCCGCTGATCGCGATGGCCGGTGAGGGCGGAACGCTGCAGTCGCGCACCACCCGCGCCGAGGATCTGGCACAGGCCGTGGCAGACACGGCGCTGACCAAGGCGCGGCTTGAAAAGGAGCACGCCCGCCTGCTGTCCTACCAGGACCGCAAGGACCTGAAGATCGAAGATCTGATGGCGATCACCACGCGCCTGTCAGAGATCGAGGCGGGTGTCGAGCAGGCCAACAAGGACGCCGCGCAGCAGCGCCGGCGCATCGATACCCAGCTGGTGACGCTGCACTTCGAGACCACTTCGGGCCAACGCAGCCGAAGTGAGATCGGCGAGGCGCTGAGCGAGTCGGGCAGCATTCTCAGCACCAGCGTGGCGTTCCTGATTCGTGCTGTTGCCGCGCTGCTGCCGGTGGCGGTGCTGGCCCTGGTCGCAGCCTGGGGCGTGCGCGCATGGTGGCGTCGCCACCGTCGCAAGCTGCCGCCCGACCGCTGAGGTCAAGGCTGATGCCGGCAGCCCGCCGGCATCAGCCCTCGTCGGTTTCGTACTCGACGAACACATCCAGTTCCAGCGCCAGATCCTGCACGGCGTCGCGCACCTTCTGCGCGGTGCTTTCATTGCCCACTTCCACTTCCAGCTCGTGGATGCCCGGGCCGATGTCATCGGACAGCCCGGCCGAGCTGGAGTCGTCGTCGTCCATGTGCGGCATCAGGTCGTCGGTTTCCTCGACATGCTCGATGCCATCCAGGCCGAGCAGCAGGTCGCTGATGGCACGGGCGTCGTCTTCGGTTCCGGTAATGCGCAGTCGCAGCATGGCCATGGCGTAGGTACGTTGTGGAGTTGCCTGCAGCCTAGCCAGCATCGGGCAAAGAATGGGTGAGGGCGAAGTCAGGTGGGCGTGGCCGGGCGCCCGAGCAGGCTGTCCGGCAATGCCGGAATCGGTGTGCGTTCGTCCTGCGCCTGTTCCAGCAGCCAGTCGATGAACAGGCGTGCGGCCGGGCTGGGCGGTTGTCCTTCGGCATGCACTACGTGATACGCATAGCGCGCCTTCAGCGCCGGGCCGGGCAGGCGCACCACCTCGTAGCGCTGCAGGTAGGGCTGGGCGATGTGGGTGCGCGCCAGCACCGCGCCCATGCCATACACCGCTGCACGCATCGCGTCGGTGCTGTCGGCGAAGGTGTGCATGGGTGGCAGCGGCGACGGCGTGCGCACGCCGGCGTGGCGGAACCAGTCGCGCCAGCCCTGCGGCGACAGGTCGGTCAGCAGCGGCAGGTCGGCGATGCGCGCCGGATCGACCAGCGTTTCGACGCCGGCCAGTGCCGGTGAGGCGACCGGGAACAGGTAGTCATCCATCAGGTGCTGCGCACGCAGGCCGGGCCATTGGCCCAGGCCGTAGCGGATGCCCACTTCCGGGCCGTTGTCGTCATAGCGATCCAGCCCGCTGCCGGTATGCAGCTCGATGCGGATGTGCGGGTAGGCCTGGGTGAAGCGCGGCAGCCGTGGCAGCAGCCAGCAGTAGGACAGCGAGCGCAGCGTGGTGATGCGCAGCGGCACGCTGTCGGCATCCGGCTGCAGGTGATGGGCGACGGCCGCGACATCGGTGAAGGCGGCGCTGGCAGCGTCGGCCAGTTGCCGGCCCTCGGCAGTCAGGCGCACGCCGCGGGCGTGGCGTAGGAACAGCCGTACTTCCAGCACTTCTTCCAGGCGGCGGACGTGGTGGCTGACCGCGCTGGCGGTCAGGTGCAGCTCCTGCGCGGCCTGGGCGAAGTTCTGGTGGCGCGCCGCGACCGCGAACACGGCCAGTGCGGGTAGCAGGGAAGGGCGTAGCAGCATGTCAAGCCTCAAACCATATTTGTGGCTGGCAGCGATACTACGCGCTTGTGCCGCGGGCGTCTGCGCCTGATCCTGTCCGCATTGGCGAAGAATTGACGATGTACGGAGGCAAGGCATGAATGCGGTCCCACAGGCGGCCGAGCGCGATTGGCGCACGCCGCTGGAATTGACCCTGCTGGGCGCCATCTGGGGCTGCTCGTTCCTGTTCATGCGGGTGGCGGTGCCGTCGTTCGGCCCGTTCGCGCTGGTCGAGGTGCGGCTGGTGCTGGGTGCGCTGGTGCTGCTGCCGTTCCTGTGGCGCGCCCGCGCGCAGTTCCCGCCGCGGCGCTGGCTGTGGCTGGCGCCGATCGGCCTGATCAACTCGGCGTTGCCGTTCGTGCTGTTCGCTTATGCAGCGGAACAGGCGCCGGCGGCGATCGGCGCGATCTGCAATGCGATGACGGTGCTGTTCGCCGCGCTGATCGCGTTCCTGTTCTTCGGCGAGAAGATCGGCATGCGCCGTGCCGGGGCGCTGCTGGTCGGCTTCGCCGGCGTGGTGGTGCTGGCCACGGCCAAGGTTTCCGGCCTGAGCATCGGCACCGCAGTGCTGGCCGGTGCGGCGGCATCGCTGCTGTACGGCCTGGGCGTGAACCTGGTGAAGCGGCACATGACCGGGTTGCCGTCGGCCGCCGCCGCGGCGGCAACGCTGTCCTGCGCCTCGCTGTGGATGCTGCCGATGGCGGTGACCCACTGGCCGCAGGCGGCGATTCCGGGCAAGGCGTGGGGCGCGGCGATTGCCTTGGGCGTGGCCTGCACTGGCTTGGCGTTCCTGATGTTCTATCGCCTGATCGGTCGTATCGGCCCGTCGCGGGCGTCGACGGTGACCTACCTGATTCCGTTGTTCGGTGCGGCGTTTGCGTGGTTGTTCCTGGGGGAGGCGGTGACGGTACAGATGCTGGTGGCGGGGGCGTTGATTCTGGGGAGCGTGGCGGTGAGTCAGAAGGGCTGAGGCGTTGGCGTTTTGCGCGTGGCGCGTGCTGAAGGTGCTTCATTGTTCATGGGCGTTACTTTTCTTTGTACGCAAAGAAAAGTAACCAAAAGAAACGTTCCGCCGGCCGCGAGCCGGTGCTGCGCACCGGTACCCTGCGCTCCTCGGCCCGTCGAGGGACGGCGCGGGAACTCGCTGCGCTCAAACACCCGCGCCTCTTCGCCCTCGCCGGACCTGCGGTGCTCGGCTCGCTCAAGGCGGACCCAAGATCAAAGGCAAAAGCGGTCGCTTCGCTCGCCGGGCCCGGCCCGGCACTACCAAACATCGTCGTGCAGCTGTGGCTCTTGACCTTGAGTCCGCCTTGAGCGAGCCGAGCATCGCAGGGGAATCAGGGGCGAAGAGGTGCCGATGTCTGAGCGCAGCGAGTTCGGCACCGTCCCCTGATTCACCGAGAAGCGCAGGGGACCGACGTGCGAAGCACGGCGGCTCGCGACCTGGCGGCGCGTTTCTTTTGGTTACTTTTCTTTTCGCGCGAAAAGAAAAGTGACGCCCATGAACAGTGAAGCACCTTCAGCACGCGCCACGTGCAGGAAGCCAGGCTCCTACCGCACCGGCACCGGAATATTGCACAGATCGATATGCCTGGCCGGGCGCTTGTAGAAATCATCCACGCGGTTGCGCCGCGCCTCCACCGTATCGGCGAAGGTCTTCGAGTCGGTACGCAGTACCTGGATCGGCGTGCGCTCGGCCGCCGGCACGTCGCTGGCACGGCGGATCGACAGGATCGGCGTACGCAGCTTCGGGTCGGTGTAGAAGCCCATCGGCGCCGGTCCGCGCCGGGTCGCGCTGAGCAGTTCCATGCCCTTCAACACGCGACCGACCAGAGTGATGTTGCGGTCCAGCTGGCGCGGCGACTGACCGGTCACCACGTACAGTTCGGCGCCGATGCTGCTGTCTTCCTCGTTGCTGCGGCCGGCACCGAGCATGCCGTAGCAGTGCGCCAGCCAGGCCTTGCCGGCTTGCGGGTCCTGGCCGACCGGGAAGCCGTCGACGAAACCGGTCTGCGCGGCCCAGCCATCGCGATCCGGCAGCACGCTGACCTTCAGGCCGGCGCTGGCGCGTTCGAACTCGGCCGGCAGCTTGCGCGCGGCGCTGCCGAACGGCCTGGCCTTGGCCGCGTCATCGGCGTCGGCATCGCCGAACTGCACCACGAAGTTGTCCTGCGAGCGGTAGATGCTGGTGCCGTCCCAGAAGTGCTCGTGGGCGAAGGTCTGGATGTTGGCGACATGGCGGGGGGCGAACTGCGGCGCCAGTTCGATGATCACGCGCCCGGCTGGCAGGTCCATGTACAGCAGGTTGGCCGGGTCCGGGGTGCGCCAGTCGCTGGCCGCCGAGGCGTCGAGGACCTGCTGCGGGCTGCGGTACGGGGCGGCAGCGCTGGCCAGCGAGGGCAGCAGGCAGGCCAGGGCGAGGGCGGTCAGGGCAAGGCGACGACGGTGCGGCATGGGAACCCCGGAACATGAACGAGGGTTCGATTCTGCGCGACTAGAGACCACATCGCCAAGCGAGATGTAGGGCAATCGCGTCAGCCTGCGCACGGCCTCTTGGCCGATCCAATGGGTCTGGAATCAACGCCTATCGTTCTTCTGCAATTAGACCGGAGTAATGGCCGAAGACAGGAACAGGTTCATAGTTGCCTGTCGGATCGTGCGTAGTTGAAGACTCTTCCAGATGATGAGGTGAAAAATTCTCCCTGGTTATCGTAAGCCGACCATCTTCATTGAAGAGGTAGCTTGTCCCTTCGGCAATGCCGTCACTCTTCTCATCGAACGTTCTATGTACCGCCATGCTCAGGAACAGATTTCCCGGCGCTACCTGCTGGAATTGATACGTCAGGCGCTCCCTTAGATGTTCATCCAGAAAGTCGACGCCAATCATTTCTTTGTCCAACAGCACATCGATAATCGCTGATGGCGTGGTGGGGGAGCCAACGAGAACCGTATAGCGAGCCTGGCTCTCATGTCTCGATTTGGCTTCGGATTCACTGATTATGTTTCGGGCGGACTTCTTTGCGCCAAACCAGAAGTCGCAATAATAAAACTCAGTCATAAGTGGATACTCCCGGGACCGTCGTGCTCGCAGGAGCTGGATCAGCCGCTGCGCTGTTGGAAGGTGACGGTATGCCGCGGTTCGCAGAGGGACAAGCAAGCCAATGGGCCTGCCGGCCAGGTGGTCATCCGGCCCTCGCCAACCGGCAGAGTGACTAACGACACATTCGCTATACCGAACTTCGCACTACTGTGGACTTCAACGTAGTGGAGGGCCGGCCATGTCCGAGGACGATGTCCACCTGAAGAAGTTCCAGAAGGAGCTCAGCGCCGGAACGGTGTCGCTGGCCCTGCTGGCGGTGCTGGCCCAGGCCGGGGAGCCGCTATACGGCTATCTCATTGCCAAGGAGCTGGAGCGGGTGGGCGAGGGCGTGCTGAGCGGCAAGCAGAGCGCGCTGTACCCGGTGTTGCGCAACCTGAAGGGCGCCGGGCTGCTGGAAAGCCATGTGGAGCCATCCAGCAGTGGTCCGCCCCGGCGCTACTACCGCATCAATGAACGTGGCCGCGAGGTTCTGGCGCAATGGCGCCAGGCCTGGCAGGCCACCCGTGATTCCGTCGATTCCGTGTTGGAGGGGGTACCGCAATGAACGACCCGAGCCTGGCAGGCCGAGCCCTGCCGACCACCATCCCGCAGTATCTGGCGCAGCTGCGCGCTGCGCTGGAAGGTGCCGATCCGGCGATGGTGCAGGACGCGTTGTACGACGCCGAGGAATACCTGCGCTCGGAGCTGGCGGCGCAGCCCGGCCGCAGCGAAGCCGAGGTCATCGCCGACGTGGCCGGCAGCTATGGCGCGCCGGACGAAGTGGCCGAGATCTACCGCGAGACCGAAGTGACGGTGAACCGCGCGCTGCGCACGCCGCGTGCGGATACCGCACCGGTGCTGCGTGCGGCGGCCGAAGCCAGTGGCGTGGAGCCGGCCTCACCGCCGCAGGCGCCGGTGCAGCGTTCGCTGCTGGCGCGCTTCTTCGGCGTGGTGACCGATCCGCACACCTACGGTGCGCTGTTCTACATGCTGCTGTCGCTGGCCACCGGCATCTTCTTCTTCATCTGGGTGGTGACCGGCCTGTCATTGTCGCTGGGCCTGCTGATCCTGATCATCGGCATTCCGCTGACCGTGCTGTTCTTCGGCTCGGTGCGCGGGCTGGCGCTGCTGGAAGGGCGGTTGGTGGAAGCACTGCTGGGCGAGCGCATGCCGCGCCGCCCGCGTTACACCGACCGCAGCCGCACCTGGCTGCAGCGCATCGGCGACATGTTCACCGATGGCCGTACCTGGCTGACCCTGCTGTACTTCGTGCTGATGCTGCCGCTGGGCGTCATCTACTTCACCATCGCGGTGACGTTGCTGTCGCTGTCACTGGGGTTCATCTGGGCACCGGTGGCCGCACTGTTCAGCGGTGACATTCCGGGCGTGTACGTCGACGGCGTGAACGTGTTGCCGATGGCCGCTTCGCCGCTGGTGGGCATCGTGATCGCCGCCGTGGGCGTACTGCTGCTGTTGTTGACCATGCACCTGGCACGCGGCGTCGGCAAACTGCATGGTCTGATCGCCAAGAACCTGCTGGTGCGGTTGTAAGCGGGAGCCCAGGCTTCGGTAGGTGCCAACCTTGGTTGGCACGATCGATCGGATGCCGGGATCCATGGTAGAGCGCCAACCAAGGTTGGCATCTACCAGGGCCTGGTTACCCCGCCTTTCGCCGCAACAGGGTGACGTTGCTCTTCTTCTTCGTAGCCTTCGCCGCCGGGGTTTCAGCATGCGCGGCGAAGAAGTCGCGTACCTTCGGGTACACCACTTCGCGCCAGCGACGGCCGCTGAAGATGCCGTAGTGGCCGGCGCCTTCGACGATGAAGTGCTCGCGGCGGTCAGCAGCAATGCCGGTGCACAGCGCCTGCGCTGCTTCGGTCTGGCCGAGGCCGGCGATGTCGTCCAGTTCGCCCTCGATGCTCAGCAGCGCGGTATCGCGGATCGCCGACGGGTCGACCTTCTCGCCATTGACCACCCACTCGCCACGCGGCAGCAGGAAGTCCTGGAACACCACGCGGATGGTGTCCAGGTAGTACTTGGCCGGCATGTCCAGCACCGCGTTGTACTCGTCGTAGAAGCGACGGTGCGCGTCGGCGTCTTCCAGGTCGCCCTTGACCAGGTCGGTGTAGAAATCCCAGTGCGAGCTGAAGTGGCGGCTCGGGTTCATCGACAGGAAGCCGGCGTGCTGCAGGAAGCCCGGATACACGCGGCGGCCGGCGCCGGGGTAACTGGCCGGCACGGTGTGGATGACGTTGTTCTCGAACCACGACAGCGGGTTCTGCGTGGCCAGGTTGTTCACTGCGGTCGGGCTGCAGCGCGCATCGATCGGGCCGCCCATCATCACCAGCGTGCGCGGCGTCGGCTCGCCACGGCTGGCCATCAGTGAAACCGCGGCCAGCACCGGCACGGTGGGCTGGCACACGCTGACCACGTGCAGGCGCTCGACACCCAGGTGGCGGATGAACTCCTGGATGTAGGCGATGTAGTCGTCCAGGCCGAACTCGCCTTCGCTGGCCGGTACCATGCGCGCGTCAACCCAGTCGGTGACGTACACGCGGTGGTCGCGCAGCAGCGTGCGCACGGTATCGCGCAGCAGCGTGGCATGGTGGCCGGACAGCGGTGCCACCACCAGCACGAACGGCTGGTTGAGCATGGTGTGCAGCTGGTCGGCTTCATTGCTGTGGCGCTTGAAGCGCAGCAGCTTGCAGAACGGCTTGCTTACTTCCTCGTGCACGACGATCGGCACGCGCTCGCCTTCGACCTCGATTTCGTTGATGCCCCACTCGGGCTTCTCGTAATCCTTGCCGATGCGATGGAACAACTCGTTGACCGCCGCCAGGCGATCGGCACCCGGCATCTGCGACCACCAGTGGCCCGGGTTGGCGAAGAACTTGGCGTTGGCCTGGGCCTGGTGCACCCAGGGGGCAAGCAGGTTGCGGGTCAGTTCGTGCAGTTGATAGAGCATGACGACCGAATATGTATGGTCATATGTTGCCGCGCAGCATATCCCATCCGGACGTCCCGCAGGTTAAGTTGCCTGA
This sequence comes from Stenotrophomonas sp. YJH_SMC_48-3, assembly GCF_059369375.1. Classification (NCBI taxonomy): domain Bacteria; kingdom Pseudomonadati; phylum Pseudomonadota; class Gammaproteobacteria; order Lysobacterales; family Lysobacteraceae; genus Stenotrophomonas; species Stenotrophomonas sp. YJH_SMC_48-3. The sequence continues at coordinate 92,481 of NZ_JCAFSQ010000006.1, read as the reverse complement.
AAATAATGAATCCGGATTCACATCCGTTCCAGCGCGGCGGCATCGCCTGCCAGGGCGGGGCCGAGCCAGCAGTGCGACCCCACCGGCTGCAGGCCGTGCCGGGCCAGCGTGCGGCGGTACCAGCGCGCCGGGCGGGCGTGGAAGCCCTCGTGGTCGCCGTCGAATTCATCCTCGGCGGCGAAGGTCTCCAGGAAGGCCACGCCACCGGTCAGCTCGGCCACCCCGGCCAGGCCGGCGCGCAGTTCACGGTCGGGCACGTAGTGCATCACGTCCGAGCACACCAGCAGGTCGACCGGGGCGCAGGGCCGCAGCCAGGCGAAATCACCGAAGGCGGCCAGGTGCAGGTTGCGGGTCCTGCCGTAGCGGCGCACAGCGTACTCGCTGCTGTCGAAGCCGAGATATTCGACCTTCGGACGCAGCTTCAGCAGCGGCGCGCGCCAGGCGCCTTCACCGCAGCCGATATCCAGCACGCTGCGGATCGGCCGCTCCAGGTAGTACTCGGCGCTGGCCACGGCCAACGCAACCTTGCGCGTCAGGCGGGCGCTGCCGCCGATGTCGGCACGGCGGTACCAGCGTTGGAAGTAGGCGGCGTCGTAGGTCTTGTCCATGGGGCGGTGCGCGATCGGGGAAAACGGCGCCTATCGTACGGTGTTGCGGCGCGCCATGCGTCGATGTGTCGCGGCGGGCGTGCCTGCGGCGGCTTCGCCACGGCATGCGAGAATGGCCGCCAACCTACGCCAGCCGCCGGAGCGAGCGCATGCAGAGCTACTACTGGGTCAAGACCTTCCACATCGTGTTCGTGGTGGCGTGGATGGCCACGGTGTTCTACCTGCCGCGCATCCTGGTGAACCTGGCCGAGACCGCGGGCCAGCCGGCGGTGAGCGAGCGCCTGCAGCTGATGGGCCTGCGCCTGTACCGCTTCGGCCACTCGATGTTCGGCCTGGCGTTCCTGCTCGGCCTGGTGCTGTGGCTGGGCTACAAGGTCATCCCCGATTTCCCGACCATGGTGGCTCCGGGAGCTGCCGGCTGGCTGCACGCCAAGCTGGGGCTGGTGGTGGTGCTGCTGGTGTACTTCGGCTGGATCGGCCGCCTGCTCAAGGGCGTGGCCAAGGGCCGGGCGCTGCCGTCGTCGCGCGCGCTGCGCTGGATCAACGAGATCCCGCTGCTGGCGTTCATTCCGATCGTGTGGCTGGTGCTGGCCAAGCCGTTCTGAACGGGGCGCGCTGCGCGCGCGGCGCATCGCACAGATGCATCCACGCATGGCGTGGATCTACTGGGTGCAGCTGTGGCTTTTGATGTCCAGGTCCGCCATGAGAGAGCCGAGCATCGCAGGTGAAACAGGGGCGAAGAGGCGCCGATGTCTGAGCGCAGCGAGTTCGGCGCCGTCCCCTGATTCACCGACAAGCGCAGGAACCGGTGCACAGCACCGGTTCGCGTTCGGCGGCGTGTTCTTTGGTTACTTTCTTGCACGAGCAAGAAATTAACAAGCCGATGAATCAGGCTGCCTCGTACGTGCCGTAACTGCGCAGGCGCGTGTAGCGCTGTTCCAGCAGCTGTTCGGTGGACAGCTTGTCCAGCGCGTCCAGCTCGTTCAGCAGCACGGCCTTCAGGCGCTTGGCCATCTGGGTCGGGTTGCGGTGGGCGCCACCGGTCGGCTCGCGCACGACCTTGTCGACCAGGCCCAGGCTCTTCAGGCGCGGGGCAGTCAGGCCCAGTTGTTCGGCCGCTTCCTTGGCCTTGCCGGCGTCCTTCCACAGGATCGAGGCGCAGCCTTCCGGCGTGATGGTCGAGTACACCGCGTATTCCAGCATCACGGTGCGGTCGCCCACACCCAGTGCCAACGCACCGCCGGAGCCGCCTTCACCGATCACGGTGCAGATGATCGGCACCTTCAGCTCGGCCATCTCGATCAGGTTGCGCGCGATCGCTTCGGACTGGCCGCGCGACTCGGCGTCGATGCCCGGCCAGGCGCCGGCGGTGTCGATCAGGGTCAGCACCGGCAGGCCGAAGCGCTCTGCCATCTTCATCAGGCGCAGTGCCTTGCGATAGCCCTCCGGCTTGGGCATGCCGAAGTTGCGCTTGATCTTTTCCTTGGTGTCGCGGCCCTTCTGGTGGCCGATCACCATTACCGCGCGGCCATTGATGCGGGCCAGGCCGCCCATGATCGCCTTGTCGTCAGCGAAGGCGCGGTCACCGGCCAGCTCTTGGAACTCATCGAACATGACGCGGATGTAGTCGGCGGTGTACGGACGCGATGGGTGCCGGGCCAGCTGCAGCACCTGCCACGAGGTCAGGTTGCGGAAGATCTGCGCGGTGCGCATGCGCAGCTTGTCCTGCAGCGCGTGCACTTCCGCCTCGACATTGACCGCCGGCCCGGCACTGGCGTTGCGCAGTTCCTGGATCTTGGCTTCCAGGTCGGCGATGGGTTGCTCGAAGTCGAGGTAGTTCGGATTCATCGGAAGCCGTCGTGTAAAGAAGGGGGCAATTCTAGCCGAATGCGTGCAAACCACCCGTACGCCTTCGTCTGGAAGGCGACGGTAGCGCAGCCGGGCAGGCGGCGCCAGTCAGCTCAGGGCACCACCAGGGCGCTGCGGCCCATCAACTGGCTGCGCTGGGAAACGAAGTCGTTGTAGGCCTCGTTGGCCTCCCGGCCCAGGCCGCTGCCCAGGGTGGCAGTGGCCGAGGTGAAGGCCATCTGCGCAGCGAAGTCCTGCTTGCGCAGGGCCTTCTGTTCATCGGCGGTGGTGGCCTTCAGCCAGCGCGCATAGACCTCGCGCAGCGGCGCGGCGTGCGCCTCGAAGGCGGGGTCAAGGGCCGGCAGGCTGGCCGGGGCCGGCTCCAGGCTGAATGCCGGCGCGACGTAGCCGGCCGGCTGTTGGCGCTTGAATGCACCGGGTTCGCCCATGCCTTCTTCGACGTAGGTGATGAAGTCCGGGGCCGTGAACACCTTGGCCACGATCTGGCCGCCGCTGGAATCGACATGGGCCACCACCTTTTCCTTCGGGAATGGCTCGCGCACGCCGTAGGTCCAGGTCTTGTCGATGAACAGGTCGTGGCGCTTCTCGAAGGGACCTTCGAAGCTGACCCCGCCCAGTTCGATCCCGTTGTTGCCGACGCCGAAATTCTTGAGCTTGCTCTCGTCGGTGACATAGACCTCGCGAGCAATCACGTACTCGCTCAGGGTCGGGTTGATCAGGCCGCCACGACCGTCGACGTAGACGATGAAGCGCACGTCGCCAAGCGCGTCTGTGTGCAGGCGATGTTCGCCAATGGCGAGCGAGATCGGGCGCGAGCCGTGCGCGGCCACTGGCACGTCCTGGCCGTCGATGCTCAGCGCCAGCGGCGCGTCGGTCGGGTTGTCGATCTGGAACTCGATCTTCGACGGCGAGCAGGCGGCCAGTGCCAGTGCGGCAACGAACGGAAACAGCAGGGTCTTCATGGGCGATCGTCCTTGATGGTTGGAACGGGAAAACAGGAACACGAAGGAGCCAGCCTCAGCTGGCCCACGGCGGGCTGTAGCGCACCTTCAGCGTGCGTACGGCCGGGTCGGCGCGCAGCGCCTCCATCAGCTTGGAATCGATGCGTACCGCGCTCTGCCCGGAGACATCGAGCATGCCGGCGACACCGCCGTGCGGGCCCTTCAGCAGCAGGTCCAGGCGCAGCGGCGTGCGCCCCGGGCGATGGCGGTCGAGCAGGGCATTGATGCGCTCCCAGACCGGGCGCTGCTGGCGCAGGTCCAGGCGCAGCGACAGCCGCGTGGCGTAGTTGGCGCAGACTTCGTCGAAGTCCCAGCACTGGCGGATGCGCAGCGCGTAGCCACCGTTGAACTCGTCCTCGCGCAGGCCGCCCTTGACCACCAGGATGCGGTCCTTGGTCATCAGGTGGCCGAACTCGGCCATTGCATCGGAGAACGCACTGCACTCGACGCGGCCGCGGCCATCCTCCAGCTGGATGAAGATCTGGCTTTCGCCCTTGCGGCGCACGCCGACCACCTGGCCTGCCAGCACGGTCTGCACCTCCGGGCGCCAGCGCTTCTCGCCGCCACCGCCGCCACCGCTGTTGGCGCTCCAGATTTTCTCCACCGAACCCAGGTCGTTGCCTACCAGATCGCGCACATCGTCGCGCCAGGGATCGAACGGGTGGCCGCTGAGGTAGAAGCCCAGCGTGTCGCGCTCGCCGTTGAGGCGCTGCAGCAACGGCCATTCTTCGGCTTCTGGCAGGTCCAGCTGGATCGAAACGGTGCTCGGGTCGGGCCCGCCAAACAGCGAGTTCTGTCCGGACGCACGCTCGCGTGCCATCTGATCAGTGGCCTTGATCACTTCCGGCAACTGCAGCATCAGCGAGGCACGGTTGCGGCCGAGCTCATCGAGCGCACCGCAGTTGATCATCGCTTCCAGCGTGCGCCGGTTGAGCTTGGCCGAGCCGACGCGGGTGCAGAAGTCCAGCAGATCCTTGAACGGGCCGCCCTTCAGTCGTTCCTCGACCACCGCTTCGCAGGCGCCCTGGCCCACGCCCTTGATCGCGCCCAGGCCGTACTGGATCGTGTCCGGGGTGACCGCTTCGAACATGAAGGCCGACTGGTTCACCTTCGGCGGCAGCACGGTCAGGCCGAGGTTGCGCACCTCGTCGAGGAAGCCGACCACCTTGTCGGTGTTGTCCAGGTCCGAAGACAGCGTGGCCGCCATGAATTCGGCCGGATAATGGCGCTTCAGCCACGCGGTCTGGTAGCTGACCAGTGCGTATGCAGCGGCGTGTGACTTGTTGAAGCCATAGCCGGCGAACTTCTCCATCAGGTCGAAGATCTCGTCGGCCTTGGGGCCATCGACGCCGCCCTTGGCCGCACCTTCGCGGAAGATCTCACGGTGCTTGGCCATTTCCGCCGGCACCTTCTTGCCCATCGCGCGGCGCAGCAGGTCGGCGCCGCCCAGCGAGTAGCCGCCGACGATCTGCGCCATCTGCATCACCTGCTCCTGGTACACCATGATGCCGTAGGTGTCCTTCAGGATCGCTTCGGTGCGCGGATCGGGATAGATGATTTCTTCCTGGCCGTGCTTGCGCGCGTTGAACGAAGGAATCAGGTCCATCGGGCCAGGGCGGTACAGCGACACCAGCGCGATCAGGTCTTCGAAACGGTCGGGGCGCGCGTCCTTCAGCAGGCGGCGCATGCCCGAGGATTCGAACTGGAACACCGCGCCGGTGTTGCCGTTGGCGAAGATGTCCTTGTAGGTGGGCGCATCGTCGAGCGGGATCGCGGCAATGTCGACCGGCGGAATGCCCGCGCGTTCGTGGCGCTTGTTGATCGCCTTCACCGCCCAGTCGATGATGGTCAGCGTGCGCAGGCCGAGGAAGTCGAACTTCACCAGGCCCACTTCTTCCACGTCGTTCTTGTCGAACTGGGTGACCGGGTTCTTGCCGAGCCCATTTTCGTCGTGTTCCGCATACAACGGGCAGAACTCGCTCAGCGGCTCGGGCCCGATCACCACGCCGCCGGCGTGCTTGCCGGCGTTGCGGGTCAGGTCTTCCAGCTGCAGCGCCAGGTCGATCAGGTCGCGGACATCGTCCTCTGTCTCGTAGCGCTGGATCAGTTCCGGCGACGCCATTTCCGAGCTCGGGCCTTCCTTGCCCTTGCCCAGCGCATCCTTCAGGTGGATGCCCAGGATGTTCGGGATCAACTTGGAAACGCCGTCGACCAGGCCGTACGGGAACCCGAGCACGCGGCCGGAGTCGCGCACCACCGCCTTGGCGGCCATGGTGCCGTAGGTGATGATCTGGCTGACGCGCTCGCGCCCATACTTGCGCGCGACGTAGTCGATCACCTCGTCGCGGCGGTCCATGCAGAAGTCGATGTCGAAGTCGGGCATCGACACGCGTTCCGGATTGAGGAAGCGCTCGAACAGCAGGTTGTACGGCAGCGGATCCAGGTCGGTGATCTTCAGCGCCCACGCCACCAGTGAACCGGCACCCGAGCCGCGGCCGGGGCCGATCGGAATGCCCTGGTTCTTGCCCCATTGGATGAAGTCGGCCACGATCAGGAAGTAGCCGGGGAAGCCCATCTTGATGATGGTGTTGAGCTCGAACTCCAGGCGTTCGAAGTACTCTTCCCGGGTCTTGCCCGGCGCCAGCGGATTCTTCTCCAGGCGCTCTTCCAGGCCCTCGCGCGACATCTTCTGGATCCAGGTATCCAGCGTTTCGTCGTCGGGCACCGGGTAGTTGGGCAGGAAGTAGGTGCCCAGCCGCATCTCGATGTTGCAGCGCTCGGCCAGCGCCAGCGTGTTGTCGATCGCGTCGGGGATGTCGGCGAACAGCGCGCACATCTCCTCGGCCGACTTCAGGTACTGCTGGTCGCTGTACTCGCGCGGACGCTTGGGATCGTCCAGCACGCGGCCGGTGGAAATGCACACGCGCGCCTCATGCGCGCTGAAATCGGAGGGCGACAGGAAGCGCACGTCATTGCTGGCCACCACCGGCAGGCCACGCTGGCCCGCAGCCATCAGCGCGAACTGGTTGAAGGTTTCCTCGCCCTCGCGGCCGGTGCGGGTCAGCTCCAGGTGCAGGCCATCGCCGAACACCCGTTGCCAGTCGGCCAGCTGCTGCTCGGCCAGCTCATGCTTGCCGTCCAGCGCCAGGCGTCCGGCCAGGCTCTGCCGGCCGGCCAGCGCGAACAGGTTGGCGTTGCCGGCCTTCAGCCAGTCCGGGTGGATGGCTACGCCGCCTTCGGGGCGATGGCCTTCCATCCAGGCGCGGGTCAGCAGCCGCGACAGGCTCAGGTAGCCTTCGCGATCACGGCACAGCAGGGTCATCCGCCACGGGTCCTGGCCTTCCTCGGCGATCAGCACGTCGGCACCGGCGATCGGCTTGATGCCCACGCCTTCGGCGGCCTTGTAGAACTTGACCAGGGCGAACAGGTTGTTGAGGTCGGTCACCGCCAGCGCCGGCAGGCCGAGCTCGACCGAGCGCGACAGCAGGTTGGCCTGCTTGGCCTTCTTCGGGTCCGCCTGGTCCGGCTTGGCCGGCACACGGATGGTGGAGTCCGCCAGCGAGAACTCGGTGTGGACGTGGAGATGTACGAAGCGGGAGTTGGACATGCCGGACCAGGTTGGAGCGCGCGGGCCCCGGGTGCTGACGGAGGTTCGTCGCCGGGGTCGGGAAGCGCTGGAATGCCCGGTCAGGGTAGCGAGGGCAGGGGGTTGCCACAAGGCTTGACAGGGGCACGGCGTGGCGCCGGATTCAGGCGTGCGGGAGGCCGCCTTCTGTAGAGCCGAGCCCATGCTCGGCTGTCCACAGCAGCCGAGCATGGACTCGGCTCTACAACTCCAGCTGGCTCAGGCGATGGCCGCCGCCTGCGTCAGGTCCAGACACTCACGCACCGGAGCGAAGCTGCGGCGGTGCTCCATGCAGGGGCCGTGCTCGCGCAGGGCGGCCAGGTGGGCCGGGGTGCCGTAGCCCTTGTGCTGTTCGAAGCCGTACTTCGGATGGCGGGCATGCACCTCCTGCATGTAGCGGTCGCGCGAGACCTTGGCCAGGATCGAGGCGGCCATGATCGCGCGGTCGATGCCATCGCCGCCGACCAGCGCCTGCGCCGGCAGTGCCAGGCCCTTGGGCACCACGTTGCCGTCGATGCGCGCGAAGCCGGCCACATGGGCGACCGCTGCAACGACGTCACGCATGCCCTGCAGGGTGGCCTGGTAGATGTTCAGGCGGTCGATGGTGTCCACGTCCACCAGCACCACATGCCAGGCCAGGGCGCGCTCGATGATGCGGTCATGCAGCTGCTCGCGGCGGGCCGCGGTCAGCTGCTTGGAGTCATCCAGGCCGTTGATCCGTGGTCGCGACGGGTCGAACACCACCGCTGCCACCGCGACCGGCCCGGCCAGTGGGCCACGGCCTGCCTCGTCGACGCCAGCGACTAGGCGCTCCGGCTCGACCACGGGCGCACCGTCGAACAGGGTCAGGCTGGCTGCGGCGGCGTGACGGCGGCTCATGCCTGTGCCTGGTCGCGCATCAGCAGTTCGCCAACGGCGTCGGCGGCACGCGCCGAGGCGTTGCGGCGCAGCCGCTCGTGCAGGCGCACGTAGGCATCCTGCAGATCGGTCACCCGCTGCGGGTGGTCGAACCACTGCTGGATGGCCGCGGCCAGCTTGTCCGGCGTGCAGTCGTGCTGCATCAGTTCCGGTGCCAGGTCCTGCCCGGCCAGGATGTTGGGCAGGGCGAAGCGGTCGACCTTGATCAGGCCGAGCGCCTTCACCAGTCGATAGGTCAGTTCGTTGACGCGGTAACCGACCACCATCGGCCGCTTCACCAGCATGGCCTCCAGGGTCGCGGTACCGGAGGCCAGCACCACCACGTCGGCGGCGATCATCGCGTTGCGCGCCTGGCCATCCAGCACATGCGAATAGGCCACCGGCAGCGCCGAGCGCGACAGCTGTTCCTCGATCAGTTCCCTGCAGGCCGGGTTGGCGGCAGGCACCACCACATGCAGGCCCGGAATGCGTTCGGAGACCTGCCAGGCGGCTTCGAAGAACGGTTCGCCCAGGCGCGAGATCTCGCCCAGGCGGCTGCCCGGCAACACTGCCAGCACCTTGGCCGAGGCCGGCAGTCCGAGCGCGGCGCGTGCTTCCTCGCGATTGCCCTGCAGCGGAATGTCATCGGCCATCGGGTGGCCGACGAAGCGCGCGTCGATGCCGTGCCTGGCATAGATCGGTGGCTCCATCGGGAACAGGCACAGCACCAGGTCGGCGCTGCTGCCGATCTTCTCGGCGCGCTTTTCGCGCCAGGCCCAGACCGAGGGACTGACGTAATGCACGGTGCTCACGCCACGCTGCTTCAGCCAACGCTCGATACCCAGGTTGAAGTCGGGGGCGTCGATGCCGATGAACACGTCCGGCTGCCAGTCAAGCGCACGCTGGCGGAACGCCGAACGCAGCTTGAGCAGGCGCGGCAGGTGGCGCAGCACTTCGGTCAGGCCCATCACCGCCAGCTCGCTGGCATCGTGCCAGGTCTGGCAGCCCGCGCTGCGCATGGCGTCGCCACCGATGCCGGCGAACTCGGCATTCGGGAAGCGCGCTTTCAGTTCGCGGACCAGGCCCGCACCGAGCAGATCGCCGGAGGCCTCGCCGGCCACCAGCGCGATCCGCAACGGGCGCTCGCTGAGCACCCGTTGCGCCGGGACGCTGCCGGTCATCGAGGCCAGCGGGATCACTGCGGCGCCGGCCGGCGCCTGGCCGGTCGTGCTGCTCATCGCAGCAGGGGCCTCTCGGCGTGCTCGATGAAGTCCAGCATCGCCTTTACGTCGTCGCTGTCACGCGCCTGCTCGGTCAGCTGCACCTTGGCCTCTGCCAGCGGCAGGCCCGCCACGTACAGCGTGCGGTAGGCACGCTTGATGGCCGAAATGCGGTCAGCGTCGAAGCCACGTCGCTTCAGGCCTTCGCTGTTGATGCCGCGCGGGCGTCCCAGCGAATCAGTACCGACCATGGTGAACGGCGGTACGTCACCATTGGTCAGCGCGCCCATGCCGAGGAAGGCATGCGCGCCGATCCGGCAGAACTGGTGGGCACCGGCGAAGCCGCTGATGATCACGTAGTCGCCCACGGTCACATGGCCGGCCAGGGTGGTGTTGTTGGAGAACACGCAGAAATTGCCGACATGGCAGTCGTGCGCCACGTGCGTGTAGGCCAGCATCCAGTTGTCGTTGCCGATGGTGGTGATGCCGCCGCCGCCGCCGGTGCCACGGTTCAGGGTGACGAACTCGCGGAACACGTTGCGGTCGCCGATCACCAGTTCGGTGCGCTCGCCGCCGAACTTCTTGTCCTGCGGCTCGCCACCGATCGCGGCATGGCCGACGAAGCGGTTGTCGCGGCCGATCCGGGTCGGGCCGTGGATGCTGCAATGGGGGCCCACCACCGTACCGGCACCGATTTCAACGTCGGGGCCGATCAGGGTGAAGGCGCCCACCTGGACATCGTCGGCCAGGCGTGCGGCCGGGTCGATGACGGCGGTGGGGTGGATCCGCGGTGCGTTGTCAGTCATTGCTGCCTCCAGTGGATCAGCCCTTGGCGCCGGCACACATGACCTCGGCCGACGCGACGACTTCGCCGTTGACCTTGGCTTCGCCGTAGTACCAGCCCATGTTGCGGATCAGGCGCTTCATCTGCACGTCCAGCATCAGCACGTCGCCGGGGACGACCTGCTTGTTGAAGCGGGCGTTTTCCACCTTGACCATGTAGAACAGCTTGGACTGCGCATCGCGGCCAAGCGTGAGCTGGGTCATCACGCCGCCGGCCTGCGCCAGCGCTTCGATGATCAGTACGCCGGGCATGATCGGGCGGCCCGGGAAGTGGCCCTGGAAGAACGGCTCGTTGATGCTGACGTTCTTCTGCGCCAGGATCCGCTTGGCCTCGACGTCGAGTTCAAGCACCCGGTCCACCAGCAGGAACGGGTAGCGGTGTGGAAGCAGTTCCTGGATCTGGCAGACGTCGATCGGAAGCTGCAGCGAATCGTTCATTCTTTCTCCTTGCCAGCAGCCAGGACGCGGCGAGCCAATGCGTCCAGCTGCTTGAAACGCGCGGCGTTCTTGCGCCACGTACGGTTGTCGGTCAACGGGGTGCCGGATGAGTACTCGCCCGGCTCATGGATGGAATTGCGGACCACCGACTTGCCGGTGATCACGACCTTGTCGCAGATCTCCAGGTGGCCGACAACGCCGACGTGGCCGCCGAGCAGGCAATAGCGGCCGATCTTGGCGCTGCCGGCGATGCCGGTGCAACCGGCGATGGCCGAATGCGCACCGATCTGCACGTTGTGCGCGATCTGCACCAGGTTGTCCAGGCGTACGTCTTCGTCCAGCACGGTGTCTTCCAGCGCGCCACGGTCGACGCAGGTGTTGGCGCCGATTTCGCAATCGTCGCCGATGCGCACGCCGCCGAGCTGCGGCACCTTGATCCACTTGCCGGCGTCCATCGCCAGGCCAAAGCCGTCGGCGCCGAGCACGGCACCGGGATGCACGCGCACGCGCTTGCCCAGCCGGACCCGGGTGACCAGGGTGACCCGGGCGATCAGCTCACAGCCGGAATCCAGGCTGCAGTCCTCGCCGATCACGCTGCCGGCGCCGATGATGCAGTTCTCGCCGACCACGCTGCGCGCACCGACCGAGACGAACGGACCGATGTGCGCGCTGGCCGCAACCTGGGCACTGGGGTCGATCACCGCGCTGGGGTGGATGCCCGGCGGACGGGTCGGCGCGATGTCGAACAGCGCGGCGATCTTGGCGAAGGTGGTGTACGGGTCCTTGGCGACGAGCGCGGCGCCGGGAGCGGACTCGGCGTCTTCGGCACGCAGCACCACCAGCGAGGCTTGGCTGTCGGCCAGCTGGGCGCGGTAGCGCGGGTTGGCAAGGAAGGTCAGCTGGCCAGGACCGGCATGGGCGAGGGTGGCCACGCCATGGATGGCGGTGGCGGGGTCGCCATGGACCTGCAGGCCGAACTGCTCGGCGAGTTGCTGGGCGGTGTAGGTGGGAGTATTCACGGCGGGAGTTTAACGTGTGACGCCATTGCGGTCATGCGGGGGGGGGGCAGGGCTTGGCGCCTGCCGGGTACGGTGGGAGGCGGCGGGTGGCCCTGGCCAGGACACGCAAAAGCCCCTCCATGGTGCTCGATGGCGCCTTGCTCGTGTGCGCTGTCCTGCGCACACGGCAAGACCGGGTTGGGCGTCCTGCCCAACCCGCCCGAGGCATGCCTCGGGCCCATGGCGCCAACGGTCCTGGTCAGCCCCCTGCGCCATCACCAGATGATTTCACGCGAGCGCGGGAAGTAAGGGCGGCGAGCAAGTAAAACGAAAACGCCGGGCAATGCCCGGCGCTTCGCGCCCCGTCTGGTGGAGAGCCCCCCTTTGTTGAAGGGGGCGCCAGCGGCGCGGGGGATAGGTGAAATGCGCGGGCAATTCACCGGAGGTGGATCAGTTCTGAGGAACAGAGTTCCTCAGAACTGGCCACCGAACGTGAATTGCAGGCGTTCGATCTTGTCATCGTCTTCCTTCTTCAGCGGGAAGGCGTAGCTGATCGAGATCGGGCCGACCGGGGCGCGCCACAGCAGGGCCACACCGGTGGATACGCGCAGCTCGTTGGCCTTGAAGTTGTCCACGCCGGTATACACGTTGCCGAAGTCGACGAAGGCGGACACGCGCGCCGACGGGCTGTCGAACAGGCGCGGGAAGTAGGCCTCCACCGAGCCGACGGTCTTCAGCGAGCCACCCAGCGGCTGGCCTTCTGGGTAGCCGCGGGTAACTTCGCGCGGGCCGAGTGTGTTGTCCTCGAAGCCGCGTACCGAGTTGGTACCACCGGCGTAGAAGTTCTCGAAGAACGGCAGGCCGCTGGCGGTGACGGTGCGGGTGGTGCCATCCGGATTGGTCAGCGTACGGGTGTAGTCCTTGCCGTACGCATCACCGTAGCCGATTTCGGCGCGGGTGTTGATCACCAGCGACGGCATGATCGGCCAGTACTTGCTGATCTGGTAGTTCAGCTTGTAGTACTCGATGGTCGAACCCGGCAGCGTGGTTTCCAGGCCCACGCGCTGGTAGGTACCGCGGGTCGGCATGAAGTAGTCGTTGCGCGAGTCGCGCGCCCAGCCCAGCTCGGTGCGCCAGGCATGGAAGGTGCGCTTACCGACGGCGTTGATGTAGTCGATGATCGACTGCGGGGTCGAGCCTTCGTAGGTGGTGATCTGGTTGCTGTCGATGCCGAACATCAGCGAGACGGTGTCGGTCTCGGTCAGCGGCACGCCAAACACCACCTGCGCGGCACCGTTGGTGCTGTTGTACTGCGCGGTGTTGAAGTCGGAGTAGTCCAGTTCGCGCCAGGACAGGTTGTAGCCCAGCGAGACGCCGTCATCGGTGAAGTACGGGTTGGTGTAGCTGAAGCCGTAACGCTGCAGGTAGCTGCTGCGCGAGGCTTCGACCGACACGCGGTTGCCGCCGCCGAGGAAGTTGTTCTGCGACAGCTGCACCGACGTGGTCATGCCGTAGGACTGCGAGTAGCCCAGGCCGAACACGAAGCTGCCCGAGGTGGTTTCCTTGACGTTGTAGACGACGTCGACCTGGTCGTTGCTGCCGCTGACGGCCGGGGTCTCGACGTCCACCGATTCGAAGTAGCCCAAGCGCTGCAGGCGGATCTTGGAACGATCGATCGCGGCCTGCGAGTACCAGCTGTTCTCGAACTGGCGCATTTCGCGACGCATCACTTCGTCGGACGTACGCGTGTTCCCGCGGAACAGGATGCGACGCACCGACACGCGCGGGCCGGGCACGACCTGCATGTTGATCGCCACGGTCTGCTCGGCGCGGTTGGTGGTCGGGATCGGGTTCACCTTGGCGAACGCGTAGCCGATGTTGGACAGCGAATTGGTGATGGTGTCCGAGCTGAACTCCAGCAGCGCACGCGAGAACGTATCGCCGGACTTCTGGATCACCATGCGCTCGACGTCCTCCTGCGGGAGGATGGTGTCGCCGCTGACCTTGATCTCGGAGATCTTGTACTGCGCACCTTCGGTCACGCCGGCGGTGAGGAACATGTCGCGCTTGTCGGGGCTGATCGACACCTGGGTCGAATCGATGCTGAAGTCGACATAGCCGCGGTCCAGGTACCAGGAATTGAGCTTTTCCAGGTCGCCGGACAGCTTTTCCTTGGAGTACTGGTCGTCACGGCGGTACCAGGACGCCCAGTTGTGCTCCTTGGACTCCCAGGTTTCCAGGATGTCCTTGCTCTCGAACTTTTCGGTGCCCACCAGGTTGACGTGGCGGATCTTGGCCGCCTTGCCTTCCTTGATGGCGATGGCGATGTCCACGCGGTTGCGGTCCAGCGGGCTCACCGTGGGGGTGATCTCGACGTTGTACTTGCCGCGGTCGTTGTACTGGCGGCGAAGTTCCTGGGTCACGCGGTCCAGGCTCAGCCGATCAAAGGTGCCGCCCTCGGTCAGGCCGATGTCGGACAGGCCCTTGAGCAGCTGCTCGGACTTGATGTCCTTGTTGCCGGTCACGGTCAGCTTGTTGATCGCCGGGCGTTCCTTGACGGTCACTACCAGGATGCTGCCCTGGCGGTCCAGCTGCACATCCTCGAAGAAGCCGGTCTTGTACAGGGCGCGGATCGTCTCGCCGACCTTGCTGTCGGTGACCGTCTCGCCACGTTCCACCGGCAGGTAGGTGAACACCGTGCCCGAGCTGATGCGCTGCAGGCCGTCGACGCGGATGTCGCTGACAGTGAAGGGCTCGGCTGCCTGGGCCAGGGCGGGGGCGCCGGTGACGGCGGCAAGGGCGAGGGCCAGCAGGCGGCGATTGGGGAGTCGCGTCATGTCACGTCCGGTAGGAAGGTCGATTTCATTGGTGCGGGATGCCGACGCTGTAGACGGCAACAACGTGGAAAAGTTCATCGCGGGACCAGGCCGAGGATGTCGTTGTAGAACGCCAACCCCATCAGCCCGGCCAGCAACGCCAGGCCGATGTACTGGCCGGCGGCGATGGCACGCTCGCTCAGCGGGCTGCCCTTGACCAACTCGATAAGGTAATACAGCAGGTGGCCGCCGTCCAAGATCGGGATCGGCAGCAGGTTGATGATGCACAGGCTGAGGGACAGCAGGGCAAGGAACTGCAGGAACCAGTCGAGGCCGCGCTTGGCCGAGACATTGGCCACCCGGGCGATGGTGACTGGCCCGGACACGTTCTGCAGCGAGGCCTTGCCGGTGACGATTCGGCCCATCATGCCCAGCGAATCTGCCGCCAGGCGGCCGGTTTCGCGCACAGCCACGGTGACCGCGTCGAGCGGGCCATAGCGAAGCAGGGTGTCGTAGGGAGGGCTGAACGAAGTCGGGAACTGCACGCCGATCTGCCAGGTCGGTTCACCCCTGGAATCCTTGCCCTGGCGCGGGGTGACTTCCAGCGCCAGGCGTTCACCGCCGCGCAGGACCTCGATCATGCCAGGGCCGCCGGCGCGGCCCAGCGTCTGGATCTCGCCGATGACCTGATCGGCACCATCGATGCGCTGGCCATCAATGGCCACGATCAGGTCCCCCGGCTGCAGCTGCCCGGCCACCACCGAATCCGGCGTCAGCGAGTCGACCAGCGCCGGCTGCAGCCACGACTGCCAGTACAGGCCGGCCAGGATCGGCACCCGCCGCTCATCGAAACCTGCCGGCAGCTGCGACAGCGGCAGAGTGCGCATGCGTACCTGGTCAGCCGTATCCAGCACCTCCAGCCTCACGTCGCGGCGGTCCATCGCGGCCGCGGTCAGCGCCATGCTGGCTTCACCGAGGGTAACGACCGGGCGCTCGTCCACGCGCAGCACGCGGTCACCCCTGGCCAGCCCGGCATTGGCAGCGATGCCGCTGACACGGCCGATCGTCGGCGAATAATCCTGCTTGCCGATCACGAACATCGCCCACAGCAGCAGGATGCACAGCAGCAGGTTGGCGATCGGGCCGGCGGCAACGATGGCAATGCGCTGCCAGACGCTCTTGTGGTTGAAGGCCTGGCCGCGCTCGTGGGGGTGGACTTCAACCTCGCGTTCGTCGAGGAACTTCACGTAGCCGCCGAGCGGGATGGCGGCAATGGCGAACTCGGTGCCGTGCCTGTCCCGGCGCGACCACAGCGGCCGGCCGAAGCCGACCGAGAAGCGCAGGATCTTGACCCCGCACAGGCGCCCGACCCAGTAATGCCCGAACTCGTGGAACGTGACCAGCAGCCCGAGGCTGACAATCATCCACCAGACCGATCCGATGAAGTCAGTCATGCAGGCTCACAATGGCGGGCAGGGGCGGCGGCGTCATGCTGGGCGAGGCAGTCGTTCAGGCGGCGTCGATGGCGTTCAGGGTGAGCTGGCGTGCCCGCTGGTCGGCGCACAACAGGACCTCCAGTGTATCGGCTGGCTGGGTCGGCAGTGTTGAAAGAGCGTTAGCAACCAGCTTCGGGATGGTCAGGAAACCGATCCGGCCCTGAAGAAACGCTGAAACCGCCTCTTCATTGGCGGCGTTCAGCACCGCCGGTGCGGTGCCGCCGGCCTGCATGGCCTGCCAGGCCAGCGCCAGACAGGGGAACGCGTCCGTGTCCGGGGCCTCGAAATCCAGCCGGCCCTGGGCCAGCAGATCCAGCCCGGCCACGCCCGATTCGATGCGTTGCGGCCAGCCCAGGCCAACGGCGAGGGTGGTGCGCATGTCCGGCAGGCCCATCTGTGCCAGGGTCGAACCATCAACGAACTCGACCAGCGAATGGACCAGGCTCTGCGGGTGCACCAGTACCTCGATGCGTTCGCCGGGTACGCCGAACAGGTGGTGGGCCTCGATGACTTCCAGGCCCTTGTTCATCAACGTCGCCGAATCGACCGAGATCTTCGGCCCCATCGACCATTTCGGGTGGGCAACGGCCTGGGCCGGGGTGACCTGGGCCAGTTCGTCGCGGCTGCGGCCACGGAATGGGCCGCCGGAGGCGGTCAGCAGGATCCGGCGCACGCCGGCGCCATCAACGCTGGCATCGCGTGAGCGCAGGCACTGGAAGATTGCGCTGTGTTCGCTGTCGATCGGGATGATCTCGGCGCCCGCGCGTTCAGCGGTGCGGGTCAGCAGCTCACCGGCCAGTACCAGTGATTCCTTGTTGGCCAGCAGGATGCGCTTGCCCGCGGCGGCTGCGGCCAGGGTGGAAGACAGCCCGGCCGCGCCAACGATCGCGGCGACCACGGTGTCGCAGGCGTCACTGGCGGCCAACTGGTCCAGCGCGGCATGGCCGGCATGCGCCTCGGTGGACAGCCCCGCATCGCGGAGGCCGTCGCGCAGTTCGGTGAACAGCGCTTCGTCGGCGATGACCGCGTGCGCTGGCCTGTGCTGGCGGCACAGTGCCAGCAGCGCCTGCACCTGGCGGCCGGCAGCGAGCACCGTGGCTTGGTAGCGGTGCGGGTGGCGGGCGATCACGTCCAGCGTGGAAGCACCGATCGAGCCGGTGGCGCCGAACACGGCGACCCGGCGCAGGTCTGCGACAGCATTCATGGTCAGAATCCGAAGATTTCCTTGCCGAGTGCGAACACCGGCACGGCAGCCAGGACACCGTCGACACGATCGAGCACACCACCATGGCCTGGAATCAGGTTTCCGGAGTCCTTGGCGCCGGCGTGGCGCTTGATCAGGCTTTCGAACAGGTCACCCAGCACCGAGGCGAACACGGCCACCACCGAGGTGATCAGCAGGCCTGGCAGGTGCCCGGCGTCGATGCCGGCCAGCCAGCCCAGGCCGAGGGCCACGGCGACACCGGCCAGCAGGCCGCCGAACAGGCCTTCCCAGGTCTTGTTGGGGCTGATCCGTGGGGCCAGCTTGTGCTTGCCGAAGTGACGACCGGCGAAATAGGCGCCCGAATCGGCCGCCCAGACCAGTGCCAGCGCAGCCAGCAGCCACAGGTGGCCCTGCCTGCCCGGCGGATCGCCGCCGGCATGGATCAGCACCAGCGCAGCCCAGGCCGGAACGATGGCCAGCGTACCGGCCAGCATCTTCACGATGCGCGAGGGTGCCGACGGCTGCGCACCGAAGTTGAAGAAGCGCAACCAGACCAGCGCGGCCAGCCACCAGGCCACGCCGGCCAGGGTGGTGATCTGGAACAGCACCAGCGTGCTGCCATCGGCCCAGACCAGCAGCACCATCAGCAGCAGGTTCAGTACCAGCAGCACGGTACGCGCCAGGGTGTCTTCGATGCCGGCCAGCTTCAGCCATTCCCACAGGCCGATCAGCAGCACCGCAGCGGCCGCCGCTGCCAGCCACTGGGTCGGCAGCAGCAGGATCGCGGCAATGGCGACCGGCGCCATGATCAGCGCGGCAAGGACTCGGATCTTGGTCATGGGCTGGAAGTCTCGGTGGCCAGTGCGGCGATCTGGGCGCTGGTCAGGCCGAAACGACGCTCACGTCTGCCATAGGCGTCCAGCGCCTGCTGCAGCTGCCCGGCATCGAAGTCCGGCCACAGGGCATCGGTGAACCACAGCTCGGTATAGGCCAGCTGCCACAGCAGGAAGTTGCTGATGCGGGTGTCGCCACCGGTGCGGATGAACAGGTCCGGCGGTGGCAGGTCGGCCAGGGCCACCTGGCTGCCCAGCAGCGATTCATCGATCTGCTCGGGCAGAAGGCGACCGGCCGCCACTTCGACGGCCAGGGCGCGCGCGGCGCGGGCGATGTCCTGGCGGCCGCCGTAGCTGGCGGCGATCGACAGGGTCAGGGTGGTGTTGTCGGCGGTGCGCTGCTCGGCCAGCTGCATGCGGCTGACCAGCCCTGCACCGAAGCGCTCGCGTTCGCCGATGAAGCGAACGCGCACGCCACGCCGATGCAGCTCGTCCACTTCACGGTCGAGCGCGCCGAGGAACAGCTTCATCAGGGCATCGACTTCTTCCTGCGGCCGGCCCCAATTCTCGCTGGAAAACGCGAACAGGGTCAGCGCCGGTATGCCCAGTTCAAGGCAGCGCTCGATGGTGCGGTTGACCGCGCGCGCGCCGGCCCGGTGGCCGATCACGCGCGGACGACGGCGCTGCTGTGCCCAGCGCCCATTGCCATCCATGATGATGGCGATGTGGCGGGGCAGGGCGGCCGGCAACGGAGGTGGGACTGAAGGCATCGACTTCAGACCGACAGCAGTTCTTTTTCCTTGTCGGCAACGACCTTGTCGACGTCCTTGATGTTGGTGTCGGTCAACTTCTGGATGTCGTCTTCACCGCGCTTCTTCTCGTCTTCGCTGATCGCCTTGTCCTTGACAAGCTTGGCGATTTCCTTGTTCGCGTCCTGGCGGATGTTGCGGATCGCGATCTTCGCGCCTTCGCCTTCCTTCTGCACCTGCTTGACCAGCTCCTTGCGGCGCTCTTCGGTCGGCGGCGGCATGTTGATGCGGATCGCAGTGCCCAGCGTGTTCGGGGTGAATTCGGCGTTGTAGAGACCCTTTTCGATCTCCTTGATCATGCCCTTGTCGAACGGCGTGACCAGCAGCGAGTGCGCGTCGGCGTTGGAGATCGACGCGACCTGGTTCAGCGGGGTGCTGGCGTTGCCATAGGCGCTGACCGTGACACGGTCCAGCAGGGCCGGGGTGGCGCGGCCGGTGCGGATCGAGGTGAGGGTGTGCTTCAGAGCGTCGATGCTCTTGGCCATGCGCGTCTGCGCGTTGTTCTTGATGTCGTTGAGCATCGCCGGGTCCTGGGTGTAACTGGAATCGGGCGATTATAGGCGAATACGGGACGCTGCCGGGCCTGAATCGGCCCGGAGCTCGCCTGGCGCTCAGGCTCAGGCCGGGTCGCGGCCCTGGACCAGGGTGCCGATGTTCGCGCCGCTGAGGATCTTCAGCAGCTCACCCGGCTGGCCCATGTCGAACACGCGCATCGGCAGGTCGCTGTCGCGGGCCAGCGCGAAGGCCGCCGTATCCATCACTTCCAGGCCGCGGCGGATGACTTCGTCGTAGCTCAGGCTGTCGAAGCGGACCGCGTCGCTGTGTTTGTTCGGGTCCTTGTCGTACACGCCATCGACCTTGGTGGCCTTCAGCAGCAGGTCGGCGCCGATCTCGATCGCGCGCAGCGCGGCGCCGGAGTCGGTGGTGAAGAACGGGCTGCCGACGCCAGCGGCGAAAATCACCAGGCGGCCCTTTTCCAGGTGGCGGATGGCGCGGCGGCGGATGTAGTCCTCGCACACGTCGTTGATCTTGATCGCGCTCATCACGCGGGCCTTGGCGCCCAGTTTCTCGAGGGCGTCCTGCATGGCCAGGGCGTTGATGACCGTGGCCAGCATGCCCATCTGGTCGCCGGTGACCCGGTCCATGCCGCCAGCGGCCAGGCCGGCGCCGCGGAAGATGTTGCCGCCGCCGATCACCAGTGCCACTTCGGCACCGGCCTGCTGGGCTTCGATGACCTCACGGGCCAGGCGGTTGATGACCTTCGGGTCGATGCCGTAGTCCTCATCTCCCATCAGCGCCTCCCCGGACAGTTTCAGGAGGATGCGGCGATAGGCGAGCTTGGACATGGGGACCTCGGGTGCGTGGAAATCGCGGGGGATTCTACGCGCATGCGGCGTAGGGCCAAAGTGTTTTGTGCACTGCGGCGCGAAATCCTGCCATCCGCCCCGGTCATGCAGGGCGTCCCGTTCAGCCCAGCTCGGCGCCGGCGGTGGCTGAAAGCTCGTCGTGGCCGAGCGCACCGGGGGAGCGGGCGATCACCCGGTTACGGCCCAGGTTCTTCGAGCGGTACAGCACGTCGTCGGCGGCGCGCAGCAGGTCCTGCACGTCGGCAAAGCGCTCGTAGCCGCCCTGGGTAGCCACGCCGGCGGAGAAGGTGACGAACAGCGGCCCTCCCTCCAGTTCGGCCATCGGCGTGGCGACGATGTTGGCCAGTACGCGCCGGATTACGTCAAGGGCCACGGACTCACTGGTATTGGGCAGCAGCGCGACGAATTCCTCGCCGCCGAAGCGGGCCACGGTATCGCTATGGCGCAGCTGGCCCTGCAGCTTGCCGGCAAAGGCGCGCAGCACCTCGTCGCCGGTCAGGTGGCCGTGGGCGTCGTTGATCTTCTTGAAGTCATCCAGGTCGATGAAGGCCACCGACAGCGGCCAGCCCTGACGCCCGGCGCGCAGGAACTCCTGCTCGAGCACCGCCTCCAGCTGGCGCCGGTTGAGCACGCCGGTCAGGGCGTCGCGGTGGGCCTGGTCAGCCAGGCGCTTGGCCCGCGCCTCGAATTCGTCGGCGCGGCGGCGTGCCTGCTCGGCATCCTGCAGCTCGCGCAGGTTGCGCAGGGTGGCCAGCTCCTGCGCGTGGTCGATCAGCTCGCGGACCCGCGAGGGCGAGTTCAGGCCGGCCTCGAACAGGCTGGCGATATCCGGCAGGGCCTCGCTGATGCGGGTCAGCACCTGGTCGAAACGGGCGCTGTCGAGTTCCAGCCGCTCATGCACCTGGTGCAGGGCGCGCTCGCGGGCGGCATCGGCGTCATCGTCCAGCCAGATGTCGGCAACGGCGCCGGACAGCTGCACGCAGGCCTGGAACGGCGAATCGGCGGCGTCGTCGTCCTCGCTGTGGCTGATGCTCTCAACCAGATAGCGTGGCAGGCCCCATTGCTCGGCCACCCAGGCGCCGACATCGGCGTGGCTGCAGCCGAGCGCGTCGCGTTCGCGGGCGACCAGGTCCGTGTTGTCACGGGCTTCGCGCAGCAGCGGCAGGTAACGCTCCGATTCGGCCTGGGCCAGGCACAGCACGCCCAGGTCCTGCAGCAGCCCGGCCAGCATCAGTTCCTCCAGCCGGCGCAGGCCGCGGGCCTGGCCCAGCTGGCTGGCGGCCAGTGCACTGAGAATGCTGCGCTTCCACGCGCGCTGGCGCAGGTCGTGGTCGGCGCCTGCGCCGCCGGTCAGGCCCTGGGTGACGGTGAAACCCAGGGCAAGGCTGATTGTGGCGTTAAGGCCGAGCATGGTCAGTGCCTGGCCAAGGTTCTCGATGCGGCGGCGGCTGGCGTACAGCGGCGAATTGGCGATGCGCAGCATGCGAGCGCTCAGCGCCATGTCGATGGCGATGATGTCGGCGGCGGTGGCGATATCCGCTTCCGGGTCCTGTGCCAGCTCGATGATGCGCAGGGCAATACCGGGCGGCGAGGGCAGGTTGCGGCAGAGCGCCAGGGCAGCTGTCAGCTCGGGAGGCATGTCGGGTCGTTCAATTCCATTAGGACAAGAATACCTAGGAATGCATCACAGTCCGCGATTTTCCTTCCTGCTACGCGACTGTGGATTCCCTGCGCCGAGTATCGGCTTGATTCGCGCGCAACGCAAAGAGCCCTGATATCGGGCTGTGCCTGGCGTCAGTGCGCGCACCAACGGTGCCCACCCGCCGATGCAGTGGGTACAAAAAAAGAGCCGCGGTTTCCCGCGGCTCCTTCTGGTCGCTTCACAGCCGGAGGGCTGGAATCAGACCTGCATCGCCTTGGCAACTTCGGCGGCGTAGTCTTCCACCACCTTCTCGATGCCTTCGCCGACGATCAGCAGCTTGAACCCAGCCACATCGGCGCCAGCGGCCTTGACCACCTGCTCGACGGTGGTGTCGCCCAGCACGTAGGTCTGGCCGTACAGGGTCACGTCGCTGACGATCTTGTTGATCTTGCCGCTGATGATCTTTTCCAGGATCTCGGCCGGCTTGGCCTTGTCCTTCTCGGACATCTTGGCCAGCTCGATTTCCTTTTCCTTTTCGACGAAGTCGGCCGGAACGTCCGCAGCCTTGTTGTGCGGCGGCTTCAGCGCGGCCACGTGCATGGCCAGGCCGCGGGCCAGCTCGACGTCGCCGCCGATCAGGTCAACCAGCACGCCGACCTTGCCGTTGGTGTGGACGTAGGCGCCGATGTTGCCGGTGGTGTCGACCTTGACCATGCGGCGGATCTGGATGTTCTCACCCAGGGTCTGCACGGCGGTGGCGCGGGCTTCTTCAACGGTGCGGCCATCGGCCAGCGTGGCAGCCTTCACGGCTTCCACGTCGTTGGCGCCCGATGCCAGGGCGGCAGCGGCGACGGCGTTGACGAAGGTCTTGAAGTTGTCGTCGTTGGCGACGAAGTCGGTTTCCGAGTTGACTTCGACCAGCACGGCCTTGCCGCCATCCTGGGCCAGGCCCAGGCGGCCTTCGGCGGCCACGCGGTCAGCCTTCTTGTCGGCCTTGGCAGCGCCGGACTTGCGCATGGCTTCAGCAGCGGCGTTGATGTCGCCGTTGGCTTCGGTAAGCGCCTTCTTGCATTCCATCATGCCGGCGCCGGTGCGCTCGCGCAGTTCCTTGACCAGGGAAGCAGTGATTTCCACGGGATTACCTCACGAAAGAAAGGGGTTGGGCCGGCATGGTGGCCGGCCCGTGTGACACGGTCCTGTCACGCGCCAAGGGCTGCGTGCAGGAGGGTGGACGCCGGGCGTCCACCCTGTGGCCTGGATCAGGCCTGGGCGTCGTCGCCCTTCTTGGCAGCCTTCTTGGCCGGAGCGCGGCGGGCCGGCTTCTCTTCGCCTTCGGCAGCGGCTTCAGCGAACTCTTCCTCACGCACCGAAGCGGCGTGCGGAGCAGCAGCCTTGCCTTCCAGCACGGCGTCGGCAGCGGCGCGGGCGTACAGCTGCACAGCGCGGATGGCGTCGTCGTTGCCCGGGATGGCGTAATCAACCAGTTCCGGGTTGTAGTTGGTGTCGACCACGGCGATGACCGGGATGCCCAGCTTCTTGGCTTCCTTGATCGCGATGTCTTCGTGGCCGATGTCGATCACGAAGATCGCGTCCGGCAGGCGGTTCATGTCCTTGATGCCGCCCAGCGAGGCTTCCAGCTTGTCGCGCTCGCGACGCAGGCCCAGCACTTCGTGCTTGACCAGCTTCTCGAAGGTGCCGTCGGTTTCACCGGCTTCCAGTTCCTTCAGGCGGGCAACCGACTGCTTGACGGTGCGGAAGTTGGTCAGGGTGCCGCCCAGCCAGCGCTGGTTCATGAACGGCATGCCGCAACGCTCGGCTTCTTCCTTGATGGTTTCGCGGGCGCTGCGCTTGGTGCCCAGGAACAGGACGGTGCCGCGCTTCTGGGCAACCGACGAGATGAAGTTCATCGCGTCATTGAACAGCGGGACGGTCTTTTCCAGGTTGATGATGTGGATCTTGCCGCGGGCGCCGAAGATGTACGGAGCCATCTTGGGGTTCCAGTAGCGGGTCTGGTGGCCGAAGTGGACGCCGGCTTCCAGCATCTGACGCATGGTGACCTGGGGCATTGCAATACTCCTGATATGGAACCAGCGATTCCGCCCGCGGGAATAGGTATGCGGGACGCGTGGAAGCGCGATCGGTTCCGGGGTTGGGCTTCCCTGTTGCCTCCGTGGCCGAACTCCTTGCGGAGCACCCCGGCACGGATGGGGGCAGCAGGTGTGGATTCACCGGTGACGTCCGGTGTGGACGGGTTCCCGCGCACGCAGGCGGCAGGAATCCGGACGATTATAGCCCGCTGCGGGCGCTCGCTGCAATTGCGGGGTCAGATGCGGCCAGATCGACCTCGCGGCCGTCCTGCAGGCGTGCCCGGAAGCGGCCACCTGCGTAACTGTCCGCGCGGGCGGGCAGGGGCCAGCGTCGTTCATGGCCGGCGAGGATGTAGCCGGCCAGCCCGCCCACCAGCACTGTCGATTGGCCGTCCGCCGCGATGAAGCGCAGGTCGTGCAGGCGGCCGTGCAGCGTACCGCAGTTGCTGAGTCGCAACACAGGCTGCGACCCCAGGGCCTCGATCCGACCCTGCAGGCGGGCGTGCAGGACTGGCGCCGCGGCGCCCCGGAACAGCGGTAGCGAGTAGCGCGGCAGCCCTGCCAGCGCCGGCGTCAGCACGATCCTGTAGGCCTGTTCACCCATTGCCGCGGCCGGATCGCGTGGCAGCAGCCAGACGCGCTGCGTACCGCCCGGGGCGAGATCCAGCCGCGTCGGGCTGACCCGGATCTGGTCGCTGGGCTGCAGTCGTTCGGCGTCCAGCTGCTGATCCCAGGCCAGCACCTGCACGTGGCCCTGCCAGCGGCCGGGCCCGGGATTGCGTAGCCACAGCTCGGCGCGGCCGCCTTCGGCCGGCAGCTGCAGGGTGGTAGGCAACACCTCAAGCGCCGCAGCCGGCTGCGCCAGCAGTGCAAGCAGGATCAGCAGCGCGCGCATCAGTAGATGAGGGTCACGGCGGGTGTTGCGTTCTCGTCCGTCGCCGGTGGTGCGAGCTCGCGCACCTGGGATGGCAGCTGGGGTGTATCGCTGCGCTGGTGCGGCGCCGTACAGCGCGCGCCACCGGTGTCGTCGCTGCAGGAGTCGACCACGGTCAGCCGGATCTGCAGGGAGCTGCTGGGTTCGGCCAAGGCCGGCGTACTGGCGACCAGCATCGCCGCGATCGAAAATGTGCGAACCACCTGCCATCCACCATGCTGAAAGACTTGCTGCGCGGTATCGGCGGGATGTGCCGGAACTGTAGCGCCGAGCCGGCGCTCGGCACGGCCTTCGTCCGGTGGGTGCCGACCGTTGGTCGGCACGCCGGTCAATAGGTGATCGTCACCGTCACCAGGTCGTTGTAGGTACCAGCCGGGGGCTGGCCGGTGACCGGTGGCACCCGGCCGTAGATGGTCAGCTGCTGTGCGCTGCCGGTGCCGGTGCCGCTGGCCGTGTCGACAGTCA
Organism: Stenotrophomonas sp. YJH_SMC_48-3; assembly: GCF_059369375.1. Classification (NCBI taxonomy): domain Bacteria; kingdom Pseudomonadati; phylum Pseudomonadota; class Gammaproteobacteria; order Lysobacterales; family Lysobacteraceae; genus Stenotrophomonas; species Stenotrophomonas sp. YJH_SMC_48-3. Next base: position 67,329 of record NZ_JCAFSQ010000006.1, on the reverse strand, counting down.
ACGTATTGCCCCAGCGCAGGCTCCGAGCCGAGTCCCGGTACAGCTCGTAGGGAAGGTAGTAGGTACTGCCGCCGATGGTGGTGGCCATGCGGCGGATGCTGGTCGCGGCAGGGTTGTTCCGGCCGTTGTTGAGTCCGACCTGGAAGGCGGTGTTCTTCAGGCAGGTCAGTGTCAGCGTGGCGGTCCGGTCGATGTTGGCGGGAATGCCGCCGGTGACGTTGCCGAAGTTCATGTCGGTGGTGACGTAGCTGCCGCACTGCGGCAGCACATTGGCGCTGGCGGTGAAACTGAAGGCTGCGCTTGCGCTGTTGGTGCCGGTGGCGCCGCCGTTGCAGGTGGCGGGCACTGTGGCATTGCCGAGCAGGACCTCGTTCCAGGCCCAGGTCAACACCACGTCGGCGCCGCTGAAGGTGCTGCTGTAGGCGCCGGAGGCCAGGATCTGGTTGGCCGGAATCTGCCCGAACAGCTGCACGGACTGCGCACCGCTGCCGCCGGCGACCAGCGGCACGCTGTAGGTCATGGTCAGTTCCTGTGCCGGGGGCGTGCCGCGCGGGACCAACCCCGTCACCTGGCTGAAGTCCGAGGAGTTGTAGAGCTGGAAATTAATGCTGTCGCTGCTGCTGGTCTTCATCGTCCGCCAGCTTGAACTGCTGCCGCCACCACTGCCTGCGCCGATGCCGACGCAGACGCGCACACCGGTTGTGGCCAGCGCGCTCAGCGCGGCGGTGGTGCATGTCACCGTGATGTTGAGGTTGGCCGTGCTCGGGCCAGGCGCATTGCTGTTGATGTTGCCGAACGGCAGCGTTGGATTGGCGACCGCGGTGCAGACCGCGACGGCGCGGGCCGGTGCTGCCGCCAGCAGGCCAGCGAACAGCAGCAGGCCGAGCAGCAACGTCCTCATGGCGCCACCTCCGGAATGCACTGCAGCGGCGCCGGTTTCGGCCGCGCGCCGGTCGCCACCACCCTGGGCGGGTCGGGGACCTTCACCCGGCAGGGGCCGCGGCTGGTGGTGACGTACAGCACGCTGCCGGCGGCAACGTCTTCCAGGTACAGCAGGCCGTCATAGCCGACCGTGGCCTGGCGGCCATCGGGCAGCTGCACCTCGCTGCCCACCTCCAGCGGCTGCCCGTCCATTGCCAGCAGGGTCAGGCTCAGCGACGGTCGCGAGCGCAGCTCGAAGGCAATCCGGGTGCCGGCGCGCTGGCGCGGGGTCACCCAATTCTCGATGCGGTCGGCACGCATGTCCTCGGGCAGGTCCAGGGTGTCGATCGAGACCCGGTTGCGCTGCCAGGACAGCAACGGGCTGACCAGCAGCAGGCCGCGATCATCGGTGACGCCGATCAGGCGGTTTTCCAGCCGCACCGGCACGCCGCCGACGCCACTGGTGCTGATCACCGCGAACGCGTCCGACACTTCGCGCGTGGCGAAGGTGTGGCCACCCATCCACACCACGCTGCCGCTGGCGCTGGCGTAGGCATAGTTCAGCCCGCCCTGGCGCGAGGCGCCGAACGAATAGCGGCCGGTATCGTTGAGGATGCCGACCTCGGCCAGGCCGCCATTGCCGTCCTCGCCATGGCGCAGCTGTGCGCGCCAGCCGACGCCGCCGGCACTGCCATCGCCGGGCACCGGCTGGGTCACGTCCGCGACCCAGCTCTGGCTGTCGCCGTTGCGTTGGCTCGAGAGGCTGGCCTGGCGGTTGTTGCCCAGACTGGCGGTCAGCGACAGGTAGATGCTGCGGTCGTCGCTCTGGTCCAGGTTCTGGTTCAGCGACAGGTAGGCCGACCAGCGCTGGCTCCAGCTGCGCGACCAGAACAGGCTGGCGTAGCGGTTGTCGTCGCCGTCGGGGTAGCGCAGGCGCAGGTAGCTTGCGCTGAGCGTGCCCAGCCGCAGCAGGTCCAGGCCGAGGGTGGCCTGCTCGCTGATGCTCGGTGGCAGGTTGCCCTGCAGTGCGCCCAGGTCGCGGTAGTCGCCGTGGCTGCGCACGCTGCGCAGATTGACGTTGAAGCGGCGGTTGTTCCAGCTGTAGCCCAGCGCCCATTGCCCGCCCTGCAGGCCGTGGTAATCACTGCGTGCATAGGCCGCATTGAACACGCCGGCAGCGCCGAGCAGCCACCAGCCGCCGATGCCGGCCTGGGCCAGGCCGCCGCCGCCTTCGGCATGCGCCTCGCCAGTGAAGGCATCGCTGATGCCGCCGCGCCAGCTGGCACTGGCCACCGTGCGATCGTCGTAGCCGAAGGAGCGCTGGCCGAAGTCCTCGCGCAGCTGGCCGACGCCGACCGACCAGTCCGAAAGGCCCTTGGCCAGCAGTTGCTGGGTGCCATAGAAACTGAAATCCAGTGTCTGCATGCGGCCGAACGCATCGGTTACCACCACCTGCGCATTGCCGGTGCCGCTGATACCAGGCTGTGCCGCCAGCTGGAAGGGACCGACCGGGACCTGTCCGCTGTACTGGCGCAGGCCATCCACGTACAGCTCGACCGTGGAGGGCACCACGGCCTGGCCGAGGAAGCTCGGCGTGGGCGTCAGTACGCGATAGGGCTGCAGCCCGTAGTTGCGACCGATCTGCACGCCACCCAGGCGCACTGGCCGGGTCCAGTCGACGAAGCCGCTGTAGAAGTCGCCGACCTCCAGCGTCGTTGCGCTGTCGGGGAAGTCCAGGCTCCAGCGGGTGTCCAGGCGCACGCTTTCGCCGCGCCAACGGCGATCACCGGGTTGCTGGTAGCGGCGGCTGATGGCGGTGTTCTCAAAAGTCCCGTTGCCGATGCCGAACACGCGCAGCTCCGAGCTCAGGCTGAGGTTGCCGAGCGTGTCCACCCGGCTGCCGTATACGTCGTAGTTGAGCAGCACGCCCGGCGAGGCAGTGCCAGTCGGCGCACGCGCCTGCGGCCGGCTGAGCACCGTGGTCGGCAGGGTCAGCTGGTCCAGCGGCACATCCAGCGCCAGGGTCTGCATGTGCGCGTCGTAGCGCACCACCGCGCCACTGATCTGGTCCAGGTAGACCGGTACCTCGCCGCTGGCATTGAAGCCGAGCTGGCGCAACACCTGGGGGCTGGCCTGAAGCCGGCCGCGGTTCTCGATGAACGGCAGCAGGCCGCGTGGCGTGCTGTTGAGCGACACATCCAGGTACAGCGTCTGGCTGGCGGTCAGTGGGGTCGGGGGCGGCAGGGTGGCATCGGCCGACACGCCGGAGACATCAACGGCCGCGCCGGACGCATCGGCGGCCTCGGTCGCCGCGGGAGCCAGGGCAGCCAGCAACGCGCCCATCAAGGCCTCAGCGAGCCGGTGGGGGCGACAGTGGCGTCTGTTCCGACTCGCCATTGAGCTTGGCCGTGATCTGGTCGTTGTCGCGGTCGATCGCCACGCGCTCGATCGGCCAGCGCATCACCTGGCCCGGCAGCACGTAGCCCAGCAATCCGGGATGGACGATGCGCGGACGCGTGGCGCTGCCCAGCGCAAGATCGGCGATCTGCGCGTAGCTGTCACCCGTATTGGCCACCTCCACGCCATTGCGGCCATCCGCCAGTGTCACCAGGCGAGCCTGCAACTGTGGGGCGAGGGCGCCGGCCGAAGGCTGCACGAACACGGGGATCGAATAGCGCAGGACGAACTGCATGCCCTCGGCACGCGTGGCCAGGTCCGGGATCTGGTCCACGATCAATCGGTAGTGCCGTTGTGCAGGCGGTGGCTCGTTGTCCGGACGCATCACCCGCACCAGTTGCTGCTGGCCCGCAGCCAGTTCCTGCATGGGCGGTGTGGCCATCAGCTCATCGGTGGGCAGCAGCCGTTCCTGGCCGTCCTGCTGCACCCAGCGGAACACGCGCACCTGCAGCTTCACCGGCGCGGTGCCGCTATTGGTCAGCCATAGCTCAGCCGCACGCTGGCGCGCCTCCAGCTGCAGGCTGGTCGGCGCGACCTGCAGGCTGGTGGCGCCGGCGGTGGCGGTGGCCAGCAGGCACAGGGCGAGCAGCGCCACGCCGGTGGCGCGCCACGGGCGGAGTCCGGCCATGCGGGCGTGCTCCATCAATAGGTGATCGTGGCGGTAACCGTATCCAGGTAGCTGCCGGTGGCCGGGTTGTTGGTGCTCAGGTTCAGGATCTGGCCGTAGACGACGTACGGCACGGCCAGGCCGGTGCCGATGCCGGCCTGGGTATTGGTGCCGGTTGTGGATCCCCAGACCAGGGTATGCGCGGCATCCTGGTAGAGCTGGTAGCCGACATAGTTGTTGGCGGTCACGGCGGCATTGGTGTTCTTCATGCGCCGCGTGGTGACGTCGTTGGCGGTGCCCGCGTTGGCGCCCGCATTCAGCGCGATCGTGTACGGCGTCAGCGCCGAACACTGCGCGGTGACCGTGCCCTGGCCGAGGGTGGGCGTGGCGGTGGTCGACGCCGCCGTGCCGAAGTCGACGTTGGTAGCGGCCGCGGCCGTGATGGTGCAGGCCTTGGTGACCACCAGCGTGACGTTGAAGGTGGTGGTATCTGCGGCCAGGGCCGGGCTGGACAGCAGGAGGCCGGCGAAGGCCCAGGCAAGCGGAGAACGAAGCGCGGATCGCATGGACAACCTCCCTGACCCGAAGGTCCGTTGAACAAGGCGAAGGCGGCACGATCGGCACCGCTTCGGCGACGGTGACCCCAGCTTAGGTGGCGTAAGTGTCTGTAATCCGTGATAAACAGGCGGGCGAAAGGGTGGAGGGCATCACGCTTTCATTTTCCTTGCCGAAAGCGTGCATGGCCCGGTGCATGGCCCGGAATGCCAGTTGGGTGGCGTTCGTTCAGATTGCGGCCGGATCGGCGATAATGGGTGCCATGAGCGTGAATCTGAAAACCCCGCAGGAAATCGAGATGATGCGCATCGCCGGCCGCTTGGCCAGCGAAGTGCTGGACATCGTCACCCCCCACGTCAAGCCCGGTGTCACCACCGAGGAGCTGGACCGCATCTGCCACGACCACATCGTCAACGTGCAGGGCGCCATTCCGGCCAACGTCGGCTACCGCGGCTTCCCGAAGACCGTGTGCACCTCGGTCAACAATGTCATCTGCCACGGCATCCCCAGTGAAGGGAAGGTGCTCAAGGATGGCGACATCATCAATATCGATGTCACCGTCATCAAGGACGGTTGGCACGGCGACACCAGTCGCATGTACTTCGTCGGCACGCCGTCGGTGATGGCCCGCCGCCTGGTGGAAACCACCTACGAAGCCATGTGGCGCGGCATCCGCGCCGTGCGTCCGGGCGCCACCCTGGGCGACATTGGCCATGCCATCCAGAGCTATGCCGAAGGCGAGCGTTTCAGCGTGGTGCGCGAGTACTGCGGCCACGGCATCGGCAAGGTCTACCACGATGAGCCGCAGGTGGTGCATTACGGCCGCCCGGGCCAGGGCCTGGTGCTGCAGCCGGGCATGACCTTCACCATCGAACCGATGATCAACGAGGGCACCCGCTACAACAAGGTGCTGCCGGATGGCTGGACCGTGGTGACCAAGGACCGCAAGCTGTCGGCGCAGTGGGAGCACATGGTCGCGGTCACCGAGACCGGCGTCGACGTGCTGACCCTGTCGCCGGGCGAGTCGCAGGTTTCCTGACGATGCTGCCGGCGAGTTCGCTGCTGGACACGCCGGCCGCGTCGCTCAACGACCCGGACTGGGCCGCTGCGGCGCGGCAGGCGCTGCAGCAGGCCGACGCACGCCTGTACCGCCGCTTCGACCAGGGCGACAACATCGAGCGCCTGCTGGCGTTGCGTGCGCGCGCTGCCGACCACTTGATCCGCCTGGCGTGGCAGCGTTGCCTGCCGGCCGGCAGCGGCCTGTCGCTGTTCGCGGTGGGCGGCTATGGCCGCGGTGAACTGTTCCCGCGATCGGACATCGACCTGCTGGTGTTCGGCGATCCGCCGGCGCAACTGGCGCACGAAGCGGCCCTGGCGCGGCTGTTCGCGCTGCTGTGGGACTGCGGGTTGGCGGTCAGCCATGCGGTGCGTTCTGCATTGCAGTGCCGCGAGGCGGCGGCTGACCAGACCGTGCTGACCGCGCTGATCGAGGCGCGTCCGATCCTGGCCGATGACGCCGCCCGCCGCGCGCTGCGCGAGGCCATCGACGATCGCGAACTGTGGCCGGCACGCACTTTCTTCCTGGCCAAGCTGGAAGAGCTGCGCAACCGTCACCAGCGCTTCGGTGATACCGCCGACAACCTGGAGCCGGACCTGAAGGATGGCCCCGGTGGCCTGCGCGATCTCAACACGCTGGGCTGGATGGCACTGCGCGCGTTCGGCGTGCGCGACCTGGAAGCCCTGGTCGGGCTCGGCCATCTGGGTGCCGACGAAGCCGCGGCGCTCAAGCGCGAACGTGCCGTGCTGGCGCGACTGAGGTTTGGCCTGCACCTGGTAGCACGTCGCCCGGAAGAGCGCCTGCGTTTCGATTACCAGAAGACCCTCGCCGCGCGCCTGGGCTTCGAAGACGACGCCGAGAGCCTCGGTGTCGAGAAAATGATGCAGGGCTTCTACCGCGCCGCGCTGGTGGTGCGGCGGATCAGCGACCGCCTGCTGCAGCGCTTCGAGGAGCAGTTCGACGGCGAGGCGCAGCCGGAGCCGCTGACCGTGGGCTTTTCCCTGCGTCGTGGCTACCTGGCCGCCAACGAGGCCGACTGGCCGCAGGGCGACATTGGCCAAGTGTTCGCGCTGTTTTCCAGCTGGGCCAACAACCCGCAGGTGCGCGGCCTGCACTCGCTGACCGCGCGTGCACTGGCCGAGTCGCTGCCGCTGCTGCCGGCCTATGACCAGGCCGACGCCGACGCACGCGAGCACTTCCTTGCCCTGCTGCGTGGCCAGCGCCCGGTCGACACGCTTTCGCGCATGGCGCGGCTGGGCGTGCTTGGCCAGTGGATTCCCGCGTTCGCCCAAGTCAGCGGGCGCATGCAGTTCGACCTGTTCCATGTCTACACCGTCGACCAGCACACGCTGATGGTCCTGCGCAACATCGGCCTGTTCGCCAGCAGCCGTGCCGACGAGCGCTTCTCGATCGCGCACGAAGTGTGGCCGCGCCTGCGCAAGCCGGAGCTGCTGCTGCTGGCCGGCCTGTTCCATGACATTGCCAAGGGCCGCGGCGGCGACCACTCCGAGCTGGGTGCGGTGGACGCGCGCGCGTTCTGCCAGGCACATGCGCTCAGTGGCACCGATACCGAACTGGTCGCCTGGCTGGTCGAACAGCACCTGCGCATGTCGGTGACCGCGCAGAAGCAGGACATTGCCGACCCGGTGGTGATCCATCGCTTCGCCACCCTGGTCGGCAGCCGCGACCGCCTGGACTACCTGTATCTGCTGACCTGTGCCGATATTGCCGGCACCAGCCCGAAACTGTGGAACGCCTGGAAGGATCGCCTGCTGGCCGACCTTTACTTCGCCACCCGGCGCGCGTTGCGCGAAGGGCTGGAGCATCCGGTGCCCGCCGCCGAGCGTGTGGCCGAGGCGCGTGACAGCGTGCGCGCACTGGTGCGCGAGCAGGGTTACGACGATGCCACCATCGACCGCCAGTTCGCGGTGATGCCCGATGAGGGCTTCATCCGCCTGCGCCCCGAGCAGCTGGCCTGGCAGGCCGCTGCGCTGGTGCCGGTGAAGCAGGGCCAGACCCTGGTCAAGGTCCGCCGGATCAGTGTCGACGACCCCGCGCTGGAAGTGTTCGTGCACTCGCCCGACCGCGACGGCCTGTTCGCCGCGATCGTGATGACCCTGGACCGCAAGGGCTACGGGATCCACCGTGCACGCGTGCTGGACGGCCCGGCCGACACCATCTTCGATACCTTCGAAGTGAACCCGGCCGACACGTTTGCCGATGGCAACAGTGCCAATCTGGAAGCGGCGCTGCGCGAGGCCCTGAGTGGCGACCTTGCGCGGCTTCGGCCGTCACGCCGGGTGGTGCCGCGGCAGCTGCGTCATTTCCGTTTTGCGCCGCGCATCGAATTCCGCGATGAACCGGGCGCAACCCGTTTTGCCCTGGTCGCCCCCGACCGTCCCGGCCTGCTGGCCGATGTGGCGTTCGTGCTGCGCAACCAGGGCCTGCGCGTGCATGATGCGCGCATTGCGACATTCGGCGAACGCGCCGAAGACACCTTCGTGATCAGTGACGAACACGACCTCCCCCTGACTGAACCTGCCCGGCAGCAGCTGCATGACGCGATGCTGGCCTGCCTGGACCCTGATCGAAACGCCGGAGACCCCGCCTGATGGCCACCAAGCCTGTTAAGAAGACTGCTGCCACCGCCAAGAGCGCAGCGGCCAAGAAAACTGCCGCCGTGCCGGCCGCGAAGAAGGCTGCCGCGCCGAAGAAAGCCGCGATGGTGAAGGCGCCGGCGAAGAAGGTGGCGGCACCGAAGAAGGCCCCGGCCAAGAGCGCAGAAGCCGCACGCGCCGAAACCATCGCCCGCAAGTCGCTGCGCAAGCCGGCCGCGCCGGGCGTGGAAGAACTGAAGTTCGGCATCGAAAGTGCCTTCGAACGCCGCGCCACGCTGACCCTGCACGAACTGGAAGGCTCGACCAGGCCGCTGGTCAACCGTGTGATCGACGGCCTGGAGAGCGGTGAATTCCGCGTCGCCGAGCCGGACGGCCAGGGCGGCTGGAAGGTCAACGAGTGGCTGAAGAAGGCGGTGCTGCTGTATTTCCGTGTCAACGACATGGCGGTGGTCGATGCACGCCCGGCACCGTTCTGGGACAAGGTCGAATCGCGCTTCGCCGGCTATGACGAAGCGAAGTTCCGCCGAGGCGGCGTGCGCGTGGTGCCGGGCGCGATTGCTCGCCGTGGCACGTATTTCGGCAAGGATGTGGTGCTGATGCCGAGCTTCACCAACATCGGCGCCTATGTCGGCGAAGGCACCATGGTGGACACCTGGGCCACGGTCGGTTCCTGCGCGCAGATCGGCCAGCACTGTCATCTGTCCGGCGGTGCCGGCATCGGTGGCGTGCTGGAGCCGCTGCAGGCCAGCCCGACCATCATCGAGGACCATTGCTTCATCGGTGCCCGCTCGGAAGTGGTTGAGGGTGTGGTGGTCGGCCACCACAGCGTGATCGGCATGGGCGTGTTCCTCAGCCAGAGCACCCGCATCTACAACCGCGCCACCGGTGAGATCAGCTACGGCTACATCCCGCCGTACAGCGTGGTGGTGTCCGGCTCGCTGCCGAGCAAGGACGGTACCCATTCGCTGTACTGCGCGGTGATCGTCAAGCAGGTCGATGCCAGGACCCGCAGCAAGACCAGCGTCAACGACCTGCTGCGCGGCCTGGCCGACTGAAGGTGACTGCGCCGGAGGATCCGGCGCAGTACGCGAGCTACCGGCATCCTCCCGACGTCCTGTTCGGGCGGATGCTGCCGCGCCTGCCGCGTGCGCCGCGCTGTGGCAGGCGACCCACCGTGCCGCGCCGTTCCGGGTCGTGTCCGAGCGCCTGTTGTGAGATTCTGGCCCTCTGTTTTCCAGCATCACAGATGGCCATGAGCACCACTGTCTACGGTTTGAAGAACTGCGATACCTGCAAGAAGGCGACCAAGTGGCTGGACCGCTTCGGCGTGCCGTACACCTTCGTCGACTACCGCGACAACAAGCCCAGCCCGGAAACGCTGCTGGAATGGGCCGCGCAGCTGGGGGGGCTGGCGGCGATGGTGAACAAGTCCTCCACCACCTGGCGGCAGCTGCCGGACAACCGCAAGGCCGCAGACTCCGAGGCCGAATGGAAGCTGCTGCTGCGCGAGTACCCGCAGCTGATCAAGCGCCCGCTGGTGGTCACGGCCGACGGCAAGGCCAGCCAGGGTTTCAGTGACAACGGCTTCAAGGCCCGCTTCGGCGTGGGCCAGTCATGAGTGCCGTCCTCGACCTGGCCTGCGAGCTGATCGCGCGCCCCTCGGTTACCCCGGACGACGCCGGCTGCCAGGCACTGCTGGCGGCGCGGTTGAAGCAGGCAGGGTTCCACTGTGACCAGCTGCGTCTGGGTGAGGTCGACAACCTGTGGGCGACCCACGGCCAGGGTGCGCCGGTGCTGGTGCTGCTGGGCCATACCGACGTGGTGCCCACCGGCCCGCGCGAGGCCTGGACCAGCGATCCGTTCACGCCGCAGATCCGCGATGGCGTGCTGTATGGCCGTGGCGCCGCCGACATGAAGGGCAGCGTGGCCGCGTTCGTGGTGGCCGCCGAGCAGTTCGTCGCCGCGCATCCCGATCACCCCGGCACGCTGGCGGTGCTGCTGACCAGCGACGAGGAAGGCGACGCGATCGATGGCGTGCGCCACGTCGCGCGCCTGTTCGCCGAGCGCGGCCAGCGCATCGACTGGTGCATTACCGGCGAGCCATCATCGACAGCAGCGCTGGGCGACCTGCTGCGCGTCGGGCGTCGTGGCAGCCTGTCGGCCAAGCTGCGCGTGCAGGGCGTGCAGGGCCACGTGGCGTATCCGGAAAAGGCACGCAACCCGATCCACCAGGCGGCTCCGGCCCTGGCCGAACTGAGTGCGCGGCGCTGGGACGAGGGGTACGAGAGTTTCCCGCCGACCAGCCTGCAGATCTCCAACATCCGTGCCGGCACCGGCGCCAACAACGTGATTCCCGGGGAGCTGGAGGTCGATTTCAACATCCGCTACAACCCGCACTGGGATGCGCCGAAGCTGGAAACGGAGATCACCGCGCTGCTGGACCGGCACGGCCTGCAGTACGCGCTGAAGTGGCATCGCAGTGGCGAGCCGTTCTACACCCCGGAAGGCACGCTGCGCGCCACCGCACGCGCGGTGCTGGCCGAGCACATCGGTCGTGCCCCTGAGGAAAGCACCGGTGGCGGCACCTCCGATGCACGCTTCATCGCGCCGCTGGGTGCGCAGTGCATCGAAGTGGGGCCAGTCAACGCCAGCATCCACCAGGTGGATGAGAACGTGCGCGTGGATGATCTGGAAGCGTTGCCGGGGCTTTACCAGCGCCTGGTGGAACGGCTGCTGGCGTGAGGCATGGCGCCGGGCACGGCCCGGCGCTCCCCCTGTGAGTGCCGACTGCTGGGTGCCGACCGTTGGTCGGCACACCTTCACCTGGTTGCCAATGCAACGGTTGCGCAGCGCCGGAATCCGGGGTAGGGTCGATGCCATGTCGATCCGCCTGGCCACCGCCGTCAATAGCAACAACCGCAATAATCTGCGCGCGAATAATCGTGCGCGGCCGATGCGGGACTGCGCCCTGGGTAGATAGACAGCAACACACGCCCGGACACCAGAAAACCCGCATCGGTCGATGCGGGTTTTTTTGTGCCCGGGCGCAGCCCCACCCGGGCCTGGATGGCCGGTCGAACACCCTCCCACCCGTGAAATTCCCCCAACAGGAGCTCCCCCCATGTGTTCGATATTCGGAATCTTCGGCCTGCAGGCCGGTGACGATCTTCCGGCTCTGCGCCGCCATGCGCTGGAACTGTCGCAGCGCCAGCGCCACCGCGGCCCGGACTGGAGCGGCGTGTATCTTGACGAAGGTGCGCTGCTGGTCCACGAGCGGCTGGCCATCGTCGACCCGGCCGGTGGCTCGCAGCCGCTGCTGTCGGCCGATGGCCAGCTGGCGCTGGCGGTGAACGGCGAGATCTACAACCACCAGCAGTTGAAGGCCACGCTGACCACCGCCTACGACTTCCAGACGGGTTCGGACTGCGAGGTGATCAACGCGCTTTACCGCCAAGGCGGATCGCCGGCGCAGTGGCTGGAGCAGCTCAACGGCATCTTCGCCTTCGCGCTGTGGGACCGTGATGCCGGCCGCGTGCTGGTGGCGCGCGATCCGATCGGCGTGGTGCCGTTGTACTGGGGCCACGATGCCCAGGGCCGCCTGCGCGTGGCCTCGGAAATGAAGGCGCTGGTCGATACCTGTGCCGATGTCGCGCAGTTCCCGCCGGGCCACTATTTCGACAGCGCCAGTGGCGAGCTGGTGCGCTACTACCAGCAGTCGTGGCGCGCCTACGCTGACGTGCAGGGGCGCCAGGCCGATCTGGCCGAACTGCGCCAGGCCTTCGAGCATGCGGTGGAACGCCAGTTGATGAGCGACGTGCCATACGGCGTGCTGCTGTCCGGTGGCCTGGACTCGTCGCTGGTGGCGGCGGTGGCTGCGCGCTATGCACGTCGCCGCATCGAGGATGGCGGGCAGACCGAAGCCTGGTGGCCGCGCCTGCATTCGTTCGCGATCGGCTTGAGGGGCTCGCCCGATCTGGCTGCCGCTGCCATTGCTGCCGAAGCGCTGGGTACCGTGCATCACGGCTTCGAGTACACCTTCGAGGAAGGCCTCGATGCGTTGCCGGAAGTGATCCGCCACATCGAAACCTACGACGTCACCACCATCCGCGCCTCGACGCCGATGTTCCTGCTGGCGCGGCGGATCAAGGCGATGGGGGTGAAGATGGTGCTCTCCGGCGAGGGCAGCGACGAGATCTTTGGTGGCTACCTGTATTTCCACAAGGCGCCGGATGCGCGTGAATTCCACGAGGAGCTGGTGCGCAAGCTCGACGCGCTGCACAACTACGACTGCCTGCGTGCCAACAAGTCGATGATGGCCTGGGGCGTGGAGCCACGCGTGCCGTTCCTCGACCGCGAATTCCTCGACGTGGCGATGCGCTTCGATGCCGCGCACAAGATGGTGGGCGCCGGCTTTGGCGGTCGCCGCATCGAAAAGGCGGTGCTGCGCGAGGCGTTCGACGGCTACCTGCCGGACAGCATCCTGTGGCGGCAGAAGGAACAGTTCAGCGATGGCGTCGGCTACGGCTGGATCGACGGGCTGAAGGCACATGCCGAGGCGCAGGTGAGCGACCGTGTACTGGCTGCGGCCGACAAGCGCTTCCCGCACAACCCGCCACAGACCAAGGAGGCGTACTACTACCGCCACCTGTTCGAGCAGTTCTTCCCCAGCCGCGCAGCCGCAGAGACCGTGCCGGGTGGCAAGTCCATCGCCTGTTCGTCGCCCGCGGCCATTGCCTGGGACGCCAGCTTCGCCGCGGCTGCAGATCCCTCGGGCCGCGCGATCGCCGGCGTGCACGAGCAGGCACTGGCGTAATGCTTCCGCCGGGCACGGCCCGGTGCTACCGAGCGATGGTAGCGCCGGGCCATGCCCGGCGGGCACAAACGACTTAATCCCCTCCGTCCCCTTTTTGTATGATCGCCCCCTGCGCATTGGGGAATGTTCATGGACGCACAGCGCGGGGGGCACCCGTCGCCGACGAAGTGGGGATGGCGCTACCTGGCCTGGGCTGGGGTGCCGTTGCTGGCCGGCGTGCTGCTGGCGCGCTATGCCGGGCCGGCCGCCCCCGAGGCGGTTGCGCGTACCACGGTCGCTGCCGAAGGCAGCTGGGCACGGCATCTGGCGTCACCGCTGGGCCTGTTCCTGCTGCAGCTGCTGGTGCTGTTGCTGGTAGCCAAGGGCGCCGGTGCGCTGCTGAAGCGGCTGGGGCAGCCGGCGGTGATCGGCGAGATGGCCGCCGGCCTGATGATGGGGCCGCTGGTGCTCGGCAGCCTGCTGCCGCAGCTGCAGGGTGCGCTGTTCCCGGCCAGTTCGCTGGGCCCTCTGGGCATGCTCAGCCAGCTGGGCGTGCTGATGTTTCTGCTGGTGGCCGGCGCCGAACTGGACCTGGCGGCACTGCGCGGCCGCCGGCGTTTCGCCTTCACGGTCAGCCATGCCGGCATCGCGGTGCCGTTCGTGCTCGGCGTCGCGTTGGCGATCTGGCTGTACCCGCAGCACGGCCCGCAGGGCGTGGGCTTCACCGCATTCGCGCTTTTCGTTGGCATATCGATGAGCATCACCGCGTTCCCGGTGCTGCTGCGCATCCTCGCCGACCGTGGCATCACGCAGACGCCGCTGGGCCAGACCGCCATCGCCTGCGCGGCTTTGGGCGATGCCACCGCATGGTGCCTGCTGGCACTGATCGTGGCGGCGGCACAGGCCAGCGGCTGGCTGCCGGCCAGTCTCAATCTGCTGTGCGTGGTCGCCTTCGTGGTGCTGATGCTGGGGCTGGTGAAGCCGTGGTTCGCTCGCCAGGAGATTGCGCCGGGCCGTGAGGGGCGCTGGCTGCTCGGCATCCTGCTGCTGTCGCTGGGTAGTGCCCTGATCACCGAAATGCTGGGCATCCACGCGCTGTTCGGTGCGTTCGCTGCGGGCGTGGCGGTGTCGTCCAACGCGCAGCTGCGCGGCCTGTTGATGGCCCGCGTCGAACCGTTCGCGGTGACCCTGCTGCTGCCGCTGTTCTTCGCCATGACTGGCCTTCGCATGCGCGCCGACGCGCTGCAGGCCAGCGACATCGTGCTGTGTGGTGTGGTGATCGCAGTGGCCGCGACCGGCAAGCTGCTGGGTACCTTCAGCGCCGCGCGCAGTGCCGGCATGCCCACCCGTGAGGCGTGGCGGCTGGGTGCACTGATGAACACCCGTGGCCTGATGGAGCTGATCGTGCTCAACCTGGGTTACGAACTTGGCCTGCTCGGTGACCGCCTGTTCGCGGTGCTGGTGATCATGGCGCTGGTGACAACGGCGATGACCGGGCCACTGCTGAACCTGATCGAGCGGCGCAGGGGCTGAGCGTCGAACGGTAGTGCCGGCCGCTGGCCGGCAACCTCATGATGCTGGACGCACCTACATGGATGCCGGCCAGCGGCCGGCACTACCGCGATGCCGGCACCAGCGTCATCGTGTGCTGCGGCTTGCCCGGCAGGAACGGCGTCGGCCGCCCATGCACCCAGTCTTCGTGGCCGGCGCCCCAGTACGGCGACAGCGGGTGCCCGCTCTGGCCGCCGGGCATATGCACGATGCCGTCGGCCTCGTGCCCGGGCGAAACCACCATGCGCTCGGAAGCACCGAAGCCCGGCGTCTGCACGCGCGGCATGTCGCGGTCGCCGGGCAGGCGGTCGGCCGGCATGCACAGCCAGTGTTTGGCGATGTCCGGCAGCGCCCGTGCGATGGGGTGGCAGATCGCCGCCGTATTGCGTTCGCCCCAGCTGCGCTTGGCCAGTGGGCCCTGCCTGGCCAGCTCGCTCTCGGTGCGGCGTGCGGCGTCGATCAGCAGCGCATCCCAGCTGTCGAAGGCCGGTGGCAGCAGATTGGCCGGACGCTGCTGCAGCATCGGCCAGGCCACGCCTTCCAGCTGCGCCAGGCGCGGCTCCAGATAGTCATCGCCCAGCTGCGCATTGGCCGGTGCCAGCAGTGCATTGGACAGTGTTGTCATCACCTGCGTACGGAACTCGCGCACCACCCGGTAGCTGACCGAGCTGGCCGAGGCACGGCCGTCCCATTGATGGCTGGCCTCCTTCAAACGCTTCAGTGCAGGGTCGTCACTGCGCTCGATGACGTCGTGCAGCAGGGCCCACCAGCGCTGCAGGAACACCGCGCGATCGTCGAGCTGGATCGCCAGCAGGTCGTGCTCGTCGAAGCGCTCCTGGATCGCCAGCAGGTCACGGATCTGCCGCGCCCGTGCTCCCAGGTCATAGCCACCGTTGCCGACGCTGGCCAGTGCCTCGCCGTCGAGGACGCGGCCGTTGGCGGTCCACAGGCGGTGGTTGGGAGGATCGATCAATGCCGGTGAAGCATCGCTGCGGATCGGCCACGGCGCACAGTCCTGGTTGTTGCCGGCACTGAAGCCGGCCGGCGCGCAGCCCGGACCGCGATCCGGGCGGGCGCCGATCAGCCGCCAGGCGATGCGTCCGCTGCGGTCGCCGACCACCAGGTTCTGCGCGGGGATGCCGGCGCGGTCGGCGAACTTCAGTGCAGCGTCCAGATCGCCAGCGCGGGCCAGGTCACCGAAGTCCAGCCGCACCGCGCCGGGCAGGTGGGCGACCCAACGCAGCGCGTCACCGCTGCCATCGGCATGGGCGTGCAGGATCGGGCCCCAGGCGGTTTCGCGTACCGGGAACAGCACGTCGGCCTGGCCGGCCACCGCAATCCGCTCTTCATGCACGGTCACCTCGGCATTGGCCGGTTCCGAGCGGTAATCGGCGGTGTCGATGTAGCTGTTGGTGAAGCCCCAGGCGACGTGCCCGTTGCTGCCGACGATCACCGCCGGCAGGCCGGGCAGCGAGAAGCCGGTGACGTCGACCTGGCCGCCGGCAGCTTGTGGGTCGGGGTAGCGCAGGCGCACGCGGAACCACAGGCCGGGTGCACGCAGGCCCAGGTGCATGTCGTCGGCAACGATGGCGCGGCCGTCGGCGGTGAGTGCACCGGCCACCGCGAAGTTGTTGCTGCCGATGACGTCGGCTTCTTCCTGTTCTGTGCCCGACTTTCCCTTCAGCGTGCGCAGGTCCAGCTGGCTGGCATCGGGCAGGGGGGCATTGCCGGTGGGTTCGCCGAACAGCGGGGCATCCCATTCGGTGCCATCGTGGGCAATCAACGCATACAGCGCCGGAGGTACCACTGCGCGGATGCGGCTGAGCGCAAGCTCGGTCTGGTTGCCGGGGTCCTGCAGGTCGGCGTACATGGCCAGCCCGGTCAGCACGCTGTCGCTGGCCTGCCACGGTTGCGGCGGTTGCCGCAGCAGCAGGTAGGCCCACGGGCGCACGGAGAGATCGGCCAGGCCTTCGTTGACGCCGTCCACGTAGGCACGCACGGCATCGCCGTTGTCGCCCAATGCAGCGTCCAGCTGCGCTTCGGTGCGTGCACGCAGGCGATGCACGCGCATGCGTTTGTCGGCGTCGATGGCCTTCGGCCCGAACAGCGCCGACAGTTCGCCGGCGGCGCTACGGCGCATCAGGTCCATCTCGAAATAGCGTTCCTGCGCATGCACGCGGCCCAATGCGCGCATCGCGTCGGCCTGGCTGCCGGCGGTGATGGTGACCACGCCCAGCGCATCGCGCTCGATGGTGACCGGCGCGGCCAGCCCCAGCAAGGCATGCTCGCCGTCCAGGTCGGCCAGGCTGCCCCGCAGCAGGAGCCACAGGACCAGTGCGGCGATCAGCACGATGGCGATCACTATGCCCAGCACCCAACGCCATGTACGTCGCATCGCACGTCCTTTCCGAACTCGTGGGCCGATTGTAGCCGCAGGCGCAACTGCGACTGATTCCGATTAGATCACCGTACTTTGAAATGCGGCACCCTATGCCGCATCGATTCACAGGAGCCCCCCATGAAAGGCAACCCGGACGTCATCGCCTGCCTGAAGGAACTGCTGCGCGGCGAGCTCGCTGCCCGCGACCAGTACTTCATCCATTCCCGCCGCTACGAGGACCAGGGCCTGTTCGCGCTGTACGAACGCCTGAACCACGAGATGGAAGAGGAAACCCAGCATGCCGATGCGCTGCTGCGCCGGATCCTGTTCCTGGGGGGCGACCCGGACATGCGCCCGCATGCCACCGAGCCGGGCAAGACCGTGGAGGAGATGCTGCAGAAGGATCTCGACACTGAATACGCGGTTCGGAACAATCTCGCCGCCGGCATGAAGCTATGCGAGGAGAAGGGCGATTACGTGAGCCGCGACATCCTGCTGGCGCAGCTGAAGGACACCGAGGAAGACCATGCCTGGTGGCTGGAACAGCAGCTGGGCCTGATCAAGCGCATCGGCCTGGAGCTGTACCAGCTGAGCAAGATCGACGGCAACGGCGCCCCGGCGCACTGACCGGCACCGCTTTTTGTAGAGCCGAGCCAATGCTCGGCTGCCTTCCGGTAGAGCCGACCGCTGGTCGGCCGCTTTTCGGTAAAGCAGCCGACTGACAGTCGGCTCTACCAAGAGCAAAGAGCAGCCGACCAGCAATCGGCTCTACCAGAAGCACGGCGTTCTGTCGCCCGCCAGCACCGGAGCATCGCCAGCCAGCCTTCGCCAGCCAGCTGCTCCACCGCCCGCCAGCCGACAACGAAAAAGCCGGGGAATGCCCCGGCTTTTTCGTGTCTGATCCCCGGCGAGGCGTGTCAACCAAGGTTGACACCCGCCAGGGGCAGGGCCCCAGCTCTCACTCCACCGACAGCCCTTCCACCTTCTGCCAGCCGCGCGGCAGCAGGTGGCCGCGGGTGGCGCGGGCGCCGAGGTAGGCATCCAGCTCGTTGAACTTCAGGCCCATGGTGCGCTGGCCGCTGCGCACCTGCAGGGTCTGCCCCGGGCTGATCGCCACGATGGCGACCACGCGTTCGGTGGCGAGCTTGGCCTTCGGGATCTCGATGATCTTGTTGCCCTTGCCCTTGTCCAGTTCCGGCAGGTCGTTGGCGGCGATCGCCAACAGGTTGCCCGAACTGGTCACCGCCACGATGCGGTCGGTGGCGACGTTGGCGACCACCGACGGGGTCAGCACCGACGAGCCCGCCGACAGGTTCAGCATCGCCTTGCCGGCCTTGTTGCGGCCGATCAGGTTCTCGAAGCGGGTGACGAAGCCATAGCCGTGGCTGGAAGCCAGCACGAAGCGGGTGTCCGGTTCGGCGCTGGCCAGGGTCACGAAGCTGGTGCCCGGTGCCGGCGAGAAGCGGCCGGTCAGCGGTTCGCCATTGCCACGCGCGGAGGGCAGGGTGTGCACCGGCGTCGAGTAGGCGCGGCCTTCGCTGTCGAGGAACGCGACCTGCTGGGTGCTGCGTGCGCGCACCGCGCCCTGCAGCCCGTCGCCTTCACGGTACGACAGTGCGGATGCATCGACGTCGTGGCCCTTGGCGGCGCGGATCCAGCCCTTCTCCGACAGCACCACGGTCATCGGTTCGCTCGGCACCAGCTCGGTCTCGTCGATGGCCTGCGCCGCCTGGCGCTGCACCAGCGGCGAACGGCGTGCGTCGCCGAACTTCCTGGCGTCGGCGGTCAGTTCATCGCGGATCAGCTTCTTCAGCTTGGCCTTGCTGTCCAGGATGCCGAGGATCTTCTCGCGCTCCTTGGCCAGTTCATCCTGCTCGCCGCGGATCTTCATTTCCTCCAGGCGGGCCAGCTGCTTCAGCTTGGTTTCCAGGATGTACTCGGCCTGTTCCTCGGACAGGCCGAAGCGCGCGATCAGCGCGGCCTTCGGCTCGTCTTCGGTACGGATGATATGGATCACCTCGTCCAGGTTGAGGAAGGCGACCAGCAGGCCTTCCAGCAGGTGCAGGCGATGCTCGACCTTCTGCAGGCGGTGCTGCAGGCGGCGGGTGACGGTGTTGCTGCGGAAGGTCAGCCATTCGCTGAGCAGCATCTTCAGGTTCTTCACCTGCGGACGGCCGTCCAGCCCGATCACGTTGAGGTTGACGCGGTAGCTGCGCTCCAGGTCCGTGGTGGCGAACAGGTGGCCCATCAACTGGTCGGCGTCGACGCGGTTGGAACGCGGCACCAGCACCACGCGCACCGGATTGGCGTGGTCGGATTCATCACGGATGTCCTCCAGCCACGGCAGCTTCTTGGCGCGCATCTGCGCGGCGATCTGCTCGATCACCTTCGACGGCGACACCTGGAACGGCAGCGCCGTGATCACGATGTTGCTGGCTTCCTTGGTGAAGGTCGCGCGTGCACGCACGCTGCCGTTGCCAGTCTCGTAGATGTTGCGCAGGTCATTGGCCGCGGTGATGATCTCGGCGCTGGACGGGTAGTCCGGGCCCTGCACGTGTTCGCACAGGTCGCGCACGGTGGCGTCGGGGTTGTCCAGCAGGTGCAGCAGCGCACTGACGATCTCGTTGAGATTGTGCGGCGGCACGTCGGTGGCCATGCCCACGGCGATGCCGGTGGTGCCGTTGAGCAGCAGGTGCGGGAGCCGCGCCGGCATCCAGGTCGGTTCCTGCAGGGTGCCGTCGAAGTTCGGTGCCCAGTCGGTGGTGCCCTGGCCCAGTTCGCCCAGCAGCACTTCGGCGATCGGGGTCAGCTTGGATTCGGTGTAACGCATCGCCGCGAACGACTTGGGGTCGTCGCTGGAGCCGAAGTTGCCCTGGCCCTCGATCAGCGGGTAGCGGTACGAGAACGGCTGTGCCATCAGCACCAGCGCCTCGTAGCACGCGCTGTCGCCGTGCGGGTGGTACTTGCCGATGACGTCGCCGACGGTGCGCGCGGACTTCTTCGGCTTGGACGCGGCATTCAGGCCCAGCTCGCTCATCGAATAGATGATGCGGCGCTGCACCGGCTTCAGGCCGTCGCCGATGAACGGCAGGGCGCGGTCCAGGACCACGTACATCGAGTAGTCGAGGTAGGCGCGTTCGGCGTACTCGCGCAGCGGCAGTTGTTCGAATCCGTGGAACACGGGACGGGCAAGTTCGGTCATGCGGCGTTGTTACCTATGTCGGGAGGCGGCGACGGCGGTCGCCGCTCGCAATCCTGTGATTATCCGGATGCGGCGGGGGATGCCAAGCCGCGCGCAGGGTCCAGCCCGGTTTCCAGGCCGTGGCCGGCCCGCGCCAGGTAGCGCCCCGGCGGCAGCCCGAAGTGGCGGCGGAACACGGTGACGAACGCGCTGGCGCTGCTGAAGCCCAGTGCGTGGGCGATGTCGGCCACGCTGCGGCCCTCGGTCAGCTGGCGCAACGCCTCGGACAGGCGGGCCTGTTGCCGCCACTGGGCGAAGCTGAGCGTGGTCTCGTCGCGGAAGTGACGGGTCAGGCTGCGCGGCGACAGGCCGGCCCAGTGGGCCCATTCGGCCAGGCTGCGCTCGTCGGACGGGTCGGCCAGCAGCTGCGAGGCGATCTTCAGCAGGCGCCGGTCGTGGGGCATCGGCAGATGCATGCGCTGACGCGGCGCGGTGCGGATCTCGTCCAGCAGCACCTCGATGATGTGCTGGCGCTCGGGCGTGGTGTCATAGCCCAGCGGCCATTCGCAGATGCGCTCGGCCAGCGCCTGCGCCAGCTTGGACAGGCCCAGCACGCAGGGGTCGGCGGGCAGGGTGGCACAGGCGGGTGCGGCCAGCGCCATGCCCCAGCCACGCAGCGGCCCGTCGAGGGTGACCGTGTGCGGCTCCAGCGGCGGCATCCAGCCGGCCGAACCCGGCGCCAGCGACCAGGTGCCGTGCGAGGTGCGGGTGGTCAGCAGGCCACGCTCCACGTAGATCAGTTGCGCGCGCTGGTGATGGTGCCAGTCCACCTCACGGACCAGTCCCTGCGGGCTGTCGAAGCGGTAGGCGACCACCGATGGGCCGTCGTTGCGCTCGAACCAGTCCAGCGCGTCGTCGCGCAGCAGGCGCTTGGGAGGGGGGATTTCTGCCTTGTTCATCATATCCGCTGGCTGAAATGTGTCATCCATTGGCTGAATTGTACTACCGGGCCAGCTGACCAGGTCATTAAGGTAGGCGCCTTCACCGATCCAGCCCATTGCTGCAACACAGCATTCGATGCCAGATCGAATATTTCCATTGAGAAATATTTTTTTTGGAAGAGAATGCTCCCCCATGATCTGTCCTGCAACCACTCCTCCCAGCTTCGGCCTGCTGCTGCGCCAGGTGCGCGACGGGCTGGTCCGCCAACTCGACGCGTCCATGGCGGAAGAAGACCTGGGCATCGGCTTCACCCACTACATCGGGTTGAAGGTGCTTTCCAACATGGCGCCGTGCACCGCCAACGAACTGGCCCAGGCCATCGACCAGGTGCCCAGCGCCGTGACCCGGCTGCTGGACAAGCTGGAGGCACTGGGCTGCGTCCGTCGCCAACCGCATGCCCAGGACCGTCGTGCGCTGCAGATCGTGCTGACCGATGAAGGCCGCGCGTTGTGGGCGCGGCTGAAGCTGCGCGGCGACGCGGTGATGGATTACGCCCTGCGTGATCTCTCAACCGACGAGCGCACGCTGCTGCTGTCCCTCCTTACCCGAATCCGCGATTCCTTGACGACCCCATGAACCCGATCCCGCATTTCACTTTCCGCCGGTCCGGGCGCACGCTGCTGGTGTCAGCGCTGGCCCTGGCCCTGGGCGCCTGTGCCAGCAGTCGTGGCCTCAATCCGCAGGGCCACGTGCTGGATGTGGACAGCCTGCACAGCGAACGCACCCTGGCCGACACCGACCTGAGCGCCACCGGCTTCCCGGCGCAGGACTGGTGGAAGGCGCTGGGCGATGCGCAGCTGGACGCGCTGGTCGCCGAGGGCCTGGCCGGCCACCCGAGCCTGGACGCCGCCGACGCGCGCCTGCGCCAGGCCCAGGCCCAGGTCGGCACTGCGCGTGCCGACGAACTGCCGAGCCTGTCGGTGTCCGGTGGCTACACCGGCCTGCGCCTGCCTGAGTCGATGGCAGGCAGCGAGATCGGTGGCCATTACGCCGGCAGCAGCCAGGTCGCCTTCGACTTCAGCTACGGCGTGGACCTGTGGGGCGGCAAGCGCGCCGCCTGGGAAGCCGCCGTGGACGGTGCGCACGCCGCCACCGTTGAAGCGCAGGCCGCCCGCCTGAACCTGTCCACTGGCATCACCCAGGCCTATGCCGACCTGGCCTACGCGTGGCAGCTCAACGACGTGGCCGAGGAAGAGCTGAGCCGTTCGCAGAAGTCACTTGAGCTGACCCGCCAGCGCCGCCGCGCCGGCATCGACAGTGATCTGCAGGTGCGCCAGGCCGAGGCCCGCGTGCCGGCCGCGCAGCAGCAGGTGCAGGCCGCCCAGCAGCGTATCGACGCCGCCCGCACCGCACTGGCCGCGCTGGTCGGCAAGGGCCCGGACCGTGGCCTGTCGATCCAGCGCCCGCAGCCGCTGAATCCGGTGGCACTGCAGCTGCCGGGCGTGCTGCCCAGCGAACTGCTTGGCCGCCGCCCCGACATCGTGGCCGCACGCTGGCGCGTTGAAGCGGCCGACAAGCAGATCAAGGTTGCCAAGACCAGGTTCTACCCGAGCTTCAACCTGACCGCGCTGGCCGGCGTGGTCGCCCCGAATGTGGGCGACCTGCTGAAGAGCAGTTCCACCTTCGCCTATATCGGCCCGGCGCTGAGCCTGCCGATCTTCGAGGGCGGCAAGCTGCGCGCCAACCTGGCCAATACCGATGCGCAGTACGACCTGGCGGTGGCCAACTACAACCAGACCGTGCTCGATGCGCTGCGTGATGTGGCCGACCAGGTCAACGCGGTGCGCTCGCTGGCACAGCAGGCGCAGTCGCAGCAGCAGGCGGTGGACACCGCACGCGCTGCCTTCGACCTGGCCCAGCAGCGCTACCGCGCCGGCATCGGCAGCTACCTGGACGTGCTGACCGCGCAGTCCACCCTGCTGCAGTCGCAGCAGCAGCTGGCCGGCCTGCAGTCGCAGCAGGTGCAGTCCTCGGTGCGCCTGAGCAAGGCGCTGGGCGGTGGTTTCCAGCCCACTGACGCCGACCGCGCACCGATCGCCTCCCATTCCGATTCCTCGCATTCCTGAAGATCTCCGACATGAGCCAGACCCAAGACACCGCGGCCCCGGCCGCCCCCAACCGCCGCGGCAACCTGCTGCGCGGCCTGTTCGTGATCGTCGTGCTGCTGCTTGCCGCACTGGCGCTGTGGTACTTCATGTTCGGCCGTTGGTTCGAAGAGACCGACGACGCCTACGTGCAGGGCAACCAGGTACAGATCACCCCGCTGGTGGCCGGTACCGTGGTCGCCATCAACGCCGATGACGGCATGCGCGTGGAGCGCGGCCAGCTGCTGGTGCAGCTGGACCCGTCCGACACCGCAGTGGCGCTGCAGCAGGCCGAAGCCAACCTGGCCAAGACCGTGCGCCAGACCCGCGGCCTGTACCGCAGCGTGGAAGGCGCGCAGGCGGACCTGAACGCCCGCCAGGTGACCCTGAAGCGCGTGCGCGAAGACTACGCCCGCCGCAAGGACCTGGCCGCCACCGGCGCCATCTCCAACGAAGAACTGGCCCACGCCCGCGACGAGCTGGCCGCGGCCGAAGCGGCCGTGGCCGGTTCGCGCGAGACCGTCGAGCGCAACCGCGCGCTGGTCGACGACACCGTGATCGCCACCCAGCCGGACGTGCAGGCCGCCGCCGCACAGCTGCGCCAGGCCTTCCTCAACAACGCCCGCGCCGGCATCGTCGCGCCGGTCTCCGGCTACGTCGCCCGTCGTTCGGTGCAGGTCGGCCAGCGCGTGCAGCCGGGCAATGCCCTGATGGCCGTGGTGCCGACCGAACAGATGTGGGTCGAGGCCAACTTCAAGGAAACCCAGCTGCGCCACATGCGCCTGGGCCAGGAAGTGGAGCTGAAGTCGGACCTGTACGCCGGCGACGTGAAGTACAAGGGCCGCATCCAGAGCCTGGGCCTGGGCACCGGCTCGGCGTTCTCGCTGCTGCCGGCGCAGAACGCCAGTGGCAACTGGATCAAGATCGTGCAGCGCGTGCCGGTGCGCATCGCCATCGATGCCAAGCAGCTGGCCGAACACCCGCTGCGCATCGGCCTGTCGATGAAGGCTGAAGTGAGCCTGCGCGACCAGAAGGGCGAAGTGCTGCCGAGCACTCCGGCCAAGGGCACGGTGTTCGACACCGACGTGTATGCCAAGCAGCTGCATGATGCCGACGAGGTGATCCACACGATCATCCAGGGCAACCTGCCGCAGCAGCAGGCGAAGGTGGGCTGAGGTCGCCATGTCCGCACAAGCTCCAGCCGCGCCCGGCGCTCCGGGCGCACCGGCGGCGCCAGGTGCGGCCTCCGGGTTCCTGCCGCCCAGCGTCGCACTGTGCACTGTCGGCCTGGCGATGGCCTCGTTCATGCAGGTGCTCGACACCACCATCGCCAACGTCTCGCTGCCGACCATCGCGGGCAATCTCGGCGCCAGTTCGCAGCAGGCGACCTGGGTCATCACCTCGTTCGCGGTCAGCACGGCCATCGCGCTGCCGCTGACCGGCTGGCTCAGCCGCCGCTTCGGCGAACGCAAGCTGTTCGTCTGGGCCACGCTGGCCTTCGTCATCACCTCGCTGCTGTGCGGCCTGGCGCAGAGCATGGGCATGTTGGTCGTGTCGCGTGCACTGCAGGGCTTCGTGGCCGGCCCGATGTACCCGATCACGCAGTCGCTGCTGGTTTCGATCTACCCGCGCGAGAAACGCGGGCAGGCATTGGCGCTGCTGGCGATGATCACGGTGGTTGCGCCGATCTGCGGGCCGATCCTCGGTGGCTGGATCACCGACAACTACAGCTGGGAATGGATCTTCCTGATCAACGTGCCGCTGGGCATCTTCGCTGCGCTGGTGGTGGGCAACCAGCTGAAGGGGCGGCCGGAGCAGATCGAGAAGCCGAAGATGGACTACGTCGGCCTGATCACCCTCGTGATCGGCGTCGGTGCGCTGCAGCTGGTGCTCGACCTGGGCAACGACGAGGACTGGTTCGCGTCGATGAAGATCGTGGTGCTGGCCTGCGTGGCCGTGGTGACGCTGACGGTGTTCCTGATCTGGGAGCTGACCGACAAGGATCCGATTGTCGACCTGAAGCTGTTCCGGCACCGCAACTTCCGCGCCGGCACGCTGGCGATGGTGGTGGCCTACGCGGCGTTCTTCAGCGTGGCGCTGCTGATCCCGCAGTGGCTGCAGCGTGACATGGGCTACACCGCGATCTGGGCGGGCCTGGCAACGGCGCCAATCGGCATCCTGCCGGTGATCATGACCCCGTTCGTGGGCAAGTATGCATCGCGCTTCGACATGCGCATGCTGGCCACGATCGCCTTCATCGTGCTGTCGATGACCAGTTTCCTGCGCTCGAACTTCAACCTGCAGGTGGACTACATGCACGTGGCCGGCGTACAGCTGATCATGGGCATCGGCGTCGCGCTGTTCTTCATGCCGGTGCTGCAGATCCTGCTGTCGGACTTGGATGGGCGCGAGATCGCGGCGGGCTCCGGCCTGGCCACGTTCCTGCGTACGCTGGGCGGCAGCTTCGCGGCGTCGCTGACGACGTGGCTGTGGGCGCGGCGCACCCAGGTGCACCATGCCGACCTGACCGAGCATATCTCGGCCTATCAGCCGGGCATGCAGGACCAGGTCACGGCGATGGGGCAGGGCGACCTGCAGCACGGCGCAGCGGTACTGAACAACATGATCAACCACCAGGCATCGCAGATGGGCTTCAACGACATCTTCTTCCTGCTGGGCTGGATCTTCCTGGCGATCATTACGTTCCTGTGGCTGGCCAAGCCGCCATTCGGCGCAGGTGCGGGTGCGGCCGCCGGTGGTGGGCACTGAAAACTCCCTGGAAACACGTGCTGTATTTTGACCCCGCCGCAAGGCGGGGTTTTTGTTTGTGCAACGTGGGTCGCACGGGCCCTGCCGTTGGGGGAGTGCAGCGGCGCAGGTTCAGCGCGTGCGATAGACGCGCTTGAACACCACCCGATCACGGAACAATCGGGAAATGGCCCACATTCCCGCCACAAGTACGGCGCCGCACGTGATCCAGCCGGCAGTGGCCTGCAATCGGCTGCCGACCAGTGCGCCGCAGATGATGGCGGCGACAAAGACGAACATTACGGCCTCCTTCGATGCGCCGTAGTGGACCTCGGCCTGGCATCCCACGCATACGCGTACGCCGTGGTTCGAGCCGGTGTGGCAGTGAGGGCAGATGATGCTGCGCTGCATTGGGGCGTCCTTTGGGGAAAGGGGGGGCGCTGGTCCGGTCGTGTCGATAGACCTGCAACCGGCTCCGGTAAATCTGCCTCCCACCGAAAAGGAATCGGGTGGATCTCGACTAGGAAAAGTACGAATTGAACGGGGAACGTGAAATGCGCCCCAAAAGGGGGGCGTTCAAGGTCTGGTGACGGCGCGCCGGGAGGAGGTATACACCCGCAGGCGACGCCCGGGTGGTGCGAGATACGACAGTCCGAGTGGCGGTTGCGATGCCACGCTCGCCAGGCCCCGGAAACGAAAAAACCCGCTTTCGCGGGTTTGATCATCTTGAGTCGTGGTGCCCAGGAGAGGACTCGAACCTCCACGGTTTTACCCGCTAGTACCTGAAACTAGTGCGTCTACCAATTCCGCCACCTGGGCGACTCAGGAGATGAATTGTGCGGGACGGCAGAGGATGTGTCAACAACATTTCACAGCTTTTTCTGTGGCTGTACGCCCAGGTGAAGCAGCAGGCTGCGCATTGCCGATGACAACTGCGCCCACTCGGCAAAACAGGCGCACAGGCGACGCTGTGCCCACGCATCGGCGAGCGGTACGGCGACGGTATGCGTGCTGCGCCGGTGCTGGCGGGCGATGGTCCGCGGCACGATGCCGATACCAATGTCGTGGCCGACCATGATGCACACCCCTTCGAAGGTCTTCATGCGGATGCGCACGTCCAGGCGCCGCCCGATGTCGCGCGCCTGGTCTTCGATGTAGGCCTGCAGTGCATTGCCGTCGGCCAGCGCGACGAAGGTCTCGCCGGCAACATCGGCGAAGGCCAGGCTGCGCCGCGATGCGAGGCGATGGTCTGCGGGCAGCAGCATCACCAGTGGATCTTCGGCGACCACGTGCTGCTGCAGGCCGGCAGCGTCGACCGCATCACTGATGATGCCGGCCTCGGCCTGGCCAGCGTTGATCGCACGCACGACTTCGGGGCTGGTGCGCTCCAGCAGTTCCACGTGCAGGCGCGGGCGTTCGGCCAGCCACGGTGCCAGCCGCGAAGGCAGGTAGTTGGTCAGTGCTGCGGTGTTGGCATACAGATGCAGTGTGCCGCGCGCGCCGTGCGCGAACGCCTGCAGTTCACCGCGCAGCTGCGCCTGCTGCTGCAGGATCAATCGTGCATGGTGGGCGAGGGCGGCGCCGGCTTCGGTCAGGCTGACGCCGCGGGGGTGCCGGTTCAACAACGCGGTGCCGGCATCGGCTTCGATCGTGCGCAGGCGTTCGCTGGCCGACGCCAGTGCCAGGTTTGCCTGCGCTGCGCCGGCCGTGATGCTGCCCGCCTCGGCAATCGCCAGGAACAGGCGCAGGTCGGCGATATCCATCCGCATGTGATGCCCTCATCGCAACGGCTGCGCCTTCGGATCAGCCGAAGGCAAGGCCGGAAACACCGCATTGTGCGCCGAGCGGCCGGCCGATCCAATGAAGCCATGAATGAATCGATGTACTTCTACGTGCTGCTGGTGGTGGTGTTCGTGCTGGCCGGTGTGGTCAAGGGCGTGACCGGCATGGGGTTGCCGACGGTGGCGATGGGGCTGCTGGGCAGCACGCTGTCGCCGGTGTCGGCGGCGTCGATGCTGTTCATTCCCACCTTCGTCACCAATGCGTGGCAGCTGTTGTCCGGGCCGTCACTGGACCGCATCGTGCGGCGCCTGTGGCCGATGATGCTGGCCGTGGTGGTGGTGACGCTGGGCTCGGCGGCGCTGCTGGTGCGGGTCGATCGCACTTGGTCGCGCGTTGCGCTGGGCGTGGCATTGGTGGTCTATGCCGCCTATGCGTTGCTTGCGCCGGTGTTCCGCGTGCAGCAGCGGCGCGAGCGTTGGCTGGGGCCGCTGGTGGGGGCGTTGTCGGGCGTGGTGACCGGCGCCACCGGCGTGTTCGTGATGCCGGCGGTGCCATACCTGCAGTCGCTGGGGTTGCAGCGCGAGGAGCTGGTGCAGGCGCTGGGGCTGGCGTTCACGGTGTCAACGATTTCGCTGACCGCCGGCCTGGTGCTGCACGGCGCATTCGGCATCCAGCAGCTGGGGCTGAGTGCGCTGGCGGTGCTGCCGGCATTGCTGGGCATGTGGCTGGGGCAGGTGATCCGGCAGCGCATCAGTGCGCGGGTGTTCCGGGGCTGCTTCCTGGGTTTCCTGCTGTTGCTCGGGCTGGAGCTGGTGCTGCGGCCGCTGCTCTGATGCCGGATTCCGGGCATGAAAAAACCCGCTCTCGCGGGTTTTTCTCATTCTCGACGTGGTGCCCAGGAGAGGACTCGAACCTCCACGGTTTTACCCGCTAGTACCTGAAACTAGTGCGTCTACCAATTCCGCCACCTGGGCGTCGAGGAGCGAGATTATGGGGCGTTGTTATGGGGGTGTCAACACTTTTTCTGGATCCGGTGTCGGACCCCGTTTCGCGTGCGGAGCGGGCTCTGACTCCATCTCAATCGCTTGGGTCGGAGCCCTTTCCTTCGGAAAGGAATTCGGCCCCGCTGCTGGATTGCAGGCAAAAAAAATCCCCGCCGAAGCGAGGAGTTTTTTCGTTGGTGCCCAGGAGAGGACTCGAACCTCCACGGTTTTACCCGCTAGTACCTGAAACTAGTGCGTCTACCAATTCCGCCACCTGGGCGTTCCAGAGGCGCAATTGTGAAGATGAATCTGCAGGCTGTCAACGACTTCCTGAATATTTTTCACGCAAGGCCTTCAAGACGGCCACTGACCCGTTCTGCACGCCGTCAACGGCTACCATGTAGGGCGATGACTACCAAAAAACCAAGCAAGGGCGGGAGCACCTCCCGCGGCCAGGCCCCGAAGAAGGGCGCCAAGGCGGGCACGGCCCGCACCACCAAGCCGGGCAAGCCGTTGCCGGGCTGGTTCCCCGAATTGAATGAAGGCGGCGCACCGCCGCGTGGCCGCAAGGTCCGCAGCAGCGACGCACCGGGCCCGGCGCCGGGCCGCAAGTTGCCGCCGACCGGCAAGGTGATCGACGATCCCTATGCCGCCCGCGAAGCCGAGAAGTACGAACAGCCCATCGCCAGCCGCGAAGCCATCCTGGCCCTGCTGGAGCGTTGCGAAGGGCCGCAGACGGCAGAGGAACTGGGCGCACGCTTGGGCCTGACCGCACCGGACCGGGCCGAGGCGCTGTCGCGCCGGCTCGGTGCCATGGTCCGTGATGGCCAGCTGGTGCAGAACCGCCGTGGCGGTTTCGCCCCGATCCAGACCCTGAACCTGGTCACCGGCGTGGTGATCGCCAACCCGGAAGGATTTGGCTTCCTGCGCCCGGTCGAGGGTGGCGACGACCTGTTCCTGCCACCGTATGAAATGCGCAAGGTCATGCATGGTGACAAGGTGCTGGCCCGTGTGACCGGCATCGACCACCGTGGCCGCCGCGAGGGCAGCATCGCCCGCGTGCTTGAGCGCGGCATGACCCGCCTGATCGGCCGTTTCAGTGTCGAGATGGGCATCAACTACGTGGTGCCCGATGACAAGCGCGTGCAGCGCAACGTACAGGTGCCGCCGGACCAGATCGGTGGCGCGCGCGACGGCCAGCTGGTGGTCTGCGAACTGACCCAGGCGCCGGATAGCCGCCGTCCGCCGATCGGCCGCATCATTGCCGTGCTCGGCGACAAGCTGACCGCCTCGCTGGTGGTGGAGACCGCCATCCACGGCCATGAACTGCCGTTCGAATTCCCGCAGGAAGTGCTGGATGAAGCGGCCTCGGTGCCGCTGGTGGTCGAACCGGCGATGATCGGCGACCGTGTCGATCTGCGCAGCATGCCGCTGGTCACCATCGACGGTGAAGATGCCAAGGACTTCGACGACGCGGTGTACTGCGAGCCGAACGTCGATGGCTTCCGGCTGGTGGTGGCGATTGCCGATGTCTCCAACTACGTCCGGCCCGGCACGCCACTGGACGAAGAAGCGCAGAAGCGCGCCACCTCGGTGTACTTCCCGGGCTTCGTGGTGCCGATGCTGCCGGAGACGCTGTCCAACGGCATCTGTTCGCTGATGCCGAAGGTCGACCGCATGTGCTTCGTCTGCGACATGCAGATCGACCGCGACGGCCTGGTCACGCATTCGCGCTTCTACGAAGCGGTGATGAACTCGCATGCGCGCCTGACCTACACCCAGGTGTGGAAGGCGGTGGGCGAGGACGATGCCGATACCAAGGCCTGGATGGGTGACCTGCTGCCGCAGGTGCAGCGCCTGCACCAGCTGTACAAGGTCCTGTCCAAGGCGCGTGCCAAGCGTGGCGCCATCGAGTTCGAGAGCAGCGAAGTGCGCTTCGTGCTGGACAACCGCGGTGAAGTGACCCAGGCCGGCATGCTGGTGCGCAACGACGCGCACAAGCTGATCGAGGAATGCATGATCGCGGCCAATGTGGAGGCGGCGAAGTACCTGCTGTCGCGCCATGTGCCGGCCCCGTACCGCATCCACGAGAAGCCGCCGGAAACCAAGTACGCCGACCTGCTCGAATTCCTCAAGGAGTTCAAGCTGAGCCTGCCGCCGTGGTCGAAGGTGCGCCCGGGCGATTACACCAAGCTGCTGAAGAAGATCCGCGACCGCCCCGATGCCACGCTGCTGGAATCGGTGCTGCTGCGCAGCCAGAGCCTGGCGATCTACAGCCCGGAAAACCACGGTCATTTCGGCCTGGCACTGGAGGCGTACGCGCACTTCACCTCGCCGATCCGCCGTTACCCCGACCTGCTGGTACACCGCGCGATCAAGCACGCGTTGTCCGGCAAGCCGCTGGACAAGTTCACCTACAACGCGCGCGAAATGGCTGCGCTGGCGCTGCAGTGTTCCGAGCGTGAGCGCCGTGCCGACGAGGCCGAGCGCGAGGTCGACGAGCGTTACCGCGCGGCCTGGATGGAAAAGCACGTGGGTGGCCAGTTCGACGGCGTGATCAGCGGCGTGACCAGCTTCGGCCTGTTCGTGGAGCTGGATGAGTCGAAGGTGCAGGGCCTGGTGCACGTGACCCAGCTGCCGCAGGACTATTACAAGTTCGACGCGACCCGCAAGACGTTGACCGGCGAGCGCCGCGGCGGCAGCTACCGGTTGGGCGACCGCGTGCGCATCCTGGTGCTGAAGGCCAGCATGGAAGAGCGCAAGATCGACTTCCGCCTGGTCGAGCACAAGGGTGAGGACGAGGGCGATGGCCTGCCGCCGCTGCCGGAGCGTGGCAAGCCGGCCAAGCGTACGAAAAAGCAGTATTGAGAGACGTGCCGACCAACGGTCGGCACCCCACGTTACCTGGTAGCTGCCAACCGTTGGTTGGCACGACGCTTTGGAGGAACGCACCATGCAGGGCCAACCCGAATACAGCGGCGGCTGCCAGTGCGGCGCGATCCGCTTCCAGGCCCGTGGCGAGCTGACCCACAGCTCGATCTGCCACTGCCGCATGTGCCAGAAGGCCTTTGGTGCGTACTACGCGCCCTTGGTGTCGGTGCGGGGCGTGCAGTTCAGCTGGACCCGCGGCCAGCCGCGCTATTTCCAGTCCTCCAACGTGGTGCGGCGCGGGTTCTGCGCCGACTGCGGCACGCCGTTGACCTACGAAGCGCCCGATGGCGTGGCGGTGGCTGCCGGTGCGTTTGACGAACCCGAACGCCTGCCGCCGACGATCCAGTACGGAGTCGAGCGCAAGCTGCCCTTCGTCGACAGCCTGGCCAGCCTGCCGGCGCGACGTACCGAGGAAGACATCGCCGCGCTGGATTTCCTGGCCACGATCGTGTCCCACCAGCACCCCGACCACGACACCCCGCACTGGCCGCCGCGCAGCCGTTCAGCCGGGGGATGAACGGCCGGTAGCGCCGGGCCATGCCCGGCGAGCGCGAAGCGCGGCCGCCGCCGATGCTCTACCATAGCCACCCCCTTTCCGGTCCCCGCCCGCATGAGCAAGAACAGCCAGTGGATTGTCGGCGTCAACGCCGTCGCCTCCTCCATCGAGAACGACGCCGAGAACGTCCGCGAAGTGCTGGTCGAGGCCGGTGCGAAGAACCCGCGCCTGACCGAGATCGAGGAAAACGCCCGCCGCAAGGGCATCGACGTGCGCAAGGTGAACAGCCAGGCGCTGGATGGTGTCGGCGGTTCGGTACGCCACCAGGGCGTGGCCGCGCGCTATGCCGCCGCCCGCACTTACAGCGAGAACGAGCTGGAAGGCCTGGTCACCGCAGCCGAGGGCAAGGCCCTGCTGCTGGTGCTGGACGAAGTGCAGGACCCGCACAACCTTGGCGCCTGCCTGCGCTCGGCCGCTGCGGCCGGTGCAACCGCAGTGATCATCCCCAAGGACAAGTCGGCCACGGTGAACGCGACCGTACGCAAGACTTCGGCCGGTGCCGCCGATCTGGTCCCGGTGGTGGCGGTGACCAACCTGTCGCGCTGCCTGAAGGACCTGCAGAGGCAGGGCGTGTGGATCTATGGCCTGGCCGGCGAAGCCACCGCTTCGCTGTACCAGCTGGACCTGAAGGGCAACATCGCCCTGGTGCTGGGGGGCGAGGCCGATGGCCTGCGCCGCCTGACCCGCGAGAACTGCGATGGCCTGGTCAAGATCCCGATGCCGGGTGAGATCGAGAGCCTGAATGTCTCCGTCGCCGCCGGCGTCAGCCTGTTCGAGGCCGTGCGCCAGCGCGGCTGATCTGTAGAGCCGAGCCCACGCTCGGCGATCGCATACCCGATCAAGGAAGCAGCCGAGCATGGGCTCGGCTCCACAGTAGCCGCTACCCCGCGCTGCCGCCCAGCGCCTTGAACAGGGTCACATCGTTGTTCAGCTGGCCCTGCCGCGCGCGCGCCAGTGACAGCTCGGCATCGCGCCGGGTCTGCTGCGCTTCCAGCCAGGTGCGCAGGTCGGTCGCGCCCACGCGGTAACGCACTTCCTGCGCGCGTTCCACTTCCACCGCTTCGTCATACGACGCCTGCGAGGCCGCCACCTGCCGCGCCAGCTGCTCTCGTGCCGACAGCGCGTTGTCCACTTCCGAGAGCGCGGTGTACAGCGTCTTGCGGAAGTTGGCCGCGGCGATCTGGTAGGCGGTGCCGGCGATGTCGGTATCCAGCTGCGCGCGCTGCAGGTTGAGGAACGGCAGTGACAGGCCCGCGCCCAGCGTGGCCACCGGATTGCGCAGCACATTGCCTAGCGAGGTGGCGCTGGAACCGAGGCTGCCGGTCAGGCTCAACGCCGGGTAATACTGGGTTGCCGTGACCTTGATCGTCTTCAGGCTGTTGCGCAGGCGCAGCTCGGCCGCGCGCAGGTCGGGACGGCGGCCCAGCAGGTCGGCCGGCAACCCCTCGACGATGTCCGGGCTGCGTGCGCCCAGCAGGTCCTGCGGTTCGTCCTGCTGCGGCCAGGGCGTGCCATCCAGCAGTACGGTCAGTGCATTGCGCACTTCCACCCGCTGCTGTTCCAGCGCGCTCTGCGCCGAGCGCTGCGACTGCAGGTTCTGCAGCGCCTGGCGCACTTCCAGGCGCGATACCGCGCCGGCGTCGAAGCGGGCCTGCACCAGTTCGCGGGTACGTTCCAACCGCTCCAGGTTGGCCTGGCCGGTGGCGATGGACCGGTTGAGATAGGCCAGGTTCCAGTACTGGGTGATGGTGTCGCCGATCACCAGCAGCGCGGTGTTCTGCCGGTCTTCCTCGCTGGCTTCGGCTTCCCAGCGGGCGATGTCGCGCTGGGTGCGCAGGCGCCCCCACAGGTCCACTTCCCAGCCCAGCGAGACGCCGGTGGAATAGCTGCGGCGCCAGTCATCGGCCTGGTCGGTGGCGCGGCTGGCACTGCCGCTGACGCCCGATGACGAAGGCTGCGGCCACAGCGCATTGCTGGCCAGGCCGGCCTGCAGGCGTGAACGCTGCACGGCCAGGCCGGCGGCGGCCAGATCGCTGTTGGCGGCCAGCGCCTGCGCCACCAGACGGTCGAGGCGTTCATCGCCGAAGCCGGTCCACCAGGTGTCCTGCCGGATGTCGCGGCCGGGTGTATCCAGGCTGCTGCGCGGGCCGTCGGCCGGTGCATTGAGGGTGGCATCGCCACGCCCATACTGCGCCGCCACGGCCGGGTCATGCACCGGATAGCGGCCGACGGAGGCGCAGCCGGACAGGGCGAGTACAACCGCACCGGCCGGCAGCAGGTGCCGGGGAGCGGGGAAGGGCAGTCGGATCATCTTCTTCATTCGCGGGCCAGGGCCTCCACCGGATCGAGTTGCGCGGCGTTGCGTGCGGGCAGGAAGCCGAACGCCACGCCGATCAAGGTCGAGCAGGCAAACGCGGCAACGATCGAGGCGGTGGAGAACAGCACCTGGAAATCGCTGGCGAAGCGGCCGATCATCGAGCCCAGCAGCAGCGCCAGGCCGATGCCGAGCACGCCGCCGAGCAGGCACACCAGCACCGCCTCGATCAGGAACTGCTGGCGGATATCACTCTGCCGTGCACCCACCGCCATGCGCACCCCGATCTCACGGGTGCGCTCGGTCACCGACACCAGCATGATGTTCATCACGCCGATGCCACCGACCAGCAGTGCGATGGCGGCGATGGCACCGATCAGCAGGGTCATCGTGCGCGTGGTCTGCTCGATGGTCTGGCGGATCTCCGCGCTGTTGCTGAGGAAGAAGTCCTCGGTGCCATGGCGCAGGGTCAGCAGGCGGGTGATTGCTTCCTGCGCCGCATCCATCGGTGTGTCGTCGTCCACGCGTACGGTGATGCTGGAGACGTGGCTCTGGCCGAGCATGCGCGACATCACCGTGGTGTACGGCACCCACACGCTGAGGCTGGTACTGCCACCGAAGCCGAAACTCTGGCGCTTGGCCACGCCGACCACGCGTGCCGGCACGTTGCCGAGCAGGATCACCTGTCCGACCGGGTCGACATCGGGGAAGAACTGGGCCTGGGTGTTCTCGTCGATCACCGCCACCTGGCCCAGGCCCTTGACTGCATCGGCATCGAAGAAGCTGCCGCTGAGCAGAGTCACGCCCTTGACCCGGAAGAACTGCTCGCCGACGCCGCTGACCTGGGCGGTCGACGACTGGTTGCGATAACGCGCGGTGACCGAGGTCGATACGCTGGGGGTGGCGCTGTCCACGTAGCTCTGCTTTGCCAGTGCATCGGCATCGCTGGCCTTGAGCGTCTGCACCCGGGCCGAGCGCATGTCGCCGAAACCACGGCCGGGATAGACGTCGATGGTGTTGGTGCCGAGCGCGCTGATGTTCTGCAGGATCTGCTGCTGCGAGCCGTTGCCCAGCGCCACCACCGACACTACCGAGGCGATGCCGATGATGATGCCGAGCATGGTCAGGAAGGTCCGCAGCCGATGGGCGTTCATCGCCAGCAGCGCCATGCGGAACGCTTCGGTGAAGCGGTCTCGGGCCGCCCGCCAGCTGTTGCCGTGGGCGGCCCCGGTACTGGCTTCGCGCTGCGCACGGTAGGCCGGCGCATTCGGGTTGGCGCGGTCGGCGATGATCTCGCCATCGCGGATCTCGATGATGCGCTGTGCGTGCTGGGCCACGCTCATGTCGTGGGTGACGATGATGATGGTGTGGCCTTCGGCATGCAGTTCGCCGAGGATCGCCATCACTTCCTCACCGGATTTCGTATCGAGCGCGCCTGTGGGTTCGTCGGCCAGGATCACCTCGCCGCCGTTCATCAGCGCGCGTGCGATCGACACGCGCTGCTGCTGGCCACCAGACAGCTGGCCGGGCTTGTGATGCATGCGGTCGCCCAGGCCCAGGCGTTGCAGCAGCTGCTCGGCACGCGCATTGCGCACTGCGCCCGGGCTGCCGGCGTACACCGCCGGCACTTCCACATTGCCGCGCGCGTCGAGGTCGCCGAGCAGGTGGTAGCGCTGGAAGATGAAACCGAAATATTCGCGGCGCAGTTCGGCCAGTTCGTCCGGCGCCATCTTTCCGGTCTCGCGGCCGGCCACCTGGTAGCTGCCGCGGGTGGGGCGGTCGAGGCAGCCGAGGATGTTCATCAGTGTCGACTTGCCCGAGCCGGACTGGCCGACGATGGCCACCATCTCGCCAGCATGGATGTCGAGATTGACGTCGCGCAGCACGGCGATCACATCATCACCGGCCGGGAACTCGCGTCGCAGGTCGCGCAGGCGCAGCAGCGGCGCCGTCGTGCTCATCGGCGCGGCCCCATGCCCGGGCCGCCGACCCGCATCTGCATGCCGCCTCGGTTCCCGCCACCGGCACCGGCACCGGCGGCGCTGGCTTCGCCGACCACCACGCGCTCGCCTTCCTTCAACCCGGACAGGATCTCGGCGGAGGCGCCATTGTTGATGCCCACCGTGACCTTGCGCGGCTGCGGCTGGCCCTTGTCGTCCAGCACCCGCACCATGCGCTCGTCGCCACGGCGCTTCGGCCCCAGCGCCACCGCCGGCACCATCAGCACGCCCTTGGCCTGCTTGAGCAGTACCGAGACCTGCGCGGTCATGTCGATGCGCAACGTGCCGTCCGGATTCTCCACGTCGAACAGCGCGTTGTAGTAGACCGCGCTGCTGGAACTGGAACTGGACGAACTGCTGGAGCTGGAGGAGCTTTCGTTGGCGATCGAGGCCGGCGCCGGATTGATCTGGCGCAGCGTGGCGTGGTACTTGCGGTCCGGGTCACCCAGCGTGGTGAAGTACACCGGCATGCCGGGCTTGATCTTGACCACGTCGGCCTCGGAGATCTCGGCATTGACGGTGACCACGTCCAGCCGCGCCAGCATCACGATGGTCGGTGCGGTCTGGTTGGCGTTCACGGTGCGGCCTTCCTCCGCCACCACCGCCACCACGGTGCCGTCCATCGGCGCGGTGATGCGGGTGTAGGCCAGGTTGGCGCGGGCGGTGCCCAGTTCTGTTTCGCGGCCCTTGATCTGCGCCTCGTAGGACTGCAGCTGGGCACGGGCGGTCTTCAACTGCGCCTCGGCGGCATCATATTCCTGGCGCGAGGTGGCTTCGGCAGCCAGCATCTGCTGCTGCCGCGCGAATTCCAGTTCGGCCTGGCGCAGGGTGGCCTGCTGCACGGCGCGCTGCGCGGTGACCTGGTCCAGCGAGGCCTGCGCGTTGAGCACCTGGTTCTGCTGGGTGGTGGCATCGATCTCGGCGATCAGGTCGCCTTCCTTCACGGTGTCGCCCAGCTGTACCTTCAGCGACTTGATCTGGCCCGAGGCCTGGGCGCCGACGCTGACCAGCTTGTAGGCGTCGATCACACCGGTGGCCTCCACTGTCTGCTCGATGTCACCACGGCTGACGGGCGCGGTCGCCACCGCCGGGACGGCCGGCTTGCGCAGCAGCCACCAGGCGGCTGCAACGACGGCAAGGGCAAGCAGGGCGACCAGTATCAGGCGACCCCGGCGGGTCGCGGGCAGCAGGCGGAACATCACGTCGTGGCTTCACTCTCGGGGCCGCGTGGGCGGCGTTGGCGGGCATTGTGAAGACCGGGCGACAGGCGGCTCAATCCTCGGGGTATGTCTCTATGTAACACTG
This sequence comes from Stenotrophomonas sp. YJH_SMC_48-3, assembly GCF_059369375.1. Taxonomy (NCBI): domain Bacteria; kingdom Pseudomonadati; phylum Pseudomonadota; class Gammaproteobacteria; order Lysobacterales; family Lysobacteraceae; genus Stenotrophomonas; species Stenotrophomonas sp. YJH_SMC_48-3. The sequence goes on along the minus strand of NZ_JCAFSQ010000006.1, from coordinate 29,505 downwards.
TCGGCAAACAGGCGTAACCACAGGTATCCCGACCATCGGTGGATACACTGGTACGCATTGCCCCGGATGCGGTTCAGCTGCCGACACGGGATGATCGCGACATGGAGACTGAAAACACGATGCATCGACTGCTGATCGTCGACGACGACAATGACATCCGCACCCTGCTGGCCGAGCAGCTCGGCCGCGCCGGCTACCAGGTGAGCACGGCGGCTGATGGCACCGCCATGCGCCAGCTGCTGGACCGTGAGCACGTGGACCTGATCGTGCTCGACCTCAACCTGCCGCGTGAGGATGGCTTGACCCTGTGCCGCGACCTGCGCGCGCGCTCGAACACGCCGGTGATCATGCTGACGGCTCGTGCCGAGCCGATTGACCGCGTGCTGGGCCTGGAGATGGGCGCCGATGACTACCTGGCCAAGCCGTTCGAGCCGCGCGAGCTGCTGGCGCGCATCCGCAATGTGCTGCGCCGGACCGAGGCGCTGCCGGCCAACCTGGAGCCATTGGCGATTCGCCGTGCGCGCTTCTCGCGCTGGGTGTTCGACCTGGAACACCGCCATCTGGTTGACCCGGACAACCGCGTGGTGGTGCTGTCCGGCGCCGAGTTCCGGCTGCTGCGGGTGTTCATTGCCCATGCCAACAAAGTGCTGTCGCGCGAGCAGCTGGTCGCGCTCAGCAGCGGGCGCAATTACGAGGCACAGGACCGTGCCATCGATCTGCAGGTCAGCCGGCTGCGCAACAAGCTGGGCGACGACGGTGGCCCGGATGGGCTGATCAAGACCGTTCGCAACGAAGGCTATGTACTGGCCTCCTCGGTGAACCTGGAATAGGCCGCGATGAAACGCCTGCGCCATTTCCTGTCCTCGATGGTCGGGCGGTTGTTCGTGATCCTGCTGCTGGGCATGAGCGTGGCCGCGATCGGCGCGACCATGCTCGCCACCTCCAAGCGGCAGCAGGAGTTCGAGCGGCAGAACCTGAACCGCATCGCCGACCGCCTGCAGGGTTACGTCAACCTGCTGGACGGCAATCCGGAACTGCGCGAGCGCCTGCTCGAGATCGGTGGGCCCAGCGTCCGCGCCCTGCAACCCGGCGCGCGCCTGGGGCGGGCCGATACAGCTCTGATGGAAGTGCTGGATGACCGGCCAGGCCCGGTCGCACGCGCGCACGTGCACTTCGCTTCATTCCGCTCCTGCATCCCCAAGCTGCAGGAACTGCTGCCGCCGCCGCCGCCCGGGCATCGCAAGCACCCGCGCGAGCGTGATCCGGCGTTCATTCCGCCCAAGTGCCGCGCGGTGGACGTAACGCTCACCGATGGCACGCTGCTGAAGCTGGCGCTGGATTCGCCGGCGGTAGCGCACAACGGCATCCTCGCCGTTGACCCGTGGTTCCTGACCCTGCTGGTGTTGGCGATCGCGGTGCTGGCCTATATCGTCGCGCGCATTGCAAGCGCGCCGCTGCAGGAGTTGGCCGCTGCCGCCGAAGACCTGGGCGACGACCTGCAGCGCGATCCCTTGCCGCTGCGCGGGCCGCGCGAAGTGCAGCGCGCCGCCGAAGCCTTCAACGCCATGCAGCACCGGCTGCAGCGGCACCTGGCCGAGCGCACGCAGATGCTGGCAGCGATCACCCACGATCTGCAGACGCCGCTGACGCGGCTGCGGCTGCGGCTGGAGAATGTCAGCGACGAGGCCCTGCGTGAGCGCCTGATTGGCGATCTGGCCGCGATGCAGGCACTGGTGCGCGAGGGCCTGGAGCTGGCCCGCAGTGCCGAGAGTGCCGAGCAGCGTGCAGCACTGGACCTGGATTCGCTGCTGGAGAGCATTGTCGAGGACACCGCCGAAGGCGGCGCCGATGTGGTCTTCGAAGGCGGCAGCGGGGCGGTGCTGATGCTGCGCCCGCTGGCCATGCACCGCCTGTTCTCCAACCTGGTGGACAATGCGGTGATGTATGCGCAACGGGCGCGGGTACGGGTCGAGCGCAGTGGGGGTGCGATCACCGTGGTGGTGGCCGATGATGGCCCGGGCCTGGCCGAGGAGCAGCTGGAGGCGGTGTTTGATCCCTTCGTGCGGGTGGAAACCTCGCGTTCGCGCCAGACCGGCGGGGCCGGGCTGGGCTTGACCATCGCCCGCGCCCTGGCCGAGAAGGATGGGGCGCGGCTGTGGCTGCGCAACCGTGCCGAAGGCGGGCTGGAGGCGGTGGTGCAGTGGCCGGCCAGCGCCCAGGTGACGCCGCCGGGGCGCGCCGGCTGAGCCTTCGCAGCTGGCGATGGTGACGCGGTGGGCCGGCTTTGGCCTATCATCTGCCCAACTTCCCAGTACCCCCCCGATGAGCCAGCCCGTTCCCGCCGGCATGCCGCTCCGCGCTGCCCGGCCGTTCCCGCACGCTGCCAGGCACGGCAGCCCTGCCTGGCCGCCGCCGCTGCACTGATGGCCGCACAGGGGGACATCCGGCGCTGGGCGGAGCGCCGCGGATCAGATATCGGTCGATGGCTGCGACAGGGCCTGCTGTGCCTGCTGCTGGCCCTCGCGCTGCCGGTGGCTGCGCAGGAAGGGGCGCCGCCGCTGCGCGACTATGCCATTGATGTATGGACCTCGCGCAATGGCCTGCCGCACAACTCGCTGCGTGACATCGCGCAGACCCCCGAAGGCCACCTGTGGTTCGCGACCTGGGAAGGCCTGGTGCGCTACAACGGCCTGGATTTCACCGTGTTCGACCGCAGCACCCGCCCGGGCCTGCGCGACAACGGCATCGGCGCGCTGTTCGTCGACCGCCAGGGTGGCTTGTGGATCAGTGATTCGCGCGGCAACGTCAGCCACCGTGGCAGCGATGGCCAGTGGCGCGTCTGGGAGCACCAGGCCGATACGCCGCAGGTGCTGATACAGTCCATGCAGATGGACAGCCAGGGCCGGCTGTGGCTGCTGTACGAGGGCAAGGGCATCGGCTATCTGACACCGGACAATGGCATCGTCTACCAGGCGCCGGCGGCGGACCTTCCGATGGCGATGAGTTTCACCAAGCTGGTGGTCGATGCGCAGGACCGGGTCTGGGTCGGTACGCTGGACGGGCTGGTGCTGCGCGACAACGACGGCGTGCTCAAACGCGCGCCCGCAGCCTGGGGACTGGGGGCCGGCAGTGGTCTTTCATGGCCCTACCGTGCGCCGGATGGTGCGCTGTGGATCGTCGCCGGCGAGCGCCTGTACCGGGTGGAAGATGACCAGCTGGTGCTGATGCACCGTCTGCCGGGACAGCTGCACATGACCTCGATGCTGCAGGATCGCCATGGTGACCTGTGGCTGGGCACCGAGAACCAAGGCCTGCTGCGCATCTCCGCACATGGCCTGGAGCGGCTGCCGGCGGGCCTGAACCTGCCGGGCGGACGCGTGGTCAGCCTGCGCGAGGACGCCGAGGGCAGCATCTGGGTGGGCGCCAACGGCGGGCTGTACCGCCTGCGCGAAACGCTGTTCAGCAGTTACACCGAGCGCGATGGGCTCAGTGGCGACTATGTGCGCACCGTGTTCGAGGACCGCGACCGCCAGCTCTGGGTGGGCAGCGCCAGCGGCCTCGATCTGCAGACGGCCGACGGCCGCTTCCGTGCGATGCCCCTGCACAACCGCGGTGGCAAGGCACCTTCGGTGCTCAGCCTGGCGCAGGGACCGGACGGTGACCTGTGGGTCGGCACGTTCGGCGATGGCGTCTACCGTCTTGGTCCCGACGGCCGGCTGCGGCACAACTACGCCGCTGCCGATGGCATGCCGGGCGGCAACATCCGCGCGATCAGCGTAGACCCGCAGGGCGTGGTCTGGGCCGGCACGCAGAAGGGCGTGGTCCGCATCGACGGCGACCGTGTGCAGGTATCAAGCATGGCGGGCATGCCCGGCGGCCTGATCACCGCGCTTGAGCACGATCATCAGGGCAACCTGTGGATCGGCACCATCGAGGGAATCCGCGTGCTGCGCGGCGACCACGTGCAGTCGATCGACCTCGCGCCGATGGGCGGTGGCCGCAGCGTGTTCGGCTTCCACCAGCTGGGCGACGCGATGTGGATCAGCAGCGACCGTGGCCTGTACCGCTGGCGGAACGGGATGCTGGCGCGGGTGGGGCTCGAGCAGGGTATGCCGGTGGACGCGGTGTTCCAGCTGGTGCCTGATCGTCTTGGCAACGTGTGGGTCAGCAGCAACCGAGGCGTGCTGCGCACCGACATGGCTACCCTGAACGCGGTGGCCGATGGCCGAGCACCCCGGGTGATGGTGGAGCGCTACAACGAGATCGACGGCATGGCCAATGCGCAGGCCAACGGCAGCTCGGGGCCTTCGGCGATCCTGCGCCAGGACGGCACGTTCTGGGTGGTGACTGCCGGTGGCCTGAGCACGGTTGATCCGCAGCGCCTGCAGCGCTTCCGCGAGCGGCCATCGCCGCCCGCCGCGATCGAGAGCGTGCAGGTGGATGGCGCGCCGGTGCATTGGGAAGGACCGGATCGCAACGCCATTCCCGGTGGCCGCCGCCTGGCGGTCAGCTATGTCGGCCTGAGCTACCTGATGTCTGACCGGATCCGTTACCGCACGCGGTTGGATGGGCTTGATGCCGGCTGGGTCGAGCGCGGCCCGCAGCGCAGCGTGGAGTTCGTCGGCCTGCCGCCGGGCGAATACACCCTGCACGTGGCGGCGGCACATCCCGGTGGCAGCTGGGGCCAGCAGGAGGCGGTGTGGAGCTTCACCGTGGAGCCGTTCTGGTGGCAGCGACGCAGCGTGCAGGTGCTGGGGGCACTGGTGCTGCTGGCCGGGCTGGTGGCGCTGTACCGCTTGCTGCTGCAGCAGTTGAAGGCCAGCAACCTGCGCCTGGCACGTCGGGTTGACGAAGCAACTTTCGACCTGCAGGCCAAGACCGTGCACCTGCAGGCGTTGAACCAGGAAAAGACCGAACTGGCCGAGCGCCTGGCACGCCAGGCTGAGGCATTTGAACGGCAGGCCCGCGAGGATGCACTGACCGGCCTGCCCAATCGCCGCGCCTTCGACGAAACCCTTGCCCGCGACTTCGCCCGTTCGCAGCGCAGTGGTCATCCACTGTGCCTGGTGGTGCTGGATATCGACCACTTCAAGGACGTCAACGACCGCCACAGCCACAGCATCGGCGATGCCGTGCTGGTGCAGGTGGCGCGCTTGATCGCTGCGGCCTGCCGCGATTCGGACCTGCCGGCGCGCACCGGCGGTGAAGAGTTCGCGCTGCTGCTCAACGACACCCGCCTGGAAGAGGCCGCACAGCTGTGCGCACGCCTGCGCGGCCTGTTCCATGACCACCCGGACTGGGCCGGTGTGGAAGGCCTGCGCGTGACCTTCAGCGCGGGCCTGGTGGAGCTGGATGCCGACGACCGCACCCCGGCGCTGCTGTACCAGCGCGCAGACCGCGCACTGTACCGCGCCAAGAGCGATGGCCGCGATCGTACGAGTATTGGTTGATCGCATCCAGGCGTGGCGTGGATCTACCGTGCGGTGAGTGGTGGGTGCGGACCGTTGGTCCGCACTGCGTGGATGCGGTTGCGCCGTTGGCTGCCTTACCGCGGCCAGGCGTTGGCGATGGTGCAGAACAGCCGCGCGGTCTGTTCGGTGTCATACACCGCGCTGTGTGCCTCGTTGGCATCCCAGCCCAGCCCGGCGGCCGTGGCGGCGCGCGCCAGCACGGTCTGCCCGTAGGCGATGCCGGCCAGGGTGACCGTGTCGAACACGCTGAACGGATGGAACGGGTTGCGCTTGTGACCGGTGCGGGCCACGGCGGCGTTGACGAAGCCAAGGTCGAAATGGGCGTTGTGGCCGACCAGGATCGCGCGCTGGCAGCCGTATTTCTTCATTGCTGCGCGCACCGGGGTGAAGATGTGGTCCAGTGCGGCCTTTTCTTCCTTGGCCAGCCGGAACGGATGGTCGAGGATGATGCCGGTCACTTCCAGCGACTTCGGGTCGATCTCCAGGCCTTCGGCCGGCACTACATGGGCGCTGGCGGTCTGGCCCGGGTACAGCAGGCCGTTCTCGTCCATCTCGATCGGCACTGCGGCTATTTCCAGCAGCGCGTTGCGCTGGCTGTCGAAGCCGCCGGTTTCCACATCCACCACCACCGGCAGGAAACCACGGAAGCGTTGTGACATCGCGCGCTGCGCCTGGGATACTGCGGAATCGGGAGCGGCGGCAGGTGCGGGAATGGGGTCGGTCATGCGTGAATTCTAGCAGAGCGACCCTGGGCGCCCGGCCACGCAGCCCATGCCCGCCACCGTGGCAGAACCCGGTAGGTGCCAGCCTTGGTTGGCACGCGATGCGCCGACCAAGGTCGGATCTACCGGACCGCGGGACGTGCCGTCGTACCCGACGGATGCCACCGCCACAGCAACGCATCCACGCTCAGCCTGCCTGCGCCGGTGAAGACCAGCGGCAGCAGCATCGCCATGAACAGCACCGGCAGCTTGAAGTTGCCGTAGCCCTGGTCGCTGATCGCATACCCCATCGCGAGGTCGCCCAGCGAGTTCCATTGCATCGGCCAGTGCACGGCGTAGGTGGCCACCACGGTCAGCACCAGCAGGCTGGCAGCGGCAAAACGGGTACCAAAACCGAACAGCAGGCAGGCTGCGCCGAGCAGTTCAAACCAGGTGGCCAGTTGCCAGTTCAGGGCAGCGGGCAGCTGGTTGAACGGAAACGGGAAGGCGTCCTGCAGATCGGCGAACCAGTTCTGGCCTTGCAGTTTCTCGCGGCCGGATTCGAAGTATTCCCAGGCCAGCAGCAGCCGCAGGCCGAGCGGGGCCAACCAGGGGGCGAGACGGTCCAGCTGGCCACGCGCGGTGGCCAGGGGCGGGAGCTTCATCGGTGCATCTCCGGGGCGGGGAAGGGAGGTGTCAGGCAGGTGCGGTCAAAGGGCCGATCACGCCGGCCCGCAGGAACTGCTGCAGCAGCGCGGCACCGGGTTCGGCCAGCGCCTGTTCGGCCAGGCCATGCGCGGGGGCCAGTTGCTTCAGATAGGCATGTCCATCGAGGCCGGGCTGCTCCCCGATGCTGGACAGCAGGTACACCGCCAGCGGGCTGAGTACGGCGAAGCGCACCTCGCCATCGGCCTCGCGACGCACCAGCAGGCCGGTCGGCTCGGCCGGCAACTGGGTAGGTGCGTCCTCGGCGCCGAGGCGGTGCACCGGCCATTGGTACAGCAGCGGCCACGCCAGCGGTGAGCGCTGCAGCGGCAACCGCAGCGGGTCGATGTCCGCTACGACCGGCAGCGGTTCGGCGTCCAGTTGGTACAGCGCGGTTTCCACCCACTCGTAGTGGGCCAGTTCGGCCAGCGCAGGGTGTGGCAGCTGCGGCTGTGCCTGCAGCCACTGCACGAATTCGGCGGCCAGTTCGGTGAACAGCGGCGTCTGGCAGCGATGGGTTGCGAAGTAGTGGCGCACCAGTCCGTTCCAGGCTGATACGCCGAGCAGGCGCACGCAGACCGGAAAGCCGTTGCTCAACAGGCCGAGCAGGTTGTTGAACAGCAGCCGCTGGTAGACCGCGACGCGCCGTGGCTCCAGCCCGCGCGGTGGCGGCACGCCCTGGGGATCTCGCAGATAGGCGGTGAATGCGTGCTGCTGCGCACGCAGCGTGGCGGGGGTATCAGCCATATGCCGCCTCCGCGTGCACGGCCTGCAGGCGGCGGATGGTCTGCAGTTCGCCGCGCAGTTCGGCATAGGGCGGGAAATTGAAATCGCGTTCGAGCAGGGTGGGGCGAGCGCCGATGCGCGCATAGGTGCGTGCCAGCAGCTCCCAGACCGGGTCGATCACCGCGCTGCCGTGGGTATCGATCTTCAGGTCCGGTGCCTCGTCCAGGTGCCCGGCCACGTGCAGGCAGACGATGCGGTCTGCGGGCAGGCCAGCGATGAACGCGTCGGCGTCGTAACCGTGGTTGCAGGCGTTGACGAAGACGTTGTTGACGTCCAGCAGCAGGTCGCAGTCGGCTTCGGCAAGCACGGCGTTGGTGAAAGCCAGTTCGTCCATCGCCGGTTCCGGTGCCAGGTAGTAGGACACGTTTTCCACCGCGATGCGGCGACCCAGCACGTCCTGCACGCGGGCGATGCGTGCGGCGGTATGGCGCACCGCTTCATCGGTGAAGGGGATCGGCAGCAGGTCGTACAGGTGGCCGTCGTCGCTGCAGTAGCTCAGGTGTTCGCTGTACAGCGGCACGCGGTGTTTTTCCAGGAACTGGCCAACCTGCTCCAACAGCTGCGTATCCAGTGGCGCAGTGCCGCCCAGCGACAGGGACAGGCCGTGGCAGCTCAGCGGATGGCGCTGTGCCAGCTCGGCCAGTGCGTCACCGGCGGGGCCGCCGACATGGATCCAGTTCTCCGGCGCGCATTCGAGGAAATCGAAATCGCTAGCCGGTGCATCGCGCAGCTCCTGCAACAGCGCCCGGCGCAGCCCCAACCCGACGGCCGCCGCACGAAGCGGCGACCGCAGGTTGGCGATGCTGGCGCGGACCTCAGTGCTTGCCACCGCACTTGCCTTCGCCACACTTGCCTTCGGCGGCCTTCTTGTCGCCGGCCTGAGCCTTGGCGCCTGCTGCCGCACCGGCAGCCTTGCCCTTGTCGGCGCCGCACTTGCCTTCGGCGGACTTGCCATCTGCGCCACACCTGCCTTCGGCATGCTTGGCGGCCTCTGCGGAGGTCTTGGCTTCGGCGCCCTTGGCATCGGTGCTGGCCTTGGCAGCCTGGCCAGCCACCAGATAGCCCTGGGCCAGGTCGCTCATGCTCAGCGCCGAGGCATTGGCGGTGATGCCAAGGCCGGCGGCCAGGGCGGTAGCAGTCAGCAGGGACAGGGTCTTGTTGGAACTGCTCATCGGTCGTGCTCCTGGGTGGTGTGGGCGGGTGCCCGGGTGGCCGGCAGGGATGCCGGTGGAAACGATGGTGCAGCGATCCTACTCAACGAATCCTCGCCAAGACCTCAAATTTTCGTGAGGTTTGTTACAGAAGGGGAACACGGTTCCCGGTGGATCCACGCCATGCGTGGATGAATCGCCGGAACGCCCAGAAACAAGAAGGCCGCTGTCACCAGGACAGCGGCCACCTTGGAGTCGACTCCGGTGTTGCAGTGCAGCGTCAGGGCTGGCCGGTGCTGGAGGTCTCGTCGCGCTTCTCGCGCGGCGGCAGCGGCTGCTCCCCGTGCACCAGGAACCATACGTTCTCGGCGATGTTGGTGGCGTGGTCGCCCACGCGCTCCAGGTTCTTGGCCATGAACAGCAGGTGCGTGCACGGGGTGATGTTGCGCGGGTCTTCCATCATGTAGGTCAGCAGCTCGCGGAACAGCGCGGTGTACTGTGCGTCCAGGCGGGCGTCGTCCTCGCGCAGTTCCAGTGCGGCGTCGGCGTCATTGTCGCGGTAGGCGGCAATGGCACGACGGACCTGCTGCGCGGCCAGGCGGCCCAGCGCACGCAGGCCCTGGATCTGCGGCAGCGGCGGCACCTTGCCCAGCGCGATCGAACGCTTGGCCACGTTCGCTGCATAGTCGCCGATGCGTTCGATGTCGGCCGGGATGCGCAGGCCAGCGAGGATCTCGCGCAGGTCGCGCGCCATCGGGCCACGCAGGGCCAGGCGCATCACGTCATGGCTGATCTGCTGCTCCAGCGCATCAATGGCTTCGTCGTTGGCGATGATGCGATGGGCGGCGTTCTCGTCGCGCTTCTCGATCACGTCCATCGACGCTTCGAGCTGGGCGACGGCCATCTCGCCCATGCGCACGATTTCGGCCACCAGGCGCTGCTGCTCTTCGTCGTAGCTCTTGACGATGTGGTCGTTGGGAAGGTTCATGGTCTGCAATCCGGGTGGAGCCAGGCCGTGCCTGGCTGGGACATGTGGCGAAGGATCAGCGTCGATCAGCCGAAGCGACCGGTGATGTAGTCCTCGGTCTGCCGCTGCGACGGCTGCGAGAAGATCACTTCGGTGCGGTCGTGCTCGATCAGGTCGCCCAGGTACATGAAGGCGGTGTAGTCGGAAACGCGCGCGGCCTGCTGCATGTTGTGGGTGACGATGACGATGGTGTACTCGTGCTTGAGCTCTTCCACCAGCTGCTCGATGCGGCTGGTCGAGATCGGATCCAGCGCCGAGGTCGGCTCGTCCAGCAGCAGCACCGACGGGCGCAGCGCCACGGCACGGGCGATGCACAGGCGCTGCTGCTGGCCACCGGACAGGCCCAGCGCGCTCTGCCCCAGCTTGTCCTTCACTTCGTCCCACAGTGCACCCTGGCGCAGTGCCTGCTCGACGCGGTCGGCCATGTCGGCCTTGCTCAGCTTCTCGTGGTGGCGGATGCCATAGGCCACGTTCTCGAAGATGGTCATCGGGAACGGCACCGGCTTCTGGAACACCATGCCGACCTTGCTGCGCAGGCGGTTCATCGGGTACTTCGGCGACAGGATGTTCTCGCCGTCCAGCAGCACTTCACCGCGCGCTTCCAGCTTCGGGTACAGCGCGTAGATGCGGTTGAAGATGCGCAGCAGGGTCGATTTGCCGCAACCGGAAGGACCGATCAGCGCGGTCACGCGCTTTTCCGGAATTTCCAGGTTGATGCCCTTCAGGGCGTGGAACTTGTCGTAGTAGAAGTCCAGTCCACGCGCAGCCAGCTTCACCGGCGACGGTGTGTGCAGGCTCTCGTGCGAGGACGGCACGGCGATGCGCTGCATCGGCACGGCGTTGGAAAGGTCGTTCATGGCGTTGTCCACGGAAAGGTCAGTCATGGGAGATACGGTTGCGCAGCAGGATGCCGCGGGCGGCAAGGCTGACCAGCAGCACGAAGACAGTCAGCACCAGGGCACCGGCCCAGGCCAGTACCTGCCAGGATTCGTACGGGCTGCCGGCGAACTGGTTCATCACCACCGGTACCGAAGCCATCGGCTGGAAGATGTTGTTGTTCCAGTACTGGTTGCCGAAGGCGGTGAACAGCAGCGGAGCGGTCTCGCCGGAGATGCGGGCCAGCGCCAGCAGGATGCCGGTGATGATGCCGGCCGAGGCACTGCGGTACAGCACCTGCACGATCACCTTCCACTGCGGGATGCCCAGCGACAGGGCCGCTTCGCGCATCTGCGAGGGCACCAGGCGCAGCATCTCGTCGGTGGTGCGCACCACCACTGGCAGCACGATGAAGGCCAGCGACAGGGCGCCGGCGAACGCCGAGAAATTGCCGCCGGTCTGCATTACATACAGCGTGTAGACGAACAGGCCCAGCACGATGGACGGCGCCGACAGCAGGATGTCGTTGACGAAGCGGACCACGGTGCCGGCCTTGCGGGCGTTGCCATACTCGGCCAGCCAGGTGCCGGCCAGCACGCCCAGCGGGGTGCCGATGCCGATGGCCAGTGCACACATCACGGCACTGCCGAAGAAGGCGTTGGCGAGGCCACCGTCCTGCATCGGCGGTGGCGTCATCTTGGTGAACAGATCCCAGTTGATGCCGGCCAGGCCCTTGGCAGCCAGGGTGAACAGGATCCAGCCCAGGAAAAACAGGCCGAACAGGGCGGTGGCGCAGGACGCAGTGATCGCAACGACGTTGCCGATGCGGCGGCGCAGGTACAGCGAATCAGCGGTGGTGGACATCAGTTGCCCTCCTTGCGGGACAGGCGCATCAGCATCAGGCGGGCGATGGCCAGCACCACGAAGGTGACGATGAAGAGGACGAAGCCGAGCAGCAGCAGGGCCGAACGGTAGGTTTCAGTGGCTTCACCGAAATCGTTGGCGATCAGCGCAGCGATGGTGGTGCCCGGTTCCAGCAGCGACGGCGACAGGCGCACGCTGTTGCCGATCACGAAGGCCACCGCCATCGTTTCGCCCAGCGCGCGGCCCAGGCCGAGGAAGATGCCGCCGATGACCGCCGAACGGGTGTAGGGCAGGACGATGTCCCAGCTCACTTCCCACTTGGTGGAGCCCAGCGCATAGGCCGATTCCTTCAGGCGGGTCGGCACGGTCAGGAACACTTCGCGCATCACCGAGGAGATGAACGGAATGACCATGATGGCCAGCACGAAACCGGCGGTGAGCATGCCGATGCCCAGCGGCGGGCCCTGGAACATCGGGCCGATCACCGGCCATTCGCCCAGGGTCTCGTTGAGGAACGGGGTGACGTACTCGGTCATCACCGGCACCAGCACGAACAGGCCCCACATGCCGTAGATGATCGACGGGATGCCGGCCAGCAGTTCGATGGCGGTACCGACCGGGCCACGCAGCCAGCGCGGCGCGACTTCGGTGAGGAAGAAGGCGATGCCGAAGCTGACCGGCACGGCGATGACCATCGCGATGACGGCGGTGACCAGGGTGCCGTAGATCGGAGCCAGAGCGCCGAACTTGTTTTCGACCGGATTCCAGTCAGCGGAGAAGAAGAAGCTCAGGCCCTGCATCTGCAGGGCGTGGCGACCGCCCCACAGCATCGACAGCGCGGCGCAGGCCAGGGCGATCAGGACGAAGATGACGGTGCCGACCAGCACCCATCGGAACAGTGTGTCGTTGCGGGCATCACGCGCATCACGCGTGGACGGGGCGGCTACAGGCTGGGCGATGGCATTCATGGGGACGGCTGGGCCAGGAAGGGGCGGGGCGGCACGGCGTGGAACAAGCGGTGCCCGCGCGGGGCGGGCACCGTCGTGTCCATCACTTCAGGTCGGTCGCCCAGTAGGCCTCGATCTGCTTGACCAGTTCGGCCGGCAGCGGCACGTAGTGCAGTTCGTTGGCCTGCGCCTGGCCGTTTTCGAAGGCCCACTTGAAGAAGGCCAGGGTGTCCTGGTTGCGCTTGGCATCCTTCGGCTTCTTCTGCATCAGCATGAAGTTGGTGGCGGTGATCGGCCACGCCTGCTCGCCCGGGGCATTGGTGATGACCAGGTTGAAGTCCTTGGCGCTGGCCCAGTCGGCGCTGGCGGCCGCGGCGGCGAAGGTTTCCGCGCTCGGCTCGACCCAGTTGCCGGCCGCGTTCTGCATGGCGGTGTACGGCATGCCGTTCTGCAGCGCGTAGGCCAGTTCGACGTAACCGATCGAGCCCTTGATCTGCTTCACGTAGGACGCGACGCCTTCATTGCCCTTGCCACCGACGCCGTCCGGCCACTGCACCGAGGTGCCTTCGCCGACCTTGCTCTTCCACTCCGGGCTGACCTTGGACAGGTAGTTGGAGAAGTTGAAGGTGGTGCCCGAACCGTCCGAACGGTGGACCAGGGTGATCTTGCCATCCGGCAGCTTCACGCCCGGGTTGGCGGCGACGATGGCCGGGTCGTTCCAGGTCTTGACCTTGCCCAGGAAGATGTCGGCCAGCAGGGCGCCGCTCAGGCGCAGCTTGCCGGCTTCCAGGCCTTCGATGTTGACCACCGGCACCACGCCGCCGATGGCCGACGGGAACTGCGCCAGGCCGGCCTGGGCCAGCTCCTCGCTGCTCAGCGGCTTGTCGGACGAACCGAAGTCGACGGTGCCGGCCTTGATCTGGGCGATGCCGCCGCCGGAGCCGATCGACTGGTAGTTGATCTTGGCGCCGGTGCTGGCGTTGTAGTCAGCCGACCACTTGGAGACCAGCGGGAAGATGAAGGACGCGCCGGCACCGGACACTTCGGCGGTCACCTTGGCACCGGCAGCGGCCGGGGCAGCGGCAGCGTCGGTGGCCGGCTGCTGCGCGGCCTGCTTGTCGCCACCGCAGGCCGACAGGCCCAGGGCGATGGCCAGGGAAAGGGCGGCAAGGCCGGCCGAGTGCAGTTTCATGGTCACTCCATAGCGGGGAAGAGCCGACGTGGTCGGCGGATGCGGCTATGAAATGATGTTTTTGTTACAGCCGTATTACGACCATGACAGAGGTGCCCTGGATCACGTTCTGACAAGGGTTTCACAGGATTGGCGCCGATCCGGCAGGTGCCTGGAAACCCCCGATCTGCGCACCGATATGACGGTCGGGGCAAGGTAGAGCCGAGCCCGCGCTCGGCTGTTCCCTGCCCTCGGTAGCTGCGGACCGTTGGTCCGCACGCTCCAGAGCGCAGCCGAGCGTGGCTCGGCTCTACAGAGTCAGGCGCATCCCCAAGAACAAGAAGAGCGCGAGATCTCGAGGATCTCGCGCCCGGGTGGGAGCGGCGGGGGAGAGAGGACCCGCCGCCCCCGTTCCTGCGGGGGAACGCGCTTACTTCAGGTTCTGCGACCAGTAGGTCTCGATCTGGCGGACCAGGCTGTCCGGCAGCGGCACGTAGTCCAGCTGGCGGGCCTGGGCATCGCCGTTCTTGTAGACCCAGCGGAAGAATTCCTGGGTCGCCTTGCCATTGGCAGCATTCTTCGGCGTCTTCTGCACCAGGATGAAGTTGGTGGCAGTGATCGGCCAGGACTCGGCGCCCGGCGCATTGGTCATCACCAGGTAGAAGTCGCGGGCGCTGGCCCAGTCGGCACTGGCGGCAGCGGCAGCGAACGAGGTGTCGCTCGGCTGCACGAACTTGCCGGCGGCATTCTTCATCGCGGTGTAGGAGAGCTTGTTCTGCAGCGCGTAGGACAGTTCGACATAGCCGATGCCGCCCTTGATCTGCTTCACATAGGCGGCAACACCTTCGTTGCCCTTGCCGCCGATGCCGGCCGGCCACTGCACCGAGGTGCCTTCACCGACCGAGCTCTTCCACTCCGGGCTGACCTTGGACAGGTAATTGACGAAGTTGAAGGTGGTGCCCGAGCCGTCCGAACGATGCACGACGGTGACCTTGGCGTTGGGCAGGGTCACGCCCGGGTTCAGCGCGGCGATGGCCGGGTCGTTCCAGGTCTTGATCTTGCCCAGGAAGATGTTGGCCAGCACGGCGCCGTCCAGCTTCAGCGCGCCCGGCGCGATGCCGGCCACGTTGACCACCGGCACCACGCCGCCGATGACCGACGGGAACTGCGCCAGGCCCGCAGCAGCCAGGTCTTCCGGCTTCAGCGGCGCGTCGGAGGAGCCGAAATCAACGGTCTTGGCCTTGATCTGGGCAATGCCGCCGCCGGAACCGATGGACTGGTAGTTGACCTTGTTGCCGGTTGCGGCGCTGTAGTCGGCCGACCACTTGGACATGACCGGGTAGATGAACGATGCGCCCGCGCCGGTGATATCGGCGGCGTTGGCGGCGAACACGGACGATGCAGCCAGGATGGCGACAGCGGCGCGCGACTTGAAGGCGTGGATCACGGGGAGACTCCTGGGGTGGTGGTCGAAGGGCGGTTGCCCGACGTTTCGGTGCACATTCCATAACGGTTGCGTGACACGCCCGCGTCTGTCATATGACGCGGGCGTGACATGCGTCATGAGGGATGTCACGTCCGCTGCGCCGGCTGGGCAGCGCGGGTGCCGATGCAACGACGAAGGCACGGCCGGTGCCGTGCCTTCGCGGTTCAATGCAGGTGGCGGGACTTACCAGAAGAACTGCGCGCGGGCTTCCAGGATGTTGGGATCGTCGTTGACGAAACCGCGCGCCGTGGAGCTGTACTTCTTGCTGTCGACCATCACGTAGTTGAGCATCAGCTTGAAGTTGGAACGCAGGTACCAGTTCGCGCCCACGGTCCAGATGTCCATCTTGCCACCCAGCACGCCATCAACGATCGGCGGGCGACCGGCGACCGGATTGGCGGCGAGGTTGCCGTCATTGAGGTCCATGTGGTCGTAGCGCACGCCCAGCTGCCACTGGCCGCCGGCCGGGTTGTTCGGCAGGCCGGTGCCCGGAGTGCCGCCCTTGTAGCTCCAGGTCTCGCCGGTGACGTTCCACACGCCGCTGATGTAGTAGCCGTCGCTGGTGTAGTTGTCGTGGTCGTAGCGCTTGGCCTTGCTGGTGTAGTACTCGGCCTGGGCCTTGAACGGGCCCTGGAAGTACATGGCTTCGGCACCGATGGTGCTGACGCGGTCGGTGTCGGTCAGATTGCCGCTGTCGACCAGGCGGGCAGTGGCGAGGTCGGCATTCGGACGCGCACGCACGCGCAGGGTGTCGGCGTCGGCGTCGTAGTTGACGTAGCTCAGGCCGAAGTGCAGGACCTGGCCCTTTTCATTGATCGGGGCCCAGGTGCCACGCGCGCCGTAGCCGCTGCCGTGGGCCAGGTTGCGGGTCAGCTCGCGGCCGAAGGCGCTGGCGGTCACCGACCAGTTGTCCTGGCCGTAGCTGTACGCGCCGCCCAGGCGGCGGGCGATGGCATAGGTATTGGTGACCGCTGCCTTGGAAATGAAATCGTTGTTCTTGGTGCTGGACAGTTCTTCCAGGCTGTTGGGCTGCTTGAACTGGCCCAGCTGCAGGAAGTGGTTGGCGTTGCCCAGCAGCTTGTACTTCACGTTGGTGTCAAGGAACTTGTCGGCCTTGGCGTCATAGCCGACCACCCACTCCACATTGCCCGGGCCCTTGCCCTTGAGCACCAGCTCGGCGCGACGCAGTTCGAATTCGCTGTTCTTGCCGTTGCCGGCGTCGCCACCGTTGAGGTCCACCACATCGTTGTGGAACCAGTTGCCGTCGGCCTGGACCAGGCCTTCGAAGGTGATTTCCGAACCGCCGATCACGTCGATGGCGACTTCGGCGTGTGCAGCCGGCACATACAGCGCAGCAGCCACGGCCACCGTCAGGAGTTGGTGATGCAGTTTCATGGAGAGGAGCCTTGCAGGCAGGTGGGAAGATGCGCGCAGGCTAGAAGGTAAAGATTGCGTAAATGTGACAGTTCACGCGCGGCAGACATCCACCGCAGGCCCCGTCACGGCAGGGCCTGCCATTGAAACCGCTTGCGTATGACGCCCGGATTGCGCCTTGGTTGCAGTCGATCCACGCCCTGCATGGATGCGGCCGTCACTCGGCCGCGGTCTTGTCCTTGAACCGGCACAGGTCGGCGATCACGCAGCCCGGGCAGTCCGGCTTGCGCGCCTTGCACACGTAACGTCCGTGCAGGATCAGCCAGTGATGCGCGTCGAGCAGGAACTCGGCGGGGATCACCTTCACCAGCTTGTCTTCCACTTCGCGCACATTCTTTCCCGGGGCCAGGCCGGTACGGTTGGCGACGCGGAAGATGTGCGTGTCCACCGCCATTACCGGCTCGCCGAAGGCGGTGTTGAGCACCACGTTTGCGGTCTTGCGGCCCACGCCCGGTAGCGCTTCCAGTTCTTCGCGATCGCGCGGCACTTCACCGCCATGCTTTTCCAGCAGGATCGCGCAGGTGGCGATCACGTTCTTCGCCTTGGCATTGAACAGCCCGATGGTGGAGATGTACTGCTTCAGCCCGTCCTCACCGAGCGCAAGGATCTTTGCCGGGGTGTTGGCGACCGGGAACAATCGGCGCGTGGCCTTGTTGACGCCGACGTCGGTGGCCTGCGCCGACAGCGCCACCGCCACCAGCAGCTCGAACGGCGAGCTGTACTCCAGTTCGGTCTTCGGGTGCGGGTTGAGTTCGCGCAGGCGGGTGAACATCTCCACCACGTCGGCGCGCGGCATCGTGCCGCCACGCCGCGCCGGGGCGCGTGCGGTTTTCTTCGTGATCGCCATTACTGCTCCTTGCCGCTGGCGCGGGCCTTGGCCCGGGCGAGGATGGCGGCTGCCGCGGCGGGCAGGGCGGGCTTCACGTCCGGCGCCGGGGCGGGCGTGCGCCGCGCGTCGCGTTCGGCTTCGCGGCGGGCCAGTCTCACCGCACGGGCGCGGTAGCGTTCGCGTGCCGCCCAGGCGGCCTGAAGCTGCTGCTGGGCCTGCTGCAACCGCTGCGGGAGTTCCGGGTGGCCGGGCAGCAACTGCGCGTCGTCGGCGCGGGCGACATAGTCCATCAGCCCGGCTTGCAGGGCGCCATCAAGATCGTCTGCCTGGACCCGGGCGAACAACTGGGCGGGATCGGGTCGGGAAGCCATGGCGTCAGCGGTTCTGGAACGCCGGCGGGCGGCGCTGCAGGAAGGCGCTGGTGCCTTCGCGCATGTCCTCGGTGGCGAACAGCAGGCCGAACTGCGCGCTTTCGTACTCCAGCCCGGCGTCCAGGCTGCATTCGCCGCCCACGTGCACCGCATCGAGCAGGCCACGCAGGGCCAGCGGGGCCGAGCGTGCCAGCTGGCGGGCAATGTCCTGCACGCGATTGTCCAGCGCGTCGGCGGGCACCACTTCGTTGACGATGCCCAGTTCCAGCGCACGCGCGGCGGTGATCGGCGCCCCCAGCAGGCACAGCTCCAGGGTGGTGGCGCGGCCGCACAGGCGCAGCAGGCGCTGGCTGCCGCCGAAGCCGGGGATCAGGCCGAGGTTGATTTCCGGTTGGCCGACCTTGGCGGTATCTGCGGCGATGCGCAGATGGCAGGCCATCGCCAGTTCCAGTCCACCGCCCAGTGCGAAACCATTCACGCGTGCGATGACCGGCTTCGGCATCCGTTCAATCTGGCGCATCAGGGCCTGGCCCAACAGCGAGAAATCACGTCCCTGAACCGCGCTGAGTGTGTTCATCTCGGCGATGTCGGCGCCAGCCACGAACGCCTTGGGGCCCGCCCCGGTCAATACCACGACGCGCACCTCCGGATCGGCGGCGGCGTCCCTGAAGGCATCGGCCAGGGCCTGCAGGGTCGCGGCGTTGAGGGCATTGAGCTTGTCCGGGCGCTGGACGGTCACGGTGCGGATGGCGCCGTCGTCGGAGACAGCGATCAGAGCATCGGCCACGGGGAAAACTCCTGAAACGTTAAAAAAAAGTGATATTGAACTCTGCAAACGCAGGCGGGTCATAGCCTGCATCGTGAGTAGCGGTTACACGTTACGCCCGTTATCCTAACCCGTCGCCTCAGGGCGGCGCAGAACGTCCCTGAGTTACCACCCCTGGAGAACTGTTTGATGAAGTTGCGTTCTATCGCGGTCGCCGTCGCGGCCCTGGCCCTGACGGGCAATGCCTTCGCCCAGGACGTCTCGTCCGAAAAGGGCAAGCTGAGCTACTACTTCGGTTACGACTACGGCAACAACCTGGCGGAGCTGACCGGTCGTGGTGAGCAGCTGGACATCAACTCGGTGGTGAAGGGCCTGCAGGATGCCTACGCCAAGAAGCAGCCGGCGATCACCGCCGAGCAGCTGAAGCCGGCCGTTGAAGCGTTCCAGAAGCGCGAGCAGGGCCGTGCCCAGGCTGCCAAGGCCGAGTACGAGAAGGCTGCTGCCGAAAACAAGACCAAGAGCGATCAGTTCATCGCGGCGAACAAGGCCAAGGCCGGCGTGCAGTCGCTGCCGAGCGGCGTCCAGTACCGCGTGATCGAAGCCGGCAAGGGTGCCAAGCCGACCCAGGCCAGCACCGTGCAGCTGGAAGTGGCCGGTCCGTTCCCGTACGGCCAGCGCCCGACCGAAGCCCGCCCGGCCCAGCAGATCCCGTCGATCAAGGTCAGCGAAGTCGAAATGAAGGCCATGCGCGAGACCCTGCTGCAGATGCCGGCAGGCTCGAAGTGGGAAGTCACCCTGCCGCCGGACCAGGCCTACGGTGCCGATCCGCGCACCCCGTTCCCGCCGAACGTGGCTGTGCAGTTCGAGATCAAGCTGGTCAGCGTCAAGTAAATCGAAACAGCAAACGAAACGCGCCGGTGATCCCACCGGCGCGTTTCTGTTTGTGCAGCCCCTGGCGGTGAAACGCCTGCGCTGCGCGCGCGAGTCGACTGACAGTCGACTCTACCGTCCGGCTGGGCCACCCGCGCAAATTCAGCCCGATCGCGCTACTGTTGGCGGGTGCAAACAATGGAAGAAACGGCGCGTGTTGTCGCAAGTCCCTGCATCGGAGTGTGCACGCTGGATCCGCACCGGCAATGCGCCGGCTGCGGGCGGCATATCGATGAAATCGCGCGGTGGTCGTCGATGAGCAACGAGGAACGCAGCCGCATCCTGCATCGCGTGCAGCCCCTGCGGCAACAACTGCAGCAGTCCCTGCGCGGATCGCTGGCCGACCACGAGCGCTTGGTGCGCGCGTTGCATCCTTTGGCCGAACCGCCGGCCGGCGACGGCTGGAACCGCAGCGAGCTGATCGACCTGCTGCCACCGGGGCCGCCTGTGGAGGCGGCGGTGCTGGCCGGCATCGTGCCGCGCGCCAACGGCGCGCAGGTCATCCTCACCCGCCGCACTGAAACCCTGCGTACACATGGCGGCCAGGTCGGGTTCCCCGGTGGCCGCACCGAACCCGATGACCGCGACGCGCTGGCGGCCGCCCTGCGCGAGAGCCAGGAAGAAATCGCATTGGCGCCCGGCCAGGTGCAGCCACTTGGCTATCTCGACCCCTTCGTGACGATCACCGGCTACCGGGTCACGCCGGTGGTGGCGGTGGTCGATCCGGAGTTCGTGCCGGTGCCGCAGCCCAGTGAAGTGGCCGAAGTGTTCGAGGTGCCGCTGGACTACCTGATGGCCCCTGACAGCCTGCGCCAGGTCGAAATCAATCATCGCGGCCGCATCCGCCACGTCCTTGAGTATGGCTGGCCCGGCCAGCGCATCTGGGGGGCGACCGCGGCCATCCTCTACAACCTGCGTCGCCGCCTGGAGCAAGTGCAATGAACCCGATCAAGCAGCCGTGGACCACCCTGGTCGATGTCGACACCCTGGCTGCCGCGTTGGGCGAAGGCGTACGCGTGGTCGACGCGCGTGCCACCGCCAGTACCGCCGTGCGCGTGGTCGATGCGCGTGCTTCGCTGGCCGACCCGCAGGCTGCGGGCGGCCAGTACCTGGCAGGACACATACCGACTGCGGTGCATGCCGATCTCAACCGTGATCTGTCCGATCTCAGCCGCGTCGGCCATGGTCGCCATCCATTGCCCGACAGCGATGCTTTTGCCGCGAAACTGGGGCAGTGGGGCATCGGCCTCGACACCCAGGTGGTGGTCTACGATGGCAGCGACGGCAGCATGGCCGCCTCGCGCCTGTGGTGGCTGCTGCGCCTGATCGGGCACGCCAAGGTGGCTGTGCTCGACGGCGGCATCGCTGCCTGGCAGGCCGCCGGTAACGCGTTGGAAAGCGGCCAGGCTGAAGTGACAGCGCTGCCTGCCTACCCGGGCCGCTTCGACACCTCCCAGGTCGCCAGCGCCGATGAAATCACCGCGCGCCTGAAACATGCACCGGGCTGGTTGGTCGACGCACGCGCAGGTGAACGCTTCCGCGGCGAAGTGGAGCCGCTGGACCCGGTCGCTGGCCACGTACCCGGCGCGGTCAACCGCCCGTTCGCCCTGAACGTGTTCGACGGCCGCCTGCGCGATGCACAGGAACTGCGCGCCGAATTGCAGGGCGTGATCGGCAACCGCGATCCGCAGCAGGTGGTGCTGATGTGCGGCTCCGGAGTGACCGCCTGCCACCTGCTGCTGGCGATGGAAAGCGCAGGACTGAGCGGTGCGCGCATCTATGCCGATTCCTGGAGCGGCTGGGTGAGCGACAGCAGCCGCCCGGTGGCGACCGGCGCCTGAGCGATCCGAGCAGAAGGCAGTCGAGCGCGGAGCCTCTCCAGAGCCGAGCGGCCGGCTCCACGCGCATGGCGATGCGTTCAAATCATCGGCGCCCGCAGGTCATGGAGCGCGGCTCGACTCTACAAGGGCACCCTCCGATCGATCCGACTCCGTGCCGACCAACGGTCGGCACCCACCAACAGCGGCAGAAATCTGTCGAAGGCGGGATGGGTCCGGTTGCGGGTGTCCGCGGCATGGATGCCGCGGCCAAGCCCCCAGGGGTGAGGGCGCTTTGCTTGCGAAGCACTGCTTCGCGAGCGCCCGAACGCACAGCCGCCAGCGGCTGGGCCGGCCTGGGGATTTACGGCGTCCCCCGCAACCGGGCCCACCCTGCCATCCCACGGATAGCCTGCTGTTGCCGGCCAGCAGCCCGCACTACCGCAGGTGCAGGGCGCAGCCCTGCCGCTTACCCAACCGGCTGCAGCGGCACCTTCGCCAGCACCCGCGCCCAAGGGAACAACGGGCCCGGGTCGCGTTTGCGTGCCACCCTCAGCGTCGGATCATCGCTGGCCGGCACCTGCTCCAGGTCCAGCTGGTCATGCCCGGCAATCCGCTGCAGCGACGGATAGCGCACCACCAGCGCCTGCAGCAGCCGCTCCAGCGCTTTCAGTTGCGCCTCGGTGTAGGCCTCGTCCATCGCCTGGTGACGGCTGTCGAACCAGTGCGGGTAGCGCCCGGTATTGACCAGCTCGATGCCCAGCGTATGCGCGTTCATGCCGCGCACGTGGTGGGCCACGCGTTCGGGCGCAACGTACTGCACCACGCTGCCATCGCGGTCGATGTAGAAGTGCCCGCTGTTGCCGGCACCGCTGTCATACAGCACGCGCTCGCCGTACTCGCGGGCCGTCGCCAGATCGGGCAGCTCGGTGCAGTGGATCACCACCATCTCCAGCGTGGCCGGATCGCGCAGCGGCAGTCGGTCGTGGTAGGGCAGGGGCTGCAGCTGCAGGCCGGGCAGGAGCGGGTTGGGCATCCGGCGATGCTAGCATTGCGGCATGAACCTGCCTTCTCTTTCCTGGTTGGCCCGCGCCCACGGAGCACGCGCATGAGTCGCGGCCACTGCATCCTCTCCCATGGCTTCGAAAGCGGCCCGGAGGCGACCAAGGTCACCGCGCTGGCCGAGGTGGCCCAACGCCTGGGCTGGACCCACGAGCGCCCCGACTACACCGATCTGGACGCGATGAGCGAGGTCAGCCGGGTGGGCGACGTGCCGACCCGCCTGCGCCGTCTGGTTGAACGCGCCGCCATCGCTGCCCGTCAGGGGCCGGTGGTACTGGCCGGCTCCAGCCTGGGCGCCTACATTTCCGCCATCGCCTCGCTGCAGGTGCCGGTAGCCGGCCTGTTCCTGATGGTGCCGCCGACCACCATGGGCCCGATGCCGGCGCTGGACGCCGCTGCGGTGCCGACCACGGTGGTGCAGGCCTGGCATGACGACGTGGTACCGGCTGCCGGCGTGATTGCCTGGGCGCAGGCGCGTTCGGCGCAGTTGCTGCTGGTTGACGATGGCCACCGCCTGGAGCGCCACGTGGAGGCCTCTGCGCAGGCCTTCGAGCGCCTGCTGCGGCAACTGTGAAGCCGGGGCGCACGGCGCGCCTGCCCGCATTGACTACAATGGCAGCCCCGCCGCCCCCGGCGCGGGCCTGCCGGCCGTGCCTACGGCCCTCCTTTCCGACCGGCCCGGCCCCTGTGCCGCGCCCGACCACCTGCGAACCGACCCCGTGAAATTCTTCGTCTCCTGCGCCAAGGGCCTGGAATACCTGCTTGCCGATGAACTGTCGGCCCTGGGCCTTGGCAAGGCCACCGCCACCATTGCCGGCGTCAACGCCGAGGGCGAACTGGCGCAGGCGCTGCGGATCGTGATGTGGTCGCGCCTGGCCAGCCGCGTGCTGTGGCCGATCGCCGAGTTCGACTGCCCGGACGAGCAGGCCCTGTATGACGGCGTGCGTGCGCTGCCGTGGCACGAGCACATCACGCCGGAGATGACCCTGGCGGTGGACGCACACGTGTCCGGTGACAAGATCACCCATGCGCGCTTTGCCGCGCAGCGGATCAAGGACGCCATCGTCGACCGGATGCGTGATGAAGGCCTGGAGCGCCCCTCGGTCAACACCGACCTGCCCGATGTGCGCGTCAACCTGTCGCTGCGCAAGGGCCGTGCTTCGCTGTCGATCGACCTCGGCGGTGGCCCGCTGCATCGCCGTGGCTGGCGCGGTGCCGCCCACGAGGCGCCGCTGAAGGAAAACCTGGCCGCCGCGCTGCTGCTGCGCGCGCAGTGGCCGCGCCTGCACACCGCCGGAGGCGGCCTGCTGGACCCGATGTGCGGCAGCGGCACGCTGCTGATCGAAGGTGCACTGATGGCCGCCGACGTCGCCCCTGGCCTGATGCGGCATGGCAGCCTGCCGCCGAGCCGTTGGCTGGGCTTCGACAAGGCGGCCTGGAAGTCCATCCAGAGCGAAGCACGCGAGCGCGAAGCGGCCGGCCTGGCCGCGCTGAAGCCGGTCATCCATGGCAGCGATATCGACCCGGCCGCGATCCAGGCCGCCCGCGAGAATGCAGAGGTTGCCGGCGTCGCCCACGCGATCCGCTTCACCCGCGCCGATGTCGCCGACCTGGCCGCGCCCGAACAGGAGATCGGTGCGGTGGTCTGTAACCCGCCGTACGACGAACGCCTGGCTGCCGATCCGGCGTTGTACCGCGCGTTGGGCAATGCCCTGCAGAAGGCCGTGCCGCAGTGGCGTGCCAGCCTGCTGTGCGGCAATGACGAGCTGGCCTTCGCCACTGGCCTGCGCGCCAGCAAGAAGTACCAGATGTTCAACGGTGCGCTGGAATGCGCGCTGATCGTCTGCGATCCGATTGCCGTGCCGGGTCGTGATCCGGCACAGCCGCGCGAGCTGAGCGAAGGCGCGCAGATGGTGGCCAACCGGCTGCGCAAGAACCTGAAGAAGTTCAAGAGCTGGCGTGCCCGCGAGGACATCACCTGCTTCCGCGCCTACGACGCCGACCTGCCGGAGTACGCGGCGGCCATTGATGTCTACGAGGAAGACGGGGGCAAGCGCCGCACCTTCCTGCATGTGCAGGAGTACGCGGCACCGGCGGCGATTCCCGAGAACGACGTGCGCCGCCGCCGCAACGAGCTGCTGGCCGCCGCGCGCGAAGTATTCGGCGTTCCGCCGGAGCAGGTGTCGATGAAGTCGCGCGAGCGCGGCAAGGGCGGCAGCAAGTACGGCCGCTTCGAGCAGCGTGACGAGTTCATCGTGGTGCGCGAGAACCATGCACTGCTGCAGGTGAACCTGTTCGACTACCTGGACACCGGCCTGTTCCTTGACCATCGCCCGCTGCGCCGGATGATGGCCGAGCAGGTGCGTGGCAAGCGTTTCCTGAACCTGTTCTGCTACACCGGCGTGGCCAGCGTGCAGGCCGCCGTGGCCGGTGCCGCCAGCACCACCAGCGTCGACCTGTCGGCCACCTACCTGCAGTGGTGCTACGACAACCTTGCGCTGAACGGGCAGGGGGGCAGCCAGCACCTGCTGGTCCAGGCCGACGCGATGGCCTGGCTGGAAGGCGACCGCGGCCAGTACGACGTGATCTTCTGTGATCCACCGACTTTCTCCAACTCCGCCCGCGCCGATGATTTCGACGTGCAGCGCGAACAGGTGAAGCTGCTGCGGGCGGCGGTGGCCCGGCTGGCACCGGGTGGCGTGCTGTACTTCTCCAACAACTTCCGCCGCTTCAAGCTGGAAGAGAACGCCATCGCCGAATTCGCCCAGTGCCGCGAGATCACCGCACGCACCATCGGTCCGGATTTCGAGCGCAACGCGCGCATCCACCGCGCATGGGAACTGAAGCGGCTGGGGTAAGCCCGGTAGTGCCGGCCGCTGGCCGGCAACGGTGTCAGATCCGCAAAGGGTTCATGAGGTGCCGGCCAGCGGCCGGCACTACCCCTGTCTGGCCGGTGGATCCACGCCACGCCTGGATGGTTGTTCAGTAGATCCACGCCATGCGTGGATGGCGGTTACAGCAACGCCACCACCAGCCCCAGCGCCGGCAGCGTGATCGCCAGCGGTGCGATCCACTTCGGCCGGTACGGATACAGCCCGAACGAGAGTGCCACGCCGCACATGGTCATTGCGCCCAGCCACAGCACCGGGCCCATCGCCCAGCCGTGATCGGCCACGCACAACGCGAACGCCACCGTCAGCAGGGCCCAGCCCAGCACCCGCCACTGCGTGCGCCGTGCCGGGCTGGCCGCAGCCTTGCCGTGCAGGTCGTACTGGTGTCTTTCCATCGCCAGCGACAGCGCGGTGAACGCGGAAAACGACAGGGTCAACGCCAGCAGCATCATGCACTGACCTCCGCTTCGGCGGCTTCGACCACAGCCACTGGCGCCGCAGCCGCCGCCGCACGCTTCTTCTTCTCGGCCGCGCTCAGCGGTGGCGTCCAGCGCTGCATGCGCCAGCCGCACATCGCCAGCATTGCGCCGAAGACGATCATCGAAAGATCGACGCCGGCCAGTACCCAGTCGCCGTTGCGCAGGGTGTTGCCCAGGTGCGCATGCGTGGTCAACGCATTGACCACCGGCACCAGTGCGAACGCGGCCGCGCCCAGGTAGAGCTGCCACGCCCACATCATTCGCTTCGGCCAGATGAAGGCGGCCAGCAGCGCGCCGGCCCAAGCGTAGAAGAATACGTTGGCCTCCGCACTCGCGCGCTCGGCGATGTCCAGCGGCAGCAGGCGGTTGCCCCAGAAGTACGCCGCGAAGGCGATCGGCAGGCCAGCCACGGTGCCGATGTTGAGCGCATCGACCAGGCGAAGGCCGAAGCCGGTGCGTCCACTCTTCGCATGCTTCGGTCGTTCCTTCACCGCCCACAGCACCACGCCGCTGGCGACCATCAGGCAGCCCACCAGACCGGACAGGAAGAACAGTGCACGCAGGCCCCAGTCCGCAAAACGTGCCAGGTGCAGGCCGTACAGCACACCACGGGTGGCGGTGGCACCGCCCGATGGCGGCGTTTCCTCAAGCAGAGCACCGCTGACCATGTCGTAACGCACGGCCGGGGTGTCGATGGACAGGCGCTTGCCATCGCGCTGGCGGATGTCGATCACCGCATTGGCCGCCCCCGGATTGGACACGGTGAAACCGGCCACCTCCACGCCGTGCCAATGCGCGCGTGCGCTGTCCAGCAACTGTGCGATCGGCAGCGGCGTGGCGCGGCCCTCGGCGGGCGAGGTCACTTCCGGAAGGCCGCCGAAAGCCTCGCTGATGAATTTGTCCTCGTCCTGGGGGTAGGCGACCTTCACTCCCCACGGCAGGTACATGATCATCAGGGTGACGATGCCGGTGTAGGTGATCATCGCGTGGTACGGCAGCGCCATCACCGCGCTGACGTTGTGGAAGTCGAGCCAGGAGCGCAGGCCCTTGTCCTTGCGGAAGGTGAAGAAGTCCTTGAAGATCTTCTTGTGGGTGATCACGCCGGTGATGATCGCCACCAGCATGAACATCGCGCAGAACCCGACCAGGTAGCGCGCCCAGTACACCGGGATGTAGTGCAGGTCGAAGTGCAGGCGGTAGAAGAAGTCGCCTCCACGGGTCTCGCGCGCCTTCAGTGCCTGGCCGCTGTTCGGGTCCAGCGTGGCGTCGCCGAAGCCACCGCGGCGGCCACGGCTGGGGTCGGCCAGTTCCGGTGGCAGCCGCCAGAACATCTGCATGGCCGGGTTGCGCGGCTGCGGCAGGGTGACGAACCAGTTCTCGGCGTGGCTCGCATTGGCCTGCAGGTAGGCCACCGCGCGCTGCGCGGCCACGTCGATGCTGACGTTGCTGGACGGCAGCTCCGGGCGCATCCAGCGGCTGATTTCCTCGCGGTAATAGCTGGCGGTGCCGGCCATGAAGATCAGCAGCAGCAACCAGCCGACCAGCAGGCCGGTCCAGGTGTGCAGCCAGGCCATCGACTGGCGGAATCCGTTCTTCATGCCCAGGCCCCCAGCATGCGCGCGATGGCAGCCATCAGCAGGGCGGGAGCGAGAATGCCGACCCACGCACGCAGCGCGCTGCGGGTGGCGAACGCCCACAACGCCGCGCAGGCGGCGACCAGGATCGCCAGCAGCATGCCGGTCAGCACGGTCTGGCCGCGCGCGCCGGGCAGCGCCACTGCGCAGAACACACTGGTCATCGAGGCCAGCGCGTAGCCACCGAAGATCGCAGCCAACGAGCGTGACAGCACGCCCCAGCGCGGGTTGGAGAACAAGGTGCGGGGGCTGGCGGTAACGGGCGAGCGGTCCAAGGAGGTCCTGCAGGTTGGAGGAGGGATGGAATGCGTCCGCGGCCCCTGCGCCCTGCGCATGTTGCCCAGCGTGTCCCATCGACACGAGGCACGTCCCGCGCGGGCGGTCAGCGCGGAAGGCGGGGATGTACACGGGCGATGGGCACGTTTCCGTGCCATCTGACTAAGCGCACAACCGATCAGTAAATGATAGGCATTCGCATTTCATGAATCAAGCATGACGATGCCGTGGAGCTCTGGCGGCTAGAACCTGAACACCACGGTTGCCGCGTGCAGCAGCAGGCCGATCAGCCCGCCGACCAGGGTGCCGTTGAAGCGGATGAACTGCAGGTCACGGCCCACGCTCAGTTCCAGCTGTTCGACCAGGTGCCGCTCGTCCCAGCCCTTCACGGTCTGCGCGATATGCGTGGTGACGCCCTCGCGCAGGCGCCCGGTCAGGCGCTGCGCACCTTCCATCAGATGCTGGTTCAGTGCCTCGCGCAGCGCCGGGTCGGCCTGCAGGCTGGCACCGAGCGAACCCAGGCTACGCTGCAGGTGGCCGACCAGCGCCGAATCCTCGCGCTGCAGGTCCGCCCGCAGGCTGGCGTGGATGCGCGCCCACAGCCCCTGCACGTACTCCTGCAGGGCCGGGTGGTCGATCATTTCCTGCTTGAGCTGCTCGATGCGCTCGGCCAGCGCCGGATCCTCGCGCAGGCGCTGCACGTAGTTCTGCAACCAGGTCTCGTAGTCCTGGCGCAGCGGATGCTGCGGCTCGGCCAGCACCTGCTGCAGCTCTTCCAGCACCGCGCGGGCCAGGCGTTCGGCCAGGCTGTCGCCGATCTCGTCGATCGGCTTGACCCAGTTCACCGTGCTCGACAGCGTCGGCCATTCGCGCTGGATGTGGCGCACAATCAGCTGCGAGGCGCGTTCCTTCACCTCCGGCTGTTCCAGCCAGCGGCCCAGGCGCTGCAGGCCCTCGTCCAGCACGCGTTGATGGCGGCCTTCGGCGGTCAGCAGGGCCAGCAGTTCACCGGCAGTGGCAGCGGCATTCCACTGCCGCAACTGCTGCACCACGAAGCCGTGCAGCTGCCGGCGCACGGCGGTTTCGTCGAAGAAATCCAGCGCCTGCAGCGCCCAGCCGCGGGCCATGTCGGCCAGCATGCGCGAGCGTGCCGGGTCGGCCAGCCAGCTGCCGAGGCGGCTGGCCGGATCGAACACCTGCAGCTTGGCCAGCAGCACCCCCGGCTCCAGGAACTGGTCGCGCACGAACAGCGCCAGGCTGTCGCCGATGCGCTCCTTGCTGCGCGGGATGATCGCGGTGTGCGGAATCGGCAGGCCCATCGGCCGCCGGAACAGCGCGACCACGGCGAACCAGTCGGCCAGCGCGCCCACGGCTGCGGCTTCGCAGAAGGCCGAAACCCAGGCCCAGATGCCGCGTTCGCCCTGCCAGTGGCTGACCGCGAAACCGACCAGCATCAGCAGCAGCAGGCCCAGTGCGAGGGCTTTCAGGCGCCGCAGCTGGGCGCGGCGCGGATCGTGGGCAGGCGTCATTGCACGAGTCTAACCGCAGCCCGGTGATGCCTGCCTGTAGAGCCGAGCCCATGCTCGGCTGCCTTGCGCGCGGCAAACCGCAGCCGAGCATGGGCTTGTATGTTCCTCCCGGCTCCTACGCGGTATGTAGGAGCCAGGGTGGAGGGACCGTCAACATGATTTCTGCGGATAGCAGCCGACAGACGAGCCGAGCGATCCCCATCCCGCACCTTAACGTCGATAAAGGATCTAGCGGCCTTTGAGGACCGCCGATGTAGGCAAGCCAACGTGGTGCGGTACCACCCCAGCCCCTCAACAATAGC